>NZ_SSOJ01000128.1 GCF_029871205.1 Pseudomonas sp. BN417 | reverse complement strand
AATGGGCGCCATGGTCGGCATCGACCCGGCGTCCGACGGTCTGGCCCGCGCAGCACGACTGGGCGTGGCCACTACCCATGAAGGCGTGGAGGGCCTGACCCGCCTGCCGATCTTCGACGAGATCGACTTCGTCTTCGATGCCACCAGTGCGTCGGCGCACGTGAAGAATGACGCCTTGCTGCGGGGCCACAAGCCCGGTCTTCGTGTGATCGACCTGACCCCGGCCGCAATCGGTCCGTATTGCGTGCCGGTGGTCAACCTGGAGCAGCACCTGGCCGCGACCAACGTGAACATGGTCACCTGCGGTGGCCAGGCCACCATCCCGATGGTTGCCGCCGTGTCGCGGGTGGCCAAGGTGCACTACGCCGAGATCATCGCCTCCATCGCCAGCAAGTCCGCCGGTCCCGGCACCCGCGCCAATATCGATGAGTTCACCGAGACCACCTCGAAGGCGATCGAAGTGATCGGCGGCGCGGCCAAGGGCAAGGCGATCATCATCATGAACCCGGCCGAGCCGCCGCTGATGATGCGCGACACCGTGTTCGTCCTCAGCGAGGCCGCCGACCAGGCCCAGGTGGAGGCGAGCATCGAAGAGATGGCCGCCGCCGTGCAGGCCTATGTCCCCGGCTATCGCCTGAAGCAGCGGGTGCAGTTCGATGTGATCCCCGAGTCCGCACCGCTGCACATCCCCGGCCACGGCCGCTTCTCGGGACTGAAGACTTCGGTGTTCCTCGAAGTGGAAGGCGCCGCCCACTACCTGCCGAGCTATGCCGGCAACCTCGACATCATGACCTCCGCCGCGCTGGCCACCGCCGAGCGCATGGCCCAGTCGCTGCGCAATGCCCGAGGAGACCAGGCATGAACGGCAAGAAACTCTATATCTCCGACGTGACCCTGCGCGACGGCAGCCACGCGATCCGCCACCAGTATTCGATCGAGCAGGTACAGGCCATCGCCCGCGCCCTCGATCAGGCCAGGGTCGATGCCATCGAAGTCACCCACGGCGACGGCCTGCAGGGTTCCAGCTTCAACTACGGCTTTGGCGCGCATACCGATCTGGAGTGGATCGAAGCGGCGGCGGAGGTCATCGAGCACGCCCGCCTCACCGTGCTGCTGCTGCCGGGCATCGGCACGGTGCATGACCTCAAGGCGGCCTATGAGGCCGGCGCTCGCAGCGTGCGGGTGGCGACCCACTGCAGCGAGGCGGATGTGGCGAAGCAGCACATCGAATACGCCCGTTCGCTGGGCATGGACACCGTCGGCTTCCTGATGATGAGCCATATGCTCCCGGCCGAGGAACTGGCCCGCCAAGGCAAGCTGATGGAAAGCTACGGCGCCCAGTGCATCTACATGGCCGACTCCGGTGGCGCCATGAACATGCAGGACATCCGCGAGCGCATGCGCGCCTTTAAGGCGACCCTCAAGCCCGAGACCCAGACCGGCATGCACGCCCACGACAACCTCAGCCTCGGCGTGGCCAACTCCATTGTCGCCGTGGAAGAAGGCTGCGACCGCATCGATGCCAGCCTGGCCGGCATGGGCGCCGGCGCGGGGAATGCGCCGCTGGAGGTGTTTATCGCCGCCGCTGAACGGTTGGGTTGGAATCACGGCACCGACCTCTACCGGCTGATGGACGCCGCCGACGACCTGGTGCGGCCGCTGCAGGACCGCCCGGTGCGGGTCGACCGCGAGACCCTCGGCCTCGGCTATGCCGGCGTGTATTCCAGCTTCCTGCGCCACGCCGAGGTGGCGGCGGCCAAGTACGGGCTGAAGACCCTCGACATCCTGGTCGAGCTGGGCGAGCGGCGGATGGTCGGCGGCCAGGAAGACATGATCGTCGACGTCGCCCTGGACCTGCTGGCCGCGCGGCGCGCCTGATCGATTGCAGTCGGTGCGCACAGCGCACCCTAGGGTTGAGCCATTCGCCCGTAGGGTGCGCCGTGCGCACCAGATTGTGGGGGCGAATTCATTCGCCAAGGGCAGCGCAGCGGCCCCTTTCAAGCTATCAGGGCAGACCTGCGGTCTGCTTGGCGATTGAAATCGCCCCTACAGGAAGCCTTTCGCCCTACGCCCGGCTTGCAAACACCTGGGTCGCGCCCTGCACCTTGCTGGTGTACCAGATCACCCGGCTGACGCCGCGGGTGATGGCCACGTAGGCCAGGCGCAGGCTTTCGTCCTGCATGGCCTGGTCGTAGCTGTTGCGGAAGAAGCCGGAGTGGGCGTAGAGCGCGTTGCGCAGCGGGTGTTTCTCCGGCGGCGTGCAGTCGTCGACTATGACCGCCACTTCCGCCTGCAAGCCCTTGGCGCGGTGGATGCTGTAGGCGCGCACTGGCAGCTTCGGGTCCAGTTGCGCCTGGATCTGCCGCAGCGGCTCGTTGCGGCGGCTGAGCAGCAGCACTGCGTTGCGGTCGGCGTTGGGCCGCGCGGCAACGTGCTCGCACTGGGCCTGGATTTCCTTGGTCAGTTCCGGAAGGCGCGTCTTCAGGTCGAAGCGGTTGACCAGCTTCACCCCGTGGTCGCCTGGCTGCATGGCCTTGAACGCCTTGCTGGTCTTGGCCTGCTTGAAGGCGACCCCGGCCAGTACCGCCTCGCCGTCGCGCAGCACCGGCTCGATGGAGCGGTAATTGGTTTCCAGCATCAGCACTGCACTTTTCTTCGTCTTGCCCTTGCTGGGGAAATGCTTGTCGAAGTCCATGAACAGCTCCGGCGAGCTGCCGCGCCAGCCATAGATGGACTGCCAGTCGTCGCCGATGGCCATCAGGCTGACCGCTTCGCCCTTGCGCGCCAGGCCACGGTGCAGGGCCTGCAGCCACTGGACGATCTGCGGCGAGACGTCCTGGAACTCATCGATCAGCAGGTGGTTGAAGGGCGCCAGGGCCTGGGCGGGTACGCCATCGCCGTTGGGCAGGATCTGGCCGAGGCGCTGGAAGGCGGCGTTGAAGGTCATCAGCCCCTGTTGCTGGAGCAGCGCTTCGAAGTGCTTCCAGAACTGCACCAGGGCCTCGACGAAGGTGCGCTCCCGCGCCGAGCAGTTCAGTTCGCGGGCCTGCAGCCGGTCGAGGCGGATACCGATGCTCTCCATGAAGCCGGCCTGCATGTGGAAGGCCTCGAACAGCGGCACCGGGGTGAACTCGCCAGCCAGCTTGAACCCATCCTGCGGTGCCTTGGGTATCCGGGCCGGCTTGCCTTCGGCGGGTTCGGGGAGGGCAGGCAGGTCCAGCAGCCTGTGCACCTTCTCGCGAAAATCCGCCTCGGCGGCGTAGCAGGCCTGGTAGGCCTGTTGCAGCAGGCGTTGCTGGGCCGGGCGCAGGCGGCCGGCGAGCAGTGGGTTGTCCAGTTCGCCGGCGCCGGCATCGTCCAGCTGCTCGAACCAGCGCGGGTTGTTCAGCACTTCCTTGGCCAGGGTGCCCATGGCCGAATGGAAGGTGCGCACGCACTGGCGTGCCTGGGCGGCGTCGAAGGGGAACTGCCAGAACGCCAGGACCTTCAGCAACTGCTCACGCAGCTGGGCGCAGGACGCATTGGTGAAGGAAATGACCGTAAGCCGCTCCGGCGCCGTGCCCATGTGGCAGAGCATGAACACCACCCGCAGGACCAGGGTGGTGGACTTGCCGGAGCCGGCGCCGGCGAAGATGCGGGTGAGCGGGGCGCGGCTGAGGATCATCGCCCACTGCTCGTCGGACGGCGGGCTGACCACCCCGGCGGCGACGGCCTGGCCGACGCGTTCGCGCATGGCCTCGACCTGCGCGTCATCGACGCGCATCTGCGCGCCGCTGTAGATACCCTCTACGGCAGGCTTGCGGGGCTTGGCGGGTCCCTCGCCGGCGGATTTCTTCGCACTGCTCGTCCTGGCCTTGCCGGTGGCGGCCTTCTTCGCCCGAGGCTTGGGCTTCTTCAGTTGCGCAGCCGCTTCGCTCTCGGCGCGCAGGTACTCGGTGGTTCGAGGGAAGTAACGCGCCAAGGCCCCGGACAGCAGCGACTTGTAGCGTTTCATGGAAGACAGCATTGGTTGGTCCCTGTACCCACGGCAAAGCGCTGAATCATAAGCGCTTTTGCATGAAGACAGGATGATGCCGGTTTGATGCCAGGGGCCGGGAAGTCAGGCCGGCGCGTGCTGCTGCCACCACTGATGGATGGTCCTGGCCAGGCTGTCCACCGATTGGGTGGCGTCGACCACCAATGTCAGCGGTTCGTCCAGGGGCGGCTCGAGATCGGCGAACTGGCTGTCCAGCAGGCTGGCTGGCATGAAGTGCCCGCGGCGCCTGGCCATACGCTCGGCAGCGGCCTCGGGAGACAGCTGGAGGTAGGCGAACCCCAGCCCTGGCATGGCCTGGCGCAGGCCCTCGCGGTAGCTGCGCTTGAGGGCCGAGCAGGTGAGTATTGAATGCTCACCGGCGGCGTAGGCCTGGCGCAGCTGCTTTTCCAGGGCGCGCAGCCAGCCGGCGCGGTCCTTGTCGGTCAGGGGCTCGCCGGCGCTCATCTTCTTGATGTTGCGGTCGGAATGAAAGGCATCGCCCTCGATCAGCCGCGCTCCGCAGCGCAGCTCCAAAGCCCGCCCAACGGCCGACTTGCCGCATCCGGCAACGCCCATGATCACCACCGCGTTGATCGGTTGGTACATGGCCCTACCTCCATTCGCCCGCAGTTAAAGGGTAGGCCATGGAGGCGGGCGAGTGGTTCGCCGTGTTCGATTGACGAGTTTTGGCCCGGCCGCCTCAATCGTAGTCTCGCCCGCGGCATGTCACTTCCTTGCGGTATACCTCCCGTGAGGCTTCGATCCGCACCCGGCAGGGGCCATCGCGGAAATCGCGTTCCCAACGGCCACGGCGCCAGGTCTTGCCGCGCCCGTCGGGACACCTGATCACTTTCTGGTAGTCACCATCGTCGGAGACTTCCCTGACCCGGCAAGGGCCATCCCGGTACTCGTCCACCCAGTCCCGGTCGCCCCGGTCCCGCCGATGGTCGGCCAAGGCGCTTCCCGTGGTGCCGACAACGCCTGCGATAGCCAAGAACATGCCCAGTAGCGGACCTACCTTCATTGCACAACCTCGTTTCGGGACGCCAGGATTCAGCGGGCGCGCCAACCTGCGTCCAGAACAGCAGGCGGCCCGGCGCATCCTGAGACAACCGGCGAAGCGATTTTGCTCACTACTGAAACTGAGGGGCGTCGGGTCCGTGGGCCTGTCTGTTCAGCCACCCCGTCGGGCGCCGCTGCGCTTGACCATCGCGACAACGGCGCAACTTCCCCGGTATGTCCGCGTTAGCTGTAGCCGGGTGTCGACCGGCGAACCTGAACCCCGTAGGAGCGAGCTTGCTCGCGAAACTAGCCCTTTCGCCAGCAAGCTGGCCCCTACAAGAGTTCCGGGCTGTTGCAACTGCCCCAGAATTCGCCTACTGCGCAGGCTGCTTCTGCGCCAGCTGGCCAATGAGCTGGGCCAGTATCCTCACCGGCTCGCTCAGGTTCTGCTTCGCCCGATGCACCAGCCCGATATCACGGTGGAAGGTGTGTTGTCCCAGATCCACGGCACGCACCGCAGCAGGCCAGCGGCGGTGGGCCGCGGTCTGCGGCACCAGGGCTGCGCCCACGCCGTTGGCAACCAGCTTGACGATTGCATCCAGTTCATCGAGCTCGCTCACTTCACGCAGGGTGAAGTGCATCTGCCGCAGGAAGCGATCGACCTGCCGGCCGCCGAACGACGAGCGGTCGTAGCGGATGAATGGCTGGCTGGACAGCAGTTCTGCCCAATCATCCCCTGGAATATCCCGCGGCACGATCAGGCGATATGGCTCGCGGGCCAGCGTCGTCCAGCGCAAGTCGCTCTGAAGCGAGAAAGGCGGGCGGATGATGGCCGCCATGTCGATCTCGCCAGCGTCGACCTGATTGACCAGCTCCATCGATAACCCGGGAATGATCCGGGTGCGGCACTCCGGGCATTGCCGGTGAAACCTGGCCAGTGCATCCGGCAGCAGCGAGCGTTGCACCGAGGCGATTGCGCCGATGTTCACCAGGACCGTTGCCGGCAGGCCGGGCGTCGTGGAGCCCAGGTTGTTGTAAAGCCGGATCAGCTCCTGTGCCTGCAGGAGTATCTGCTGGCCCATCTTGTTCAGGTGCGCCGAGCGCCCCTTGCGGTCGAACAGCGCGAAGCCGAGCTCGGCTTCGAGCCGCTGCATCTGGGCGCTCACGGCCGCCTGCGTCAGGCCGATCCTGTTCCCCGCAGCGGCAAAGGTGCCTTCCCGCGCGACGGCGATAAGCGTCTTCAGTTCACGGATCATTCATAAATATCCTTTGTATTTCTAAGAAAAATATATTGATTTTTTTGTTTTTATGCGAGCCCTACGATCTGGCCATCAACGCTCACAACCGCCGGCGCCAGCAATCCGCTGCCCGGTACCCGAGACCATAAGAATCCACCAACCTGGAGCCTCCGATGAGCCTTTCTCCCTTCCACCTCGCGATTCCCGTCTACGACCTTCCGGCTGCTCGCGCCTTCTACGGCACCGTGTTCGGCCTGGAGGAGGGCCGTTCCAGCACTCAGTGGGTCGACTTCAATTTCTTCGGCCACCAACTGGTTATCCATGAGCATCCGAAGACGTCCTCGCAGGAGAGCGTCCATAGCAACCCGGTGGATGGCCATGACGTACCGGTGCCGCACTTCGGCGTGGTCCTGGAGTGGGACCAGTGGGAGGCACTCGCCGAGCGCCTGAGGTCGTTCGACACCAGGTTCGTGATCGAACCCTACATCCGCTTCAAGGGCCAGGTTGGCGAGCAGGCGACCATGTTCCTCTTCGACCCTTGCGGCAATGCCCTGGAATTCAAGGCCTTCAAGGATATCGGCCAGCTCTTCGCCAAATAAGAAGTAACGGCACGACCAGGTCGTGCCGTTTCCCGCCTTGTGAGCTGCAAGCTCATGAATCTAGCAACTGCCTTGCATATGCAGCATCGCTAATCCAACAAAAAGGCTAGACATGAAAAAGATCCCCCTGGTTTGGCAAATAGTTGCCGGGCTCGCCCTCGGCATCCTCGTCGGCTGGTATTTCAATACCCATCCGGACTATCAGCAGTGGGTCAGTGCGGAAATCCTCAAGCCCCTGGGTGACATCTTCATCAAGATGATGAAGATGGTCGTTGTCCCCATCGTGTTCTGCTGCATGGTGCTGGGCATCGCCGGAGGCGGCGACAACAAGTCCTTCGGGCGCATGGGGGCGAAGTCCATCGGCTACTTCTTCGCGATCACCACCTTGGCCATCATCCTGGGCCTGGTGCTGGCGAACCTGTTCGAGCCCGGCGCCGGCAACGATATCGCCGGGATGTCGCATGCCGGTGCCGCAGTGAATATGGAGCCGTCCAAAGGGGCGCTGGTCATCCTGCAGAACATAGTGCCGGACAACATCTTCGTTTCGCTGTCCGAAGGTAAGCTGCTCTCCGTTCTGTTCTTCGCCGTCCTCTTCGGCATGGCGCTCAATTGCCTGCCGCGTGAGAAAAGCGTGCCGGTCGTGGCCGTCCTGCAGGGGGCTTCGGATGCCATGTTCAAAGTTGTGGCGTTCGTCATGGCATACGCGCCGATCGGCGTCTTCGGCATGATCGGTTCCACAGTGTCCACCTTCGGTTTCGCCTCGTTGCTGCCACTGCTCAAACTGATCGGCGTCGTCTACCTGTCGCTCATCGTCTTCGCGGTAGTCGTGCTTGGCGGCATCTGCTACCTGCTGGGCGAGAACCTGTTCAAGCTGGTCAGGTATTTCAAGGACGAGCTGATCCTGGCCTTCTCCAGTGCGGCTTCGGCAGCGGTGATGCCTCAGCTGATGAACAAGCTGGAGAACTATGGCGTACCGCGGCGGATCGTCAGCTTCGTGGTTCCCGTGGGATACGCGTTCAACCTGGATGGCGCCTCGATTTTCCTGGGCGTGGCCACCATCTTCATCGCCCAGCTCTACGGAATCGACCTGTCGATCACCCAGCAGATCCTGCTTGTCGTGACCATGGTCCTGACCTCCAAAGGCGCGGCGGGCGTTCCGGGCTTCGCCATCATCATCCTCTCCGCCACGCTGGCCTCGGCCGGACTGCCGCTGGAAGGCGTCGCGCTGATCGCCGGCATCTTCCGGGTCATCGACAGCGGAACCACGACGTTGAACGTCCTGGGTAATGCGGTAGCCCCATTGGTGATCGCACGCTGGGAGCAAGCGACTGCCGAGGACTCCCAAGCCAATCCGGCGGCTCGGCACCTGTAAACAGGTACAGGTGAGTCATCAGCCGAGGCGGCTGATGACTCCCGGCGTTCCGGGGGAGGTGAAGATGACGCTCAATGATGCGGTTCTAGCCCTGTTGCTGTCGTTCGAAATCCACGAAACCGACACGGCAATCAGGAACACAGCGGCACGGTGCGCGAAGCAGCTGCCCAGGAGCAAGCGCCACCTGATGTATTCGATTGCCAGTAGTCCAGCGCCAAGGGTGGTTGTCGACCATCTCAAGCGCAACCTGGATCGCGTGCGGTGGAGCTGAGCGGCCACCAGAAAACAATCCGGCAGTCGAGCCCTTGGGCTCCGGCAGCCATCGAGGGCGAAGCCTGACCGGCAGACCTCCATCTCGTTCCCGTGCGATAGCGCGGGAGAAGATCGCTATCAGGAGCCATGCAATGAGCAATCCCACCCATGTCCAGGAATACAACGCCATCGTCGAAGTGCTGAACAAGTACTGCGAAGGCGGCGTGAAGGCCAACAGCGCCCTCATGCAGCCCGCCTTCAACGAGAAGGCCACTATGTTCGGCGTCGATGACAACGACCAACTGGTCGGTGGCCCGATCCAGGGCCTCTACGACATCATCGACACCTCGTTCAAGCCCTCGCCGGAAGCCAAGGCCGCCATCGTCCGAATCGACATAGTCGGCACTGCTGCCAGTGCGCGCGTGGATACCGACAATATCTCCGGCTTGCGCTTCACCGACTTCTTCAACCTGCTGAAGGTCGAGGGCAAGTGGACCATCGTCAGCAAGATCTACCATACACACGCGAACGCCTGATCCCCGAAGCGGAGCACCTTTGCCGTTGGACGTTCAGGTGGCGAAGCGTGAGACCGTCGCGCGGCCCTTCGTGGCCGCGCAGCATCGCCCGTAACATCGAGGTTTCAGCATGAATGACCCTATCGCTCCAGTGGATCTCGCCAAGGCTTACCGGCTGCTCAATCACGGTCCGACCGTGTTGGTGTCGGCTGGCCATGATGGCGTGGAAAACGTCATGGCCGCGGCCTGGTCCTGCGCCCTGGACTTCTCGCCACCGAAACTGACAGTGGTGCTGGACAAGGTTGCCAAGACCCGCCAACTCGTCGAGCAGAGCGGCACCTTCGTGATCCAGGTGCCCACGGCGGCGCAGCTGCAACTGACGCACGAGGTGGGTACCCGGACTCTGCTCGAAGACCCGGCCAAGCTGGAGCGCGCGGGTGTGGAGCTGTTCCGCATGGAGGGGTACGACCTTCCGTTCGTAGCCGGATGCGCGGCCTGGCTAGCCTGCAGGCTGATCCCTGAGACGCACAACCAGCAGACCTATGACCTGTTCATCGGCGAGGTCGTTGGCGCCTGGTCCGATACCCGCGTATTCCACGACGGCCACTGGGATTTCGAGCATGCAGGCCCCGAATGGCGGAGCCTGCACTACATCGCAGGTGGACATTTCTACGCCATTGGCGACGCCCTGATCGTCCCGTCCGACGAGAAAGGCTGACCAGCCAGGGTGCTCAGGTATCGCCCGCTATTCAAAGCGCTTCGATCCTGGCAACTGCGGACGGAGTTTGCGCGGTATCGCGCGAAAACGCCCCTCTCATATCGATGAGAGGGGCGGGCTGGTGATAGGTCCGGCGGCCGGTTCGACGAGCACGGGGGAAGTCGAATCAGCCGCGCGGCGCATCAGACGGTGACGCTCAGGCTCACGTCGATATTGCCTCTGGTGGCTTTGGAGTAGGGGCAGATTTCGTGCGCTTCGTTCGCAAGCGCCTCGGCGACTTCACGCTCCACGCCCGGCGCGCTGACGTTGATCCGCGCCTGGAGGAAGTAGGCGCCAGCGGTCTGACCCAGATCCACCTCGATTTCGATGGCCAACTCGGCCGGTAGCACTACCTTCCTCTGATTGGCCACGAGCCCGACTGCAGCGGTGAAGCAGGCCGACCATGCGCCAGCGAACAGTTGCTCCGCCGTCGGATGCGGCGCCACCGCCGCGAACAGCTGCTCCGAATGGGTGCCGGCGCTACCGGGCGAAGACAGCTTGATATCGAGGCGGCCGTGGTCACCACGCCCGGCGCCGTCACGGTGGCTTACGGAGGTGTGAGTCTTGCCGGTGAACAGTACTTTTTCGATCTTGGTCATGGGAGGTTCCTCAGTGTTTCGTGTGTTCAAAAGTCGCCGGGGGGCGTAGGGTGTCAGTTGTTCTCGTATGCGATCAAATCGCATGCGATGGATGAATGTTTGCGTACAAGCCAATCGATGTCAAGGGATATTCTTCGGCGTATTTTTCAACGCGGGCGGGCCCCGTGTCGCGCTTCTGGCGACGGCCTGGATGGCAGCGAATGGCACGGGAACCGCGGCCTGTGGCGCTTCTCTCGAAATTCAAAGCGGTACCGAGTAAGTCGCATGCGATGTATGCTTGGCTTCTCGACGGACACAGGTCCGACCCTGACCAGAGGAAAACCGATGAAAGGTACACAGGCGAAATCGAATGAGCGGACCGATTCCGCGGACCTGAAACTGGCCGACTTCCTGTGCTTTGCGGTCTATTCGGCGAATCTTGCGTTCGGCAAGGTCTACAGGCCGGTCCTCGAGGAGCTCGGTCTCACCTACACCCAATACGTCACGATCGTCGCACTGTGGGAAGAGGACGATCAGACAGTCGGCGGCCTCGGCGAAAAGCTCTTTCTCGAATCGAATACGCTCACACCAATCCTCAAGAAGCTCGAAGCGGTGGGCTACCTGGAGCGCGCGCGCGACAAGGCCAACGAGCGCCAGGTCCGGGTCAGCTTGACGGAAAGCGGGAGGCAGCTGCGCGAAAGGGCTATGAGCATCAGCCTGAAAGGGGCTTGCGGCCTCACATCGGAGGAGTTCGTGAAGTTGCAGAAAGAGGTCGTCGCGCTGCGCGACAACCTCATCAAGGCTGCGCGCAGCTAGGCCCGCACGTAGAACGCCACGTCCCTGGGGCGTGGAGCCGGCCGGCTAGGGGGCGCCGTGCGCACCAGCGGATGGGCATGGCGCAAGGGCTGATCCTGGGCAAGCGGTGGGCATGGCACAGCCTGCGACGGACCCCTGCCGGAGCAATCTCTCGGCTGGATGCATGAACGTGTGGCCATCTGCAGCCATTGGCGCTTGCACACCACCGGTCCCGCCAGCATTCCCCAAGTGAACTCAAGCCGGCTACCTGCTGTCTGTCTGCTGTCGGCCCACCGGGTGGATTGCACGGCCTTTCGCCATCTGGGCGTTCGCTGTCCTTCAGTCCCCTGACCGCGTTCCTCTCTACAACCATTTGCCTGGCCGGCTTTTATCGCGCCCGAATGCGGGTTTTGTCCTATCGCCACGTGAAGATTGCCCATGTCCCTATTCCGTCATTTCTCCGCCTGTGTTTCCCCGCTCCAGACCCGCGCCCTCGGTGCCTGCCTGCTAGGCGGCCTGCTGACGATCGGTGCCCCGGTGCAGGCCGAGGAGGCCGCCGGCAATGCGCGCTGGGTGAGCGATAGCCTGGCTACTTATGTGCGTAGCGGCCCGACCGATGGCTATCGCATCGTCGGTACGCTCAGCTCCGGGCAGAAGGTCGAGCTGCTGAGCACCCAGGGGGATTACAGCCAGGTGCGTGGCGAGAGCGGCAACACCGTGTGGATTCCCAGCCGCGACCTGCAGGAGGTGCCCGGCCAGGCCGAGCGCCTGCCGCAGATGGAGCAGAAGGTGGCCGAGCTCAGCGCTGAGCTGGAAGGCATCGATGAAACCTGGAAGACTCGCGTGCAGGGCATGCAGGAGACGCTCGATTCGCGCAAGAAGCTGATCGACGAACTGCAGGCGGCACGCACGGCGCTGGACAGCGAGCTGAACGAGGCCCGTGCCGAGTTGCGCGACGTGCAGGCGCAGTTGGGCGAGGAGAACCAGCAGGTGCTTATGCGCTACATGGTCTACGGCGGCAGCATCGCCGGTGCAGGGCTGCTCGCCGGGTTGATCCTGCCGACCATGCTGCGGGTGCGGCGCAAGCGCAACGACCAGTGGGTCTGACGGCGCACCTGCCCCCGGAGAGGCCGCAGGGCGAACCTGCGGTCCGCTAAGCGATTGAAATCGCCCCCACAATGATCGGGGCCACTCCCGTGGAAGATGGCTCGGCCCGGGCCTTTGCTCTTCGTGGGGGCGAATTCATTCGCGAAGGGCAGCGCAGCTGCCCCTGAGCGGCTGGGTCAGGTCAACGGATTCGCGTCCGTTTTCAGGATAGTCTGAATGAGCGCCAGTGCCGCGTGGAAGTCCAGTCGATCCATGGCCACGTCCAGCGCGATCAACTTATCGCTGCCCAATTCGGCGAGCAGGGCGGCTCGCATGCGGTCGTAGTGTTGGCAGGCATCCAGATTCTGTTGCTGCAGCAGGGTGCAAAGCTCTTCCAGCTCGGCGGGTTCGATATCCGTCGGGGCAGGTGTGCTGGTTGCCGACCTTCCTTCCCGTGCGAGCCATCGTTCTGCGGCAGCCAGTGTGGCTTGCAGATCCTCTTCGACCAGAGGGAGCAACGCCTCGACGCGTGCATGGTCGTTGTCGTGGATGGCCTGTTCGATCTGCAGGGCCGTGGCGGCGAAACGCTGTGCACCGAAATAACCCAAGGACCCACGCAAGGTGTGAAACGACCTGGCCGCATCGCGAAGCCGACCTTCTTGCCAGGCGAGTTGCGCATCGGCGATCGGGCCGATGCCGTTGCTCACGATCTTCCTGATCAAGGCAATGAGGGTGTCGACGTAGTTCTGGTCGTCATTGCCGGCGCTGAGTAACGGGCCGACGTCAAAGACTGCAAGGTCGTCGATCACCGGTGTCGAGGCCGTTTGCACCTTGGACGATGCTGGCGCAGCAGGGGCGGGGAGGGCGGCAGGCAGGTGCTGGCGGATGGTGGCCAGCATCTGATCGGCATCGATGGGTTTGGCGATGAAGCCGTCCATCCCGGCCGATAGGCACTGCTCACGTTCGTAGCTCAATACTCCCGCGGAAATGGCCAGCACCGGCAGCGCCAGTTGCAGTTCACTGCGGATGGCCCGGGTGGCGGATATGCCATCCATCACCGGCATGTGCACATCCATGAGCACCAGTTGGTAACGCGCCGGATCGGCGCTCAACCTGTCGAAGGCCTGCTGGCCATTCTCGCTGACTTCCACGCTTGCGCCGGCGTGTTCCAGTATGCCCTTGGCGACGAACTGGTTCAGGGCGTTGTCTTCCACCAGCAGCAGATGGACGCCTTGCAATGGTTTGCCTGATGCGGGAGTCACGATTTCGTCACGGCTGGACGGCTTCAGTTTGGCGCGTGCGGCCTGCGCCTCGTGCAGGGTGTCGAACAGGTTGGAGCTGGTCACGGGCTTGACCAGTACGGCATCCATTTCTGCCGCCTCGGGGGCCTGCATGAGCGTGCTGTGATCATAGGCACTGACCATGATGACAGTGGCGATGGCTCGGCCCGGGAGTTGCGCCCGAATCGCCTGCAGCGTGCACAAGCCGTCCATTTCGGGCATCTGCCAATCGGCAATGACCACATCGAAGAATTCGCCGCGCTGGGCCAGTGCACGTACCCGCTCCAGCGCTTCCTTGCCTGAGGCCACGCCATCGGCCTGCCAGTGCCAGGCGGCGATCGCCTTGCCCAGGTAGTCGCGACTGGTCGGGTTGTCGTCGATGACCAGGATACGCAGATCGCCGAGGGCGTTTCGCGACCGGGTGGTGATGTCGCTGGCCAGGCCAGTCTGCAGCGCGAACGGGAGCACCACCTGGAACTCGCTGCCGCTGCCAACCTTGCTTGCGAGGCTGATGGTTCCGCCCATGAGGGATACCAGCCGCTTCGAAATCGCCAGCCCCAGGCCCGTGCCACCAAAGCGGCGGGCGATGGAGCTGTCAGCCTGGGTAAAGGGCGCGAACAGGCGCGCCTGCTGCTCGGCGGTTATGCCGATGCCGGTATCGCGAACGCGGAAGCACAGTTGGACGGTCTCGCCCTCGCAGCCCACCCGCTGCACCACTAGAGCGACCTCCCCGTTTTCAGTGAACTTGATGGCATTGCCGACCAGGTTGACCAGCACCTGCTGCAAGCGCTGCGCGTCACCGATGAAGGCGAGCGGCACACCGGGCTCGACCCCGATCACCAACTCCAGGTCCTTGTGCGCGGCGTTGACGGACATCACCGTGGCCAGCGCACTGAGCACATCGTCCAGCCGGAACGGCGCTGGCGAGATCGCCAGATGCCCGGCTTCCAGCTTGGAAAAGTCCAGTACGTCATTGAGAATCACCAGCAGGGATTCGCCTGCACCCCGGAGCATCTGCAGGTACTTGCGCTGGTCGGTGGAGAGGACCGTGCTCGATAGCAGCTGGGTGATGCCCAGCACGGCGTTCATCGGGGTGCGGATCTCGTGGCTCATGCTGGCGACGAATTCGCTTTTCGCACGGCTGGCCACTTCCGCGCGTTCCATGGCATTGCGCAGTTGCTGTGCTGCTTCCTTCTCCTGGCTGATGTCCTTGGCGATGCCGAGAAAGCCGACGATCTCCTCGGCAGAGTTCCGTACGGCGGTGACCGTGAGCTGCACCGGAAGCCGCGAACCATCCTGGCGCACGTAGGTCCATTCGCGTGTTTCGGCACGACTTCGACGGGCGATGGCGACCAGCGCGTCGAAGCCATTTACTGGAGCATCCAGCTGCTGGCTCAACTCGGCGGCGCGAGCGTCCACCTCCTCGCGAATATGCAGCACGGACAGACTCTGGCGATCGACGAGGTCGGCGTCGCGATAGCCGAGCATTCGCTCCGCCCCGGTGTTGAAGATCTTGATGGTCCCACTGACATCGGTCGCGATGATCGCGAACTCGCTCGCCGCATCGACCAGGGTGCCAAAGCGGATCTCGGATTCGGTGAACGCGACGGTCAACTGCTCGGCGAGAGCCTTGGCGTCTTCTCGCAATGTGGTCAGGTTCCGCACCACGAAGAAAAGCAGCAGGCTGATGAGCGAGCCGCCAATCAGCACCACAACCGATTTCTGGCGGTCTATCGACGCTTCGAAGGCCGGCAGCGTCGTGGCCTCGAGTGTCCATTGGTGCTCGGCCAGCGGGATGGTGGTCTGGCGGGTGAGCGGGGTGGGATACTCGGCCTGCTGCTTGGCCGACAGCGTGCCGTTGGAGTACATCCGGGCAGACTCGTCGGTCGTCTCGCCATCGTAGATCCGCAAGGCGAGCTCGACGTTCCTTCTGCCGAGCGTGCCAGCCATGAAATCGTTGATCCGGAACGCGCTATAGACGAAGCCCTGCAGGGCCGCGCTGCGTTCGGCCGGCGTCTCCAGCGGCAGTCCCGCGCGGTAGATCGGCAGATACAGCAGGGCACCGTTCTGCACGTCGTCATCGGTTTCCTGCACCAGCCGGACCTTTCCCGAGAGGGTGGCCCGGCCGGATTCCCTTGCGTGGACCAAGGCGACGCGTCGCACCGACTCGGTGAGCATGTCGAAACCGAACGCGCGCAGGTTGCGCCCGGTGAACGGCTCGAGATACATGACCGGGATGTATTCCGCGCGCTCGCCGACGGGCCAGACTCGAAAGTCCGGGAAACCTTCGTTTCGTACTCTGTTCTCCACCCCTGCCTTGCGCTCTGCGATGAAGTATTCGGCGTATCCGATGCCCTGGATGCCGGGATAGGTCTGTGTGACTTCCTGGGCCATCACGAATTGCCGCCATTCCTCGCGCGTGACCGAGTTGGATGCGCGGAACAGGCCCTGGCCGCTGCGCAGCACCTGCTCATAGGTTTTCAGGCGTTCGCCGATTCGCTGCTGGATGTCGTTCACCAGGAAGCTGAACCGCTCCTCGGCCCGGGCCTGGGTTCCCGACGCCACGAAATGCCAGGCCATTACCGTCAGGCCGAGGCTGACCAGCAGCGCTACCCATTGCGGGCGGACCTGACGAAATGGCACTGCGGCCAATGGCCCCGGCATGGCCCGTGCCCGCTCGGCGAGGTCGGCGGCCAATAGCAGGCCGGTGACGCTGGCGAGGGCGATGAATACTTCGAGGGTCAGCAGGGACTGGTTCAGCGTGCCGGTGGCGAAGGGGCCGTAACCCTGCGTCGTGCTCAATACGGCGCTACCGGTGACCAGCACCAGGACCACCGTGACCCCGCGCAGTCCGTAGCGATAGGCGGTCCAGGCCATGGCCGGCAAGAGCAGATACACCAGGGCCCTATGCCCGGCATCGCTGGGGAGCTGCTCGCCGAACAAGGCCAGAAGCGCCAGTGCGAGCACCAGGACCGAGAGTGTGATTTCGACCAGGGACCTCGTCGGCCCGGCCGGCCCGGATCGGGTGGCCCAGCACAGCAGCAGGGGCGCCAGCGTGATGATGCCGGCTGTATCGCCCATCCACCAGGTGGTGAAGATGACCGACTGCGCGGCCTCTGGCGCAATGCCGCCGAGGATCAGGCTACTGGTGCCGATGCCGGCACCGACCATGCACATCAGCAGGGCGATCAGCACGAACTTGGCGATTGCCAATGGTGAGGCCAGGAGTTCGCCGGACTTCACCCAGGCGCGCAGGAGATGACAACCCAGCACCGCTTCGAGGGTGTTGCCGATGGCAATGGCCGAAGAGACCACGATCGCGGTGTTGCCAGGGGCGACGTGATTCGCGGCGAACTCGGCATAGTTGGCGGCAAAGGCGCCAATGGCGATCCCTGGCAGCAGGCGGTAACCAAACAGCAGCAGAGCGGTCAAGGCGATGCCCGAGGGTGGCCAGACCGGCGATGCATTGGTATCGGCAAAAGCCAGCAGGAGCCCGAGCCGGGCTGCTGCGTAGTAAATCGCGGCCAGGACAAGGACGGTGAACAGCCATTTGAGGCTGGTTGCCAGGTGCAGCGCGCTATGCCGCATGGGGTGAGTCCCTTTCGATCCGTATGGCGATCATGGCCACTGGTATACCGTGGCGCGGTCGCGGCCATCGGTCTTCGCCTGGTATAGCGCCTTGTCGGTCGCCTCAATCAGCTGCTGCATGGAACCCTGCACGGGCGGCGCCAATGAGGCTATGCCGACGCTGATGGTCACCATGGGCGCGGTAGCCGAATAGTGATGGTCGATCCGTAGCTCCCGGACGAGCTCGCAGAGCCACCCACCGTATTTTTCGGCACCAAGGGCGTCGGTATGGGGCAGGATGACTGCAAACTCTTCGCCGCCGTAGCGCGCCACCAGTTCACCCGGGCGGCGGGAGACGGTGTTGATGGCCTTGGCCACGCTTTGCAGGCAGACATCGCCCTGCGGGTGGCCGTAGTGATCGTTGTAGGCCTTGAAATGGTCGACGTCGATGAGCGCCACGGCCAAGGGCAATCGCTGCCGCCGATGCCGCTCGAACTCCAGCGACAGAGCTTCATCGAAGTAGCGGCGGTTGTACAACCCGGTCAAGCCGTCACGGTTGGCGAGCTGGCGCATCTGGGTCGTCTGTCGTTGCAACCGCAGGTGCGTCTGAACCCGAGCCCGCACCACGGGCGGATTGAACGGCTTGGTGATGAAATCCACCGCACCGGCCTCCAGCGCCCTGATCTCACACTCCATGCCGGTGTTGGCGGTGACGATGATGACAGCGCAATCCTGGGTGGCCGGATCGTTTTTCAGCACAGCACAGACCTCGTAGCCGTTCATGCCGGACATCTCGACATCCAGCAGGATCAAGGTCGGCTGCTGCTGTTGCGCCAGCCGTATACCCGTTTCCCCGCTGGTGGCGAACAGGATCTGTCCCTGATCCTTGAGCATGCTGCTCAGCAGGCGAATGCTATCGGCGCTGTCGTCGATGATCAGGATCACGCTCGGTCCATCGTCAAGCCCAGACATAAGGGCATCCCTTTTGCGAAGTTTGCTGGCGGTTTCGACTGAATCGCCAGGCGCATTGTAGTTGTTGTTCTGTGAGCGTAGGGACCGGCTTCATACCCTTTGCCACTGTCGCCTGACCCGCCCCCAGCAGGGTAATGCCTGCCGGAATGCCTTGGTAGAGCTCGTGAGGCGGTATTCACACGGTAGCAAAAAAGGGGCTGGTCCATCATTCCTGCTCCACGAGTCTCCCCCGCAAGCCATCTGGAGGTGCAACCGCTTCGTGGACGGGCGCCGCGTTCGATGTATCGCTGTGTATCCGGCCCCGGCGCGCGGCGACTGGCTTACAAATGCTCCTGGCGGCGGATACGTCGTGGATACATGGCTACGGCGAAATGGCCACACCCGATCGAGGACCGCCCAGGCGCCTCGCTCCAGGGTTCCAAGGCCGTTTTGGCATGACCCGCGCGGTCTGGCCGCGCCCAGTATCCGGAGAAACACCATGTCCCGTTCCCATATCTCGAACAAGACCCGTATCGGCCTGATCGCTGTCGCCCTGGCCGGCGGCATCAACCTCGCCTCATCCACCGCCTTCGCCGTGGAGGCGTTGCCCCAGGGCTACCTGCTGGCTGCTGCCGACAAGGCGGGTGAAGGCAAGTGTGGCGAAGGCAAGTGTGGTGCCGCCGAGGCCAGCGACAAGGCCACCAACGCCGAAGGCAAATGCGGGGAAGGCAAGTGCGGTGCCGCCGAAGCCAGCAGCGCCAAGGCGGCCGAAGGCAAGTGCGGTGAAGGCAAGTGCGGCGACGCCTCCTTCGCCCGTACCGACACCGATGACGACAGCCGCGTTTCGCTCAAGGAACTCCTGGCCGTGGCCCCGAAGGGTGGTGCGGAATTCAAGGCGATGGACACCAACGCGGACGGCTTCCTCTCTGAGGGCGAGGTCTACAAGTTCCGCACCAACCAGTACATCTCCAACGGTAAGAAAGTCCCCACTGAGCTGTTCACCAAGCTGAGCCAGGCGAAGAACTGATTCGACATCGATGGTCCATCCTCCCTGTGCCCGTGGCCGGGGAGGGTTCCACTCCCTGGAGAATGCCCATGACCACTGCCTCCTTCCCCCATGGTGCGGGCCTCGGCTTGCGCCGCGCATTGCTGCCGGAACTGCTGGCGATGGATGCCGGTGCCGTGGATTTCCTGGAATGCACACCGGACAACTGGATCAAGGTCGGTGGCCGCCATGGTGACGGCCTGGCGCGCCTCGCCGAGCGTTTCCCGCTGGCCTGCCACGGACTGTCGCTGTCCCTTGGCGGTCCGGCACCGCTGGATCGCGAGCTGCTGCGGCGCACCCGCGATTTCCTCGACAGTCATAAGGTGGCGTTCTTCAGCGAGCACCTGAGCTATTGCTCGGACGACGGACAGCTCTACGACCTGCTGCCGCTGCCCTTCACCGACGAAGCGGTACACCATGTCGCCGCGCGCATCCGCCAGGCACAGGATGCCCTGGGGCGGCGCATCGCGGTGGAGAACATTTCCTACTACGCCGCGCCCTACCAGGCGCTGCAGGAGATCGATTTCCTCCGCGCGGTACTGGAGGAGGCCGACTGCGACCTGCTGCTGGACGTCAACAACCTCTACGTCAACTCGATCAACCACGATTACGACGCCACCGAGTACCTGGCTGCGCTTCCGCTCGAGCGAGTCGTGTACATGCATGTGGCCGGCCATTACGACGAAGCGCCGGACCTGAAGATCGATACCCACGGCGCCAGGGTCAAGGGTGACGTCTGGGCCTTGCTGGAACAGGCCTACCAGCGCTTCGGTGCGCTGCCGACCCTGCTGGAGCGCGACTTCAACTTCCCGCCCCTGGCGGAACTGCTGGGCGAGGTCGAGCAGATTCGCGTGCGGCAGCAGGCAGCCATCGCATGGCCGGAGGTGCGTCGTGCATGAGGTACTGCAAGACCAGCTCATGAGCATGGCGCGCTATGTGCGCGACCCGCAGCACAACGCGCCGCCGCCCGGTATCGAGGCGCGGCGCCTGGCGGTGTACCGGCAGTTGTTCTTCGGCAATGTGGAATCCCTGTTGTCCGGCGGCTTCCCGGTGCTTAGCGCCAGCCTCGGGCCGAAACGCTGGCAGGCGCTGATCGAGTCCTTCTACGCCGACTACCGCTGTCAGACGCCCCTGTTCACCGAAATTTCCGGGGAGTTCGTCGATTATCTGGCGGAGGGCGGAGGGGACGCCCTGGACCTGCCGCCCTGGGTGGTGGAACTTGCCCACTATGAGTGGGTGGAGGCCGCGCTGCTCCTGAGCGACCAGCGCGAGCCCGGCCACGACCCCGAGGGCGGCCTGCTCGAAGGGGTTCCGCTGCTGTCGAACCTGGCCTGGCCGCTGGCCTACCAGTGGCCGGTGAGCGAAATCGGCCCCGACTACCTGCCGCATGAGGCCCCGGAGCAACCGACCCTGCTGCTGGCCAGTCGCGGTAGCGACCTGAACGTGCATTTCTCGCGCCTGGCGCCCCTGGCCCATGCGCTGCTCGATTCGCTTCAGGCGCAGCACTGGACTGGCCACCAGCACCTGCAGGCGCTGGCCGAAGCCCTCGGTGCCGACAGCGCCAGCATCCTGCCGCAGGGTCTTGCCTTGCTGGAAAACCTGCGCGCGCAGGGCGTGGTGCTCGGCACCCGCGCCCTGCGTGCAACCTGACGCCGGCTCCCGCCGGCACTATCCCGTACTCCCCAAGGAGACTCAGCGTGACAGATACCCTGGATAACATCATTTACACCGCTCAAACCCGCACCACCGGGGGTCGCGATGGACGCGGCGCATCCTCTGACGGCGAGTTGGATGTACGCCTGAGCAAGCCCGGCTCGGGGCGTCCGGGCAGCAATCCCGAGCAGCTGTTAGGCGTTGGCTGGTCGGCCTGCTTCATCGGTGCCCTGCATCGCGCCGGTCAGAGCTTCGAAATCCGCCTGCCGGAAGATGTGGCGGTGGCCGCCGAGGTGTCGCTGGGCACCGCCGTCGGCGGCGGTTTTGCCCTGGCGGCCAAGCTGACCGTTGAGCTGCCCGGGCTGGCGACCGAGGACAAGGCGCGGCTGGTGGAGGCAGCGCACCAGCTCTGCCCGTACTCCAAGGCCACGCGCGGCAATATCGAGGTGACGTTCGATATTCCCTGATTGGCTTGTACGGAGACCGAAGCCCGCGCGCCCTTCCAGGCGCGCGGGCTTTCTGGTTTTTGTGGGAGTGAATTCATTCGCGAAGGGCGGCGCAGTTGCCCCCTGAGACGCCAAAGGGCGAACCTGCGGTCCGCTTCGCGATTGAAATCGCCCCCACAATGGTTGGTGCTTCCACCTGCGGGAAATGGCTCGGCCCGGGCTTTCTGCTCTTTGTGGGGGCGAATTCATTCGCGAAGGGCGGTGCAGTTGCCCCCTGAGAAGCCGAAGGGCGAACCTGCGGTCCGCTTTCGCGATTGAAATCGCCCCCACAATGGTCGGTGCCACCCCGTGGAAGACGGCTCGGCCCGGGCTTTTTGCTCTTCGTGGGGGCGAATTCATTCGCGAAGGGCGGCGCAGCTGCCCCCTGAGAAGCCGAAGGGCGAACCTGCGGTCCGCTTTCGCGATTGAAATCGCCCCCACAATGATGGGTGCCCCCGGTGGAGGATGGCTCGGCGTGGGCTTTCTGCTTTTTGTGGGGGCGAATTCATTCGCGAAGGGCGGCGCAGCTGCCCCCTGAGAAGCCGAAGGGCGAAGCTGCGGTCTGCTGTCGCGATTGAAATCGCCCCCACAGTGTTGGGTGCCCCCGTGGAAGATGGCTCGGCGTGGGCTTTCTGCTCTTCGTGGGGCCAATGAAAAAGCCCGCGCATCCGTTGGGAGCGCGGGCTTTTCCTGCTTGACGGGGTCAGGCCTTGCGGCGCAGCAGGGCATCCAGGCTGAAGCGCCCGGCGCCCTTGAGCAGCAGGGGCAACAGCGCCACCAGGTAGATCAGCGGCAGCTTGTAGTTGCCGAAGCCCTTATCGCTGATGGAGTAGCCCAGGGCGAGCTCCGACAGACTCGACCAGTGCGCCGGCCAGTGTACGGCGGCGATGGCCACCAGGGTCAGCACCATCAGCACTAGAGTGGCGAAGCGGGTACCGAGGCCGAGCAGCAGGAGAACGGGCGCGATCAGCTCGGCCCACATCGACATCTGCCAGCTCAGGTCGGCCGGGAGCAGGTTGAAGGGGAACGGGAAGGCGGACTGGATATCAACGAACCAGTTCTGGCCATTCCATTTCTCCAGGCCGGACTCGAAGAACTCCCAGGCGAGGAACAGGCGCAGCGGCAGGTCGGCGCTCCAGGCACCGACACGGTCGAGTTGATTGAAGGCGAACTTGAACGGGGAGGATGCAATGCTGGTCATGGGCCGGCTCCTTCGAGCTGGGCGCATCGGCGGGATGCCGTTGCTCTTGTGCCCATGCTGGCAAGGGGGCTTGTCCCGGGTGTGTCTGCCGCAGCCCGTCGTGTATCGCTGTGTACCTTGCCTCAGGCGCTGGCACCGAGCTCCAGTTGTGCGCAGAGGCCGCCGCTGTCGCGATTACGCAGGGTCAGGCGGCCGCCCAGGGCCTGGCTCAGCTGCAGGGCGATGGCCAGGCCGAGGCCCGTCCCGCCGGTGCTGCGGTTGCGTGAGCTCTCCACCCGATAGAACGGCTTGAACACCTCTTCCAGTTCCTCTTCGGCGATGCCCGGCCCATTGTCCAGCACCTGCAGCTGTACCTTGCCCTGTTCATCGCGTTGCACTTCCACCCGGGCGCTGCCACCGAATTTCAGGGCGTTGTCGATCAGGTTGGTGAGTACCCGGCGCAAGGCATGGGGACGGGTTTCCAGCAGCGCGCCACTGGAACCGCCGAAGCTCACCGCCTGGCCGCTGTCCTGATAGTCGCAGACCAGGCTATCGAGGAAGGCGTCGAGGTCCACTCGGCACAGGGCCTCGCTGCTGCCGTCCATGCTGCGCGCGTAGGCCACGCCTTCGCGCACCAGGTGCTGCATTTCGTTCAGGTCGCTCCACAGGCGTTCCCGTTCCAGCGAGGCGTCCATCTGCTCGACCCGCAGTTTCATCCGCGTGATGGGGGTCTGCAGGTCGTGGGAAATGGCGGCCAGCAATTGCATGCGTTCCTTCAGGTACGCGCCGATGCGTCCCTGAAGCGCGTTGACGGCGCGGGCGGCGTAGGCCACTTCCCGTGGGCCGCGATCGTCCAGCACCGGGCCGGAAGCGTCCGGGTCGAGATGGTCGACGGCCTGGGCCAGGCGGGTCAGCGGACGGACTGCCAGGCGCACTGCCAGCCAGGTGCAGAACAGCAGCAGCGCCAGTTGTAGCACCAGGACCAACGGCAGCCACCGGGCCACCGGGATGGGGCCAGGGGTGACGTCCACCGTCAGCGGGCGACCATCGCTCAGCACCAGGTGCGCCTGGAAGTGGGAGATCGGTCCGGGAATGTTCTCGAAACGAAGGGCGTAGCGTTCGCCGATGGCCCGTTCGATGGAGGTGGCGGCCATATGGGCCTGGTGCATATCCATGGGCACGCCGGGCTGGCCTTCGTCGAGCCGATAGCGGTAGTTGCGCCGCTCCAGCAACGCAAGCCAGGTGGCGCGCTCCTCCGCCGGCAGGCGATCGATCAGGGCCACGGCGGTGCTGACGTCGTGCTCCAGGTTGCCGAGCATGACATTGCGCCCGGTCTGGTAACGCTCGTAGAACTGCGAGCTGAACGACAACCCGTAGGCCAGCACCAGGCCGGTGAAGAAGATCAGCGCCAGGCGTGCGGCCAGGGTCTGCGGCCAGCGGGGCAGGGCCATCACGCCCTCGGCTCGAGCAGTTGCACGGGCAGGGCGAAGACATAGCCCTCGTTGCGCACCGTCTTGATGCAGGCCGGCTCGCGGGCGTCGTCCTGCAGGCGCTGGCGCAGGCGGCTCACCAGCAGGTCGATGGAGCGGTCGAAGACGTCCGCCTCGCGACCCTGGGTCAGGTTCAGCAACTGCTCGCGGCTGAGCACCCGTTGCGGATGGTCGAGGAACACCCGCAACAGGCGGTATTCGGCGCCGCTCAGGGCGACCAGGGTGTCGTCGGTGTCCAGCAGGTGCCGCGCGGTAGTGTCCAGGCGCCACTTGCCGAAGCCGATCAGCCGACTGCTATCGCTGATCTGCAGGTTCGGCGGCAGCATGCGCGTGCGCCGCAGCACGGCGTTGATCCGCGCTAGTAGCTCGCGGGCCGAGAAGGGTTTGGTCAGATAGTCGTCGGCGCCCATTTCCAGGCCGATGATGCGGTCGGTCTCCTCGTTGCGGGCGGTGAGCATCAGCACCGGCGTGGCCTTGTGCTTGCCCACGCGCAACTCGCGGCACAGGCGCAGGCCATCGTCGCCGGGCATCATGATGTCGAGCACGATCAGGTCGACCACGTTGGCTTCGAGAAAGGCACGCATCTGCCGGCCGTCCGCGGCCAGGCTGACGCGCAGGCCGTTCTTCTTCAGGTAATTACCGACCAGCTCGCGGATTTCCCGGTCGTCGTCGACGATCAGGATGTGATCGATATGCTCCATGGGAGGTCCTCGCTCAGGTATCCGGGGCTAGTGTATCGGGCCCGCGCGCGCTTGCCCGCTGCCCTTTGTATTGCAGTGTATCCAGCGTCGGCCTGATACCTGCGCTTGCACGGCCGGCGCGCGTATCCGTCTGTATCCGGGACAGCCGCCGACACCTTGCGCGGCAATGGCCGCTGACGCCGGACATATCGGCGATACCTCCCGCCACTGAAATGGGCACCCTGCGGATGCCGTGGCGCATCCGTTCGCATACTCACTATCTTGCCCATACGAGGTGCCCCATGCTGCTCGTCGCCTTTCTCGGCGGGGTGCTGACCCTGCTCAGCCCCTGCATCCTTCCCGTATTGCCGCTGTTGCTATCGCGTGCCGGTGGTCCGGCCTGGTCGCCACTCATGACTCTGGCCGGCCTGGCCTCGGGCTTTGCCGTGCTGGCAAGCCTGGCGGTGGTTTCCAGTGCGTGGGTGATCGAGGCCAGCCAATGGGGCCGCTACCTGGCGCTGGGCCTGCTGGCCGTATCGGCGCTGGCCTTGCTCTCCGCTCGTTTCGGTACCTGGGTATCGCGGCCCTGGCTGTGGCTGGGCGATCGGCTGCAGGGTGATGCCCGCCGGCTGTCCCCGGCACTGTCGGCTTGGTTGATGGGGTTCGCCGCAGGTCTGCTGTGGGCGCCCTGTGCCGGCCCCATCCTCGGGCTGATCCTTTCCGGCGCCATGCTCAACGGGCCGAGCGCTTCCACCAGTCTCTTGCTGCTGAGCTTCGGGCTGGGCAGTGCCGTGGCGCTGGGGGCCGTGGTCTTCCTGGGCCGTGGTTTGTACCAGCGCCTGCGGCCGTCGTTGCACCTGGTGGAATGGCTGCGGCGCGGCGCCGGCGCCTTGGCCCTGCTGGCGGTCGTCGGTATTGCCAGCGGTACCAGTGCCCAACTGGCCGGCCTCGGCTCCTCGCGGCTGGTCACCGGGTTGGAGCGCAAGGTGGTCGAGGGTGTGCCGGCCTTGCTGGAGCAGTTGGTGGGCAGTGCCCGCGCCGACAGCATCGAGCAGCTGCCGGACCTGGGCCCAATGCCTTCGCTGGAGGGTGCCACCCAGTGGCTCAACGGCCCGTCGCTCGGCAACGAAGACCTGCGCGGCAAGGTGGTGCTGGTGGACTTCTGGACCTACGACTGCATCAACTGCCGCAATAGCCTGCCGTACGTGAACCAGTGGGCCGAGCGCTACGCCGACCAGGGCCTGGTGGTGATCGGCGTGCACACGCCCGAGTATCCCTTCGAGCGGATCATCGACAACGTTCGCGAGGCGACCGTTCGCCTGGGCGTCAAGCACCCGGTGGCCATCGATAACCAGTACCGCATCTGGAATGCCTTCACCAACCAGTACTGGCCGGCACATTACTTCATCGATGCCAAGGGACGAGTCCGCCATCTGCACATAGGCGAGGGCGATTACGAAGAGCAGGAGGCCATCATCCAGCAGTTGCTGCGGGAAGCCGGGGAGGGCGGCGCTCACTGACCATCTGCGGATGAACGCGCGGCGCGCCGGGGTGGCACGCTTGAGCCTGGCGATGAAGGCCTTGGGAATCCCGTGGCCGAAATGCTAGGTTCCCCCACCCCATTCATCAGCAAAGGACGACATCGATGCGCCCGATAGGAAAGTTCTGCGCACGGCTGCTCCTGATTGCCTGCGCTTGCCCGCTTGGCAACTTCGCGATGGCGGGTGCCGGACCGCGTGAAATCGACGCCACCGTGCAGCAGGCCGCCCGCGCGGTCATGCAGCAGTACGGCATTCCGGGCCTGGCCATCGCGGTGACCGCCAACGGCGAGCAGCGGTTCTACAACTACGGCGTTGCGTCCCGGGAAATCCGGCAAGCCGTCACGGCCGATACGCTTTTCGAAGTCGGCTCGGTCAGCAAGACGCTGACCGCCACCCTGGCCACCTATGCCGAGGCCCGCGGGCGGTTGTCGCTCACCGACAGCCCCGGCAAGTACCTGCCACAGCTCCAGGGGAGCAAGCTCGACCAGGTGACGCTGATCAACCTGGCCACCCATACCGCCGGCGGCTTTCCCCTGCAGGTTCCGGAAGAGATCCGCAACGAACAGCAGCTGATGGACTACTTCAGGTCCTGGCAGCCGCAATTCGCCCCGGGCACCCACAGGACCTACGCCAACCCCAGCATCGGGTTGCTCGGGGTGATCGCGGCGAAGAGCCTGGACATGCCGTTTGTAACGGCGATGGAAGCCGAGCTTTTCCCGAAGCTCGGCATGCGCAGCAGCTATATCGAGGTGCCGGCCAGCGCAATGCCGCGCTACGCCCAGGGCTACAACAAGGAAGATGCTCCGGTCAGGCTGAATCCCGGTGTGCTTGCCGCTGAAGCCTACGGGGTCAGGACCAGCAGCAAGGACCTGCTTCGCTTCATCGAGGCCAACCTCGGCCTCGTCGATACCGGCTCCACGCTGAAACGCGCTATCGCCGCCACCCGGACGGGGTACTTCAAGCTGGGCCCGATGACGCAGGACCTGATCTGGGAACAGTACAGCTACCCGGTGGAACTGGAGGCGCTGCTGGAAGGCAATGGCAGCAAGATGGCCTACCAGAGTCATGCCGTCACGGCGCTGACTCCACCGATGCCGGCCCAGGATGCCGCCTGGGTGAACAAGACCGGCTCGACCAACGGCTTCGGTGCCTACCTGGCCTTCGTGCCGGCGAAGAAGCTCGGCATCGTGGTGCTGGCCAACAAGAACTATCCGAACGAGGACAGGGTTCGGCTGGCCCATGAAATCCTTAGCGAACTGGACTGAGTTCGACTGGCTGATTTTCGGCTCTTCACGAATGGCGGGGGAGGGTCGCACCGGATTGGCAAACCGGTGCTATGGGGCTTTAGGTTCTGTTGTTCAGCTCATTGCCGAGTGGGCTTCGGGTCTCTGTTTCGCTTCGCCGGGCGAGCTTGTGGCACGGCTGGAGGTGCGGAAAAAGTGTCGAGATTCGGCCAGGACTCCCCGATGGGCTGTCCTGGCCAGCCGGCCGAAGTGGCGCCGGCGTTCGTCCACCTGGCCAGCGGGGCTCGTCCTGCATGAGCGCATGTGAATGGCGGGGCGGTGGTCAACGGATGACACGCCTTATCGGCCGCCCAGCAGCAGCGTCCAGTAGATGCCGGCATCACTGCGCGGATTGGTCGCGTAGGCGGCGCCCATCTCCGTGAACATCGGGTTCATCAGGTTAGCGCAGTGTCCGGGGCTGGCCAGCCAGCCTCGCACCGCGCTGTCCGGCGAGCCGTGCCCTGCGGCGATGTTCTCACCCAGCTTTCGGCCGCTGTAGCCGGCGGCCCGCGCGCGATCCTTCAGGCTGCGCCCGTCGCTGTCGCGGTGGGCGAAGAAGTTGTTCCTGGCCATCGCCCGGCTGTGCCCTTCGGCCGCCTCGCTGAGGTTGTTATTCCAGCGTAACGGCGCCGCTGCGGCGAAGGACCTGGCACCGCAGCGCCTTGGCCGCGCCCGTGCCGCGTTCACCAGTGCCAGCACGTCGCGCACCTTGTTCTGGCTACTCCCGGCCTTGCCTTGCGGTTGCGGTCGTGCCAGCACGACGAGCCAGTCGCGCCCTGATTGGCTCACGCCGATATCGACGAACTCTTCCTCCAGCAGCGAGTGGCAATAGCGGTCCGTCAATTGCGCCAGGGCCGCCCGCGCCTCTCGCGGCCCGGTCAGGCGGATGGCCTGCACGTTGGTCGCGCGGTAGCCAGAGCGCTTGAGCGCCGATCGCCAGTCACGGCCAGCGCTCGTCGGCAACGCCAGGCGGCGCTCGGCCTTTAGAGGCGGCCGCGCGCGCACCGTGCGCCCCTCGCAGCGCGCTGGCTGACTGCGGTAGTCGTTGATGGCGCGCACCAGCCGGTTGGCCTCGTCGGCCATGGAGGTAGCAGGGAGTGCCAGGATGGAAAGCAGGGGGAGGGCGGCCAGCTTCAAGGTGAAAGTGCACAGGCGCGAGCGAAACGGCGACATGGAAAGCAGAGGTCCCTTGCAGGTGAGAGGAGTGAGCCGGCGTTGGACAGAGCGCCACTGAAAGGGTTCGCCACCTGCCCGGCACGATCGGACTTTCATTTGAACTTGGGCAACCACGTCCTCAGGACGCGGTCATGAGTCACCGACGCGGCCTGTTACGACTCGATGTGTCTGGATAGAGGGACGGAGCTGATTGGTAGGGTGCGCCGTGCGCACCAAGGGTCGAGCGAGGCCCAGGGGCTGATCCCGCGATCGGTGCGCATGGCGCACCCTACGGTGGGGCAAGTACAGGAGGTAGGCCCCGCCCCCTCGTAAGTGGCGGCCGGACCCTTTGTTGCGAGGCGCGGCAGCTATGCGCCCTGGAGGTTTCCATCCAGCCAGGGGCGGTTCACCTTGCCTGCGTTCGGCGCATCGAGCGCCGTAGGGTTCAGCCCTGGCGCTGGCGCAACTGGATGAACAAGGCCTCGACCTTCTCTCGTGCCCAGGGTGTCTTGCGCAGGAAGGTCAGGCTGGACTTGATGCTGGGGTCGCTCTTGAAACAGCGGATATCGATGCGCTGGGCCAGCCCGTCCCAGCCGTAGTGGGCGACCAGTTCGTTGAGCAGCTTTTCCAGCGTGACGCCATGCAGCGGGTTGTTCGGTGTCTGGGTCATGGCGTGCCTCGATCGATGCTTCGGAAGAAGGCGGCAGCTTAGTGCAGAGGCCGCAGCAAGGCCATTCGCGGATTTCATCCGGGCTACGGTCCATCGATTCCGTCGATGACAAGACTGTCGGTCAATAAACCGGAATGGCTCGCCGAAAGAATCGGCGGGCCATTCGGGCAGTTCGCGTCCGCAGGCTCAGGCCACCGGGATCCGCGGGTCGGCAGCGGCCAGGGCGGTGGCTCGATCGGCCGCCGGAGGATAGATCCACAGGGTGTTGATCTGTGTCTTGAGCGCCTTGGCTTCCTGCTTGACCAGTTTGAGCTGGCGGTCCCACCCCTCGGTGAACACCGCGCCCCAGGCGCCCAGGTCCAGGCAGGTCACGTACTTGGGTTGGCGGTAGGGCATTGGTGGAACGCCCAGCAGCGTTGCCGCGGCGTTGTTCCCCGCATGCCGGCCGAGGGAGATCGCGTGCTGGCAGGACATCAGCGCGAAATTCCCGAGCTCGTCGGTGGCGGCATAGGCGACGTCTCCGGCGGCGAATACCCGGTCCTGGCCGAGCACCTTGAGGTGCTGATCGACGTGCAACCTGCCCTGGGTGTCACGCTCGCCGGTCAGTTGCGCGGTCAGCGGGCTGGCGCGGAAACCGACCGTCCAAATCACCGTTGCGGCCTCGATGCGTCGCCCATCGGCCAGGGTTACGCCGTTGGCGTCCACCGCCGCAACGGTGGCATCGAGCACCCATTCGATGCCCAGGTGTTCCGAGGCTTCGGTGATCGAGGGACGAATCCCGTCGCCCATGGCGGCGGCGATCCGCGGGCCGCGGTCAACCACTATCACGCGGATGTCCTCGGCATCACCGAGCACGGCTTTCAAGCGCGCCGGCATCTCGGTCGCGGTCTCGATGCCGGTGAATCCACCGCCGGCGACCACCACGGTATTGCGGGCGCGGCTGTAGGTTCGGTGCTTGAGGGACGCGAGGTGGTTCTCCAGGCGCACGGCGGCTTCGATCTGGTCGACATCGAAGGCGTAGGCGTCCATGCCAGGCACAGTCGGGCGGACGAGCTGGCTCCCGGTCGCCAGTACCAGGCGGTCGTAACCCAGTTCCCCTTGCCGGCCCTCCTCGTCGGTGTAGCCGACGGTCTGCGCCTGCTCATCGATGTGGCTGGCCGTGCCCTTGACGAAGCGAACGCCCACCGAGTCGAACAACTCGTCCAGCGGCGCGTACATCCGGTGAACGTCCGGCTCGTAGAAGCGCGGACGTATCCGCAGCTCCGCCTGGGGCGCCAGCAGGGTGATATTCACGTCTTCACAATCGTACTTGTCCAGCAGGCGGGCGGCGCTCAAGGCGCTCCAGACCCCTGCGAATCCTGCACCGACAATCAGAATATTTTTCATGGTCTGCTCCGGAAACGAGGTTGGGTGATGTCCACGACAGCAACTTCGAGAGGACAGCGAATTTCGGGGCGCACCTGGGCGCTCCCCGGATCTTCAGGTCAGGTGGTTGCGGGTAACGCGAGGGAGCCCCGGGAGGCTGCGGCGCTTGCGAGTGAGGGGAGGGTTCGGTCGTTGGCACTGCGACAGGCGCTTGAGCGCACTGCGGGATTCGAGATTTTCATTGGATCCATCCCGTACTGTTCTGGGTGATGCGGGGTGGCCTTGGCGGCTCACGGGCAAATCTTCAGTTCTGTCCCGGAACTCCACTACTCGATTCGATTGATAGTTGGTCTTGGGCGAAATGATGGTTCGGCGGGCGATGCGTGCTATGGGCCGAAACCACAAGGGAGGCGCTGCGCATCGACTCGGATCAAGCGCCGGGGAGTGCTGACGCCCGACAGGGAGATCAGTAGTGACGGCTACTTCGTGGATTTCACGCAGCCGTATCGCACCTCCTTGGATGGGGCGTACCCATAGAAGGCGGCGTAGCATTTGCTGAAGTGGCTGGCGGAGGCAAAGCCACAGGCAACGCTGACCTCGGAAACAGGAAGGTCCGAGTATTGGAGCAAACGGCGGCTCTCGGTAATGCGCAACTCCAGGTAGAAGCGCACCGGCGTGGTTCCGAGCTGCTGCTGGAACAGCCTTTCCATTTGCCGCTTGGAGCGACCGACATAGCGGGCGAGCTGGTCTTGGCTCAGGGGCTCTTCGATGTTCGCGCCCATCAGCGTGATGGCATCCCGGACAGGCTCGCTCATTTTCTCGTGCAGCGATGGATGCACTCTTCGATAACGAGACTCCTCGAAGGCCAGGATATCGACTATGGCATCGACCAACCCGCGACCGTGGATCGTCCCGATCCAGGCAAGGACCATGTTGAAGGCACCCGTAGGACTCGCGGCGGTCAGCCGATTGCGATCGACCACATAGCTCTCGCATGTCACCTGGCTGTTTTTCGCTGTCTCGGCCAGAGCGGCCCGATTCTCCGGATGCACTGCGCACTTGTACCCATCGAGCAACCGTGCCTGTCCCAGGAACCATGCGGCATTCCATAGCCCGCCCAGTACGACCCCCTTTTCGTTCGCAACCCGCAGCAAATCCGTGAGCTCAGGTGTTGGTCGCAGCGCCGTCCTCAATCCCCCACAAACCACGAGTAGATCAAGCTCGGGCAAATGGTCGCTGTGCAGTGTGGCGCTCGGGGAAATGACCAGGCCGAGATCACTGGTGACCGACTTGCCGTCCAGGCTGAAGGTTCTCGTTGCGAAGGCGCCCGGCCGGATCAGGTTGGCGGTGACCAGGGTGTCGAGCGCTTGCGTGAACGCTGGAAGGGAAAAAAACTCGAGCAGGACAAAGCCTACTCGAGCATGAGGTAAAGACTCACCTTTCTGTTCACCAACAAATCGGAGGTTGCGTCCCTGCAACGCGTCGCTGAATTGCCTCCGGTCTCTCAATCTTTTCCTCTTTGCATTGCAACAGGCCTCATAAGAATCCAGCCGCCCCGGGCGGCGACGGCAATTACACCGGGGCTGGGCCCCGGTTGCAGGAGAGGCGCCCTGACATTGCCAGGGCGCTCTCGTTTGTGATCACGTGCCACGACTCAGTCGTTCGAACAGTTGATCACGGGTAACCCTTCACTCTCGCTGCGACTCTCCCGGACCGTTGCGGTCAAGCTGTTTTCCCAACCGCACCGAGGCGTCCTGGTTGAGCGTGTTGTCGACTGGTGAAGACGCCGATGAGCAGGATCACCACGGCCAGCGCCATGGTCGAAGTCACCTCTAGACGGTGCTGAGGCATGACGAACATGACGCCCAGGGCGAAGAGGATGAAGGCGATGACGGCCCAGGTCAGCCAGGGGAACAGCCACATCTTGAAGGCGATTTCGGCGTTCTGCTTCTGCAGCATCGAGCGCATGCGCAGCTGGGAGAAGGCGATGACCAGATAGACCAGCAGGGCGATTGATCCGGAGCTGGCCAGCAGGAATGCGAACACCTGGGAAGGCGCGAAGAAGTTCAAGGCAGTTGTCAGCATGCCGATGAGGGTGCTGGCGATGACGGCGGCTCTGGGCACGCCCGCCGCGGATGTCCGCTGGATGAAGGCCGGCGCATCGGAACGCTTGCTGAGCGAGTAGATCATGCGCGAGGAAATGTAGATCGAGGAGTTCAGGCAGCTGGCTACCGCCACCAGTACCACCATGTCGACCAGGAACTTCGCGTAAGGGATGTTCATGATTTCCAGCGCACGCTGGTAGGAGCCTTGCACCGGCAACAGCGGGTCGTTCCAGGGCACGACGGAAATGATGACGAAGATCGACAGCAGATAGAACACGCTGATCCGCCAGATCACCGAGCGGGTGGCTTTGGCGATGTTTTTGGCAGGGTTGCTGGACTCGGAAGCGGCAATGGTCACCGCCTCCGTGCCCATGTAGCTGAACATGGTCGTCAGCAGGGCGCCGATGATCGCGGTCCAGCCATTGGGCATGAATCCACCGTGGTCCACCATCAGGCGCTGCAGGCCGCTTACCTCACGATCGGGCAGGGCGCCGAGGAGTGCGGCGCCGCCCAGGGCGATGAATGCCACGATTGCGATGATCTTGAGCATCGCGAACCAGAACTCGAACTCGCCGTATTTCGCCACGCTGAAGAGGTTGGTGGCGGTCAGCAGCACGGTTACCGTCAGTGCGAAGAACCAGGTCTCGACCTGCGGAAACCAGTTGTTCAGCACAACGCCTGCGGCTATCGCTTCGATGGGGATTACCAGTACCCAGAACCACCAGTACAGCCAGCCAATGGTGAAACCGGCCCACCGGCCGATAGCCCGGTCCGCATAGGTGGAAAAAGAGCCGGTGTCAGGGCTGGCTACCGCCATTTCCCCCAGCATGCGCATCACCAGGACCACGAGGGTCCCGGCCAATGCATACGCCACAATTGCGGCAGGGCCGGCAGACGCGATGGCGTGTCCCGAGCCGACGAACAATCCCGCGCCAATGATGCCGGCGATCGAGAGCATGGTTATATGGCGAGGCTTGAAGCCTTGCGCCAATTCGCCGCTTGCGCTTTCCGCTCTGGTAGTTGTCATTCTGATCTCTTCTCTTGGACTTATTATCGGAGGCGCGAAGCTGCCATCAGGTCGCTGGACAGCTTGGAGTCGGTACTCCGAGCATCTTCCCGTTTCGCCGATCGGCTCAACGGTAAACCAGCGTTGAAACTCACTTCTGGCAGGCATCACGCGAGGCCAACATAGTCCACATGGATTGGAGATCGGTTGGCCCTACTCGCCACCGCGTTGAGGAAAAGCGACATCGACTTGTGTACTCGCGGCATGCGGTGCACCGACCATCAGGTAGTTGGGGTTGGCTCGGCGGACCCGCTCCGTGCCGACAGGACCGTAGCCACAATGATCAAGGCCGCCCCGGCAACCATGAGCAGCGAGGGCTGTTCTCCGAACAGCCACCATGCGCAGGCAATGGCATACACCGGCTCCAGCGCGATGATCATTCCTGCGCTGCGTGCATCGAGTCCGTCCAGGCTCTTCACGAACAAGTACTGCGACAGACCTGTGCAGAACACGCCCAGGAGGCCGAGGTAGACCCAATCGGCCGTCGCCAAGCCGTCGTTTACGAAGCCTTCCAGCGAAAACGGTGAAATCAGCAACGCGACGGTAACGTTCTGCCAGAAAGCAACCTGCATTGCGTCCATCCCGCGCGTGGCGCGGCGGTTGATCATCGCCAGCATGGCGAAGGACAGGCCGGAGGCAAGGCCCCAGAGCAGGCCGATGGTGCCTTGGTTGCCCAGGTCGAACGACGGTGTAACGAGCACCAATCCAGTGGTGATCAGCATCAAGAGGACAGCTTCACGTGCGCCGATTCGCTCACGGAACACCAGCATGTCCAGCAGGGCGATGAAGGCGGGGAAACTGGCGAAGCCAAGTGTGGCGACCGCGACTCCGCCCACCTTGATGGCGATGAAGAAGGTGACCCAATGGGCGGTGAGCATTGCACCGGACAGGAACAGGATCGCCAGTTTTCGCCAGCTCAGGCTGCGAAACAGCGAGCGTCGTTGCACCTGCGAAACGACAAGCAGGGCAAGGACCGCAAAGGCCGCGCGACCATAGGTAATGACCGCTGCATCGGCATGGATCAACGCACCAAGGATACCGGTCAAGCCGAAGAGCACCGCGGCGATGTGGGCAACGGTCAATGAAGCACGATGGCTGCTCGAAGGAGCAACCTGAGTTACATCTACAGAAAGCATGGGCAGTTGGTCTTTACGAAAAAGCGTGGCCGACACACTCCCCTGTGGCCGTGCGCACTGGTTTCGATGACGAATGGGGATTGGGGATGACATCCGGACTTGGCGGATGCCTGGTGCGGCAGCATTGGTGACGCTCTTCCATGAGCTACTGGCTGCTTGAGGGCGGGTAAAGCAAAAAATCTCCGACTCGACCACCGCACAAACGGCGGTGGCGAATCGGGTCAATCAACGCATCAGTTATGCAGACGCGTTGATCCAGATGGTTTTCAGCTCGGTGTACTGGTCATGTGCCCAGATCGACTTGTCACGCCCACCAAAGCCAGACTCCTTGTAGCCACCGAACGGCGTCGAGGCATCGCCTTCGCCGAAGCAGTTGACTGTCACCACGCCCGCGCGGATCTCCCGCGACAGGCGCAGGGCATTGCGCAGGCTGCCGGTATAGGCCGACGCGGCCAGGCCGTAGACGGTGTCGTTGGCCAGCTCGATTGCCTCATCGATGGTCGAGAAGCTGGTGACGCTCAGCACCGGGCCAAAGATCTCCTCGACGAACAGGCGGCTGTCGCGGGCCACGCCGTCGACGATGGTCGGCTGCACGAACACGCCCGACTCAGTTTCGCCACCCTGCACCACAGTGAGCTTCTGCTCGGCGGCGTATTCCAGGTAGGAGCGAACCTTCTCGAAGTGCGACTTGCTGACCATTGCGCCCAGACGGTTGTCCGGGTCTAGCGGGTCGCCCAGTTTCCAGTCCTTGAGGTGTTTGACGATCAGCGACAGCAGCTCGTCCTTGACGTCCTTATGGACGATCAGACGCGAGGATGCCGAGCAGTTCTCGCCCATGTTCCAGAACGCACCGGCGGTGACGAACTGGGCGACTTCGTCCAGGTCCTCGCAGTCGTTCATGACCACCGCCGGGTTCTTGCCACCCAGTTCTAGCACGATGCGCTTGAGGTTGGACTCGGCGGCGTACTTCAGGAACAGGCGGCCGGTGTCGGTCGAGCCGGTGAAGCTGACCATGGGGATGTCCATGTGGCGACCGATGGCTTCGCCCACTTCACGCCCACCACCCGGGACGAGGTTGAACACACCCGCAGGAATGCCCGCCTCATAGGCGAGCTCCACCACGCGCAGGGCGCTCAGGGTGGTTTCCTTGGCCGGCTTGACCACGATCGAGCAACCGGCTGCCAGCGAAGGGGCGATCTTCCAGGCCAGCATCAGCAGCGGGAAGTTCCACGGCAGCACCAGGCCGACTACGCCGATTGCTTCGCGCACAACCATGGTCACGGCCGCGTTGCCGGTCGGGGCGGTGTTGTCGTAGATCTTGTCGATCAGCTCGGCGTGCCAGCGGATGGTGTGGATGGTTTCCGGCACGTCGACGTTCTGGCACTCGCTGACCGGCTTGCCGCTGTCCAGCGATTCGAGCACCGCCAGTTCATGGGCGTTGTCTTCCAGCAGCTGGGCGAACCTGAGCAGGATGTGCTTGCGCTCGCCGGGCTGCAGCTTCGACCAGCGGCCGTCGTCGAAAGCCTGCTTGGCGGCGGCAACGGCCACATCGACATCCTGCACGTCGCACGCGGCGATCTCGGCCAGTAGCTTGCCGGTGGCCGGGTTGGTGGTGACAAAGGTACGGCCCGACAGCGCATCGCGGAATTTACCGTCGATGAAGGCCTGGGTACGGAATTCCATTTTGGCGGCGATTGCCGCGTACGCCTCTTTGCTCAGCAACTCAGCCATTGTTGGAACCCTCGGTGATTTTCGCGATGTTGCGCTTGAGAACCGTGAGGACGTCCTGCAGCGCCTGCTTCTCCTCGCTTTCCAGCGGCTGCATCGGCGCGCGTACGCCGCCGGCGCGCAGGCCGATCAGCTCGCAGCCGTGCTTGATGGACTGCACGAACTTGCCGCTTTCCAGGAAGTCCATCAGCGGCATCAGTTCGGCCATGATGCGGCGGCCCTTGTCGAAGTCCTTCTCGAGCACGCAGGCCTCGTACAGGGCCACGTGCTCGCGGGGAATGAAGTTGGAGCCGGCACACACCCAGCTACGGGCGCCCCAGGCGAAGAACTCCAGGGCCAGGTCATCCCAGCCGCAGGACAGGGCGATATTGGGGTGTTGCACGGCCAGGCGATGCAGACGGGCCGTGTCACCCGAGCTTTCCTTGATGGCGACGATGTTCTTGCAACCGGCCACCTCGGCGAAGAACTCGTCGCCCATGCCGACCCCCATGCGGGCGGGGTAGTTGTACAGCATGATCGGCAGGTCAGCCGCGCGGTCGACGGCCAGGACGTGGGTAGCAATTTCTTTCTGGGTCGGCAGGGCGTAGGGCGGCGAACCAACCAGGATCGCGTCGGCCTTGATGGCCTTGGCGGCTTCGGCATAGGCGACCGACTCTTCGGTACGGACGGCGCCGGTACCTACCACCAGGGGCAGGCGGCCATTGATCACATCCTTGGCCTGGGCGGCGAGATCGAAGCGCTCCTGGGCGGTGTGGGCGTAGTACTCGCCAGTGGAGCCGCCGATGACGATGCCGTGAACCTTGGATTCGATCAGGTGTTCCAGCACTTGCGCGAAGGCCGATTTATCGATGGCTCCCGCGGCGGTCAGGGGAGTGATTGCCGGGGTGAAGATACCGTCAAAGTTCATCTTGGATTCTCCTTGGGTGAGGGGCTTGTCTATTCACCGCGCCGCTGTGTTGTGCAGCGGCTGCGCATGTTCAGTTTTCAGGCCAGTGACGCTGCTTGTTGCAAGTTGAGCGAACGGGTTTCCGGGGCCAGGGCCCAGGCGACCAGCAAGCCGATGAAGGTCACCACGGCGGCGGCAACCATGGTCTGGGCGATGCCGAGGGTTTCCAGCGAGATGGGCACGAGGTAAGTGCCTACCGCAGCTCCAACCCGCGACAGGGAGGTGCCCACGCCGACGGCAAACGCGCGAATCTCGGTGGGGAACAACTCGTTGGGGTAGACCAGTTGCAGCACCTGGGCACCGCCGATGAACAGGGCATAGGTGCCGAACAGGAACAGGATCAGCACTTCCGAGCCGGTGTGGAACGCACTCAGCCCCAGCAGGGCCAGACCGGACCAGAGGAAGCTGTGGATCAGCATGCTGCGGCGGCCGACGGTATTGATCAGGCGAGTGGCGATGATGCAGCCGACGACGAAGAGGAAGGTGATCGCGACCGAGCCGAAGGAGGCCCAATCGCCCCTCAGGTTGAGCGCCTGCAGGACCTTGGGTGCGAAGGCGTAGACCGCAAATACCGGAATGATCGAGCAGGTCCAGAACACCGTGACGAACAACATGCGCTTGCCATAGCCGGAGTGCAGGAGGTTCCACACGGAAAGCTTCTTCACTTCCAGTTGTTCGGGCAGGTTCTTCAGCGAGAACTCATTCCCGTACACCTGCTTGATGATGCTTTCGGCCTCCGCGGCGCGTCCCTTGCTCAGCAGCCAGCGGGGCGATTCCGGCGTGCCCATGCGCAGGGCAAACAGGATCGCGCCGATCACGGCGGGGCTGGCCAGGACCAGCCGCCAGGCTTCGTCGCCACCGACCCGCAGGATGAAGTCGCCGGCAACGTAGGCGAGTGCGGCACCGGCGAACCAGAGAATGGTCAGGGTGGCCAGGCGCGGTCCGCGGTACTTCTTCGGCAGGAACTCCACCAGCAGGGAAGTCGCCACCGGGTACTCGATGCCGACGGCCATGCCGATCAGGAAACGCAGCAGAAAGAGTGCCGCGGCCGATTCGACCCAGTACTGGGCCAGCGAGCCGACGATGAACAGGGTCGGGCCAACGAAGAAGACTTTCTTGCGGCCCAGCCTGTCGGTCAGCCAGCCGCCGAAGAAGCCACCGCAGAAGATGCCGATCAGCGCCGAGGCGGCGATGAGGCCTTGCCAGAAATCGCTGAGGTTCAGGCCAGTGGTCAATTGCAACATGGCAACGCCAATGATGCTGAGGACATAGCCATCAACGAAGGACCCGCCGCCGGAACGGAGGGTCAACAGCTTATGGAAGCTGTTCAGAGGGACATCCTCTACTGATCTAGGAATTGTCATTGTTATTTCCCGTTTATAAGTGTTCGGTTGAATCTGGGCTGCACCAAAACCGCGAGCCTCGAAAGTTCAGGGAGACCATTTGAATCAATCAACAGGCAACAGGACCCACGGGCCTATTGATAATCGGCCCTGGTACTTGCCCTGAGCTTTGAAATAAAAAGTACTCAGCTCTCTTTTCCTGCCCGGTACTGTCCCCACTTGAGGTTGAGATTCACGCCTGCAGAAAGGAAAGGTTCTGGCGGATTCCTGTTGGGTCCGGAGGTGCGTAGCAGGAAGTCGATCAACTCGTTTCGATCGCTTGCCAGCCAATCAGCGAGTAGCTTGCCCGTGGCAGTGCCACGCGTTACACCAAGTCCGTTGCAGCAGAGTGCGCCGTAGACGTTGGGCGCCAGCTCGCCGAAATGACCCATGTGGTTTCTCGACAAGGCCAATGCACCGCCCCAGGTGTATTCGAACTCAACGCCGGGAAGCATCGGGAATCGACGTTCAAAAGAGGTGCGATGCCGCTTCACGAAGCGATCGAGGTACTTGGTGTTGCTGCGACCATCCGGGTTGAAGCTGAAACTGTTGCGAATCAGCAGGCGGTTGTCCGGCGTGCGACGTACCGTGGTGCCAAATGGATCGGCCGGTATCAGTCCCCAGAAGGGCTTGCCGCCAAGACGCGCTTGTTCATCCGCAGTGAGTTGGCGAGTGATGCTGGCGTAGGTGAAGACCGGGAGCATCTTGCCCTTGAGGAAGCCAAAGCTCATGCCGAAGGCATTGTTGGTGAGCACCAGCTTGTCGGCGGTGATACTGCCAAAGGCGTGGGTGAGGACGCTCTTCTCACCGTATTCGACTCCCGTGATGGGCGTGTTCTCGTAGAGGCTGACGTTGGCCGGAAGGCTGTCGGCCAAGCCTTTGACCAGCGCCGAGGGCTGGATGAGCACTGTTCCCGGGGTGAACAGGGCCTTGCGGTAGAAGTGCGTGCCGATGTGCGCGGGGAGGTCGTCGGCCTCGATCATCTCGTAGGCCTGGCCGAGTTTGTCCAGGCCACGCCGGTAGGCATCCAGCACGGCGATGCCACGATCTTCGATGGCAGCCTGGTACTTGCCGCAGGCTTTCATCTGGCAATCGATGTCGTGTTGCGCTACCAGGTCCTTGAGCAAGGACTGGCCGGTGAGATTCAGTTTCAGGCTGATCTTCGCGGTGTCGATATCGCCGATGTAGTCATCGGCCCCGATATCGTGGGGCAGGTCGATGGCAAAGCCGGCATTTCGGCCTGAGGTACCGAACCCGACTTCCTGCGCATCGACAAGAACGATTTCATCATTGGGAAAGTTGAGCGCCAACTGTCGGGCGGCGGCGAGGCCGGTGAAACCGGCACCTACTACAACCCAGCGAGCCGAGCTGTTGCCGTAATGGCTAGGCCTTGGTTGCCGAGGTTTGCTGAGGTGGTACCAACCACAGCTCTTGTCATCGGCAGGTAAAGACGTAATTTTTGTCATATCAGAGACCTAACTTTTTTATTTCAGCTTGATAAACATCCCTTGCGGGCGATGACTCTCTGGACTATGAGCGCTCGGTTACTACCTGACTCTTGATCGGCAAGTGCCACCTTGATCCGTGCGTCGCGAAATCAGCTCGCTCGATGGTGGCTCTCAGGTCCCGTTATATGGGGGATGTCGGCATGAAGATTAATGACACGATCAAGTCGCCAACAAGCAACATTTAGGGGTGGCAATCAATGATCAGAGGTTATGGTTTTTTCGGCGGGGTAATAAAAATAAAAAAACCTGCGCAGGGCAGGTTCTTGTGGGGTTGATTACAATTTAACTCTTTATGTTAGCAATATCGTGTTGGAGAATTAAGCAACGAAATGTGGAGGATAATAATAACGCCAGGTCATCAGGGCTGCGCGAGCAGCCAGTCGCGCAGGCGACAACAGGCGTCGTCATCCTCTTTGTCTTCGTCGAACGTCAGGTAGTGCAGGGTGTCCTTGAGCACCAGTTCCTGCTCGACGGGCCTGATCAGCAATCCCTGCTCGACCAGGCGGCCCACCAGATGATTCCAGCCCAGGGCGACGCCCTGATGATTGAGAACCATCTGGATCAGCAGGATGTAGTCGTTGGCGTTGAAGAAATGAGGGGCGTTGGCCGCGCGTGCCTCGAGATCGATATCGTGGAATGCCAGCCAGACCTTCCAGTCGACATGCTCGGCGACCTGCGAGCGGCCGTAGGGGCTGAGATTCAGCAACACGGTGTCGCGCAGGCCCTCCAGCGTGCGTATTTCCGGGTGTTCCTCGAGGTACTTCGGCGTGCATACCGGGTAGATCACATCGTGCATCAGGGGGTAGCTGCGATAGCCCTCGCGGATCTTGGCGATCTTGGTGACGAAGATGTCCGGGCGCACACCGGGTTCCATGGATAGGAAGTTCTGCGTGGTGATCAGGTTGAGGTCGACGTCCGGGTTCGCGCCGAAAAAACTTGGCAACCGAGGGGCAAGCCAGTGCGCGGAGAATGCCGGCGAGCAGCAAAGGGTGAGCACGCGTTTGGTGGCGCTTTTGTTGCGGATGCGCTCGGCGGCCTGGGAGATGTTGACGAAGGACAACTGCACCGCATCGAAGAAAATCGAGCCGGCGGCCGTGAGCTCCACGGCGCGTCCCTCGCGCTTGAAAAGTTCGGCGCCCAGATAGATTTCCAGCTCGCGAATCTGCCGACTGATCGCAGCCTGGGTCACACACAAGGCTTCAGCTGCTCGCGTGAAATTCTGATACTTGGCTGCCGCGACGAAGGACTTCACGGCGCGTAACGACGGCATCTTGATCAGGGTCTGATCGGGCTCGGTGTGCTTGACCATAACTACAAGTAATCAAAATCCTGAATAAAAAGTCGGTTCTGCCGACTGGCGACCTCGTCCTAGACTCCGGCCTGCTGCAATCGCGGCGGGGCGGCTTAGCTGAGGTTATCCGAAAGGGCACTCATGCAGATAGCCCTGACCTTGGAAAGGGCGAGTTGATGAGTCCATGACTCCATTTTTCGCCGAATCAAGCAAGCACCGACAATTTCCCGGGCCTGTTTCGGAGTGCCTATAACAATGGATAAAAACACCGCTGTATTAGCCCTGATCCGCCAACGCAAAGAGCGTCATGCCCTTCCTCGCGCTGTTTACAGTGACTCGGAAGTGTATCGCCAGGATCTTGAGCATATCTGGCACAAGGAATGGATCTTTGCCGGACATACCTTTGAGCTGGAAAAGCCCGGCCAGTACCTGACCCTGCAAGTTGGCGACTATCCGATTGCGGTGGTGCGTGGCGGCGATGGCCAGGTGCGGGCGTTCCACAATGCCTGCCGGCACCGGGGCTCCAAGGTTTGCACCGAGAACAGCGGCAAAGTTGCCAAGTTGGTTTGCCCCTACCACAAATGGGTTTTCGACCTGGATGGCAAATTGCTGTTCGCCGGTAACATGGGGCCGGATTTCAACGTTGCCGACTATGGCCTCAAGCCGGCGCATTGCGAAGTGGTGAACAGCTACATATACGTCTGCGTGGCCGATAAGGCGCCGGATTTCGAGCAGTTCCGCAAAGCCGTTTCCCCCTTCCTCAGTCCGCACAATCTGGATGACTGCAAGGTGGCGTTCGAGTCCAACCTGATCGAGCGGGGTAACTGGAAGCTGGTCTTCGAGAACAACCGCGAGTGCTACCACTGCGACGGCACCCATCCGGAGTTGCTCAACTCCTACGTTGAGAACCTTTCGGTAGCAGGTGTGGGTGGCGAGGATGACCCCGAGCTGGTGGCGCACTGGAATCGTTGTGAGGCAGCCGGCCTGCCCAGCCGCCTGGTGATGGACGAAGCGGGGCAGTATCGCATGACGCGCATTCCGCTTTCGGCCGGCGCCGTGAGCTACACCATGGACGGCAAGCCCGCGGTGGCCGGTCGTCTCGATCGCAGCGGCGAGAACAATATCGGCGCGCTGCTGTACTTCAACTATCCCTCCACCTGGAACCACTTCCTTGGCGACCATGCCCTGAGTTTCCGTGTGTTGCCGCAAGGCCCCAACGAAACCCTGGTGACGACCAAGTGGCTGGTACCGAAGGACGCGCAGGAAGGCCTCGATTATGACCTCGATCGCCTGACCCGGGTCTGGATTGCCACCAATGACCAGGATCGTCGCCTGGTCGAGGGGGCTCAGGCGGGTGTCAGCTCTCCCGCCTATGAGCCCGGGCCTTACTCGTCGATTGCGGAAAACGGAGTCTGTCAGTTCGTGGATTGGTACTGCGCGACCATGACCAGCCGGTTGGTCGACTGAGCCACGTACAGCTTCGACTTGGCCCCGTTCACCCGTCTGGTGATACGGGGCCTTTTTTATTCTGGAAGGCCCTGTGGCCAACAACCTGGTGATGCAACCCATGATTTCCCTTTCTCGGCGAAATGGTCATGCCAAGGGCTTCTTGCTCGTACTGCTGGCTGCGTTCTGTTACGGCCTGCAGCCTCTGTTCGCCCAGTATGCCTACGCCGGCGGTGCCGACCCGGTGGGGCTCCTTCTGGCGCGCTTTTCGATTGCCGTTGGCTTATTGCTGGTGTTCCTGCGCTGGCGGGGCATAGCCCTTCCCGTAGGCCGCTTGGCGGGACAGAACCTGCTGCTCGGACTCGGCTATGGGCTCGCGGCATTGGGGTACTACAGCGCTGCCCGATCCACATCGGTCAGTCTGGCGATCATCCTGGTGTACAGCTTTCCGGCCTTCGTCACGGCGGTATCCATAACCTGGCTGGGGGAGCGGACCAGCGCCCTCAAGTTGGTCAGCCTGGCGTTGGCCCTGGGTGGGGTAGTGATGGCCACGGGGCTCAGCCTGTCTGGCGCATCGATGGGGGCGCTATGGGCGCTGTTCGCCGCGGTGTGCTACGGGGCATCGATCATCTACGGCACCCATCGGGTCGTCCATGAGAACCCACTGGCATCGGCCGCCATGTTGCTCCTGGGCTGCGCATTGACCTTCGCCCTGGCGGCCCTCGTGCAAGGCGCTTCCTTGCCTTCGACCTCCTTCGCATGGGGGGCGACTCTGGGACTGGCGCTGTTCGCCACCCTGGTACCGGTGGCGGCATTCCTGGCCGGCTCGCCGCATATAGGCCCCTCATCGGCCGCCACCTTGTCGACCGTGGAGCCGGTGGTGGCCGTGACCATTGCGGTATTGCTCATGGGCGAGCAAGTCACAACTTCCATGTTCGGTGGCGGACTGATGGTGCTGCTCGCGGCAGTTTTCCTGGCGCGTCAGGGGCCTGTGGAGCCGGAAATTGCTTCGCTGCAAGGCGGCGCCACGGGTGATCAATAACATGAAGTTATGGTTACGGGCGAACAAATGTCGTTGGACGCTGTGAGGGTCTGAACTTAATTTGAAGCTGCAACGCGACATTCATAAATCGATGTCGCTTTTATGGAGCAGGATTTTCTGCGCGCCGGTTTGCCCACGTCAGAGACGAATGGATTTCCGGTTTTGCTGGGCGCTTGTCACAGTCCATCTGGCGACTGGGAAGCGCGAAGTTGACTGATCGGTTAATAAGCATAACAAAGAGGGTTGTATGAATCAGGCCGACGATATTCTTTCGGTAAAGAACATCTTCAAGGTATTCGGACCCCATCCGGAAGTTGCCATGGAGATGTTGAGAAAGGGCGCCGACAAGAATGAAATTTTCCGCAAGACTGGGCATGTCGTCGGGGTATTCGACGCCAGTTTCTCGGTCAGGCGCGGCGAGATCTTCGTCATCATGGGGCTGTCCGGCTCAGGCAAGTCGACCATGGTGCGGCTGTTCAATCGCCTGATCGAGCCCACATCCGGCAGCATCCACCTGAACGGGCGCGAGATCACCGGCCTGTCCGACAAGGAACTGCTCGATGTCCGCCGCAAGGAAATGGGCATGGTCTTCCAGTCCTTCGCACTGATGCCCCACATGAGCGTCCTGGAAAATACCGCCTTCGGCCTGGAAATCTCCGGCGTGGGCGAGGGCGAGCGCCATGCCCGCGCCAGCGAGGCCCTGCGCCAGGTGGGCCTGGCCGGACACGAGCACAGCTACCCGCACCAGCTCTCCGGTGGCATGCAGCAGCGCGTCGGTCTCGCCCGTGCCCTGGCCAACGACCCGACGATCCTGCTGATGGACGAAGCCTTCTCCGCCCTCGACCCGCTGATCCGCAGCGAGATGCAGGGCGAGCTGATACGCCTGCAGGCCGAGCAGCAGCGCACCATCATCTTCATCTCCCACGACATCGAAGAAGCCATCCGCATCGGCCATCGCATCGCGATCATGGAAGGCGGCCGGGTGGTGCAGATCGGCACGCCGCAGGAACTGCTGAATCAGCCCGCCAACGAGTACGTCGAGACCTTCTTCAAGGGCTTCGACAGCTCACGGGTACTCAAGGCCGGCGACGTGGCCCAGTTAGACCCGGCGACGGTATGCCGGGTGAACGGCAAGGCCCCGCGCTTCCAGGCCGGGGTGCCCTACGGCTACCTGATCGACGAGCGTGACCAGCTGCTGGCCGTGGTGGGCGCGGACGAGTCCGGCAGCGTGGCGGCCGGGCAGCCGGAAGCACAGTTCAGCCTGCACAAGCAGCACCCTGTCTACACCGACACTCCCCTGCATGACGTGCTGGATATCGTCGCGGCACTCCCATATCCCGTGCCCGTCCTGGATCACAGCGGTGCTCTGAAGGGCACCATTTCCAAGAATCTGCTGTTGCAAACCCTGAGCCGCCACTGAGCGCATCCCTCGATCACGCAACAGCCGCAACTTCGGAGAGTAGGTAGCCCGCATGTCTGAATTCAGTCTTCTCGATCCGTTCCAGAGCGCCAACATTCCGCTGGGTGAGTGGGTGGAAACCACCCTGAATTTCCTGGTGCACAATTTCCGCGACGTGTTCCGTGCCATCCGCTGGCCCATCGACCAGGTGCTCAACGGGTTCGAATACGTCCTGCAGAGCATTCCGCCCACCATCGGCATTATCCTGTCCTCCATGCTTGGCTGGCAGCTGGCCGGCAAGCGCATGGCACTACTTTGCTTCGTCACCCTGACTCTGCTCGGCCTGATCGGCGTATGGTCGGAGTCCATGACCACCCTGGCGCTGGTGCTGACCTCGGTGTTCTTCTGCGCCGTGTTCGGCATCCCGCTGGGTATTCTCTGTGCCCGTAGCGACCGCCTGGAGCGATTGGTGCGGCCGGTGCTCGATGCCATGCAGACCCTGCCGGCATTCGTCTACCTGGTGCCCGTGGTGATGCTGTTCGGCATCGGCAACGTGCCAGGCGTGCTGGTGACCATCGTGTTTGCCTTACCACCGCTGGTGCGCCTGACCAACCTGGGCATCCGCCAGGTGCCCGAAGACAAGATCGAGGCCGCCCGCGCCTTTGGCTGCACCTCACGGCAGATGCTGACCCGCGTGCAATTGCCGCTGGCGACCTCGACCATCATGGCCGGCCTGAACCAGACCCTGATGCTGTCCCTGTCGATGGTGGTGATCGCCTCGATGATCTCGGTTGGCGGCCTTGGGCAGATGGTCCTGCGCGGCATCGGTCGCCTGGACATGGGACTGGCCACCGTCGGCGGGGTAGGGCTGGTGTTGCTGGCCATCTTCCTCGACCGCCTTACCCAGGCCATGGGTGCGCGCACCAGCGCCGACCCGAGCCTGCGTTGGTACCACACCGGCCCCGTTGGCGCGCTGCTGCGTCTGTGCGGTGCCGGGCAATCCTCCGGGGGGCGCAAGACCGCCTGAGCCGACTGATTCGATCTGCCGAACCCGACAAGAAGCCACAATAAAGGTACGAGACGATGCATCTATCCAAGTTCTCCCGCAACCTCCTGCAATGCGCCACCGCCCTGTCCCTGACGGTCGCCGCCCTGAGTGCCAGCGCTTCGGCCGACAAGCCCGGCGAGGGCGTCGAGGTCACGCCGATCTTCCCCTCCATCGCCGAAGAGCGCTTCCGCGGCGAGGTGGCGATGGAAGGCCTGCGTGAACTGGGCTACGACGTCCAGGAGCCGGAGGAGACCGAGTACGGCGTGATGATGGTGGCCCTGGCCAATGGCGATGCCGATTTCACCGTGCACCTGTGGGAAAAGCTGCACGACAAGTTCTACCAGCAAGCCGGCGGTGACGAGGTGATGGTCAAGACCGGCGACATCCTGCCGGGTGTCAGCCAGGGCTACCTGATCGACAAGAAAACCGCGGACCAATACAACATCAAGTACATCACCGACCTGAAAAAACCGGAGATCGCCAAGCTGTTCGACACCGACGGCGACGGCAAGGCCGATCTGACGGGCTGCAACCCGGGCTGGGGTTGCGAGTTGGTCATCTCCCACCACATGAAGGCGTATGACCTGGACAAGAGCGTGCACGTCAACCAGGGCTCGTACTTCGCCCTGATGGCCGACACCATCACCCGCTACAAGGAAGGCAAGCCGATCCTGTACTTCACCTGGGTGCCGCAGTGGATCGCCAGCGTGCTGGTCGAGAACACCGACGTGGTCTGGCTGGAAGTGCCGAAGACCGACCTGCCGGACGGCAACAACGATGTGGACACCATGTACAAGGGCAAGAACCTCGGGTTTGCCGTGGACAAGGTCGTGGCCGTGCTGAACAAGGACTTCGCCGACGAGAACCCGGCGGCTGTGAAGTTCCTCTCGCTGGTGCAGATCAGCACCGATGACGAGAGTGCACAGAACCTGAAGATGCAGCAGGGCGAGAAGAAGCCCGCCGACATCCAGCGTCATGCCAAGGAGTGGGTCGCCGCGCATCGCCAGCAGTTCGACGCCTGGCTGCAGGCATCGCGAGCCTCCGCCGCGAACCAGGTCAGCCAGACCCAGCAGTAACCCACTCCGGTGCCCGCGTCGCGGGCACCTTTTCCCTTCTTTCCCGACTTCGTCTGTGGAGTGTCCACATGTCGCTCTATTCGTTCGTCCGCGATTTCAGTTTCCGCGACGCCCCGTCCCATACCCGCGAGCTGTTGCAGACCTGCTTGCTGGATATCCTGGGCGTGGCGGCCGGTGCGCGCGACAACACCACCAGCCAGGCACTCAAGCATTACGCGCTGAGCCATTACCCGGCTGGAAAGCTGGCCAGCCGCCTGCTGTTCGATGGCCGCCCGGTGCACCCTCTGGGGGCGGCTTGGGCGGGAGGCTTCAGCGTTGACAGCCTGGATGCCCATGAAGGGCATTTCACCTCCAAGGGACACGCTGGAGCGACCGTGGTGCCCGCATTGCTGGCGCTGGTCGATGCTTGCCGCGAACAGGGCAGGACCATCAGCGGTGAGGAACTGCTCAGCGCCCTCTGCATCGGCTACGAGACGGCGCTGCGGGCTGGCGCCGCGCTGATGGCAACCGCCCCCGAATACCATGCCTCCGGCGCTTTCTCGGGCGTCGGCGTGGTGTGTGGCGGCGCACGACTGCTGGGGCTGGACGAGCAGCGCTTCCGTCATGCCCTCGGCATCGCGGAATACTTTGGCCCGCGCTGTCCGATGATGCGGCTCGTCGATCATCCCTCGATGCTGCGTGATGCCCATGGCGCAGGGGCCTACGCCGGACTCAATGCCCTGTTGCTGGCCGAAGCCGGTGTCACCGGGGCGCCGGCCGAGACGGTGGAAGACGAGGCGGTGGCCGCCCACTGGCGGGATCTCGGCGAGCGCTGGGAGATCGACGCGCAATACTTCAAGCCCTGGCCTGTCTGTCGCTGGGCCCAGCCGGCCCTGACGGCCATGACTGCCCTCATGGCCGAGCATCCGCAGATCCGTGGCGAGAACATCGAGCAGATCCAGGTGCAGACCTTTCATGAATCCATGCGCCTGCAGGGGCATACGCCGGCTAATGCCGACGAGGCCCAATACGCGCTGGCCTTCCCGCTTGCGGCGTTGGTGGTGCGTGGTCAGGTCGGCCCGCTGGAGGTGACGGGGGAGGCGATCCACGCCCCCGACATCCTCGCGGTGAGCCGGCGCATTGAAATCAAAGAGAGTGATGAGCTCTCCGCGCGCTTCCCCAATGAAATCCTGTCGAGAGTCTCGGTCTCGCTCAAGGACGGCCAGGTAATCACGAGTCCGATCACCCCCGCCATGGGCGACCCCGAGACAGCCATGACACGCGCGGAATTCCTCGCCAAGTTCAACCTGCTGGCTGGAATCAGCCTGGGCGAAACGCAGCGACGCGAAATCGAACAGGCGATTGCGGCATTACCGGGGAGTCCCGATTGCAAGAAGCTGTTTGCCTTGCTGTTCGGGGAATCAGGCGCGGCTTGATGACAGGTTGCGGGCTGCTGTGCGGCCCGCACACTGGGGGCGCTTTTGCCCGATGGGGCTGTCCGGCACTTGAAGCCGGGGGATGGGCCGCTGCCAGGAGTGGGGTGGCTTTAATGTGATTCCTGAACAGCTGTGAGTCGAGAGATGAGAACGTCATTCGAGAGTGTATTGAAGTGCAAGAATCTGGCCCATCTGGACAGGGCCAGCCGTGCAGGGCTGACCACGCCCGTACGGCGTGTGGCCTTCATCCTGCGTGAGCATTTCTCGATGATGGCCTTCACCGGTGCGGTGGATGCCCTGGTGACGGCCAACCTCATGAGTTCGACACCGGTGTTCGAAGTTCTGGTCGTTGGCGGCGAAGGCAACCTGGTCACGAGCGACCTGGGCATCGCTATCTCGACCGATTGCGCACTGGCCGAACTGGACGAGAAGCGCCAGGACATCCTTGTGGTGTGCGGCGGATTCCGTGTTCGTCTCCAGGGCGAGCCGCAGCTGAGGGCGAAGCTGCGTCACGCCGACGCGGCGGGTGCGGTGCTTGGCGGTCTCTGGAATGGTGCTTACTTCCTGGCTGAGGCCGGTCTGCTGAATGGCCATGAGTGTGCGTTTCATCCGGACGGCCGGGCGATGATGTCCGAGCTCTTTCCCAAGGTGAGCGTGACCAGTCATTCCCACGTTCTGGACCGCAAGCGAATGAGTTGCGCTGGCGCGAACAGCTCGCTGGGCATGATGTTGGAAGTGGTGGGGCACAGCGCTGGCCAGGAACTGCTGGATGCGGTGGAGGAGGTCCTGGGGTGCGACAAGATGCGGGAAACCGTCGATGTTTCAGTCGTGTCGATCGACTTCGATCCAACCTTGCCGCGAACCCTCAAGCTTGCCCTGGAGCTGATGCACACCAATATCGAGGATCCGATAGAGATAGTTGAGATCGCGCGATATGCGCGTATTTCCAGACGACACCTGGAGCGGCTGTTCCGGCGATACGTCAAGGCCACACCTCCGCGCTACTACATGGAGCTGCGGCTCACGCACGCGCGTCAACTCCTGCAGCACACCAACAAGTCCTTGACCGAAATTTCTGTGGCGAGCGGATTTGCGACTCTTCCGCATTTCAGCCGGTGTTTTCGTGAAAAGTTCGACATCGCCCCCGGACAGTTTCGCGCACGTACCCATTTCAAGATTTAGCCGCCGGATAGTGCATGGGCGTCGGAGAGAGCTTTTCAAGCTGCAATGCAACTCGATTCCAAGACAATTTCTCTCACCACTGACGCCTGCACAGAGTGTCCTGGCCTGAGGTCGCTTGTTCATGAATAGCCAGGTAATGCTCGCACTGCCCCGCACGGAAGCTGCCAGAACCCGCCGCGGAATCGGTCTGTGCATATTGGCAATGCTGGTCTTCGCTTCCCAGGATGGGATCACCAAATACCTCGTCAAGGACTTCTCCATCGCGCAGCTCTTGATGATGCGCTATTGGGTGCTCGTCGTAGCAGCCATCGGCTATGCCGCGTGGAAAGGAGGTCTGAGGATCGCGGCACGCAGTTCGCTCCCCTGGCTCCAGGTTCTTCGCTCGCTGCTGGCAATTGGAGAAGCAGCACTTTTCGGTTGGGGACTCCACTATCTGGGTTTGTCTGAGAGCCATGCCCTTCTGGCGGTGTTTCCGCTGATAACGCTGGCGTTGGCGGGGGTATTCCTCGGCGAAGTCGTTGGTATTCGCCATTGGATCGGTGCGTTGGTGGGCTTCGCCGGCACCTTGGTTATCCTGCGTCCAGGCTTCGGTGTATTCGATGCCGCCGCCTTGTTGCCGCTGCTGGCTGCCCTGGGTTTCGCTGCGTATAACCTGCTTTCACGCAAAACCGGGCAGAGTGATTCCTTTGCCACGAACATGCTCTACATGGCGGTAGTCGGGACCATCGCATCAACCTGCTTCGGTATCCCTGCGTGGCTGCCGCCGTCTCCTGTGGAGTGGGTGCTGCTTGGTGTTTATTCAGTCGCCGGGATGATTGGGCACCTCCTCCTGATCAAGGCCCTGGAGTACGCCCCAGCTGCTGCCCTGCAGCCGTTCAACTACACACTCCTCGTCTTTGCCACGCTGGTCGGTTTACTCGTGTTTGGCGAATTCCCCGACACCTGGACTATCGCGGGGGCAGCCCTGGTGCTTGCAGGGGGTATCTACGCCGCCAGGGTCAGATAGTGCGCAGGGTGGATTCCGCTCCTGGCCGTCGGTCGGAGAGGAGGGCGTCCGTCTAGCAAGGCAGCAGCTCGCAGCGGCTGGTGCGGACAGTCTGTTTTCGGCGGGAAGCGCTAAGAACCTGCCTGCGATCTCTTGATTGTCGGCCATGCTGCATTGCAACGCAGGAACAGCTGCAAGCTGACCAATTAGGCTCTAGTGCGTATTCGCATTCTCTTGACCAGCCAATTGCAACGCCTGCTGAACGTTTTAGCCAATCCGTTGCGTCGACCGGTTGAATCCGCAGCCAAAAGCGGACGGTACCGGTAGGAACCTCACGGGAAACGCTGACACCTCACCTGCAAGTTGGATCAGTACCAGCCACTGTCTTGGGAACACCTTCACGGGACTAAAGGACTAAAATGTTCGACTCATAAAATAAGAATGAGTGAACGCCTCGCCGTGAAAATTCAACCCCTTCCGCCACTCAACAGCCTGCTCGCCTTTGAATCCGCTGCCCGTCATTTGAGTTTTACCCATGCCGCCAAGGAGCTGAACGTCACCCAAGGTGCGATCAGTCGCCAGATCCGGCTGCTGGAGGATTATCTCGGGAAGACATTGTTCGAGAGGACCACCCGAAGCATTGCCTTGACGCCGACAGGTACCCAATACCACGAGACGGTGCGTGATTGCCTGCTCCATCTCGCTCGCTCCACGGGGGAGATCCGGCAATGGCGCGGGGACCAGCAAGTGACAGTGGCCACGAGTACAGCCATGGCCTCGCTCTGGCTGCTGCCCAAAGTGGCAGAGTTCCAGAGTCAGCACGAGGAGATCGACCTGCGGATCATCGCTCTCGATCATGTGAAGGACTATTCCAGGCTCGATTGCGATCTGGCTTTGTACTACTGCAGTACGCCTCCCAGGGATATGGAGGTGACACCGCTCTTTTCGGAAGAAATTTATCTGGTCTGTAGTCCGAGCTACCTGGCCAAAAACCCTCAGCTTTCATCGATCGAGGGACTCTCTTCCTGCACCTGGCTTTGGCTCGAAGACTCGCAGCGAGACTGGATCGGCTGGCCGGAGTGGCTCAAGCGTCTTGGACATGAACCTGTAGTCCCGAAGCACCGGGTCAATATCAACAGCTACAGCATGCTGATCCAGTCAGCGGTGAGCGGGCAGGGCGTGGCGCTTGCCTGGAACAGGCTCGTCGATGAGCCGTTGAGCACGGGAAGTCTCGTGCGGCCGAACGATCAGGTTCTGCAGACCGATGCGAAGTTCTGTCTGCTGGAACCTCTCCATTCACGTGGGCCACGACAAAGCGTGAAGTTGTTCCGCGACTGGCTCATGGGACTCCCCTCCGTTCAAGGGCAGTGATGCCGGCGAGCGGGAGGCCCGTTCTTGTTGATCCGGAACGACCGAGGCCGTCAGCTTGTGGCTGACGGCCTCGGCGCTGTCAGGTGGCGAGTGGCTCCCTACGGTTCATCGCATCCAGAACCGTAGAGGCGCCACGGGATTGCCAATATCAGCCGGCCCTTTGTGCGGTCATTGACGTTGCCGCAGCAGCCCCGCCCAGTACTGGTCCGCGAAGTGGCGAGACACCCTCCTGGGAATGCTCCTGAACGGGTATACGGCCACCCGGGGGTAGGGTGGTATGGCCGTTGAACGACTCCTGACGCAGGCTGCGAATCAGGGTGTAGCTCATTACCATCATCAGGATTGCGATTGGCAGGCCCACGACTATGCTCGCCATCTGAATGGCCTTGAGGCCCCCCGCCAGGAGAAGTCCGGCAGCGACTGCGCCTTCCAGAATGCACCACAGCAGCCTGATCCAGTTGGGCGGGTTGGTGCTTCCCAGGGCGTTCAGTGTGCAGAGCACTTGAGTGCCGGCGTCGGCCGTGGTGACGAAGTGCACGGCCAGCAGTAGGCAGACAAGTATGGAGAGCGCGCCACCCACGACCGGGCCGTCCAGCTTCTCCAGCAGGGTGAACATGGCCGCGGTGGCTTCCTTCTGGGTGGCGAGGAGGATGGAGCCCCCTTCGAACTTCGCCTGTTCCTGGATGAGCTCGGCGTTCGCGGTCACTTTCTCGTATTGCTGGCGCTCGGTCTGTTCGTTCTTCAGTGCGGCGCCGCCAAATACGGACATCCACAGAATCGTGACCAGTGTGGGAACCACCAGGGCGCCGACGATGAGTTCCCGAATCGTGCGTCCCTTGGAGATCCTCGCGATGAACAGGCCCACGAAGGGACCCCAGGTCATCCACCATGGCCAGTAGAAGGCAGTCCACCAGTTCTGCCATTCGGTGTCCTTCTGGGTGTCCATCCAGAGGCTCAATCCGACCAGGTTCTGCAGGTAATCCCCGGTGGATTCGAACATGAGGTTGAGGATGTAACGGGTCGGGCCGATGGCTAGGACGATCAGCATCAACACGAACGAGATGTACATGTTCAACGTCGAAATCCGCTTCATCCCTTTGGACAGGCCAGCCAGGAGCGATATGGACGCGATGATGGTGACCACCAGGATGATGGACAGCTGGAGGCCGATGCTGATGGGAAGCCCGAATACCTGGTGAAGGCCGGTATTGATCTGTGCGACGCCCAGGCCGAGCGATTGGGAGACGCCAAAAGCCGTGATCGCGACGCCCATGATGTCCACGACATGGCCGATCCATCCGTAGATCCGGTCACCGATCAACGGATACAGCAACGACCGAAGGGCCAACGGCAAACCCTTGCGATAGGCAAAGTAAGCCAGGCTCAGGCCGATCAGGGAAAAGATCGCCCATGGATGAAGTCCCCAATGAAACAGGGTTATCCGCATGGCCATGCTGGCAGCTTCATCGGTCAGTCCCTTGGAAAAAGGGTTGTCGGCGTAATGCAGCATTGGCTCGGCTACCGACCAGAAGATCAGCCCGATGCCCATTCCGGCGCTGAACAGCATGGCGATCCAGGAACCGAAACTGAACTCTGGTTCGTCGTCATGGGCGCCCAATTTCAAGGTGCCGAATCTGCTGAGGGATATCCAGATCAGCAGGCAGAGGGCGCCGCTCACCAGGGCCAGGTAGTACCACTTGAAGTTGTTCAGAATGAAGGTCGACGCTGATTCGAAGGCTTGGGCGGCTCGCTCGTCCATGAGCGCGCAGAACAGCACGAACAGCACCACGGTGGCTATCGAAGTCACCGTGACATGGGGGTTGAGGCCTTTGAGAAGACCCGATTCTGCACGCATGTCATTCCCCTTTTGTTTTTGTTTAAGGGTTGAAGGCTTTGCTCGGCGAAGCGGGGCATGTCACCGAGCTGTTGCTCGGGACCACGGTTACCGCTTCTCGGCGGGGCGACCTCGGGTCGTTGCAGGCCCGAGATGTGGCAACAAAATGGTGCAAGCCCGTATCCGCGACAACTCATTTCTCTTCATCAATTAATTACCAAAGCTCATAAATTGATTTGGCCGAAAGCTAGGTTGGGTGCTGGGCCAATTCGATGGATTCATGATTGCAATTAATGATTAAAAGTAATTAATCGGCGCGAAAAAATCGTTTGTCGACTGCTTTCTCTCTTGCCGAAACTCGCCGCCATGCAGCAGGCCCAATCGGCCGCGCATTCCTTCCGTGCTAGCAAGAGAGAACAACAATGACTTCGACTGCTCCCCGCCTCATTCCGACTCAGGCTCTGGAAACCGTCCTGGCTCCCATCCATGAAGCTCACGGCCTGACCAACGAGTTCTATACCGAGCAGCGCTACTTCGAGCTGGACCGGGACCAGGTGCTTGGCCGCAACTGGGCCTGCATCGGTTTTGCCAGCGACCTGCCGAAGAACGGCTACGTGAAGCCAGTGGATTTCATGGGGCTGCCCCTGCTGATGATGCGCAATCGCGAGGGCCTGGTTCAGGTCTTCCACAACGTCTGCAGCCACCGCGGCGTGAAGCTGGTGCAACAGGCGGGAGAAGTGCAGGGTGTGATCCGCTGCCCCTACCATTCGTGGACCTACGATCTGAACGGCGGCCTGAAAGGGACTCCGCATGTCGGTGGCATCAACCAGCACAAGGACGAGCGCTTCGCCTGTGAAAAGCACGGCCTCAAGGCGCTGCGCAGCACCATCTGGATGGACATGGTGTTCATCAACCTGTCTGCCGATGCGCCGGACCTGGAAGAGCAGCTCGCGCCGCTGACCGAGCGCTGGGAAGGCTTCCTTGGCACCGATGGCATGAGCCTGCTGCGCCGCGAGGCCACCAGTGGCGCCATGAGCATCGAGGTCAACTGCAACTGGAAACTGGCGGTGGAGAACTACTGCGAGGCGTACCACTTGCCGTGGGTGCACCCAAGCCTGAATAGCTACTCGCGCCTGGAAGACCACTACAACATCATGTTCGACCAGTTCGCCGGCCAGGGCAGTCACGCATACAACCTTTCGGATGTCGCCGGAACCCACCTGCCGACCTTTCCGTCCTGGCCGCAGGATCGTATGCGCACCGCCGAGTACGTGGCCTTCTTCCCCAACGTCCTGCTGGGTATCCAGGCGGACCACGCCTTCGCCATGATGCTGGAGCCGATCGCACCCGGTAAGACCGTAGAGCACCTGCGTCTCTTCTATGTAGGCGACGAGGCCCTCGACAGCCGTTTCGAGGCGGCGCGCAAAGCGGTCATGGAGTCCTGGCGCGTCGTATTCGCCGAGGACATCGCGTCGGTCGAGGGCATGCAAATGGGCCGCTCTTCTCCGGGCTACAACGGAGGTGCGTTCTCGCCGGAAATGGACCTGCCCACCCACTACTTCCACAAGTGGGCGGCGGAGCAACTGCTCCAATCCGCGCAGAACGCCTGAGGTGATCGCCATGCATCCGATCGCATCGCACTGGTTGAACTTCATCGACGGCCAGTGGACCGACACCGAGCAGCATCTTGCCGTCCACAATCCCGGCACCACTGAAGCGGTTGCCACCGTCGCCCAGGCCACTGTGGCCGACGCGGAGCGCGCCATACTGGCTGCGCGCCGCTGCGCCGATAGTGGCGAGCTGACCCGGGTGCGCCCGGCCCAACGGGTAGCCTGGCTGCTGGAAATCGCCGCGCAGATCCGCGCGGTAACCGAGGAGGGCGCCTGGGTACTGTGCCAGGAGAACGGCAAGAGCCTGCGCGATGCCCGCGACGAGTTCATCGAGGCCGCTCGCTACTTCGAGTACTACGCCGGTATGGCCGACAAGATCGAGGGAACCTCGATCCCCCTCGGCAACGGCTACATGGATTTCACCGTCTACGATCCGATGGGCGTTTCGCTGCAGATCGTGCCCTGGAACTTCCCCGTGTCCATCTGCGCCCGCTCGCTGGCACCGGCACTGGCGGCCGGCAACGCGGTGGTGGTCAAGTCGCCGGAGCTCTCGCCGTTGGGCCTGTGCGTACTGCTGCAAGCGATCGAGCGCGCCGGACTGCCGCGCGGTGCCGTTAACCTGATCTGCGGTCGCGGCCGGGAAGTCGGCGCCTATCTGGCGGGTCATCGCAAGGTCGACCAGATCGTTTTCACCGGCTCCGTTGGCACCGGCCAAAGCATCCTGCGTGCCGCAGCGGAGCATGCCATCCCCAGCGTCATGGAGCTGGGCGGCAAGTCGGCTGCGCTGGTCTTCCCCGATGCCGATCGCGAGCAGCTCTTGAACAGCGTCAGGAACGGAATCTTCTTCAATGCCGGCCAGGTCTGCTCGGCCATGTCCCGCCTGCTGGTTCATCGCTCGGCATACGACGAGGTGGTCGCTGCTGTGGCGGCCATGGCCGAGGAGCTGAAGGTCGGCCTGGGCCAGGATGATCCGGACCTGACGCCGGTGATTTCGGCCGGCCAACTCGAAGGCATCCAGGCCATGTGCCGGCGCGCCGAGGAAGAAGGGGCGGTGATTGCAACCGGCGGCGAAGCGATCAGCGGCTTGCGTGGGCATTTCATGGCCCCCACGGTGTTCCGTGACGTCAGCCCGGACATGGAAATCGCCTGCTCCGAGGTGTTCGGGCCGGTGCTGGCGGTGATTCCGTTCGATACCGAGGAGGAGGCCATTGCCATCGCCAACGGTACCGAGTTCGGGTTGGTCGCAGGGGTCTTCACCCAGGACCTGAATCGGGCCCTGCGCTGCGCGCGCCGCCTGTGCGCCGGCCAGGTGTTCGTCAACGAATGGTACGCGGGCGGGATCGAGACGCCGTTCGGCGGGGTGGGGCTGTCCGGTTTCGGCCGGGAGAAGGGGCAGGAAGCACTCTACAGCTACGTCCGGACCAAGAACCTGGCGCTGCGGATCAAGGGCGAGTGAGGAGGTGGGGCGATGAAGAAATGGCTCTGCATCATCTGTGGCCTGATCTATGACGAGGCCATGGGCTGGCCGGACGACGGCATCCTTCCTGGCACTCGTTGGGAAGATGTGCCGGAGGACTGGCTGTGCCCCGACTGCAAGGTCGGCAAGGCCGATTTCGAAATGATCGAGATCAGCGAGCCGGTGACTGCCGTCGCCGCGCCGCTAGCTGTGGCGACGCAACCCCTGGTGGCGGCTGTGGCCGCCCAGCCGGTGGTCATCATCGGCAGCGGCCATGCCGGTTATGGCCTGGCCCAGGAACTGCGCAAGGCCAACCCGCAGCTGGATATCCGTGTGCTGACTCAGGAGTGCGGGCATGGCTACTCCAAGCCGGCACTGTCCATCGCGCTGGCGCAAGGGCGCAGTGCGGCGGCGCTGGCAACAGAGAGTCCGCTGGCACTGGAGCGGCGCCTGGATATCCGTGTCTACACCCATTGCCGGGTCGAGCGTATCGATACCGAGGCGCAGCGGCTGTACACCAGCCTGGGTGAAATGGAATACGGCCAACTGGTACTCGCCAGCGGTGCCTCGCCAGTGCGGCTGCCCATCGAGGGTCGCGCCGATGCGTTGCTGAGCGTCAACAACCTGCAGGATTACCGGGAGTTCCGCGAGCGGTTGGAGGGCGTGCGCCGCGTGGCGATCCTCGGCGATGGACTGATCGGTTGCGAGTTCGCCAACGACCTGGCGAACAGTGGCTACCAGGTGCGGGTCATCGGCCTGGGCGCATGGCCGATGGCGCGCCTGTTGCCGGAAGCGGCGGGCCTGCACCTGCGGCAGGCGCTGTCCGGGCTCGGCGTGCAATGGAACCTGCGCACCACCTTGCAGCGTGTGGATCAGGGTACGGACGGTTATCGGTTGACCCTGTCCGACGGTCAGGTCGTCGAGGCTGACCTCGTACTTTCCGCCGTCGGCCTGCGGCCCAACCTGCAACTGGCCGTGGACGCCGGCCTGGCCTGTGGGCGCGGCATACAGGTGGATGCCTGCCTGCAGACCTCGAAACCCGGCATCTTCGCGCTGGGGGACTGCATCGAAGTCGACGGGCAGTTGCTGCCTTACCTTGCGCCGATCAACGAAGGAATCCGCGCGCTCGCACGGACCCTGGCCGGGCAGTCGACTGCCGTCAGCTACCCCCTGATGCCAGTGACGGTCAAGACGCCGGCGGCACCGCTCTGCCTGCTGCCGCCACCAGTCGATTGCGAGGGGGAGTGGAGCTGCGAGGCGACCAGCGATGGATTGCGCGCGGCCTTCCATGACTCAGCCGGCGCAATGCGTGGATTTGTCCTCCTCGGGCGGCAGGCGCAACTAAAACGCAATGCCTGGCTGCAGAACTGCCAGGACATCCAACAGAACGTGGCGTGAGAGCCGAACCATGAACAGTATCGTTAATCTGCCTCATGATGACCGCAGTTGTGGATGGTATGCCGCTCTGCCTGAACCCCTTCCCGCCAAGCGCCTGAGCGGCGAGCGTACAGCCGACCACGTGGTGATCGGCGCTGGCTTCGCCGGCCTCGCCGCGGCGCGCCGACTGGCCGAGCACCTGCCGCAATCCCGCATCCTGCTGGTGGATGCCCAGCGCATCGGCTACGGCGCCTCGGGCCGCAACTCGGGTTTCGTCATCGACCTGCCGCACAAGTTCGCACTCGAGCATCCCGATCCGCAGCACAAGCAGCGCCTGCTCGGACTCAACCGGGCCGCCATCGACCAGCTGCAGACGCTGATCGGCCGCCATGGCATCGACTGCCAGTGGTCCCATGCCGGCAAGTATCAAGGCGCAGTGGGCGAACGCGGTCTCGCCTATCTCGATCATTTCGAGAAACTGATGGCCGACCTCGGCGAACCCTACCGTTTAGTGGAGCGCGATGAACTGGCCGGTGTGCTCGGAAGCCGCTATTACAGTCGCGCCATCTTCACCCCGGGCTGCTACCTGATGCAGCCGGCCGCACTGGTACGCGGGCTCGGCGCATCTTTGCCGGAGAATGTCGAGGTGCTCGAGGAGTCGCCCATCCAGCGCCTGGAGAAGGATGCTGACGGGCAATGGCTACTCCATGGCAATGGCGGATCGATCCGCACTCCGCGAGTACTGCTGGGCACCAGTATCTTCACCCAGGAGTTCGGCTACCTCCGCAACCGCCTGCTGCCGGTAATGACGTTCGCCAGTTGGACGCGCCCGCTCACCGATGCCGAGATGAATGCCATTGGCATCCAGGCCGATTGGGGCCTGACCCCGGCCGATCATGCCGGCACCACTGTGCGGATGACCCAGGATCGCCGGCTGATCATTCGCAACACCTACAAGCATGTGCCGCGATACGGGCGCAGTGTCGGCGAAGGGACACGGGCGAAGGTCCGAGACGATCACCGCAAGGCTTTCCTCGCGCGATATCCGCAGCTCGCCGGGGTGCCATTCACCCATACCTGGGGTGGTGCCTACGCCATCTCGAGGAACTTCACCAACTTCTTCGGCCAGCTCGACGACGGTGTGTTCGCTACCGCTTGCGACAATGGCGTCGGTGCGGCCTGGGGCACCATTTCCGGAACGCTGCTGGCCGACAGGGTGGTGGGGGCAGAGTCTTCGTTGCTCGGCGACATCCAGGCCGTGACCGGCATGCCCTCGCTCAATCCTCCAGAGCCTTTCCTCGGCCTCGGGGTGCGGACGCGTATCCGCTGGGCGGCCTGGAGCAGCAGGAGCGAACTATGACGATGGCACCGAGTGGAAGAGGGCCGGTGCTGCTGGTGGATCACCGGGACCTGGTGTTCACCCATCGGGGTGAGCCACCGGGTGGTGCCAGCGTGGCCCGTGCCGTCAGCAATGAAGTGTCGCCCGCGCTGGGCATCGGCTTCGCGCGATGGGAGGGGGCCGAGGTCGCATGGACGCTGCTTTACGACGAAGTGATCTTCGTCATCGAAGGCTGTTTCGAACTCAGGGCGAATGGCGAGCTGTATCGGGTGGAACCGGGGCAGTTGTTGTGGATTCCCGAAGGGACCGAACTCGTCTATGGAGGCCACGCATTATTCGGCTATGTCGTTCATCCGGGTGACTGGAAACAGCGCCATGGCCTCGCCTGACAACTGACCTGGGGACCCCAATTGTTTGCACTCACCAAGGCATTTGGATCGATCTATGCCGCGACCCTGCTGATGCAACTGGGGTCCAGCCTGCTGATGACTTACCTGGCACTGCGTCTGGATGCTGGGGGAGTCGCGGAGTTGTGGGGCGGCGGGCTCATGGCAGCCAATGCGCTGGGGATGGTGGTGGGAGGGCGCATCGGTTACTGGTTGATCGGCCGCGTCTCCCACGCACGTGCCTTCGTGGCAGGCGCCGGCGTGATCGTGACTGCGGTGCTCGGCCATCAGCTAAGCGATTGGCTACCACTCTGGCTCGCGTTGAGGTTCATCGTAGGCGCGGCAATGATGTGCCAGATGATGGTCATCGAGAGCTGGCTCAACGACTGCGCACCGGCAGAGCGTCGGGGCGGCGCCATGTCGTTGTACATGGTGGCGAGCTACATCGGCATGATGCTGGGGCAACTGTTGCTTAGCCTCGACGATGGGCTGGGCGCAATGGCCTTGTCCGGCGTGGCTATCGCCTTTGCCATCGGAATGGTGCCCATGGCCCTGCATACCGGCGCGCAGCCGAGTGCCATCAGCCAGGTGCGTATTCAGCCGATGCTCTACATCCGCAGATTGCCGCAGGCTCTGGGCGCCGTTCTCGTCTCGGGACTGTTGAACGGCTGTTTCTATGGGTTGACGCCGATCTTCGCTGCGCAGCTGGGATTCACTCCCTCGGAAGTCGGTCAGTTCATGGCACTCGGCATCGCCGCCGGGCTCGTCGCTCAACTTCCGCTTGGAATGCTCTCGGACCGGTATTCTCGTGTCGCTCTGATTCGAGTGATCTCGATCCTGCTATGCGTCGCTTACCTGCCTTTGGCTGTTCTCGACGCACCAGGCGCGAGCTGGGCGATGTTGGCCGGCGCGGTCATCGGCTTCCTGCAGTTCTGCCTTTACCCACTCGGTGTCTCGCATGCAAATGACAACCTGGAAGTTGAACTGCGGGTGGCCGTGGCCGGAGTGCTGCTGGTGGCCTTCGGCATTGGCGCGGCCATTGGGCCGCTAGTCGCAGGCGCGCTCATGGAGCGGTTTGGTCCGCAGGCGCTGTACCTGTTCAGTATTGGCGTAACGGCGCTATTGACCCTGCTCATCAGAGCGGGACGGGAAAGCTGTACTTCAACTGTCCTGGCTAATGGCCGGTAGCTGCCATTAACTACCGGCTACTTTCGGCCGAGGTTGTGTAAAAACTCCCGCGCAAATTTGAGGGGTGCGGCGCTACGCGAAATCTGGAGAATTCTTCGCATCGAGCCTGCTTGGATTTTCCGGGAGAGCGCCAAATTTGATCATTGCTTGATCAGGGACTTGTCCTTGAGGCGTTTTTACACAGCCTGGGCCAGAAGCGGCCGGTCACAAATAGCCCGAACCGAAGCAAGAAGTGCAGTGGATACATGCAGGAATGATCAAGTCGGCTGGATGCGCCGCATCAAAGCGGCAGTGCTGCGCGGCCAACTCGCGCGGCCGAACTACGCACCACCGGCTATCGTGGCAGTGATGACGAGGCCATACACCACGAACGCCATGCCCCAGCGCAAGGCAAGCCAGCCTCCAAGACTAGCCACAACCAGACGTGCGAGGTTGCCAATCACAGGCCAGAACAGACGCCAAGCGCCTTGCAATGCGAAATGCAACACCTGTCCCAGGCCGAAGAAGCCGTACAACGGACCGACCACTTGCAGGTATTGGGTGCCAGCCTCAAGCATTGCCGGCTCATTGCCACACAGCATCAGCCAGGGGCGCGGGAAGATTGCCGCTGCATGCCAGCGGAACAAGCAAGTATTCAAGACGTGCGTAGCCAGCAATCGCGTCCGGGCCGAATTGCCCCGACAGCGCCGTCGCGATGCCGATTGACAGGTTAATGGCCACCGTTGCAATCAGGCCACCCCGACCTTGAAACACACAGCGTCATCTGCCCAGGTGCACATGGTGCGCCATTCAATGCCATGGGCTATGCATCAATGAAAAACCTGGCTGGCAAAGGCGTGGTGATTCCCACTTTCGCCAACGACATCCGCGCCAGCCCAGCAATCACTCAAAACGGTGCATAGGCTGAGTCACTCACGGGAGCTGAACCGCGCAGCTCTTCACCTGTTCGCGCAACCACTGCAAGCCCGGATCGGCATCGAACCGCGAGTGCCAGTACGCCACCAGCTCGGGCGCGGGGAAGTCGACTGGCGGCTCGTGGCAACTGAGGCCGAAGGTTGTAGCGAACGCCTCGGCGATGGGCCCCGGCAGGTTGCAGATGTAGCCGGTCTGGGAGGCGATCACTGGCATCGCCATGAAGTTCTGCACCAGTACGCCAATGCGCCGCGCCAACCCTTGGGCCTGTAGCGTCTGGTCGATAATGTTGCCATCCCGTTGATGCATCTCGATCATCACCTGCGGCCTCTCCAGGTAGAGGTCGAGCGGGAAGCGCCCAGGCGGAAGGCCTTCACGCTGCCAGATCAGCGTAAGCAACGAAACGGTGGTGATCGGCTCATGGCGCAGGGCCGCGCCAAGCGTCATCGGCGCGCTGATGACCAGGTCGATCTCGCCGCTTTCCAGCAGCACTGAAACCGTATTCTTCGTCGGCAGCGGCACTACCTCGATCATCACCCCCGGCGCCTCGCGCGCGATGTGCTGGATCAGCCGCGGCAGGATCAGGAACTCGACGAAGTCACCGGAGGCGATGCGGAACTTGCGCTGCACCGCTGCCGGCACGAAGGGCGCAGAACCTTGCAGAACGTCGTCCAGACGGGACAGCGCGTCGCGCACCGGACCGATCAGTTCGGCCGCGCGTGCCGTCGGCACCAGGCCGCCGCGCCCAATCACGAACAGCTCATCGCCGAGGCGCTCACGCAAGCGGCGCAGCGCATGGCTTACAGCCGATTGGCTGAGCGACAGGCGCTCGCTGGCGCGAGTGACGTTCTGGGTTTCCCACAGCGTGGCGAAGACCACCAGCAGGTTCAGGTCGAGGGTTCTGGTATTAATATTGTGCATTCATCGAATGCTACATATTCACTTCCTTCATCGCAAAGGCTTTGGTGTAGTGGCTCCACAGTTTCACTGCGCGAGAGCCCCACCATGAACAACAAGAAACCCCTGCAGATGGGTTGGTTCATTCCAACCATTGGCGATACCACTGCCTTCAGCGATCCGGGCAAAAGCATTCCCCAGTCCCTCGAGCATTTCGAGCGGGTAGCCTTCGCCGCCGAACAGGCCGGGTTTGATTACGTACTGGTCCCCGTTACGCCCTTCTGCTGGGATGCCTGGGTGACCGCCTCGTTCGTGATCGCCCGTACCCAGAATCTCAAAGCCCTGGTGGCGGTGAAGCCCGGCTTCATCCACCCGGTCGCCCAGGCCAAGATGTTCGCCACCTTCGATCAACTGTCCAAGGGGCGTATCTACATCAACCTGATCGCCGGCCTCAGCGAGAAAGACGCCTACGCCGAGGGGCAGATCGCTTCCAAGGAAGGACGCTACGAACAGCTGGAGGAAGAACTCGAGCTGATGAAACGCCTGTGGACCGAGGAAGGCGTGGAATACGAAGGCAAGTACCACCAGGCACACGGCCCGAAAGTCATCCCAGCCCCCTTCCAGCAACCGCACCCGCCGTTCTTCCTCGGCGGTGGTTCGGAGCACGCGGCAGAGATTTCCGCCAAGCACTCCGCCGTACACCTGTTCTGGGGCGACTACCCGGAGCGCATCGCCGAACAGATCAAGGAAATGCGCGAACGCGCTGCCAAGTACGGCCGTGGCGAGGAAATCGAGTTCGCTATGCGCCTGCAGATCATCTGCCGCGAAACCGAAGAGGAAGCCTGGGCCGCAGCAGATACCCTGGTCAACGGCGCCGATCCGACCTGGACCGAACAGGTCAAGACCATGATGGCCGAGTCGGTTGCCAACCAACGAATGAAAGAGCTCTCCAAGACCGTCGGCCGCAAGATGACCCCACACCTGTGGACCGGCATCACCGAAGTGCGCCCCGGTGCCGGTATTGCCGTGGTGGGCAATCCGCAGCAGGTCGCCGACCAGTTGCTGGCGTTCGTCGATGCCGGTTGCAGCGGGTTCTGCCTTTCCGGCTACCCACACCACGAAGAAGCCGAGCGCTTCGGCCGTCTGGTCATGCCGCTGCTCAACCGCTGAGCCACTCCGATCCAACAACAATCAGCCGCCTCCGGCCCGTCCGGCGGCGGTGGAGTACCCGTCGATGAACACTTCTCCCTTCGACCCCAAACAATTCCGTCAGGCGCTCGGCGCCTTCACCACCGGCGTGACCATCGTCACCACACGAGGTCCGGACGGCCAGGACTATGGGCTGACCGCCAACAGCTTCAACTCGGTGTCAATCGACCCGCCGATGGTGTTGTGGAGCATCAACAAGGATTCCTCGTCGGCACACGCCTTCACCGAAGGTTCGCACTTCGCCGTGCACATCCTGGCAACCGATCAGGAACCGCTGTCCAACCGCTTCGCCAAAAGCGGCACCGATAAGTTCGCCGGTCTCGACCTGCAACGCGGCCCCAGCGAAGTTCCGCTGCTGGATGGCTGCTCGGCGCGCTTCCAGTGCAAGACCACCTATCAGTACGAGGGTGGTGACCACATCATCCTGGTCGGTGAAGTGCTGGCGTTCGACCGCTTCGACAAGGCGCCGCTGGTGTTCCACAGCGGCGGCTACCGACGCCTGGTGCCACCCGCCCCACGTGGCCAGGAAAGCGTCATCTATGGCGAAAACTGGCTGGGTTTCCTGCTCGGCCGCGCCTATTACCAACTGCAACTGCCGATTCGCCAGCAACTGAAAGCGATGGGCATGCAGGACAGCGACTTCGAGCTGCTCGGCATCCTCAGCTTCAGCGAAGGACGGACCCAGGACGAGCTGCGCCAGCTGTTCGAATTCACCGGCAAGGCGCTGGCCCCGGAGCAACTGGCCGCCTGGCTGCACAACGACCTGCTGACCCTGCACGAACAGCGCGTGATGTTCACCGACAAGGGTCGTCAACTGGCGATCCAGTGGCTGGCCTTCGCCAAGGCCGCCGAGATGAGTGCCCTGGAAGCGCTGTCCTACGACGAAGCGCAGCAACTCAAGCTGCTGATCGGCCGCGTCATCCAGCACACCGGTGCCGAGCTGCCGGCGCACTGGCGCAAGGAAAATATCTGGCAGGACAACAACCTCTGGCAGCAGGCCGACGCCATCCCGGCGGCGCGCTGACGCAGTACCGCGACGGCGGCCCGCCCGCCGCGCGGCCTCGATTACAAGAACAAGCCATTGAGGTGAACTGTCGATGTCCAGCACAACGACTATCCAGGCTCCGGTCACGCCCTGCGCCGCACAATTCCTGCCCAGCCGTGGCCGAGCCAACTACGCCCTCGGCGTACTGCTGCTCGCCTACGTCTTCTCGATCATGGACCGCCAGGTGCTCAGCCTGCTGGTCGGGCCGATCCAGCAATCGCTACACGTCAACGACTCCTGGATGGGCCTGCTCCATGGCTTCACCTTCGCCGCCTTCTACTCCTTGGCCGGCCTACCGATCGCGAGGCTGATCGATCGCGGCAACCGCCGAATGATCATCGCTACCGGCATCGGCCTGTGGTGCCTGGCCACGGCCGCCAGCGGCCTGGCCACGGAATTCTGGCACCTGCTGCTGGCACGCGTCGGCGTGGCGGTCGGCGAGGCGGTGCTGCTGCCGGGCGCCGTGTCGCTGATCAGCGACCTGTTCGTGCCGGAGAAACGCGGCCGCGCCCTCGGCGTATTCGGCGCCGGCGGCCCGGTCGGCGTTGGCGCCGGTCTGCTCGCCACCGGTCTGGTGCTCGGCTACTTCAGCGCCCATCCACTGACCCTGCCCTTGCTCGGCACCCTGGCGCCCTGGCAGACCACGCTGATGTCGATCGGCCTGCCGGGCCTGTTCGTGCTGTTGCTGATGTGCGGCGTGCCGGAGCCGCGACTGGATCGCGCCGGACGGACGACGCCCCCGGTGGCGCGAAACGTGCCACTGGCTGAAGTGCTGGCGTTCCTGCGCGCCAACCGGCGCACCTTCGTCGCCATTATCATCGGCATGGGCTGCTACAACGCCGCGGTGTACGGCGGCGGCGCCTGGGTCCCCAGCTACCTGGTCCGCGAGTTCGGCTGGAGTTACGCCAAGGCTGGCACGGTGATGGGTCTGGTCATGTGCGTCAGCTCGCCGTTCGGCGTGCTCGGCGCCAGTTGGCTGGGTGAATACTGGCGCCGCCGCGGCGTGGCCAATGGCAACCTGCGCGTGGCGGTCCTTGCCAGCCTGCTCCTGCCGCTGTGCGCCACACCGCTACTGCTGGCGCCCAGCGCCCTCCTGGCCCTGCCGTTCCTGGCGCTCTCCGCCGCCCTCTGGGTCTGCCTGTTCGGCATCGGCCCGGCGCTCATCGTCGAAATAGCGCCCGCGCCGATGCGTGGACAGTTCATTGCCCTGTTTACCGGCGTACTCAACCTGGTCGGTGTTGGCATCGGCCCGCTGGCTATCGGCGTCATCACCGACTACGTGCTGCTCGACCCCGCCGCCATTGGCTACTCGATCCTGGTCGTCACGCTGATCGCCTGCGCCCTGGCGTGCCCGCTGCTGCTCTGCGCCCGACACAGCTTCCGCAAAACCATCCAGCAGGCCCGCGAGTGGCAGCCCGCCGCGGCAGCTGCGGCATAACCCCTTCCACCCAACGAGAGCGCTCATGAACACCATCCAAGGCAGCTGCCTGTGCGGCGGCATCCAGTACTCCACCCACGTCGCCCCGCTGACCACCGCCGTCTGCCATTGCAGCGACTGCCAGAAGCAGTCCGGTAGCGCCTTCTCGGTCAACGTCATGGTGCCCGCCGAGGGCTTCCTGGCTGAGGGGCAGACCCTCGCCAGCTACCAGACCCGAGGCGGCAGCGGTCTCCCGGTACGCCGATTCTTCTGCAGCCACTGCGGTTCAGCGCTGTACACCGAAATGACCGCCCTGCCCGGAGTGCTGGCGGTCAAGGCCGGTACGCTGGCCGATGCCGCGATCGCCACACCCAACCTGCACCTGTGGTGCGCCTCGGCGCAGCCCTGGGTGGCCATCGACCGCAGCCTGCCGTGCTTTGAGCACGCGGCAACGGAGTGAAGAACAGCGACCCGGCTGGCGGCCTGCCGCAGCCGGGCGAGCACGAGATAACCACGGTGATCAAAGACGCACACTGCGCCGGCCCCGTCAGCGCAACGCGACGAGCTGAAGGGTACGAGCCTGGAGTCGCTTCGCCAGCTGCTTGCCTTCAGCATCGACAGCACCTGGCTGTCCGCCTTCGTCGTCGACGCCTGCCGCCGCATTGGCCTTGTGTGGCGCCCGCTACCTGGACGAGCAGACAGTACGCTGGCTGGCGGAGCTGACCATGGCCAACCTGTCCCCCGGCGTCGAGGCGACGCGCGGCTGAACGGGCCTGCCGATGAGGGAGGCCCGTGCCATAGCGCGGAGTGGCCCGCCTACTTCTGCTGCTTGCTGCCTCTGATGTTGCCGGCAACCCCACCGGCGACGGCGCCGACCGCCGCGCCGGTCCATCCACTGCCACCGGCGATCGCGGCAATGCCGGCGCCGGCCGCGGCACCAATGGCCGCGCCGCTCATCGTCCCCTGCTGCTGGGGTGTCATAGAGGTGCAGCCGATCACGCCCGCTGCGGTGAGGACTGCGGCAAACAATAGGGACCGCTTCATGTTCACCTCCGCTACTTGTTCTTCTGCAGACCGGGCACGACCATCTCGAACCAGATGGTCTCGATGACGGGCCGTTTCACACGGTCGGGATTGGCGGCGTACCACTGATTGAGCCCTTCGCGCACTGTGTCGAGCGTGTGGCCCTTCAAACCTCTGCCGAAACGCGGAATCAGGCTCTGCTCATCGGACAGCGGCTTCGACCCATGGTAGGCCGCCTCCACCTGGTAGGCGTTGGCGATGCCGACGAGATAGGCCTTCTTGAGCTGTTCCGACGACTGCATCCATTGCTCGCCGGTGATCATGGGCACCTCGTCGGCGCGGGCAATGCCCGATGCCGCCGCCAGGGTCACGCATGCTGCCAATACCAGCGTGCCCATTCGCAATGTTCTCATCGTCTTCCCTCCTCGCTAGGCTGAACCTCAACGCCGTGACGCGGCCTGCACCGGCGGCCCTGGGCCGCTTCGCCGGATCGCACTTCGAGCCGGTCGAACACGCCAGAGCTTCAACGGACTCTTGTCGGCCCCGCATGTCAATGCCCGCGCCCACAATTGCACCTGCTGCCCGCGAGCTACACAGCAGTCTTACTCAGGCTGCACCGTAATCTTTCCCGCAGCTCGTTGCTTCGCCGCCTGCGCTTCCAGGATCAGCCGATAGGCGATGTAGTACTTGTAGATATTGCTGACGTAAGTCACCGTCTCCGCGCCGATTCGCTCGGCTGCGACGTACTCAACGTTATGGAACCAGACGTTGGGATCCAGCCCGCGGCTGGCGGCTTCCTCGCGCAGCCGCGCAACTCTGGCCGGACCAGCGTTGTACGACGCGAAGGTGAACAGGACCTTATCCAACTCGGTCATCGGTTCGTCACCGTAGTACTTGTCTATCATCACCCGCATGTACTTGACCCCAGCCTCGATATTCGACTGGGTTCGCTTGATATCACCGACTTTTAGCTCCTTGCCTGTTGCCGGCATGACCTGCATCACGCCGATGGCTCCCACGGGGCTTCGAACGGACTGGTCAAGCCGCGACTCCTGGTACCCCTGAGCCGCCATCAGCAGCCAGTCCACGCTGTACTTGTCACCGTATTGCTTAAAGAACTGAATCAAATCGAGAAACTTCTTCCGCTCCGACTCAGAGGCAGCGTCCTTGATATATTTCGCGCTCTTCAGATAGCGCGTCAGAATCATATTTCCCGTTGCGGTCCCTTTGCGGTGACGAGTGACGAAGTCATCGACAGCCGTTCTGAGTTGCGGGCTCCCCTTCCGTATCGCCCAGGCAATCTCTCCCCCCGTGCGTATGGCAATCCCTTCATGGACCGTGACCTTGGGAAAGACCTGCTTCCAGAGGTCCGCCTTGTGCTTGTCCATCACGATGAGCGAGACCAGTCCCGCATTCAGCATCTCGACCAGGTCCTCGTCCTCCAACTCCTCCGGGGCCAACCTGATGTTCACCTGGGGCCGATTCTCTGCGGCAAAGCGCTTGTTCAGCGCAACCAGACTCTCGTGGTAGCTGGAGGACTTGCGAACAAAGACCTCCTTCCCTGCCAGATCGTCGAGGCTTGCTACCTGGGGTGAGGCGGAACCGGACAGGATCACTTCGCTGACATTGGTGTAAATTGGCACGGAGAAGTCCACCAGCTCCTGTCTCCCGGGCGTGATGGTCAAGTTAGACGCCGCTATGTCGCCTCTGCCGGCAACTAGCGCGGAAAGTAGTTCGTCCCTACTAACCGGGACGAAGACCACGTGAACCTTTAGATGTTTTTTGGCCTTCGACTTGGCGGACACCATCTTCTTGTTCAGTTCCTTCTCGAACAGGATAAACGCGTCGTAGGTTCCGCCGCGTTGAGTGCCCTTGTCGGTGAAGTAGAAGGTTTTGCTATAGATCGTGAGGACTCGAATGATCCTCCGTTCTTTCATTTCCTCAAGATCACCGGTCCACGGCTTCTGAATCTCTGCCGGATCGACGGTGAGCGTCTCCGCTTGCGGCGTTTCCGACGATTTGATCGCATCAGCGGCCGGGGCAGGGCCGCTATACAAAGCCCCGAGAAGTGCCGGCAGACCAAGAATGATCAGCCGCAAGTGCGTCGCGCGATACGCCACGGGGTGAAGTTGCAGCGACAGGTTCAGCATGATCGCGTTCCGACTGTGTAGTGAACGGCTCCACTACTGCGATGAGCAATCCCTCGCCCTGAGCCTTGGCGGTGGTTGAGGCATGGGGCTCGCGGCAGAAATAGTGCCCCGCGACTGCAGGAACATCACAAGCCAATCCCTACGGCTAAATGCACGCTTACGAATCCCCGTTCCAACAAACAAGTTTAGGTGCAGGAGTTGGAAAGTTAAGGACCTCGACGTCGTTGACCCATGCTTGAGCCGTTGCGACAACTGGCCGGCACCTTCGACGCGCCCCAAACCATGCAACCGCACGATGAGCTTCCACCAGGTTTTGTAGGCGTCAGTAGGCAACCGTTGGAACCGCCTCTGGCGATTCACCGTGATTCACCGCTGGTATGCGTGAGCCAAAACGAAAGAGCCGCCAAAGTGGCGATTGGCTGGCGGTGCGCTCCAGACACTATTCCTCCTCCAAAAGGACCTCCAATCGCCCGGACTTCACCGCCTTCACCAGGGCCGCATGGTCCCGCTCCGTCTGATCGGCATAGGCGAGGGCAAAGTCGCCCAATGCCTCATCGAAGCTGTCTCCGTTGCCCAGATAACCCGTAATGGTCGCGCTATCGCCCGACTTGGCATGGGCGCGGGCCAGGGTCAAGCCGCAGTGTCCGGCATAGCGCTTGAGTCGTGTAGCGGAAACACCCTCGATCGGCACCGACATCTTCATGTCGCGCATTTGGCGGACAAAATAATCATGTCCCCCCCGGCCTCGCGTCCAACCCAGGAAAATGTCGCTGGAGGACTGCATGAGCCGCTGCCCCATGACGACACGCTGTCCCTGGTTCGTATAGTGGCTTTTCCCCGCATAGGGTTCGAGGACCGAACGACAGGATTCCTTGAACTGGAGAATCAGGGGGTGGTTTTCTTCGGAGAACATCAATCCGATGAACCTTCGGTCTTGTGCACGCCCATCACCCAAATTTCCCAGGCGAGCGGGCTTTGCGGAGCGACGATGGCGCTGACAGACCTGGGCTAACCTTTGACATTGGAGCGCATGCTCGGAGTGCCAATCCTGTCGGCGAGGGTCATCGATATCCGAGTAAATGTACCGGGCGGTACATCACAGCGTGACGTGGCATCAACCTGGACCGCTGACTCAGGGCCGAACTGGAGAAGGGCATGACTCTGGCGGGCATGGTGTGGTGGAACCGATGCGCGAAGTTCGATTGCGGGTCCGTTTCTGCCAGCGCTGGCGTCCGGTCTCCATCTGAGGAAGGCGACGAAAGGGGGCCGTGCTATTGACTCCGAACAGGAAGAACTTCCTCGTTACTGCCGTGATGGTTTCGCTGGCGCTATCCGGTTGCGCGAGCATCGGCCCCAATACCGTAACGGTGGATCGCTTCGATTACAGTTCGGCGATAGCCGACTCATGGAAACAGCAGACTCTGCTTAACATCGTCAAGCTGCGCTATATGGACATGCCTGTGTTTGTCGACGTTGCGTCGATTGTCGCCGGTTATTCGCTGGAGACCGGAGGCAACATTGGCGGGCAAATTTCCTCGGCCGATGCCGTCCAGGGCAACAGCGTCGTGCTGGGTGCCAACGGCAAATATACCGATCGCCCCACGATTACCTATGTGCCAATGACCGGTGAGAAGTTCCTGGTCGGACTACTGACGCCCATCGATCCGAAGAATATTTTCTCCTTGCTCCAGTCAGGCTATGCGGCGGACTTCATCCTCGGGCTGACGGTCGAATCACTCAACGGTGTACGCAATCGCTCGGCATTGGCTGGCGCCGTGCGCGAGGCGGAACCGGAGTTCCTGCGTGCCCTGGGTTTGCTGCGCGACATCCAGATCGCAGGCGCCGTGGGACTGCGCGTGGAGGAAGACAAGGCCACGGGCACGACCGCGCTGCTGGTCATGCGTCGGGATGATGTAGAGCCGGAGATACTGGAAAAGCAGAAGCAGCTCCGTCGCTTGCTGCATTTGCCGGAAGACAGCCAGCGGTTCGTGCTCAAGTATTCGCCGGCACGCGGCGAAGAAGGCGAACTGTCGGTCAACAGCCGTTCGATGCTGCAGATCATGACGGCTTTCTCCAGTTACATCGAGGTGCCCCAAGCGCACATCGAGGACCAAAGTGCCGTGCCGACTATCGTCACTGGTAGCACGGAAAATCGCATGTCGCGGATCTTCGTTCGCAGCGGCAAGGAGAAACCCGAGCACGCGTACACGTCGGTGCGTTATCGCGACCACTGGTTCTGGATCGATGACAGCAACTGGCAGGCGAAGCGGGCACTGGCCGCCATCATGCTTTTCTTCTCGCTGTCGGAGGCCAAAGTGAAAAACAATCTGCCACTGATCACCATCCCGGCGCAGTGATTGCGTGTGGCAGCAAGGCCGCCCCCCACAACAGGTCAAGAAGTTCCGCCACCTTCACCGACCTCTTGGTATCTGGGCAACCGCGATACCTTCTACGCGGCAGTGGAACGCTGTTTCCTCGCTTTTGCTGGCCCAAACGGGGCGGTCTAATCTGCATCGATAGATGAGGCCTGCCGCGATCACGTCGCAGCCGTGGTTATGCTCTGCATGCAGGCCGGATGGACTTATGCCGAAAAGCGATGGCCCCGTAACTGATAGTGCGACGCCCTCGGCGAACCTTGCCGCCAGCGCTCCGGTTCGCGGCTGGCGCGCGGCCTTCCCTCCTGCCGAGTGGCTCCCTGCGTACCGGGCGCAATGGCTTCGGAATGACGCTATCGCTGGTGTTACCCTCGCGGCCTATGGCATTCCGGTGTCCCTCGCCTATGCCTTGCTCGCGGGTCTTCCGCCGCAATATGGCATTTACTGCTATATGGTCGGCGGCCTGTTCTATGCGCTGTTCGGCTCAAGTCGCCAGTTGGCCATCGGCCCCACATCCGCGATCTCGATGCTCATCGGCGTCACGGTTGCGGACATGGCGGGGGGCGATCCGGGACGCTGGGCCGACATCGCGGCGCTGACAGCGCTGGTCATCGCCGCCATGTGTGCATTGGCGTGGCTGCTGCGCCTGAGCTCTCTGGTCAACTTCATCAGCGAGACCATTCTGCTTGGTTTCAAGGCCGGCGCAGCGCTGACCATTGCGATGACCCAGCTGCCCAAGCTGTTCGGGGTCAAAGGGGGCGGGGAAGACTTCTTCGAGCGCGTCATCGTCCTGGTCGGTCAACTTCCCGATACCAACCTCGCCGTGCTGATGTTCGGCCTTGCGGCCATTGCAGTGCTGGTGCTTGGGGAAAGATTTCTGCCGGGCCGCCCGGTGGCCTTGTTCGTGGTGGCGATATCGATCATCGCCTTGTCAGTGACACCACTGAGTGGCCTTGGCTTCAAGGTTGTCGGGGCGCTCCCGACCGGTTTGCCTGCCTTCCAGCCCCCGGGGCTGCGGCTGCCGGACGTGGACGGGGTGATTCCGCTTGCCTTCGCTTGCATGCTGCTGGCCTATGTGGAAAGCGTTTCAGCGGCTCGAGCCCTGGCCCAGGCCCACGGTCAGGAAATCGATCCACGCCAGGAACTGCTTGGCCTGGGGGCGGCGAATCTGGGGGCGGCCTTGTTCCAGGCCTATCCGGTGGCCGGCGGGCTGTCCCAGTCCTCGGTGAATGACAAAGCCGGTGCCAAGACGCCTCTGGCACTGGTTTTCGCCTCGATCACCATCGCCTTGTGCCTGATGTTTCTAACGGGTTTGCTCGCCAATCTGCCCAGTGTGGTGCTTGCAGCCATCGTGCTGATGGCCGTCAAAGGCTTGATCAACATCCGGGAGCTGCACCACGTCTGGCGCGTGAGCCGCTTCGAATTCAGCGTGTCGATGGTGGCCTTCGCTTCAGTGCTGCTGCTGGGGATTCTCAAGGGCGTGATATTGGCGGTCCTGGTATCGCTCCTGTTGCTGATACGGCGCGTCGCGCACCCCCACGTGGCGTTTCTCGGCCAGATTCCCGGCACGCGAAGTTATTCCGACATGGATCGCAACCCGGAGAACCTGGCCGTACCGGGCGTGTTGGTGTTCCGCGTCGACGCGTCGCTGCTTTACTTCAACGTCGAGCACGTGCGTGATGCGCTCTGGCAGAGAGTCCGTTCCACCCCCGGCGCGTTGAAGCTGGTGGTCTGCGACATGTCTGCCTCCCCCCTCGTCGACTTGGCCGGCGTACGTATGCTTGAGGCCTTGCATAGAGAACTGCAGGCTTTGGGGATACGGCTGCGACCCGTTGCAGCCCATGCGCGGGTACGAGACATACTGCGCGCCGAAGGACTGGAGGAACGCTTCGGCAACTTCAGTCACACGGTCTCCGTGGCCGATGTCATCGACGAGTTCCAGGGCAAGGCCGTAACTGGGGCTCGCTCTGATTGACCTGGGTGCGCGTAATTCAGCCGAACATGCCTTGGCATTGATTTTGGCTATGTCTGCGTTAGCTGTTGCAGCACCGAATAGAGGCGTCTAGTACGGCTCTTTCAGACCTCCGCGCCTGCCTGATGCATCCCTCTCCCCCGGCCCCTCTCCCTGAAGAGGAGAGGGGGGACTCGCGCCGGACTGGGCGCAGCAATCCTGATGCCTGGTCATTGCCTGAGCCTGTGCAGAAGAGGTGGGGCGAGGACTCTGCCCCGTCAGGAGGCCGAGCGGAAGCGTTGCGCAGGGGGATGAGCGGCATGGATGCCGCGAGAGGCGTGTGGGG
>NZ_SSOJ01000127.1 GCF_029871205.1 Pseudomonas sp. BN417 | reverse complement strand
TTCGGAAGCACCGCTTCCGGTGCCGATGAGCGCCTGAGCGCGAAGCGATCAGGCCGGGGCGCAGGGCGGGGGCCGGGGGAGAGGGCAGCATCCGCCTGCACGGCGCCAATCAATGGCTATCAGACAATCTTGCCCATCCAGCGCGAATCCAAGGCCTCGCCGAAAATCCGCGAAGAACCATGAAAAAAGCCGCCATCAGGCGGCTTTTTCCTTTGCACGGTTTCAGCGCTGGGCGACCAGCTCTTCCAGGTGGGCGATGATGGCTTCGGGTTTCAGTACCAGCACATCGCTTTCCAGGGCATCCAGCACCACTTCCGCCGTATTGCCGATCAGTGCGCCGGATATACCGGAACGTGCCACGGTGCCGATCACCGTGACAGCCGCTCCGAGCTGGTGGGCGACATGGGGGATGAGCACATCGGCCGGGCCTTCCTCGATATGCAACCGTTCGTCGCTGACGTCGTACTCGGCCTGGAAGGCGCGGCACTCATCACGGTAGCGCGCCTCGATGGTTTCCTTGAGCTGGAAGGTGGGGTCCGCCGCCGAGAGCATGGGCGAGGGGTGGGCGCTGATCACGTGGAGGGTGCCGTGGGCCAGGCTGGCGATGTCGTAGCCATGGCTGACGATGGTGGCGTGCAGGGTGCGGTGCTCGCCGTCGTTGTTGCCGACATCCACCGCCGCGAGGATATTGCCGCCGGTCCAGGGCCGATCGGTCTTGACCATCAGCACCGGTCCCGGGCAATAACGCAGCAGCTTCCAGTCATCCGGGGTGAGCAGGGCCTTCTTCAACGGGTTGTCCGGTACGTGCTGCTTGATCACCAGGCCGCAGCCCTCGGCCTGCTGGGCGGCGATGATGGTCTGGTGCAGGTTCTCCAGCCAGCTTTGCTGGGTACTGACGCTATAACCCTCGGCCTTGAGCGTCGCGGCCAGGTCGCTGAGGTAGTCGGCATGGTCGCCCTTGCGGTCGCAGATCAAGAGGTGCAGGTGCGACTGGGTCACCCCGGCGATCAGCTTCGCCCGTTTCAGGGCCAGGCCCTCCGGTCGGTCCGGTTCCAGTACCACCAGAATGCTGCGAATGGCTTGCATGGTCCTCATCTCCCTGTCGATGGCATATAGCCAAAACAAATGTAGTCCCGATTCTGCTTTGGTGTTCTTGACATATATCAAGCCGGCCGGACTGGCCGTTGCATCCTGCATTCGTATAATGCTCCGCCTTTGGGGGCCCGGCCAGCGTGGCGCCCAGCATGACGAGACCCAACTGTGAACCTGCCAGAGATCCATGACTTTCTTGGTTGCCGCACACCTGATGCCTGGGTGGCGGCCGCGTTGGCCGACCAGGAAACCCTGCTGATCGACCACAAGAACAACGAATTCAAGGCGGCATCCACGGCCATGGCGCTGATGGCCAAGTATTCGATGCACCTGGACCTGATCAACTTCATGTCGCGCCTGGCTCGTGAAGAGCTGGTGCACCACGAGCAGGTGCTGCGCATCATGAAGCGCCGCAAGGTGGACCTGCGTCCCGTCTCGGCCTCCCGCTACGCCGCCGGCCTGCGCAAGCTCGTGCGCAGCCACGAGCCGCAGAAGCTGGTGGATACCCTGGTGGTGGGCGCCTTCATCGAGGCGCGTTCCTGCGAGCGTTTCGAGGCCCTGGTGCCGCATCTGGACGAGGAGCTGGGCAAGTTCTATGGCGGTTTGCTCAAGTCCGAGGCGCGTCACTTCCAGGGTTACCTGAAGCTGGCCTGCCAGTACGGCGTTGCGCAGGACGTGGAGCGGACAGTCGAGAAGGTGAGGGAGGCCGAGCAGGAACTGATCGAGTCGCCGGATGAGGAGTTCCGCTTTCATAGCGGTGTACCGGCCTGAAGTTCAACTGAAAAAGCGCCCTGAGGGGCGCTTTTTCTTTGTCCGGGAGTCTCAGTCGAGGTCGAACGGCGTCTGCAGGAAGCCCTGTGCGTCCACCTGCAGGGCCCAGCCTTGCCGATCCCAGTCGCCGAGGACGATACGTCGGGCGGATCGTCCGTCGAGGTCCAGTTCGTGGCTGGCCGGACGATGGGTGTGACCGTGGATCAGGGTCCTGACGCCATACTGGCGCAGGATGCGCGGAATTTCTTCGGGGGTGACGTCGGTGATTTCCGCCGCCTTCTGCCGGGTCTGCATCCGGCTTTCCTTGCGCAGCTTGCGCGCCAGCTTGTGGCGCGTGGCCAGGGGCAGGTGACGGAGGATGAATAGCGTGATCGGGTTGCGCAGCCAGCGGCGCAGGCGCATATAGGCCTGGTCCTGGGTGCAGAGGCTGTCGCCGTGCATCAGGAGCACGGGTTCGCCGTTCATTCGCACCAGGCTCGGGTCGGGCATCTGGGTGCAACCGGCTTCGCGGCAGAAGGCCGAGCCGATCATGAAATCGCGATTGCCGTGCATCAGGAAGATGCGCGTGCCGCCGTCGGCCAGCGTGCGCAGGGCCTGGGCGATGGAATGCTGGAAGGGCGTCATGGCGTCGTCGCCGATCCAGGCTTCGAAGAAGTCGCCAAGTATGTAGAGGGCTTCGGCCCGGGGGGCGCGGGTCTGCAGGAAACGAAGAAACGCCCGGGTGATATCCGGGCGTTCCTCTTCAAGATGCAGATCGGAGATCAGCAGTATCACTCGGTGATCTCGGCCTTCTCGATGATCACGTCGTCTACCGGAACGTCCTGGTGGCCGCCTTTCATGGTGGTGGCCACGCCCTTGATCTTGTTCACCACGTCCATGCCCTCGACCACTTCACCGAACACGGCATAACCCCAGCCCTGCACGGTAGGAGCGCTGTGGTTGAGGAAGCTGTTGTCGGCGACGTTGATGAAGAACTGGGCGGAGGCCGAGTGCGGCTCCATGGTGCGGGCCATGGCGACGGTGCCGACCTTGTTGGACAGGCCGTTGTTGGCCTCGTTCTTGATGGGCGTGCGAGTGGCCTTCTGCTTCATGCCCGGCTCGAAACCGCCGCCCTGGATCATGAAGTTGCCGATCACGCGGTGGAAGATGGTGCCGTCGTAATGGCCGGCCTTCACGTACTCCTTGAAGTTGGCCACGGTTTCCGGGGCTTTGTCTTCGAAGAGTTGCAGGGTGATGACGCCGTGGTTGGTGTGCAGCTTGATCATTGGGCTATTCGCTCTATCGAGAAATCCAAGGCCTGTCAGGGGATTGACAGCTTCGGCTATGATAAGCGCTTTGATTTGGCCGGCCTACCCTGAGCCGCGCACCAGTTAGACCTAAGGACCCCATGAGCAAGCCAGACACTCCCGTCGCCTCCAACTTCCTGCGCCAGATCGTCCAGGCGGACCTGGATGCCGGCAAGCACACCAAGATAGTCACCCGCTTCCCGCCGGAGCCCAACGGCTACCTGCATATCGGCCATGCCAAGTCGATCTGCCTGAACTTCGGCCTGGCCAAGGAGTTCGGTGGTGACTGCCACCTGCGCTTCGACGACACCAACCCGGCCAAGGAAGACCAGGAGTACATCGACGCCATCGAGAGTGACGTGACATGGCTTGGCTTCCAGTGGGCCGGCGAAGAGCGCTACGCCTCCAACTATTTCGACCAGCTGCATGACTGGGCCGTCGAGCTGATCAAGGCCGGCAAGGCCTTCGTCTGCGACCTGTCGTCGGAAGACATGCGCCACTACCGCGGCAGCCTGACCGAGCCCGGCAAGAACAGCCCCTTCCGTGATCGTTCGGTGGAAGAGAACCTGGACCTGTTCGCCCGCATGAAGGCCGGCGAATTCCCGGATGGTACGCGCTCGCTGCGGGCGAAGATCGACATGACGTCGCCGAATATGAACCTGCGCGACCCGATCCTCTACCGTATCCGGCATGCCAACCACCACCAGACAGGTGACAAGTGGTGCATCTACCCGAGCTATGACTTCACCCATGGCCAGTCGGACGCCATCGAAGGCATTACCCACTCCATTTGCACCCTGGAGTTCGAGGATCACCGCCCGCTCTATGAATGGTTCCTGGAAAACCTGTCGGTGCCGGCCCAGCCGCGCCAGTACGAGTTCTCGCGCCTCAACCTGAACTACACCATCACCAGCAAGCGCAAGCTCAAGCAACTGGTGGACGAAGGCCATGTGAATGGCTGGGACGACCCGCGCATGTCGACCCTGTCCGGCTACCGTCGTCGCGGCTACACCCCGGAGTCCATCCGCAACTTCTGCGAAATGATCGGCGTGAACCGCGCCAGCGGCGTGGTGGATGTGGGCATGCTGGAATTCAGCATCCGCGATCACCTGGACGCCACCGCGCCGCGCGCCATGTGCGTGCTGAAGCCGCTCAAGGTGGTCATCACCAACTACCCGGAAGCCCAGGTCGAGAACCTCGAATTGCCGCGCCATCCGAAGGAAGACATGGGCGTGCGCGTGCTGCCATTCGGCCGCGAGCTGTTCATCGATGCTGGCGACTTCGAGGAAGTGCCGCCTGCCGGTTACAAGCGCCTGATCCCGGGCGGCGAAGTGCGCCTGCGTGGCAGCTACGTGATCCGTGCCGATGAAGCGATCAAGGACGCCGCGGGCAACATTGTCGAACTGCGTTGCTCGTACGATCCGGACACCCTGGGCAAGAACCCGGAAGGCCGCAAGGTCAAGGGCGTGATCCACTGGGTGCCGGCCCAAGGCAGCGTGGAATGCGAAGTGCGCCTGTACGACCGCCTGTTCCGTTCGCCGAACCCGGAGAAGTCGGAGCATGGCGGCAGCTTCCTCGACAACATCAACCCGGATTCCCTGCAGGTGCTGAGCGGATGCCGCGCCGAGCCGTCCCTGGCCCAGGCCGAGCCCGAAGATCGCTTCCAGTTTGAGCGTGAAGGCTACTTCGTCGCCGACCTGAAGGACTCCCAGCCCGGCAAGCCGGTGTTCAACCGTACCGTGACCCTGCGCGATTCCTGGGGCCAATGATGACGCTGTCGATCTACAACACCCTGAGCAAGACCAAGGAGCCCCTGAAGCCGCTGGTCGGCAACCAGGTGCGCATGTATGTCTGCGGCATGACCGTCTATGACTTCTGCCATATCGGCCATGCCCGGGTGATGGTGGCGTTCGACGTGGTGGCGCGCTGGTTGCGCCATCGCGGCTATGACCTCACCTACGTGCGCAACATCACCGATATCGACGACAAGATCATTCGTCGCGCCAACGAGAACGGCGAGCCGTTCGAGGCCCTGGTGGAGCGCATGATCGCGGCCATGCACGAGGACGAGGCGCGCCTCTCCGTCCTGCGTCCGGACATCGAGCCGCGTGCCACCGGCCATATCGCCGGCATGCACCAGATGATCCAAACCCTGATCGATAAGGGCTTCGCCTACGCGCCGGGCAATGGCGACGTCTATTACCGGGTCGGCAAGTTCGAGAGCTACGGCAAGCTGTCGCGGCGCAAGATCGACGAGCTGAAGATCGGTGCCCGCATCGAGGTGGACGAGATCAAGGAAGACCCGCTGGACTTCGTCCTGTGGAAGGGCGCCAAGCCGGGCGAGCCGAGCTGGGAATCGCCCTGGGGGGCTGGCCGTCCGGGCTGGCACATCGAGTGCTCGGTGATGTCCACCTGCTGCCTGGGCGAGACCTTCGACATCCACGGCGGTGGCCCGGACCTGGTGTTCCCGCACCACGAGAACGAGATCGCCCAGAGCGAGGCGGCCACCGGCAAGCTCTACGCCAATGCCTGGATGCACGCCGGCGCGGTGCGCGTGGATGGCGAGAAGATGTCCAAGTCCCTGGGCAACTTCTTCACCATTCGCGAAGTGCTGGAGAAGTACCACCCGGAGGTGGTGCGCTACCTGCTGGTGTCCAGCCACTACCGCAGTCCGATCAACTACTCCGAAGAGAGCCTCAAGGAAGCCAAGGGTGCCCTGGAGCGCTTCTATCACGCCCTGCGGGGGCTGCCCGAGGCCGCTCCGGTGGGCGGCGAGGCTTTCGTCGAGCGCTTCGGCGCCGCCATGGACGACGACTTCAACAGTCCGGAAGCCTGTGCCGTGCTCTTCGAGATGGTGCGCGAGGTCAATCGTCTGCGTGACAGTGATCTGGCGACTGCTGCGGGCCTCGCGGCGCGCCTGAAGTCGCTGGCCGGCCTGCTCGGCGTGTTGCAGTTGGAGCCGGATGCCTTCCTGCGCGCTGGTGCCGAGGGCAAGGTGGATGCCGCCGAGGTCGAGGCGCTGATCCAGGCGCGCCTGCAGGCGAGGGTGGAGAAGAACTGGGCCGAGTCCGACCGTATCCGCGACCAGCTGACCGCCATGGGCGTAGTCCTGGAAGACGGCAAGGGCGGCACCACTTGGCGCCTGGCCGACTGAGTCGGGCTACCTAAACGAAAAAGGCCGCATCATGCGGCCTTTTTCATTTCCCTTCGCCTCAAGCGTGCAGCGTCTCGGCGGCGTAAAGGGTGTTCTCCAGCAGGCAGGCGCGGGTCATGGGGCCGACGCCACCCGGAACCGGGGTGATCCAGCTGGCGCGTTGCTGGGCAATGTCGTATTCCACATCGCCCACCAGCTTGCCGTCTTCCTGGCGGTTGATGCCGACGTCGATGACAATGGCGCCGGGCTTGATCCATTCGCCTTTGACCAGGCCGGGCTTGCCGGCGGCCACTACCACCAGATCGGCATTGCCGACATGGCCGGCGAGATCTTTGGTGAAACGGTGGGTGACGGTGACGGTGCAGCCTGCCAGCAACAGTTCCAGCGCCATGGGGCGGCCGACGATATTGGAGGCGCCTACCACCACGGCATTCATGCCATAGAGGTTGGCACCGGTGCTTTCCAGCAGGGTCATGATGCCCTTCGGCGTGCAGGGGCGGAGCAGGGGGATGCGCTGGGCCAGACGACCGACGTTGTACGGGTGGAAGCCGTCCACGTCCTTGTCGGGGTGGATGCGTTCCAGCAACAGTGAAGCGTCCAGGTGCTCGGGCAGCGGCAGCTGGACCAGGATGCCGTCGATGGCCGGGTCTTCATTGAGACGGTCGATCAGGGCGAGCAGCTCGGTCTGACTGGTGCTGGCCGGCAGGTCATGAGCCTCCGACAGAAAGCCGACTTCCTCGCAGTCCTTGCGCTTGTGGGCGACATAGACCTGGGAGGCTGGATCGCTGCCGACCAGGATCACTGCGAGGCCGGGGACCCGAAGTCCTTGCTGGCGGCGCTCGGTGACGCGTTGGGCTATCTGCTGGCGGAGGCGGGCGGCGATCGTTTTGCCGTCGATCAGTTGTGCGGTCATGACGCTAGATTAACCATCGGGAAGGCTAAAAAGGGCGCGTATTCTCGCATGGAGGGGCCTGCGGGCAAAGGCGGCTGGTCAGCATTTTCCCGTAACTCCTTTATCTTTCTGATTTTTTTCAAATTTCCTGTTGACGAGGTGTAGGGCTGTCGATAACATGCGCCCCGCTTGTCGAGCACAGCCAGTCGCTGGGTAAGGCGGCAAGGGTGAATCGGCTGATTCTACCTGAGCCGAAGCTTTATAATCTGCTCGCAGATATAAGCGCCCGTAGCTCAGCTGGATAGAGCATCCGCCTTCTAAGCGGATGGTCGCAGGTTCGAGTCCTGCCGGGCGTGCCACTTGGCACATTTGGCGCAAGCAAGACGTAATATGGTGGGCGTAGCTCAGTTGGTAGAGCACAGGATTGTGGCTCCTGGTGTCGTGGGTTCGATTCCCATCGTCCACCCCATATTCGAGAAAGCGCCAGGCCACGTGCCTGGCGTTTTTGTTTGAGGCGTTACCCTTTGCGGACGTGGTGGAATTGGTAGACACACTGGATTTAGGTTCCAGCGCCGCAAGGCGTGAGAGTTCGAGTCTCTCCGTCCGCACCAAGCTTTTTTGCAAGACGTAATATGGTGGGCGTAGCTCAGTTGGTAGAGCACAGGATTGTGGCTCCTGGTGTCGTGGGTTCGATTCCCATCGTCCACCCCATATTCGAGAAAGCGCCAGGCCACGTGCCTGGCGTTTTCGTTTCAAGGCCCCCTGCGGGCGTGGTGGAATCGGCAGGCGCACTGGATTCAGGTCCATCGCCGCAAGGCGCGAGAGTTCGAGTTTCTCCGGCTGCGCCGTCCTTCTTTCTTTATCTTCTATACCTTCGTTTTGCCGGCTGTTTCTGCTGGGTGACTTCTGCAAGTCGACCCACTAGAATGCATGCCCTTGATTCTGGGGCCGGAACGGCCGGCTAACGTCTGTGCAACGAGGAATATCCATGCAAGTTTCTGTAGAAAGCACCTCCGCTCTTGAGCGCCGCATGACCATCGGCGTGCCGGCCGAGCGCGTCGAGAACGAAGTGACCAAGCGCCTGCAGCAGACTGCCCGCCGCGCCAAGGTTGCCGGCTTCCGTCCGGGCAAAGTGCCGATGAGCGTCATTCGTCAGCGCTTCGAGGACTCCGCTCGTCAGGAAGTTCTGGGCGACCTGATCCAGTCCTCCTTCTATGAGGCTGTTGTCGAGCAGAAGCTGAACCCCGCAGGTGCTCCGGCCGTCGAGCCGAAAGTGTTCGAGAAGGGCAAGGATCTGGAATTCACCGCCACCTTCGAAGTGTTCCCCGAGTTCCAGGTGGCCGGTTTCGAAAACATCGCCATCGAGCGTCTGCAAGCCGAAGTGGGCGATGCAGACGTCGACAACATGCTGGATATCCTGCGCAAGCAGAACACCCGTTTCGAAGCCGTTGAGCGTGCTGCCGAGAACGGCGACCAGCTGAACATCGACTTCGTTGGCAAGATCGACGGCGAAGCCTTCGCTGGTGGTTCCGCCAAGGGCACCCTGCTGGTGCTGGGCTCCGGCCGTATGATCCCGGGCTTCGAAGATGCCCTGGTCGGCGTCAAGGCTGGCGAAGAGCGCGTGATCAACCCGACCTTCCCGGCTGACTACCAGAACCTGGACCTGGCCGGTAAGACCGCCGAGTTCACCGTGACCGTGAACAGCGTTTCTGCACCGCAACTGCCGGAACTGAACGACGAATTCTTCTCCCTGTTCGGTATCAAGGAAGGCGGTCTGGAAGGCTTCCGCGCCGAAGTTCGCAAGAACATGGAGCGCGAACTGCGTCAGGCCACCAAGTCCAAGGTGAAGAACCAGGTGATGGACGGCCTGCTGGCTGCCAACCCGGTAGAAGTGCCGAAGGCCCTGATCGGTAACGAAGTCAACCGTCTGCGCGTACAGGCTGTGCAGCAGTTCGGCGGCAACATCAACCCTGACCAACTGCCGGCCGAGCTGTTCGAAGAGCAGGCCAAGCGCCGTGTGGTCCTGGGCCTGATCGTTGCTGAGGTGGTCAAGCAGTTCGAGCTGAAGCCCGATGAAGCGCGCGTACGCGAGCTGATCGAAGAGATGGCTTCCGCCTACCAGGAGCCGGAACAGGTCGTGTCCTGGTACTACAAGAACGACCAGCAGCTGAACGAAGTCCGTTCTGTTGTGCTGGAAGAACAAGTTGTAGATACTGTCCTTCAGAAGGCCAACGTAACCGACAAATCGGTTTCCTACGAAGAGGCAGTCAAGCCGGCAGAAGCTCCGCAAGCCGACTGATTGTTTCGCCTCGTTCGAATACACCATAAGCCAGCCTCCGAGCTGGCTTATGCGTCTTTGAGACATGACTATCTAGTTAGGGAGTGATCGCAGGACATGTCCCGCAATTCTTTTATGCAGCAAATGCCTGATATCCAAGCCGCTGGCGGCCTGGTACCGATGGTCATCGAGCAATCCGCCCGTGGTGAACGCGCCTACGACATCTACTCGCGCCTGTTGAAGGAACGGGTGATCTTCCTGGTCGGCCAGGTCGAGGACTTCATGGCCAACCTGGTAGTGGCCCAGCTGCTGTTCCTGGAGGCGGAGAACCCTGACAAGGACATCCACCTCTATATCAACTCTCCGGGCGGCTCCGTAACTGCCGGCATGTCGATCTACGACACCATGCAGTTCATCAAGCCCGATGTATCCACCATCTGCATCGGCCAGGCCTGCAGTATGGGTGCTCTGCTCCTCGCGGGCGGTGCCGCCGGCAAGCGTTATTGCCTGCCGCACTCGCGCATGATGATTCACCAACCGCTGGGTGGCTTCCAGGGGCAGGCCTCGGACATCGAGATCCATGCCCGGGAAATCCTCACCATTCGTGAGCGCCTGAACAAGATCCTGGCCGACCACACCGGTCAGCCGATCGATGTGATCGCTCGCGACACGGACCGTGACAACTTCATGAGTGGCGAAGATGCGGTCAAATACGGCCTGATCGACCAAGTGCTGAACAAGCGCCAGCTCGTGGGCTAAGCTCTTCCGCAGGACCGCGGCCGGAGTGAATCCGGCCGCTTCGCGGGGTTGAAAATGCCCGCATTTGCCTTCATCTTGTGTTTCAAGCCTACCCGATTGGATCGATCGAATGACTGACACCCGCAATGGCGAGGACAACGGCAAGCTGCTTTATTGCTCCTTCTGCGGCAAAAGCCAGCACGAAGTGCGCAAACTGATTGCCGGCCCCTCCGTCTTTATCTGCGACGAGTGCGTGGACCTGTGCAACGACATCATCCGCGAGGAGGTGCAGGAAGCCCAGGCCGAGAGCAGTGCGCACAAATTGCCTGCGCCCAAGGAAATCCGCACCATCCTTGACCAGTACGTCATCGGCCAGGAACGTGCGAAGAAGGTGCTGGCGGTAGCGGTGTACAACCACTACAAGCGCCTGAACCAGCGCGAAAAGAAAGATGACGTCGAGTTGGGCAAGAGCAATATCCTGCTGATCGGTCCCACCGGTTCGGGCAAGACGCTGCTGGCGGAAACCCTGGCTCGTCTGCTCAATGTTCCCTTCACCATCGCTGACGCCACCACCCTCACCGAGGCTGGCTATGTCGGCGAAGACGTTGAGAACATCATCCAGAAGCTGCTGCAGAAGTGCGACTACGATGTCGAGAAGGCCCAGATGGGCATCGTCTATATCGACGAGATCGACAAGATTTCCCGCAAGTCCGATAACCCGTCCATCACCCGTGACGTGTCGGGCGAGGGCGTGCAGCAGGCGCTGCTGAAGCTCATCGAGGGCACTGTGGCCTCGGTTCCGCCGCAAGGCGGTCGCAAGCACCCGCAGCAGGAATTCCTGCAGGTTGATACCCGTAACATCCTGTTCATCTGCGGTGGCGCCTTCGCTGGCCTGGAGAAAGTGATCCAGAACCGTTCCACCAAGGGTGGCATCGGTTTCAATGCCGAGGTTCGCAGCAAGGACCTGGGCAAGAAGGTTGGCGAGGCTCTTCGCGAAGTAGAACCGGAAGATCTGGTGAAGTTCGGCCTGATTCCGGAGTTCGTCGGTCGTTTGCCGGTCATCGCCACCCTCGACGAGCTCGACGAGGCTGCGTTGATGCAGATCCTCACCGAGCCTAAGAACGCGCTGACCAAGCAGTACGCCAAGCTCTTCGAGATGGAGGGTGTGGATCTGGAGTTTCGTCCGGATGCACTGAAAGCCGTCGCCCATCGTGCGCTCGAGCGCAAGACCGGTGCCCGCGGCCTGCGTTCCATCCTCGAAGGTATCCTGCTCGACACCATGTATGAGATTCCTTCTCAAACAGATGTAAGCAAGGTGGTAATCGATGAGAGTGTCATCGAAGGATCGTCCAAGCCTCTGTTGCTCTACGAGAACAACGAGCAGCCTGCGAAGGCGGCGCCTGACGCTTGATGAAACAAAGGGGCCTGCGGGCCCCTTTGTATTTCCTGCCACAACGCTTGTTTTTTCCCGGACCTAACCCCATCTTAGGGCCAAGGGTTTTACCATCTGTTTACGGCCCGAGGGCCGCCGTAGAGCTGATACCATGAAGACAACCGTCGAATTACCTCTCCTCCCATTGCGCGATGTCGTGGTTTATCCGCACATGGTCATCCCGCTTTTCGTGGGGCGCGAGAAATCCATCGAGGCGCTCGAGGCCGCGATGACGGGGGACAAGCAGATTCTTCTGGTTGCCCAGAGGAATCCGGCCGATGACGACCCGGGCGAAGACGCTCTGTATCGCATGGGCACCGTTGCCACTGTCCTGCAGCTGCTGAAACTGCCTGACGGCACCGTGAAAGTGCTGGTCGAGGGTGAGCAGCGTGGCGCCATCGAGCGCTTCAGCGAAGTGGATGGCCACTGCCGTGCCGAAGTCAGCCTGATAGACGAGGTCGATGCCGGCGAGCGCGAGTCCGAAGTATTCATTCGCAGCCTGCTCAGCCAGTTCGAGCAGTATGTCCAGTTGGGCAAGAAGGTGCCGTCCGAGGTTTTGTCCTCGCTGAACAGCATCGACGAGCCGGGCCGCCTGGTGGACACCATGGCCGCCCACATGGCGCTGAAGATCGAGCAGAAGCAGGAAATCCTCGAGCTGACCGAGCTTCCCGAGCGCGTCGAGCACGTCCTGGCGCTGCTGGATGCCGAAATCGACCTGCTGCAGGTCGAGAAGCGCATCCGTGGCCGCGTCAAGAAGCAGATGGAGCGCAGCCAGCGCGAGTACTACCTGAATGAGCAGATGAAGGCCATTCAGAAGGAGCTGGGCGATATCGACGAAGGCCACAATGAAGTCGAGGAGCTGAAGAAGCGTATCGACAACGCCGGCCTGACCAAGGAAGCCCTGGCCAAGGCCAATGCCGAGCTGAACAAGCTCAAGCAGATGTCGCCGATGTCCGCCGAAGCGACCGTGGTGCGTTCCTACATCGATTGGCTGGTCAATGTGCCGTGGAAAGCCGAAAGCAAGGTTCGTCTGGACCTGGCCAAGGCTGAAGATATCCTCGACGCCGATCATTACGGGCTGGAGGAGGTGAAGGAGCGCATCCTCGAATACCTCGCCGTGCAGAAGCGGGTGAAGAAGGTCAAGGGCCCGGTGCTCTGCCTGGTCGGCCCGCCTGGCGTCGGCAAGACCTCGCTGGCCGAGTCCATCGCTCGCGCCACCAACCGCAAGTTCGTGCGCATGGCCCTGGGCGGCGTGCGTGACGAGGCCGAGATCCGCGGTCACCGTCGTACCTATATCGGTTCCATGCCTGGCCGCCTGATCCAGAAAATGACCAAGGTCGGCGTGCGCAACCCGCTGTTCCTGCTCGACGAGATCGACAAGATGGGCAGCGACATGCGCGGCGATCCAGCCTCGGCGCTGCTGGAAGTGCTCGACCCCGAGCAGAACCACAACTTCAACGACCATTACCTGGAAGTCGACTACGACCTCTCGGACGTGATGTTCCTCTGCACCGCCAACTCCATGAACATTCCGGCACCGCTGCTGGACCGCATGGAAGTTATCCGGCTGCCGGGCTACACCGAGGACGAGAAGGTCAATATCGCCGTCAAGTACCTCGCGCCCAAGCAGACCAAGGCCAACGGCCTGAAGAAGGGTGAGCTGGAGTTCGACGCAGCGGCGATTCGCGACATCATTCGTTACTACACCCGTGAAGCCGGTGTCCGCAGCCTGGAGCGCCAGCTCGCCAAGGTCTGCCGCAAGGCAGTGAAGGAACATGCCCATGAGAAGCGCTTCGCGGTGCAGGTCACTGCCGAATCCCTGGAGCATTTCCTCGGCGTGCGGAAGTTCCGTTACGGCCTGGCCGAGCAACAGGACCAGATCGGTCAGGTGACTGGTTTGGCCTGGACTCAGGTGGGTGGCGAACTCTTGACCATCGAGGCGGCTGTGGTGCCCGGCAAGGGCCAACTGACCAAGACCGGTTCGTTGGGTGACGTGATGGCGGAGTCCATCACCGCCGCACTGACAGTAGTGCGTAGCCGTGCGAAAAGCCTTGGGATTCAGTCAGACTTCCACGAAAAACGCGACATCCACATCCACATGCCGGAAGGCGCTACGCCGAAGGACGGCCCCAGTGCGGGTATCGGCATGTGCACCGCGCTGGTGTCGGCCATGACCCAGATTCCCGTGCGCGCCGATGTGGCCATGACCGGGGAAATCACACTGCGCGGTCAAGTACTGGCGATCGGTGGTCTGAAAGAGAAATTACTGGCAGCACATCGCGGTGGAATCAAGACCGTGATCATTCCCGAAGAGAATGTACGTGATCTGAAAGAAATTCCCGAAAATATCAAGCAAGACTTGGCGATTAAACCAGTTAAATGGATTGACGAAGTCCTGCAAATTGCGCTGCAATACGCCCCGGAGCCCTTGCCCGATGCGGCTCCGGAGATGGTTGCAAAGGATGACAAGCGCGAGACTGATTCCAAGGAGCGAATCAGCACGCATTAGCCGGGGGGCTTTCTTGACACATTTTTAGAGCCCTTGTTATAAAGCGGCTCTTATGTGTTAGCAGGCCGTCCAGCACCCGCTTTGCTTACACCAAACAACTAAGAAACAACTCAACAGAAATAAGGGGACTTAAGAGTGAACAAGTCGGAACTGATCGATGCTATCGCCGCATCTGCTGACATCCCGAAAGCTGTAGCCGGCCGTGCGCTGGACGCAGTTATCGAATCCGTTACTGGCGCTCTGAAGGCTGGTGACTCCGTTGTGCTGGTTGGCTTCGGTACTTTTGCTGTCAAAGAGCGCGCTGCTCGTACCGGCCGTAACCCGCAGACTGGCAAGCCGATCAAAATCGATGCTGCCAAGATCCCTGGCTTCAAAGCCGGTAAAGCTCTGAAAGACGCCGTAAACTAAGCGTCTTTCGGGCTCTGCCCGACCGGGCTGCGTTCAGCTTGGCCCGATAGCGGAGCGGTGGAGTGGAAGGGGAGACTCCCTCCTGCCACCAGAGAAGTCGAATCTCAGGCTCCGCAAGTTACGAGAAGGCGCATCTTCGGATGCGCCTTTCTCATATTCGGATACTCTACCCGCGTTACTCGGCTGTGAATCAGTACGGCCGTTTCTGGGGGACCCATGCTGCAGAACATCAGGGACAATTCACAGGGGTGGATTGCCAAAACCATCATTGGCGTCATCATCGCGTTGCTGGCACTGACCGGCTTCGACGCCATCTTCAATGCCACCAGCAACAGCCAGAATGCGGCCAAGGTCAATGGCGAAGAAATCAGCCTGGATCAGCTGAGCGAGGCGGTCAATCTCCAGCGTCGCCAGCTGCAGCAACAATTGGGCAAGGATTTCGACGCGTCCCTGCTCGACGAGAAGCTGCTGCGCGAAGCCGCGCTGAAAGGGCTCATCGAGCGCAAGCTGCTGCTGCAAGGCGCCCAGGAAGCCGACTTCTCTTTCTCCCAGAGCGCCCTTGACCAGCTCATCCTGCAGACCCCGGAATTCCAGGTGGACGGCAAGTTCAATGCGGACCGTTTCGACCAGGTCATCCGCCAGATGAACTACAACCGCCTGCAGTTCCGCCAGATGCTCGAGCAGGAAATGCTCATCGGCCAGCTGCGCGCTGGCCTTGCAGGCAGCGGTTTCGTCACTGCCGCCGAAGTGGAAGCCTTCGCCCGTCTCGAGAAGCAGACCCGCGACTTCGCCACCCTGGCCCTGAAGGCCGACCCGGCCGCGGTCAGCGTTTCCGACGACGACATCAAGGCCTACTACGATGGTCACGTTGACCAGTTCATGAGCCCTGAGCAGGTCGTCATCGAATACGTTGAGCTGAAGAAGGCCGCTTTCTTCAGCCAGGTCGAAGCCAAGGAGGAAGACCTCCAGGCCCAGTACCAGAAAGAGATCAGCAACCTGGCCGAACAACGCCAGGCCGGCCACATCCTGGTCGAGGTCAATGACAAGCTGAACGAAGAGCAGGCCAAGGCCAAGATCGAGCAGGTCAAGCAACGCCTGGACAAGGGCGAGGACTTCGCCGCCCTGGCCAAGGAGTTCTCCGACGACTCCGGCTCCGCTGCCAATGGCGGCGACCTGGGCTTCGCTGGCCCCGGCGTCTATGAGCCGGCCTTCGAAGAGGCGCTGTACGCGCTGAAGGAGGGCGAGGTCTCGGCACCGGTGCGTACCCAGTACGGCTGGCACCTGATCAAGCTGCTGGGTGTGCAGGCACCCGAGGTGCCGAGCTTCGACAGCCTCAAACCGAAGCTGGAGCACGATATCAAGGCCCAGCAGGTGGAGCAGCGTTTCGTCGAGGTGAGCAAAGAGCTGGAAGACGCCGCCTTCGAGGCGTCCGACCTGGCCCAACCGGCCCAGGAGTTGAACCTCGAAGTGAAGACCAGTGAACCCTTCGGTCGTGAAGGTGGTGAAGGCCTGGCCGCCAACCGCCAAGTCCTGCAAGCCGCCTTCAGCCCGGAAGTGCTGGAAGATGGCGCCAACAGCTCGGCCATCGAGCTGGACCCGGATACAGTGGTCGTTCTGCGCGTCAAGGAGCACAAGAAGCCTGAGCAGCTGGCGCTGGACAAGGTCAGCGACAGCATCCGCCAGCACCTGATGACCGAGAAGGCCAGCGAGGACGCCAAGGCCAAGGGCGAAGCCCTGATCGCCAGCCTGCGCGATGGCAAGACCCCGGTGGAACAGGCCAAGGACGGTCAGTCCTGGCAGGTGGTCGAAGCCGCTACCCGGAGCCAGGAAGGCGTCGAGCCGGTGCTGCTGCAAGCCGTGTTCCGCATGCCGAAGCCTGCGGCCGCCGACAAGCCCGAGTTCACCGGCGTGAAGCTGGGCAACGGCGACTACGTGGTGATCCGCCTGAACGGCGTTAGCCAGGCAGAGGCCAAGCTGTCGGACGAGGAGAAGGCCATGTACAGCCGCTTCCTCGCCTCGCGCAGTGGCCAGCAGGACTTCGCGTCCTACCGCCGCCAGCTGCAAGAGAAAGCCGAGATCGAGCGCTTCTGATTGCCACGCTGAAGAAAAAGGCCGCTCAATGCGGCCTTTTTCTTTGGTCGTGTGTTTGGGCGTTGGCTCAATGCCCCGTAGGGTGCGCTGTGCGCACCGGCAATCTCGCGCGAAGGTTCCAGTGCGCGCAGCGCACCCTATGCGGCTTCCTGCCAACGGCTGGCTAGAGTGGTTATTGCTTCCGGATGCCCCGTATCGCAGCGAGGGAGACGAAGCCAAAGCCCACAAAAAAGCCCGCACAAGTGCGGGCTTTTTTCGTCGGCAGGCGGATATCAGTCTTCGATATTGCCCATGGCGGTGGTGTTGAAGCCGCCGTCGACGTACATGATCTCACCGCTGATGCCCGAGGCCAGGTCGGAGCAGAGGAAGGCGCCGGCGTTGCCGACTTCCTCGATGGTCACGTTGCGGCGCAGGGGGGTCTGCTTCTCGTTGGCAGCGAGCATCTTGCGGAAGCTCTTGATGCCGGAAGCGGCCAGGGTGCGGATCGGGCCGGCGGAGATGGCGTTGACGCGGGTGCCTTCCGGGCCGAGGCTGCCGGCCAGGTAGCGGACGCCGGCTTCCAGGCTGGCCTTGGCCATGCCCATGACGTTGTAGTTCGGCATGGTGCGCTCGGCGCCCAGGTAGGACAGGGTCAGCAGGCTGCCGTTGCGGCCCTTCATCAGTTCGCGGCCGGCCTTGGCCAGGGCCACGAAGCTGTAGGCGCTGATGTCGTGGGCGATGCGGAAGCCGTCACGGGTGGTGACTTCGGTGAAGTCGCCGTCCAGTTGGTCGCCCGGGGCGAAGCCGACGGAGTGGACGATGCAGTCCAGGCCATCCCACTTCTTGCTCAGGGCTTCGAAGACCGCAACGATTTCTTCGTCCTTGGCCACATCACAGGGGAAGCACAGATCCGCGCTGGAGCCCCAGCCCTCGGCGAACTCTTCCACGCGGCCCTTCAGCTTTTCGTTCTGGTAGGTGAAGGCGAGCTCGGCGCCTTCGCGGTGCATGGCTGCAGCGATGCCCGATGCGATGGACAGTTTGCTGGCTACGCCAACGATCAGTACGCGCTTACCGGCGAGAAAACCCATGTGCTTTCATCCTCTTCTGGTTAATGGGCAGTTCCTGGAGCCAGGAATGCGGCTTCCAGCAACTGCTTCGTATAGCTGTGCTGCGGGGCGGCGAAGATAGCATCGGCCGGACCCTGTTCGACCACCTGGCCGTGCTTGATCACCATCAACTGATGGCTCAGTGCCCGGACCACAGCCAGATCATGGCTGATGAACAGGTAGGTCAGGTCGTACTTGGTCTGTAGCCTGCGCAACAACTCCACTACCTGGCGCTGAACCGTCCGGTCGAGCGCCGAAGTGGGCTCGTCCAGCAGGATCAGTGCCGGTTTCAGCACCAATGCCCGGGCAATGGCAATCCGCTGCCGCTGCCCGCCGGAAAACTCATGGGGGTAGCGGTGCCGGGTTTCCGGATCCAAGCCTACCTCCAGGAGTGCGTCGATGATGGCCTGTTCCCGCTCCGCTTCGGTGCCGATGCGGTGGATCCGCAGCCCCTCGCCGACAATCTCGCCCACGCACATGCGCGGGCTGAGGCTGCCGAAGGGGTCCTGGAAGACCACCTGCATCTCGCGCCGGAACGGCCGCACCTCCCTCTGCGACAAACCGTCCAGGGTCTGGCCCTGGAAGCGGATGCCGCCCCGGCTGCCCAGCAGCCGGAGGATCGCCAGGCCCAGCGTGGACTTGCCGGAGCCACTTTCGCCGACGATGCCCAGGGTCTGTCCCTGGGGCAGGCTGAAATTGACACCGTCCACGGCCTTGACGTGATCCACGGTGCGCCGCAGCAACCCTTTCTTGATCGGGAACCACACGCGCAGGTCATCGACCTCCAGCAGTGGCGGCCCCACCGGGTTCTCCGCCGGCTGGCCCGAAGGCTCGGCGCCGAGCAGTTCCCGGGTGTAGGGATGCTGCGGTGCATGGAACAGCTCATCACACGACGCTTGTTCGACGATGCAACCGCGCTGCATGACACATACGCGATGCGCAATTCGCCGAACCAGGTTGAGGTCGTGGCTGATCAACAGCAGCGCCATGCCGAGGCGCGCCTGCAGTTCCTTGAGCAATTCGAGGATCTTCAGCTGCACCGTGACGTCCAGCGCCGTGGTGGGTTCGTCGGCGATCAGCAGCTCCGGCTCGTTGGCCAGGGCCATGGCGATCATTACCCGCTGCCGCTGGCCGCCTGAAAGTTCGTGGGGATAGGCCTTCAGGCGCTTGTGCGGCTCGGGGATGCCGACCAACTCCAGGAGCTCCAGGGTGCGTCTGGTGGCGGCCTGGCCGGTGAGGCCCTTGTGCAGGGCGAGCACCTCGTTGATCTGCTTTTCGATGCAGTGCAGCGGGTTGAGCGAGGTCATGGGCTCCTGGAAGACCATGGCGATGCGATTGCCGCGAATGCCGCGCAATTTGGCCTCGGGCAGTTTCAGCAGGTCCTTGCCGGCGTAGCCGATGCTGCCGCTGGGGTGGCGGGCGAGCGGGTAGGGCAGCAGGCGCAGGATGGAATGCGCGGTCACCGACTTGCCGGAGCCGCTTTCACCCACCAGGGCGAGGGTCTCGCCCTTGCGTATGTCGAAGCTGACGCCCTCGACCACGCGCTGGACCTTTTCGCCGCTGACGAACTCGACGGACAGGTCGCGGACTTCTATCAGGTTCTCGCTCATCTCACTTCCTCGGGTCGAAGGCATCGCGCGCGGCTTCGCCGATGAACACCAGCAGGCTCAGCATGGCCGCCAGCACCAGGAAGGCGGAGATGCCCAGCCAGGGCGCCTGCAGGTTGGACTTGCCTTGGGCTACCAGTTCGCCCAGGGAGGGGGCGCCCGGTGGCAGGCCGAAGCCGAGGAAGTCCAGCGCGGTCAGGGTGCCTATGGCGCCGGTGAGAATGAAGGGCATGAAGGTCATGGTGGAGACCATGGCATTGGGCAGGATGTGGCGGAACATGATGGCGCCGTTCTGCATGCCCAGCGCGCGGGCGGCGCGTACGTATTCGAGGTTGCGGCCGCGGAGGAACTCGGCGCGCACCACGTCCACCAGGCTCATCCAGGAAAACAGCAGCATGATGCCCAGCAGCCACCAGAAGTTCGGCTGCACGAAGCTGGCGAGGATAATCAGCAGATAGAGCACCGGCAGGCCCGACCAGATTTCCAGGAAGCGCTGCCCGGTCAGGTCCACCCAGCCGCCATAGAAGCCCTGCAGGGCGCCGGCGATCACGCCGATGATGGAGCTGAGGAGGGTCAGGGTCAGGGCGAACAGCACCGAGATCCGGAAGCCATAGATCACCCGCGCCATGACGTCGCGGCCCTGGTCGTCGGTGCCCAGCCAGTTCTCCGCCGAGGGCGGCGCGGGCGCCGGCACTTTGAGGTCGTAGTTGATGGTCTCGTAGCTGAAGGGAATGGGCGGCCAGATCATGCTGCCGTCTTTGGACTCGATCAGCTCGCGGATATAGGGCGTCTTGTAGTTGGCCTCCAGCGGGAATTCGCCGCCAAAGGTGGTTTCCGGGTAGCGCTTGAGGATGGGGAAATACCACTGGCCGTCGTATTTCACCGCCAGCGGCTTGTCGTTGGCGATCAGCTCGGCGCCCAGGCTCAGGACGAAGAGGACGAGGAACAGCCAGAGCGACCACCAGCCGCGCTTGTGGGCCTTGAAACGCTCGAAGCGGCGGCGGTTGATGGGGGAGAGTGCCATGCTCAACCCTCCCGGCTTTCGAAGTCGATCCGCGGATCGACCAGGGTGTAGGTGAGATCGCCGATCAGTTTCACGACCAGTCCCAGCAAGGTGAAGATGAAGAGGGTGCCGAACACCACCGGATAGTCGCGGTTCAGGGCGGACTCGAAGCTCATCAGGCCCAGGCCGTCGAGGGAGAAGATCACCTCGATCAGCAGGGAACCGGTGAAGAAGATGCCGATGAAGGCCGCCGGGAAGCCGGCGATGATCAGCAGCATGGCGTTGCGGAACACGTGACCGTAGAGCACGCGGTTCTCCGACAATCCCTTGGCACGGGCGGTGACCACGTACTGCTTGTTGATCTCGTCGAGGAAGCTGTTCTTGGTCAGCAGGGTGAGGGTGGCGAAGTTGCCGATCACCAGGGCGGTCACCGGCAGGGCCAGGTGCCAGAAGTAGTCGAGGAGCTTGCCGCCGAGGCTCAGCTCGTCGAAGTTGTTCGAGGTCAGGCCGCGCAGGGGGAACCAGTCGAAGTAGCTGCCGCCGGCGAACATCACGATCAGCAGGATGGCGAACAGGAAGGCCGGGATGGCATAGCCGACGATGATCGCCGTGCTGCTCCAGACGTCGAAGGCGCTGCCGTGGCGCACCGCCTTGGCGATCCCCAGGGGGATCGACACCAGGTACATGATCAGGGTGCTCCAGAGCCCGAGGGAGATGGACACCGGCAGTTTCTCCAGGATCAGGTCGATGACCTTGGCGTCGCGGAAGAAGCTGGTGCCGAAATCCAGCTTCAGGTAGCTGGTGATCATCAGCCAGAAGCGTTCGTGCGCCGGCTTGTCGAAGCCGTACATCTTCTCGATCTCCGCCACCAGCTCCGGGTCCAGGCCCTGTGCGCCACGGTAGTTGGAACTGGCCGTGGCGACCTCGGCGCCACCCCCGGAAATGCGCCCGGTGGCGCCGCCGGCCGCGGCATCGAAGCCTTCCAGCTTGGCGATCATCTGTTCCACCGGTCCGCCGGGAGCGGCCTGGATAATGATGAAGTTGATCAGCAGGATGCCGAACAGGGTGGGAATGATCAGCAGCAGTCGACGCAGTATGTAGGCGAGCATTTACTGGGCATCCGGCTCGGAAGGAGATTGCTCGGACTGGCTAGCAGTTTCCGTGCCCGGTTTCTGCCACCAGGTCATCAGGCCGAAATCGTAGAGCGGTGTGGTCGAGGGGCGCTGGAAGTGGTTCCAGTAGGCCACGCGCCAGGTGTCGACGTAGTAGTTGGGCACCACGTAGTGCCCCCAGAGCAACACGCGGTCCAGGGCCCGGGCGTGCTCCACCAGGCTCTGCCGGGAGTCGGCGCGGATCAGGCCTTCCACCAGCTTGTCGATGGCCGGGTCGCGCAGGCCGATGAAGTTGCGGCTGCCGGCGCTGTCGGCGCTGCGCGAGTGCCAGAACTCCAGCTGTTCATTGCCCGGGGAGTTGGACTGGCCCCAGGTGGCCGGGATCATGTCGAAGTCCCGAGAGCGCAGGCGGTTGATGTATTGGGAGACGTCCACGCGGCGGATCTGCAGGTCGATGCCGAGCTCCGCCAGGTTGCGCTTGAACGGCAGGATCACGCGCTCCAGGTTGGCCTGGGCGATAAGGATCTCGAAGGTCAGCGGCTTGCCGTCCGGGCCGGCCATCCGGTCGTTCTCGATCTTGTAGCCGGCCTCGGTGAGCAGCTGGTAGGCGCGGCGTTTCTGCTCGCGGATGATGCCGCTGGCGTCGGTCACCGGCGGCTTGAAGACCTCGGTGAAGACTTCGGCCGGTACCTGCTCGCGCAGCGGTTCGAGGATTTTCAGCTCCGCGGCGTCGGGCATCTTGTGGGCAGCCATCTCCGAGTTCTCGAAGTAGCTGCTGGTGCGCTTGTAGGAGCCGAAGAACAGCTGCTTGTTGGCCCACTCGAAATCGAACAGCAGGGCGATGGCCTCACGCACCTTGCGGTCCTGGAACACCGGGCGGCGGATGTTGAAGGCGAAACCCTGCATGCCGGTGGGGTTATGGTTGGTGATGCTTTCCTTGACGATCTTGCCGGCGCGCAGCGCGGGGCTTTCATAGCCGGTGGCCCAGTCCTTGGCGGAGAATTCCAGGTTGAAGTCGAACTGGCCGGCCTTGAAGGCCTCCAGCGAAACCGACATGTCGCGGTAGTAGTCCACCGTGACGGCGTCGAAGTTGTAGTAGCCGCGGGTCACCGGCAGGTCCTTCGCCCACCAGTCCTTGACGCGCTCGTAGCGGATGGTGCGGCCGGCATCCACCTTGGTGAGGCGATAGGGGCCGCTGCCCAGCGGCGGCTCGAGGCTGGTCTTGCCGAAGTCGCGGCCTTCCCAGTAATGCTTGGGCAGCACCTGGATCTGGCCGAGGATCAGCGGCAGCTCGCGGTTGCCCGGGTGCTTGAAATCGAAGCGCACGCGCAGGTCGTCCTCGGCTTCCACCTTGGCCACGTCGGCGTAGTAATGGCGGTACATGGGGTCGCCGTGCTCGACCAGGGTGTTGAAGGTGAACACCACATCCGCGGCCGTCACCGGCTTGCCGTCGTGGAAGCGTGCCTTGGGGTTCAGGTAGAAGCGCACGTAGCTGTTGTCCGGCGCTTTCTCGATCTTCTCGGCGAGCAGGCCGTATTCGGTGAAGGGCTCGTCGGGTGAGTGGAAGGTCAGGCTGTCGTAGATCAGGCTGAGTTGGTCCGCGGAGTTGCCCCGTGGAATGAAGGGGTTGAGGCTGTCGAAACCGCCGACGCCGGCCAGGCGCAGGACGCCGCCCTTGGGGGCGTCCGGGTTGACCCAGGAGAAGTGGGTGAAGTCTGCCGGGTACTTGGCGGGCTCGTCGTAGAGGGTGATGGCGTACTTGGGTTCGGCCATGGCGAGGCCGGCCAGGGACAGCAGCAGGGCGCCACAGCCTTGCAGGCAGCGAGTGCGCAGCGTTTTGCTCATCGGGCGTTCTCCGTGGGCTTCAGCCACCAGGCGCGCAAACCCAGGGTGTAGGGCGGCGTGGTGACGAAGGCGAACCGGTTGCGGTACGCCAGGCGGTGATAGTTGATGTACCAGTTGGGGATGCTGTAGTGCTCCCAGAGCAGGGTGCGGTCGAGGGCGCGCGCGGCAGCCAGCTGCTCGTCGCGGCTCTGGGCGCCGAGGAGCTTGTCGATCATGGCGTCGACCACCGGGTTGGCGACGCCCGCGTAGTTCTTGCTGCCTTTCACGCCCACCTGGCCTGAATGGAAGTAGAGGGACTGTTCCAGGCCCGGGCTCAGGGTTTGCGGCAGGGTCATCAGGATCATGTCGTAGTCGAAGTGGTCCAGGCGCTGCTTGTACTGGGCGCGGTCCACCGTGCGCAGGCTGACGTCGATGCCAATGCTTTCGAGGTTCTCGCGGTAAGGCTGGAGGATGCGTTCAAGGTTCGGGTTGACCAGCAGGATCTCGAAGCGCAGCGGTTGGCCACGGTCATTCAGCAGGCGTTGGCCGGACAGCTTCCAACCCGCCTCGGCCAATAGACCGAGGGCGCGGCGAAGGGTTTCCCGCGGGATGCCACGACCTTCGGTGGTGGGTACCTGGAAGGGCTGGGTGAAGAGGGTTTCGGGCAGCTCCTTGCGGTAGGGCGAGAGCAGCAGCCACTCATGGCCCTCGGGTTTGCCCACGGCGCTGAACTCGCTGTTCGGGTAGTAGCTGGTGGCGCGCATGTAGGCATTGTTGAAGAGGGTGCGGTTGGTCCACTCGAAGTCGAACATCAGCCCCATGGCCTCACGCACCTTGCGTTCCTGGAACACGGCGCGGCGGGTGTTCATGAACAGTGCCTGGGTCTGGGTCGGGATCTGATGAGGGATCTCGGCACGGATCACATCGCCTCGCGCGATGGCGGGGAAGCGATAGCCGTTGGCCCAGTTCTTCGCCTGGTGCTCGATGTAGAAGTCGAACTCGCCCGCCTTGAAGGCTTCGAAGGCCACATTGCTGTCGCGGTAGAACTCCACCTCGACCCGGTCGAAGTTGTACTTGCCGCGGTTGACCGGCAGCTTTTCGCCCCACCAGTCCTTGACCCGCTCGAACACCAGGCCGCGCCCCGGCCTGACCTGGGTGATGCGGTAGGGGCCGCTGCCCAGCGGCGGCTCGAAGCTGGTGGCCTTGAAGTCGCGGTCCTTCCAGTAATGCTGGGGCAGCACCGGCAACTCGCCGAGGCGCAGGATCAGCAGCGGGTTGCCGGCGCGCTTGAGCACGAAGCGGATACGGTGGCGGCCGAGTATGTCGACCCGCTTCACTTCCTGCAGGCTGGTGCGGTACTGCGGATGACCACTCTTGACCAGGGTGCGGTAGGAGAAGGCGACGTCGTAGGCGGTGATCGTCTTGCCGTCGTGGAAACGGGCCTCCGGACGCAGGTTGAACACCACCCAGCTGCGGTCTTCGGCGTAATCGACGCTCGAGGCGATCAGGCCGTAGCTGGACGCGGGTTCGTCGCCCGAGGGGTCGTACTGGCCGGTGCCCACCATCAGCGGCTCGTTCAGCTCGGTCACGCCGTATTGCATGAAGTTGGGCGTGGCCACCGGGCTGGTGCCCTTGAAGGTGTAGGGGTTGAGGGTGTCGAAGGTGCCGAAGGCCATCACCCGCAGGGTGCCGCCCTTGGGGGCGTCGGGGTTGACCCAGTCGAAATGTTCGAAGTGGGCGGGGTATTTCAGCGTGCCGAACTGCGCGTAGCCGTGGCTTTCGATCAGGCTGGCGAAACAGGACTGAGCCAGCAGGCCGATGAGCAGGAAGGCAAGGCGAAGCATCAGGCGGGCGTCCGATCCATGGCTATCGTGTCGGGCATGTGGGGCGCTGGCCTCGCTGGCAGGAAGGCGCGGGCGACGGGCCGGCGAAATCGTGTCGGAGGTCACGCGCCGCACGTGTCGGCGGTGACCGCAGGCAAGTACAGTAACAGCTTGTACAGGCAAGAAAAAAGGGCCAGCCTGCGGGGAGCTGGCCATCATTTTGATCACAGTCCGGTTATTCGCGCAGAGGTGCCTATCCTGGGGGAACGCAGCCATGGTTTGCAGTCATGGATCGACCGTCTCAATGAGGCCGAACTACCCGCCCTGGCCGCAGTGGTGCAGGACCTGCACCAGCTTCCGCCAACTGACCCAGGGTCTGGTGCGCGGCTGGAGCCTGGGGGAGCTGGCGAGCCTGGCCCATGCCGGCCAGCCCGCCGGGCCAGCCCAACCTCTTCAGCTATGTGCTGCGCGCGCGGGAAAACCTCTGGATGGGCGTGCCCGCCAGCTACAGCCTCAACGACCTGGTGACGCGACCAATGCGCGAATGGCTGAGGCAGGGGGTGTTCTTCATCGCGCCGTTGTTGGCCGGCAAGCGTGAGATCGGCGTGATCTACGCCGATTGCCGGCTCTCGGGCCGGGCGCTGAAGCATGAACAGTTCGTGGCCTTCCAGCACTTCGTCCAGTTGGCTGGGCGGTGCCTGGAGACGATGGCGCAGAAGTCTTAGCGGGTGAGGGTGGAGGTAGAGTGGATAGCGTTTTTCTAGGCTATGTCTGCATTCAGTGTTGCTAGAACCACCTGAACCAGGCTGATTGTCGAGCGGGCTGCGAGTTTCTGTTTCGCCTCCCGGCGAGTCTCTTTTTTCAGTCGCCAAAAAAGAAACCAAAAACGCTTGCCCCTGCATCCGGGTTTGGCTTCGCCAAACTTCCCTAGCTCCATCGTTGCGCCGGGGGCCCGGCGTGAGGGGCCATCCATGGCCCCGCACGCCTCTCGCG
>NZ_SSOJ01000126.1 GCF_029871205.1 Pseudomonas sp. BN417 | reverse complement strand
AGGTTGTGGCTGAGTGAAACGAAGCCCAACGTTTCCGGGCGGGTTCGGTGTTGGGCTTCGCTGTGCTCTGCCCAACCTACGGCAGCCCTTCGGGCTGCTGGAGCGGGCGGCGGGGTTGCCGCTGCTGGATGAGCAGGTGGAAGGCTGAGCTTCCGTTCGCAGAGTCACCGTAGGTTGTGGCTGAGTGAAACGAAGCCCAACGTTTTCGGGCGGGGACGGTGTTGGGCTTCGCTGCGCTCTGCCCAACCTACGGCAGACCTTCGGTCTGCTTGGCGAATGAATTCGCCCCTACAGGAAAAACGCCCCAATCCGCTCAGACAGCCTCCGCCGCCCTTTGCGCCGCAGGCGAACTGGCCAGGTAGTCCAGCGCCACCTGCAGATCGCCCTCGGTACTGGGATGGAAGCCCGGCTTGAAGTAGCGCAGCACCGCGCGACCGATGCTGCCCACCGGCGGTAGCAGGTCGCGCTTGCCCAGAGCGTGCCAGAGCCTGAGGAAGCCCGGACGGTAGCGGGTCGCCGGGTCCTGGCGCATCAGGGTGCGCATGGAGCGGCTGAACAGGAAGATCAGCGCGCCACTGGCCACCAGCATGTAGAACCAGCGCATCGGCATGCTGCCTTTCAGGTGCACGTGCAGGTCGTGGGCCACGCAGCGGTGTTCGACTTCTTCGGCGCCATGCCAGCGCAGGAGGTCGAGCATCACCGGGTCGGCCGCGTCCAGGCTGCGGGTGGTGATGATCCAGTTGCCGAGCACGCAGGTGAAATGCTCCACCGCGGCGATCAGCCCGACCCGTTGGCGCAGCCACCAGGGCTGCAGGCGGCGGGTGAGGGCGTTTTCGCCCAGGGGGTAGTCGCAGAGCACCTTCTCGAACAGCCAGTAGATGCCCTTGGTGAAGGGCGAAGGGTCGATGCCGTGGCGCTCCAGGTAGGGAACCAGGGCGCTGTCGTGGGCGCGGGCATGCTGGGCCTCCTGGCGCACGAAGCCGCGTACGTCCTCCTTCAGGCGTTCGTCGGTGATCAGCGGCAGGGCCTTGTTGTAGACCCGGCAGAACCAGAATTCCCCGGCCGGCAGAATCAGGTGCAGGGTGTTCATGATGTGCGAGGCCTCTGGCTCGCCGGGGACCCAGTGCAGCGGGGTGTCGGCGAAGTCGAAGCGCACCTTGCGTTGTTCCAGGCGGTGATGCTCGTGGCTCATCGTTTGTTCCTCAGGCGGAAAGGTTCAGGCGTGCCAGCAGGCGCGACAGCCAGGGGGCGAAACGCCACTGGGCGACGCTGAGGTGGGCCTCGCTGCCCACCGCCTGCACCGGCTTGTTGCGCTCCACCGCCTGGGCGATGCGCATGGCCACGGTTTCGGCGCTCAGGTTGCGGCGCCGGTAGAGGCGCTGCACCTTGGCCTTGCGCCGGGCCTCGGCTTCGGCGTCGAGGCCGTGGAAGCGAGTGGCCTGGATGATTCCGGTGTTGACCAGCCCCGGGCAGATGGCGGTCACTCCGATGCCTTTTCCGGCCAGCTCGGCGCGCAGGCATTCGCTGAGCATCAGCACGGCGGCCTTGCTGGTGGCGTAGGCGGCGTAGTTGCGCGAGGGCACGAAAGCCGCGGCCGAGGCGATATTGACGATGTGCCCGCCCTTGCCGGCCTCGATCATCTGCCGCGCGAACAGGCGGCAACCGTCGATCACGCTCCAGAGGTTGACCCTGAGCAGGCGCTCCCAGTCTTCGGGGCGGGTGTCGAGCATGGCCCCGGCCATGCCGATGCCGGCGTTGTTGATCACCAGGTCCGGGCAGCCGAATTCGGTTTCCACCGAGGCGGCGAAAGCCTCCATCTGCGCGCTGTCGCTGACGTCCAGCTGCCGGGCCCAGGCCTCGGCGCCCAGGGCACGGGCCAGTTCGGCGCTGCGCTCGGCGGCGGCCAGGTCGATGTCCGCGGCCAGTACGCTGGCACCGCGCTCGGCGAATTCCAGCAGGGTGGCGCGGCCGATGCCGCCGCCCGCACCGGTCACCAGCACCAGCTTGCCGGCGAAGCTGCCGCCGCCGGGGCGTACCCTGGCCAGGCGCAGGGCGCGGCTGGCTTCACCGCCTTCAAGATGCTCGACGAATTCCCTGATCCAGCCGGCCAGGCGTTGTGGTTCGGCCAGCAGCTGCCAATGTCCGGCGGCCACTTCGCGGCGCCACAGGCGCGGTGCCCAGTGGTCGAGTTGCTGGAACAGCTGCGGACGGACGAAGCGGTCGCGGGTCGGCACGATCAGCTGCACCGGCACCTGGGTCGGCCGTTCGCGGGGGCGGAACAGGCTCTTGATGAAGTTGGCGCGGTAGAGCTTGACCCCGTGCTGGCCATCGGCGGCTTGGGTGGGATTGGGCTGTGCCTGGCGGACCCCTTCCACTCGGCGCAGCAGGGTCGGCCAGGCACGTGCGAGCCCCGAGTGCCAGAGCAGTTCCGGCAGCAGCGGGGTATGGAAGAAAGCGATGTACCAGGAGCTGAGCAATTGGCCTAGCACCCGGCCCAGGGCGCGCGGGCGCTTCTCCTTGAGGCGTGCGCGCATCCAGTGGCCGACATGGTCGAGGCAGGGGCCGGAGACGGTGGTGTAGGAAGCCAGCAGCGGCTGGATGCGCGGCTCGGTCACCGCTTCCCAGGACTGGATCGAGCCCCAGTCGTGGGCCACCAGATGCACTGGGCGCTCGGGGCTGGCCGCCTTGATCACCGCTTCCAGGTCGTTGGCCAGTTTTTCCAGCCGGTAGTCCCGCGTCTTGCGCGGGATATCCGACGCGCCGGCACCGCGTACGTCATAGGCGACTATCTGGTAATCGGCGGCCAGCTCGCGCACCAGTGGCAACCAGACCTCATGGCTGTCGGGGTAGCCGTGCACCAGCAGCAGGGTCGGGCCGGCGGCGTTGCCCCAGCGGTAGGCGGCCAGTTCCACGCCATCACCCTTCACGGCGATACGCTGGGGCTCCAGTCGCAGGGGCGAGTTCATGCCGCCACCTGCTTGTCGGCGGCCTGCTGGCGGGCCTGCCAGCGGCGGACATGGGGCAGGTCGTCATCCAGCCACCAGGCGCCGTCCTCGGTCACCACCAGCAGCTCTTCGAACTTGGCGCCGACGCCACGCAGTCCCAGGTGCGGCTCCACCGCCCAGAGGCCGGGCGTTGGCGGGTGTTCCGAGCGGCTGTTGCTCGACCAGAGCGGCGACCAGCCCTCGCGGCGGCCTGTGACCAGGGCATTCTTCGTCAGGGTGTAGATATTGCGCAGGCCGAAGCGGGCGATGGACGGGCCCCGTTGGCGTTCGCCGAGTTTCTCCACCCGGTGGGCCAGCACCTCGAAGGGGTAGGCCTTGTGGCGCGGCAGGGTGCCCTGGCGCGCGCAAAGGCTGTCCACCGCCTGGCTGACGCGGGCCAGCGGCAGGCGCTGGCGCACCAGGTCAAGGATGAGCTGGCGGTGGTCCATCAGGTCGTCAAGCAGCCGTTCCACCAGCAGGTTGCTGCCCAAGGCACCGGAGTAGCCGATATCCGCCGTGTAGGCGCCGAGGGTGGGGGCGCAGTCGAGGATGAAGGGCATGCCTTCCTCCAGCCGCTGCTTGCCCGGATAGAACGCCAGGTTGAACCCGCCCAGGTGACGCAGGCCATCGAAGCCCTTGAAGGCGGTGCGTGGACCGAACCAGGCGAAGGGCTGGTGGAACCAGTCGCGCACACCGTGATCCTGCAGCCAGGTCTTCATCAGCGCGGCGGCTTCCTTCTCGCTGATGCCGGGCTTGAGTTCGCCGGCGATGGTCTGCGCACAGCGATAGGCCAGTTGCTGCACATTGCGGAACTCGGACAGGTCTTGGGCGGTGAGGGCAGGGGCAGGCATGCACGATCTCCGGTATTGGGACTGTTACATCAATCGATGTCACAGTCATTCTTGAACGGGAGATCGGCCCTTGGCCAGACGTCGAGGCTGCCCGTCGTGGCCGCTGTTACCGCGTTACCCGACAAGCGAAAGGCTTGGATTAGAGCGGCTGAGTGGGGTTTTCAGCGCCGTCGTGAAAAGGAGCCGGGGGCAAGTCCAGCCATTGGTTGGGCCAAGGAGGACGCTGTTGTTGGGGTGAGAGGGGCGGGGCTATGATCCGGCCCATGAAAAATGTCCCCTCCTTCCTCAGCAAGCTCCTCGACCAGGCCGCCGATGCGCCGGCGACGGATGCCGAATACACGGTGGATGAACTGGCCCGCGAGGCCGGCACCACGGTGCGCAACCTGCGCGCCTACCAGGACCGCGGTTTGCTGCCGCCGCCGGAGCGGCGCGGGCGGGTGGGCATCTATAACGGCGGACATCTGGCGCGGCTGCGGCTGATCGGCCAGTTGCTGGAGCGTGGCTACGGCATCGCCAGCATCCGCGAACTGCTGGAAGCCTGGGAGCAAGGCCGCGACCTGGCCCATGTACTGGGACTGGAGCAGGCCATAGTCGGCGCCTGGAACCAGGTGGAGCCGACCCGCCTGGGCTTCGACGAAGTGCAGGCGCTGTTCGGCGCCGACCTGACCGACGACAACATGGACCGCGCCCGTGAGCTGGGCCTGATCGAGTTCGCCGGCGACCACCTGCGGGTGCTCAATCCCCGGGTGTTCGGCGCCGGGGTGCAGCTCTACCGCTCGGGGATTCCGCTGGACGTGCTGCTGGACCAGTTCGCCGCCATCCGCCGTCAGGTGGAACCGGTGTCGGCCGGCATCGTGCGGATGATCGTCCAGCACCTGGTCAATCCGCTGCTCTCCGGCAGCCTGCCCCATGTCCGCGAACTGGACGAGCTGAACCGCCAGTTGCTGGCCCTGCGCCCCCTGGTGGAACAGGTGGTGGACAGCGAACTGGCCCGTGGCCTGCAGCTCTCGGCTAATCAGGAGCTGGGCGAGCGGGTGGGGGAGTTGCTCAAGGGCTTTCTCAAGCGCTGAGCCCTCAGCTGCAAACCGTAGGGAGAGCGCTCTTCTTTCCACCCTCCCGGGGGTAGCCCGCCACGCGGATATTCACCCGACGGAACCGAGGCGCCGGCTCGATGGGTATCGCTCCGCTCCACCCATCCTACGATCCAATGAATTCGCTCCCACCAGTCAGGGGCGACATCCACTCAACGCAGGCTCACGTGCCGGCTGATCAGGGCGCGAAGGGCCGCCGGCTTGACCGGCTTGGCCAGGTAGTCGAGGCCGGCGGCGTGGACTTCGGCCACCAGTTCGGCGCGGCCGTCGGCGCTGATCACCACGCCGGGCAGGGGCTCACCCAGGCGGGTGCGCAGCCAGGCCATGAGTTCGGTGCCGGTTTCGCCCTCGTCCAGGTGGTAGTCCACCAGGGCCAGTTGCGGGCGCACGTCCTCGGCCAGCAGGTGTTCGCATTCCAGGCGGTTGCGCGCGGTCCAGACCTGGCAACCCCAGCGCGACAGCAGGCTGTGCATGCCGGTGAGGATACTGTCCTCGTTGTCGATGCAGAGCACCTGGGTGCCGGCCAGGGCCTGGCCATTGATCTCCGCCTGCTTCTGCACCACGGGTGAGGGTTGCTGGACGCGTGCCAGCGGCACGGTGACGCTGAATACGCTGCCCTTGCCCGGCCAGGAACGCACTTCCAGCTTGTGGCCGAGCACCCGGCAGAGGCCGTCGGCGATGGCCAGGCCCAGGCCCAGCCCCTTCTCGGCGCGGGTCTGGTGGCTGTCCAGGCGCTTGAACTCTTCGAATATCACCTTGCGCTTGTCTTCGGGGATGCCCGGGCCACGGTCCCAGACCTCCAGGCGCAGCTGGTTGCCCTCGCGCCGCGCGCCCAGCAGCACTCGGCCCCTGGCATAGCGGAAGGCGTTGGTGAGGAAGTTCTGCAGAACCCGGCGCAGCAGCTTCATGTCGCTGTCGACCCGCAGCTTGCTGCCGCGCAGGCGGAAGTCCATGCCCTGTTCCTGGGCCAGCACCTTGAATTCGGCGCCCAGGGTATCGAACAGCGAAGCCAGCGGGAAGGCGGTGCGGTCAGGGGTGACGCGGCCGCTTTCCAGGCGCGAGATGTCCAGCAGGTCGGCGATCAGGTCCTCGGCCGAGCGCAGCGAGCTGTCCAGGTGGCTGACCAGTTCGCGGGCCTCGCCGGGCAGGGCATCCTGCTGGTGGCCGAGGGCGGCGGAGAACAGCCGTGCGGCGTTCAGCGGCTGCATCAGATCATGGCTGACGGCGGCGAGGAAACGGGTTTTCGACTGGTTGGCCGACTCCGCTGTGCCCTTGGCCTCGATCAGCGCCTGGTTGAGCTTGGACAGCTCGTGGGTGCGTTCGGTGACCCGCTGCTCCAGACCTTCGTTGGCGTCCTTGAGGTCGCGCTCGGCCTGGCGATAGGCGGTGATGTCGGTGAAGCTCATGACGAAGCCGCCGCCGGGCATGGGATTGCCGATCAGCTCGATGACCCGGCCGTTGGGGAACAATCGCTCGGAGGTGTGCGGCCGGCCCTGGCGCATCCAGTAGAGGCGCCGGGCCACATGGGATTCCACTTCGCCGGGGCCGCAGAGGCCGCGCTCGGCGTTGAAGCGGATGATGTCGGCGATCGGCCGGCCGACGCTGATCAGGCCGTCGGGATAGTCGAAGAGTTCCAGGTAGCGTCGGTTCCAGGCCACCAGGCGCAGGGACTGGTCGACCACGCTGATGCCCTGGGTGATGTTCTCGATGGCGCCCTGCAGCAGGGCGCGGTTGAACTGCAGCACCTCGGAGGCTTCGTCGGCGATGCGCACCACGTCCTCCACCTGCATCTCGCGGCCTTCGATGGCGGCCTTTACCACGGCCCGCGCGGAGGAGGCCCCGAGCACGCCGGCGAGCAGGCGCTCGGTGTGGGTGATCCAGTCCTGGTTGGCGTTCTGTTCCGGGTTGAAGCTGATCCCCGAACGGTAGGCGAAGCGGATGAAGCTCTGCCGTGCGCGCTCTTCGCCGACGAAGCGCGAGGCGAGCATCAAGAGGTCATTCACCTGCACCGCCAGCAGCGAGCGGGAGCTGGTGCGGGCCGAGACCTGCTGGCCGATGAAGCGGCTGGCCTGCCAGTGCTCGGAGACACGGGTGCGGGAGAACACCGAGACCCAGGCGAAGAGAATCCAGTTGCCGGCCAGCGACAGGACCACGCCCTGGGTCAGGGGCTCGATCGGCAGATCCAGGGGGTTGTTCACCAACCAGGCCAGGCCGGGGAAGTTCTCCAGCGGCCAGCCCAGGCCGCGGGCCACCACCGGCAACACCAGGGTATAGGCCCAGAGGGCGGCGCCAGCGGCGAGGCCGGCGAACACGCCGCGGCGGTTGGCCTGCTTCCAGAACAGAGCGCCGATCATCGCCGGGCCGAGCTGGGCGATGGAGGCGAAGGCGATCTGGCCGATGGTCGCCAGGCTCGCGGTGGAGCCCAGCAGGCGGTAGCTGACGTAGCCCAGCAGGATGATCACGACGATGCTCACCCGGCGCACCGAGAGCATCCAGTGACGGAACACCTCGAAGGGCCGCTCGGCGTTCTGCCGGCGCAGCAGCCAGGGCAGCAGCATGTCGTTGGAAACCATGGTGGACAGTGCCACGGCTTCCACGATGACCATGCCGGTGGCGGCCGAGGCGCCACCGATGAAGGCCAGGAGCGCCAGGGCAGGGTGGGCCTCGGCCAGCGGCAGGCTGATGACGAAGGAGTCCGGGATCACGCCGCTGGGAAGCAGCATCTGCCCGGCCAGGGCGATGGGCACCACGAAGAGCGCGGCCAGGGCCAGGTAGATGGGGAAGACCCAGCGCGCCTGGCGCAGGTCCTTCGGCTCGATGTTCTCCACCACTGTGACGTGGAACTGCCGGGGCAGGCAGATGATGGCGAGCATGGCCAGACCCGTCTGCACCAGCATCGAGGACCAGTCCAGCGACTGCGACCAATAATGCTCCAACTGTGGGGCGCTGCGGGCGCGAGTGAAGAGGTCGTCGAAACCGTCGAACAGGCCGAAGGTGACGTAGGCGCCCACCGCGAGGAAGGCCAGCAGCTTGACCAGCGACTCGAAGGCGATGGCCAGTACCATGCCGCGGTGGTGCTCGGTGGCGTCGAGGTTGCGCGTACCGAAGAGGATGGTGAACAGGGCCAGGACCAGGGACACGATGAGCGCCGTGTCCTGGGCGCGGGTGCCGGCGGATTCCGCGCCCGAGCCGATCAGCAGGTTCACCCCGAGGACGATGCCCTTGAGCTGCAGGGCGATGTAGGGCAGCACGCTGACCAGGCAGATCAGCGCCACTACCACCGCCAGGGACTGCGACTTGCCGTAGCGCGCGGCGATGAAGTCGGCGATGGAGGTGATGTTCTCCTGCTTGCTGATCAGCACCATCTTCTGCACCACCCAGGGCGCCACCAGGAGCAGCAGGATGGGGCCGAGGTAGATGGGCAGGAAGTTCCAGACCTGCCCGGCGGCCTGGCCGACCGCACCGAAGAAGGTCCAGCTGGTGCAGTAGACCGCCAGTGACAGGCTGTAGACCCAGGCGCGCATGCGTGGCGACAGCGGCGCGCTGCGGCGGTCCCCATAGAAGGCTATGGCGAAGAGGACGGCCATGTAGAGGAAGGCGACCGTGGCGATCAGCCCGCTGGACAACGACATTGCAACTCCCGGGTAACACGCTGGCGGGTCAGATCCGCCGGATTCGACTCCCAGCAGTTTCGCACCAAAGCCGTCAGTTCGTCAGGCAGCTGCGACCAAGGTCGCAGGCGCTCTTGAGCCCCCGCCCCGGGGCTGCTAGCGTGCTGCTTCGCCCGCGCCGTTCCGTTCGTCTCGCGCGGGGTCCTGCACGGCACTTCCGCTTCCCGCGACGTTCTCATCCGGCAGGGTTCTTTCGCCTGAGGAGGGCGCAGATGTTCAAGCCACAACCGGTCACACTGCAGCGCGGCGCCCTGCGCCTGGATCCGCTGTCTGAGGCCGATATTCCGAGCCTGGTGACCCTGGCCGAAGCCAACCGCGATGCCCTGATCTACATGAGCGGCCCGCTGCGCCCCGACTGGTATCGCCAGGGCCTGGCCGCCCAGCGCGAGGAGCAGGCGGTGGTCTTTGCCATCCGCCTGGGCGACAGCCTGGTGGGTACCACGCGCTTCGCTGACTTCATGCCCAACCTGCCGGCCGCCGAGATCGGCTGGACCTGGCTGGCCAGCGGCGAGCACGGCAGTGGCCTGAACGCCTCGATCAAGTACCTGATGCTGCGCCACGCCTTTGAGGAGTGGCAGTTGGTGCGCATACAGCTGAAGACAGCCGCCAGCAACCTGCGCTCCCAGCGCGCCATCGAGAAGCTCGGCGCCCAGCGCGAAGGCCTCCTGCGCAACCACCGCCGCCTCGCCGACGGGCGCCTCGACGACAGCGTGCTCTACAGCATCACCGACCGCGACTGGCCGGAGGTGAAGCAACGCCTGGAGGCGCTGTTCAGCGCATAGGCCATGGGCGAGCCCCGGGAGAACGCCCATTTCTGGCAGGCCGGTCATCTGGGTGGCCTGGAGCTGCTGTCCGCGCGCTACATCGAGCATCGCTTCGCCCCCCATGTGCATGACGGCTACGCCATCGCCGTGATCGAAGCCGGCGCGGAGCGCTATCGCTATCGCGGCGTCGATCACCTGGCGCCGGCCGGCAGCCTGGCGCTGATCAACCCCGATGAGGTGCACACCGGCTCCAAGGGCGATGACGAGGGCTGGCGCTATCGGGTGTTCTACCCGGAAGCCGCGCAGGTTCGCGCCGTGCTGGACGAGCTGGAGCTGCCGGTTACCGGACTGCCGGCCCTACGTGGCAGCGTGCACCGGGACCTCGACCTGGTGCAGGGCTTTCTCAGCCTGCATCGCCTGCTGGAAGGGCAGGCCAGCGCGCTGGAGCAGCAGACGGCCTGGCGTGAAGCCCTGCTGGCGCTGTTCCGCCGCCATGCGCAGTTGCCGGAGCCCGGCATGCCCGGTCGCGAGTCCAAGGCTGTGCTATGTGCCAAGGATCTGCTGCGCGAGCGCCTGGCCGAGCCGCCGTCCCTGGAGGAGCTGGCCGCCGCGGTCAGCCTCTCGCCTTTCCATTTCGCCCGCACCTTCCGCCGCGCCACCGGCCTGCCGCCCCATGCCTGGCTCAAGCAGCAGCGCCTGGACCAGGCCCGCGCGCTGCTCAAGGTCGGCTGTGCGCCGGGCAATGTGGCGGCGCAGCTGGGCTTCGCCGACCAGAGCCATCTGACCCGGCAGTTCAAGCAGGCCTATGGGGTAGGGCCGGGCGAATACCGCAACGCCTGCGCAAGATCGTTCAAGACGCCTTGATGGCCAGGCGCTAGTCTGCCGGGACAAGGAGGCCCCATGTCCCGTTCCGCAGAATTCGTCCACGGCGCCCGCGACATCGTTCCGATGATCGTCGGCGCCATACCCTTCGGCATCATCTTCGGCACCCTGACTGGCGGTGCCGGGCTGTCCGCCTGGCAGGCCATGGGCATGTCGCTGCTGGTGTTCGCCGGCTCGTCGCAGTTCATCGCCATCACCCTGCTCAGCGGCGGCGCCGGGGCGGCGGTGGTGCTGCTCACCACCTTCGTCGTCAACCTGCGCCACGCCCTTTACAGCGCCACCCTGCAACCCTTCGTCCGCCACCTGCCGGCGCGCTGGCGCATGCCGCTGGCCTTCTGGCTGACCGACGAGGCCTTCGCCGTCGTCCAGCACCGCTACGCCGAGAAGGACGACTCACCGCACAAGCACTGGTACTTCTTCGGTGCGGCCCTGGCCATGTACCTGAACTGGCAGCTGTGCACCCTGGTGGGGGTGATCTTCGGCCAGGCGGTGCCCAACCTGGCGGCGTGGGGGCTGGACTTCGCCATGCTCGCCACCTTCATCGGCATCGTGGTGCCGATGCTGCGCAACCGGCCCCAGGTGGCCGCGGCGCTGGTGGCCGGCGCCGTGGCGCTAGCCTGCCAGGGTTTGCCGTACAAGCTGGGGCTGATGGCCGCGGCCCTCTGCGGTATTGCCGTGGGCGTGGTGCTGGAGCGCCGCTATCGACTCGATCTGCTGGGGGAGGACATCTCATGCAAACCTGGAGCCTGATCATCGGCATGGCGGCCATCACCTTCGCCATCCGCTACAGCCTGTTCGCCTGGCCCAACCTGAGCTTCCCGCCGGTGGTGCGCCAGGGCCTGCACTACGTGCCGACGGCCGTGCTCACCGCCATCGTGGTGCCCGGCATGCTCATGCCCGATGGCGAGCATTTCCACCTGACCCTGGACAACGCCTACCTGCTGGCGGGCCTCGGCGCCATCCTGATCGCCGCGCTCAGCCGCCACCTGCTGGCGACCATTCTCGGTGGCCTGGTGCTGTTCTTCCTGCTGCGCTGGGCCCTGGGGCAGTTGCCGATCTAGCGTGCCGGGGAGCGGTCGACCCGCTCCCGCGGCGGAGCGCGCTTATAAGATCCAGCTTGGAAAAAAGTTCTATTTGTAAATCATTCGTATATGCGCTTGACATGGCTTCACGTATAGTTGCGCCCCTTTCTGGCCGGCCTTGGCCATTCCTGGGGGCAAGTCATGCAGTCTGTCATCAAGCTTTCTCGCCTGGCGCTGGCTATAGCGCTGGGCATCACCTCGTACGCCGGCGTCGCCGCCGAAACCATGGAGCTGGGTAACGTCGAAGTCGTCGGCGATTGGCTGGGCGAGGCCAAGAACGAGGATGTGAAGAACCACCCCGGCGCGCGGACCGTGATCCGCGAGCAGACCATCAAGGAAAGCGGTGCCAGCAACGTGCGCGAAGTGCTGCGCCGGGTACCCGGTGTGCAGGTGCAGGACAGCAACGGCACTGGCGGTAGCGATATCTCCCTGAACGTCGGCGTGCGCGGCCTGACCTCGCGCCTCTCGCCGCGCTCCACCATCCTCCAGGACGGCATACCGCTGGCCGTGGCGCCCTACGGCCAGCCGCAGCTGTCCCTGGCGCCCACCTCGCTGGGCAACATCGAGTCCATCGACGTCGTGCGCGGCGGCGGCTCGGTGCGCTACGGCCCGCAGAACGTCGGCGGCATCATCAACTTCGTCACCCGCGGGATTCCCGAGGAGATGGTTCGCGACCTGAGCTTCCAGACCGAATCCGCGCCGGCCCAGGGCGGCTTCTACAACAAGAGCAGCGCCTTCATCGGCGGCACCGCCGACAACGGCCTGGGCATGGCCCTGCTGTACTCCGGCGTGCGCGGCGACACCTATCGCGACCACAGCGATACCGAGATCGACGATGTGATGTTGAAGGCCAAGTACCAGCTCAGCGACATCGACGAGCTGTACGGGAGCCTGCAGTACTTCGAGGCCGACGCCGACATGCCCGGCGGCCTGACCGCTGCCGAGTTCGAGGACGACCCCTACCAGTCCAGCCGGCCCTTCGACCGCTTCGACGGTGAGCGCAAGCAGGCGGTGCTGAAGTACACCCGCACCCCGGACTCCGACCGCACGTTCGAGATCACCACCTTCTACAACACCAGTTCCCGTGGCAGCACCCTGACCAACGGCAACCCGCAGAAGATGACCTGGCTGCGCAAGTTCCCCCGCGAGTACGAAGTGTTCGGCATCGAGCCGCGCTATTCGCAGATATTCCTGCTGGGCGAGAGCAGCCACGAAGTGGGCGTCGGCTATCGCTACATGGAAGAGGACTCCCAGGAGAAGCGCTACGACCGCAACTTCGCCGCTGGCGCCAATCCCTGGAGCGTGCAGAAGCGGCTGGCCACCTACAACACCGCCGCCACCGAGGCCCATGCCGCCTACATCGACGACCGCATCGACATCGGCAAATGGACCATCACCCCCGGCGTGCGCTACGAGCAGGTGCGAGTGACCTCCGACAACCACCTGACCGGCGACCGCCGCGAGCAGCGCTTCAGCGAGCCGTTGCCATCGCTGAACACCATGTATCACCTGTCCGAGGCCTGGAAGCTGTTTGCCAACTACAACACCTCGTTCGGTAGCATCCAGCACATCCAGCTGTCTCAGGACGACGACAACCTGACCGCCGAGAAGGCCCATACCTATGAGCTGGGTACGCGCTACGACGACGGTATCTGGACCGCCGAGCTGACCTACTTCCACATCCTCTTCGAGGACCAGTTGGAAATCGTTCCGGGTTCCCAGCCGAGCGCCTGGGCCAACGCCGGGGAAACCCGCCACCGTGGTTTCGAGATGGCCGGCAGCTACGAGTTCGCCGCCCTCGACCCGCGCCTGGCCGGACTTTCCGCCTACGCCTCGCTGGCGCTGACCAAGGCTACCCGCGAGGAGGGCGAGAACCAGGGCAACGACCTGCCGTTCTATTCCCGCCAGGTCGCCACCCTCGGCCTGCGCTATGCCACCGGTCCCTGGACCTGGAACCTGGACGGCTACGCCCAGTCCCGCCAGTTCGCCGACTCGGCCAACACCCGTCCGGAAAGCGCCAACGGTTCCCTCGGCGAGATTCCCGGCTACGGCTTCTGGAACGGCCGCGGCGAGTACGCCTTCGGTCCGCAACTGGCGAACCTGAAGGTGGCGGTCGGGGTGAAGAACATCTTTGATCGCCAGTACTACACCCGCTCCACCGACAACAACCTCGGCAAGTACCTGGGCCAACCGCGGACCCTGTACCTGCAGACCAGCGTGGCCTTCTGAGGCTCGAGCGGGTTGAGAAGGGCGCCTTTTTGGGCGCCCTTTTTCATTCAGGGCAGGACGTAGGGTGCGCTGCGCGCACCGAATCTCCGGCGCGGAGCCGGTGGTGCGCACGGCACACCCTACCGATCTGCCGCTCGTGGGAGCGAATTCATTCGCGAATCGGCCATCGGGATGTGGCTTTCAACTACTGTCCTGCTGTCCAATCAGCGACGTGCGGTTTGAGTCGCACGGGGCTATTCCACTGCCAACCACCAGGTACCAAGGAAGATGAGCCAACACTCGCAATTCGCCCTGCTGGGCACCCGGCGGTTCCTGCCGTTCTTCGTGACTCAGCTGCTCGGCGCCTTCAATGACAACATCTTCAAGCAGTCACTGATCCTCGCCATCCTCTACAAGCTGAGCATCGCCGGGGACAAGGGCATCTTCACCAACCTCTGCGCCCTGCTGTTCATCCTGCCGTTCTTCCTCTTTTCCGCCCTGGGCGGGCAGTTCGGCGAGAAGTTCGCCAAGGACTCGCTGATTCGCGCGATCAAGCTGGCGGAAGTGGCGATCATGGCCGTGGGCGCGCTGGGCTTCTTCTTCGACAGCCTGCCGCTGCTGTTCCTGACGCTGTTCGCCATGGGCACCCACTCGGCGCTGTTCGGCCCGGTGAAGTATTCGATCCTGCCTCAGGTACTGCGCGAGGACGAGCTGGTCGGCGGCAACGCGCTGGTGGAAATGGGCACCTTCCTGGCCATTCTCGCCGGCACCATCAGCGCCGGGCTGATGATGTCCGCCGAGCGCTACGAGCCGTTGGTGGCCTGCGCCATCGTCCTCACCGCCAGCCTTGGCTACCTGGCCAGCCGCGGCATTCCCCGCGCGGCGGCGGCGCTGCCGGAGCTGGCGCTGGACTGGAACATCTTCCGCCAGTCCTGGCGGATCATGCGCCTGGGGCTGGGCCAGCGGCCGTCGGTGTCGCGCTCGCTGGTGGGCAACTCCTGGTTCTGGTTCCTCGGCGCGGTCTACCTGACGCAGATCCCGGCCTATTCCAAGGAGTTGCTGTACGGCGACGAGAGCGTGGTGACCCTGATCCTCACGGTGTTCTCGGTGGGCATCGCCCTGGGTTCGATGCTCTGCGAGCGGCTCTCGGGCGGCAAGGTGGAGATCGGCCTGGTGCCCTTCGGCTCTATCGGGTTGACCCTCTTCGGCCTGCTGCTCTGGTGGCATTCGGGCGGCTTCCCGCAGGGCGCCGTGCCCCATGACTGGCTGGCGCTGCTGGGCCATGGCCAGGCCTGGCTGATACTGGGCGACATCCTCGGCATCGGCCTGTTCGGCGGCTTCTACATAGTGCCGCTCTATGCCCTGATCCAGGCACGCACGGCGGAGAACGAGCGGGCCCGGGTGATCGCCGCGAACAACATCCTCAACGCGTTGTTCATGGTGGTCTCGGCCATCGCCTCGATCCTTTTCCTCAGCGTCGCCGGGCTGTCGATCCCCGAGCTGTTCCTGGTGGTGTCGCTGATGAACGTCGCGGTGAACAGCTACATCTTCAAGATCGTCCCCGAATTCACCATGCGCTTCCTGGTCTGGCTGCTGGGCCATTCCCTGTACCGGGTCGAGCACAGGGGGCTGGACGCGATTCCCGAGGAAGGGCCAGCGGTGCTGGTGTGCAACCATGTGTCCTTCGTCGACGCCCTGCTGATCGGCGGCGCGGTGCGGAGGCCGGTGCGCTTCGTCATGTACTACAAGATCTACCAGCTGCCGGTGCTGAATTTCATCTTCCGCACCGCCGGCACCGTGCCCATCGCCGCGCGGCACGAGGACCTGCTGGTCTACGATGCGGCTTTCAGGAAGATCGCCGAGTACCTGCGCAACGGTGAGGTGGTGTGCATCTTCCCCGAGGGCAAGCTGACCGGCGACGGCGAGCTGAACGAGTTCAAGGGCGGCATCGAGCGCATCCTCGAGGAGAACCCGGTGCCGGTGATCCCCATGGCGTTGCAGGGCCTCTGGGGCAGCTTCTTCAGCCGCGATCCGGCCAAGGGCTTCTTCAAACGCTTCTGGTCGCGCATCCGCCTGGTGGCCGGCACGCCGCTGCTGCCGGAGCGCGCCGACCGCCAGACCTTGCAGCTGCAGGTGGCCGAGTTGCGTGGCGACGCGCGCTAGGCTCGACGCCCATGAAAAAGCCCGCCGATCGGCGGGCTCTTTCATTGCGGGATTCTCAGTGGCTGAGCTTCAGGCCGATCAGGCCACCGATGATCAGCGCCACGCTGAGCAGGCGCACCAGCGCCATGGATTCGCCGAACAGGATGACGCCGGCGATCACGGTGCCCACGGCGCCGACGCCGGTCCAGATGGCGTAGGCGGTGCCCAGCGGCAGCTCCTTCATCGCCAGGCCAAGCAGGCCCAGGCTGACGGCCATGGCGGCGACGGTGAGGGTGGTAGGCAGCGGGCGGCTGAAGCCCTCGGTGTACTTCAGGCCGACGGCCCAGCCCACCTCGAACAGGCCGGCGAAGAAGAGAATGATCCAGGACATGATGGCCTCCAGACGAACTACAGGTTTTGGGGCCGTCCCCGGATGATCACTGCGCGAGTGGCAAGGTCGTCCTTGCGCTGCGCAGTATTTTGCACATCCTGACTGCTTGGGCAAGTCCTCCGGGATCGGCGGGCGCCAACTGCAATTGCCAGGTATGGGGGAGCAGGGGGCTTGGCCCGAATGTGAAAGCGCCGGCTCGGGGCCGGCGCTCGGGAGGGTCAGACGCCCTGCGGGATCTCTTCGCCGCCGAGGGCTTCGAAGAGCTGGGGGATGAACTCGACCAGGGTCAGCATCATCAGGGTGAAGCTGGCGTCGAGCTGGCTGAGGGAATCGTCGCCGCCATCCTGCTCGGCCTTCTCCTGCAGCAGGTCCTCGAAGCGCAGGCGCTTGATCACCAGCTTGTCGTCGAGGATGAAGGAAAGCTTGTCCTGCCAGGCCAGGGACAGCTGGGTGACCAGCTTGCCGGAGGTCAGGTGCAGCTGGATCTCGTCGCTGGTCAGGTCCTGGCGCTTGCAGCGCACCACGCCGCCGTCTTCATCGGTGTCCCGCAGTTCGCACTCGTCGAGCACGTAGAAGTCGCTGGCGGCTTCCTGGGTCTGGACCCACTGGGTGAGGGTGGCAGTGGGGGCGATCTTCACCGAGGCCGGGCGCACCGGCAGCGAGCCGATGGCTTCACGCAGGGTGCTCAGCAGGTCTTCGGCACGTTTCGGGCTGGAAGCATCGACCAGGATCAGGCCCTGGGCCGGGGCGATGGCGGCGAAGGTGGCGGACTTGCGGATGAAGGCGCGCGGCAGGAAGCTCTGGACAATCTCGTCCTTGAGCTGGTCGCGTTCCTTTTTGTAGACCTTGCGCATTTGCTCGGCTTCGATCTCGTCGACCTTCTCCTTCAGCGCATCGCGAACGACGCTACCGGGGAGAATGCGTTCTTCCTTGCGTGCGGCGACCAGGAAGAAGCCTTCGCTGACATGCACCAGCGGCGCATCCGGGCCCTTGCCGAAAGGCGCCACGAAACCGTAGGTGGTCAGCTCCTGGCTGGCGCAAGGGCGGGCCGGCTTGGTGGCCAGCGCGGCTTCCAGCGCCTCGGCATCGACGTTCAGATCCTGGGTGAGGCGATAGACAAGCAGGTTGCGGAACCACATAGGGGTAAAACCTCCGGACACAAAGCGCGCATTATTCTCGTCGGGAGGCTCCAGGCCAACCCTGAGCTAACCCTTTGGAAGGCATGAGAATTTTTTTTTGAATTGGGGCTTGCCAGGGTCCGGATACCGCTCTAGAATGCGCCCCACTTCGAGAGTGAAGGGTGATTAGCTCAGCCGGGAGAGCATCTGCCTTACAAGCAGAGGGTCGGCGGTTCGATCCCGTCATCACCCACCAATTTCGCAGTTACGCGCAGCGGTAGTTCAGTCGGTTAGAATACCGGCCTGTCACGCCGGGGGTCGCGGGTTCGAGTCCCGTCCGCTGCGCCATATTCGAAAGCCCTCAGGTATTGCCTGGGGGTTTTTCATTTAGTGTGTGATCCTTCGTTGGACGCATTTGGGTGATTAGCTCAGCCGGGAGAGCATCTGCCTTACAAGCAGAGGGTCGGCGGTTCGATCCCGTCATCACCCACCAGTTTCGCGATACACGCAGCGGTAGTTCAGTCGGTTAGAATACCGGCCTGTCACGCCGGGGGTCGCGGGTTCGAGTCCCGTCCGCTGCGCCATATGAAAGCCCTCAGGTAGCGATACCTGGGGGCTTTTTCTTTGTCCGGCGAAAAGGTCATGCAGCGCCTACATCTTTGCTTACGTGATGCCTCGCAAGTCGCTGAACTAAATGCCAAGTCGCTGTTCCTATTGCCCATAGCCACTACTTGCGGCGGCCTGCTAAGCTCGCCGTTCAATCGTATTGCCATCACGGCGACAGACAAGGATTCAGCATGAAACAACATCGGTTGGCGGCCGCTGTGGCCCTGGTGGGCCTGGTTCTCGCGGGCTGCGATTCGCAGACCAGTGTGGAACTCAAGACCCCGGCACAGAAGGCTTCCTACGGCATCGGTCTGAACATGGGCAAGAGCCTGGCCCAGGAAGGCATGGATGACCTCGATCCCAAGGCTGTTGCCCAAGGCATCGAAGACGCCATCGGCAAGAAAGAGCAGCGCCTGAAGGACGAGGAGCTGGTTGAAGCCTTCGCCTTCCTGCAGAAGCGTGCCGAAGAGCGCATGACCGCCCTGAACGCCGAAAACGCGAAGGCCGGCAAGAAGTTCCTCGAAGACAACGGCAAGCGTGAAGGCGTGGTGACCACCGCCTCCGGCCTGCAGTACGAGATCGTCAAGAAGGCCGAAGGCCCGCAGCCCAAGGCTACTGACGTAGTGACCGTTCACTACGAAGGCAAGCTGACCGACGGCACCGTGTTCGACAGCTCCATCCAGCGCGGCAGCCCCATCGACCTGCCGGTCAACGGCGTCATCCCTGGCTGGGTCGAAGGCCTGCAGCTGATGCACGTGGGTGAGAAGGTCAAGCTGTTCATCCCCAGCGAACTGGCCTACGGCGAGCAGAGCCCGAGCCCGGCCATCCCGGCCAACTCGGTACTGGTGTTCGACCTGGAACTGATCGCCATCAAGGACCCGGCCGCCGCCCAGAACTGACAGTGGCAGCAGGTCCCCTGAAAACGCCCCGTCTCGACGGGGCGTTTTCGTTTTCGGCGACGGTCCGGCTTGAACCGAAAAACGACCTTTCAGTCATAACGGGAGTGGGGCGACGGCGAAGTGTTACGGTTATGCACATGACCCGGTAACCACGCTTGTGTCGGGTGCGACTCGCGGTCGCATTGCCTGCCCAGTGGCCAAATGTTTGATTTTGCTGGCCTTTTGGCAGTGGGTAAAATTTGCCCGATCTGACGCGGGGCCGCATGAGATGGGCCTTTGCTCGACTCTATGAAAGACTGTTAACAAGGTTATCCACAGATTTCGTGGATAACCGCACCAAGCCGTCTAGGCCAAGCCTCAGCCGAGGGATACCCATGAAAGCACCCTGGAATTTCCAGCGTTACCTGACCCTCGCGCAGCGTTTCCTCGCCGGAGGGCGGTTGCCTTCGCTGTTGCTCGCGGTATCCCGCAAGAGCGCGAGCCAGGGCGGCCGGCTCGGTGCGGTGAAGGATGACCTGCGGTTGTTACTGTCCCTGAGCAATGCCTGGCTGCGTGGTGAGTACCGGCAGATCAACCCCAAGGCCTTCCTGGCCGTGGTGGGGGCCTTGCTCTATTTCGTCACCCCGCTCGACGCCTTGCCGGACTGGCTGGTGGGCATGGGCTTCGTCGACGACCTGGCGGTACTGGCCTGGGTCCTCAAGACCTGGAGCGGCGAGCTGGACGCCTTCCGCGCCTGGCGTGGGGCGCAGGCGCCGGAAGTGCGCGCGGCGCTGGAAAGGTTGCCGGCACCGGACGAGTAGACCGGTCAGCGGTCCTGAAGCCCGGCGCGGCGCTGTTCGCCCAACAGCAGTCCCTCAAGTTCGCCGCTGTCGCGCAGGGCCTGCAGCGCTGTGTCCAGGTGCTGGGCTGATACCGGCAAGCGGCTTCCATAGGCGCAGTGCAGGCGGTAGCGCTCCACTACCCAGGGGCTGAATACCAGGGGCGCATCGGGGCGCAGGGTCAGTTCGAAGTCGAGGGCGCGGCGCATGTCGATGACGGCGTCCAGGCGCTTGCGGCTCAGCAGGTTCAGGCTGGTGTCCAGGTCGCGCACGTCCTTGCGCACTATGCTGCGGTTCGCGAAGGCTTCCATCAGGGGCATGCTGTAGGCGTAGCCCAGGCTGGTACCCAGCACCTTGCCCTTGAGGTCGGAAAGGCCGGTGATGGGCGGGCTGTCCCGGTGCTGCAGGAGCACGTCCTCCTCCTCGAACAGCGGCGGCGACCAGTGATAGGCCGTGGGGTCCATCATCCATTCGGGGTTGGCGTTGCAGATCAGGTGAATGCGCCCGCTCTTCAGGGACTCTTCGATGCGTTTGTTCGGGGTTTCGATGAAGCTCACCGGTACCGCCAGGTCCTTGGCGATGCGTTCGCCGAGGCGATGGATGAAGCCGCCGAGCAAGGCGTGGTCGCTCACTTCCACATAGGGCATACCGTCGGCGGGGCCGAAGCCCCAGCGCAACTCTTCGGCCAGCAACAGGCTTGGCCAGAGGCTGGCGAGTATCCAGAAAACAAGACGAAATTGCCGCGTCACGAGCCTTCCCCCGCCTGGTGGACGCAGTATAGTTCACCCTCTGCGGGCCCTCGGCCTGATAATATGGCCGCCTGCATGGAGGTGCTGAAGCAGTCGGCACTGTGTTCCACGGGGAGCTTCAATGAGTGTGCAAGTGATCATGCGTGACGGCCAGGCGGAGTACGCTGTACTGCCCTGGGCCGAATACCAGGCGCTACTGCGCGCCGCCGGCCAGGCCACCGCAGAGTCGGCCGCCGAAACCACCAGGACCGCGCTCGGACAACTGAAGACGCTGCGCGAATCCCAGGGCCAGAGCCTGGAGCAACTGGCCCGCGCCGTCGGTATCAGCCCCCACTACCTGGGGCTGATCGAGAGTGGCGAGCGCGAGCCTGACGAAGCCATCAAGCGTGGCCTGGCGCAGGCCCTCGGGGTCTCCGGCTGGGAGTCCGGGTCTTGAGCCTGCGTATCAGCCGCCAGCACTGGCAAGCCCTGTTGGACGAACTGGAAGACGCCCGCCGTCAGCGCCACCTGCTGACCTACCGGGCGTTGATTGAACGCCTGCAATTGCCGACTCCGGCGATGCAGACCCTCACCGCCGCCCTCGAGCACCTGGCTGCGCTCGATGCCCGTGCCGAGCGCCCACTGCGCAGCTCGCTGGTCATCAGCCAGGGCGCCAGCCGCTTGCCGCGCACCGGATTCTTCGAGTGCGTCGAGCGCCTGGGGCGCTTCTCCGGCCCGCCGGATGGCACTGCTGCCGCGTCCTGGCATGCCTCCGAGGTGGTACGGGTCTTCGAGTTCAGCTATCCCGAGGAAGGCTGATGCTCTGGACGCTGCGGGCACGCATCGGCTATCAGGTGGCCCGTTGGCTGCTGCGCTTTCCCAGGCTGGTGGCGCAACCGCGCGCCTGGCAGTGGATGCAAGGGCAGTATGCGCGCATGGCTGCCCTGGGCGATCTGCCCGCGCAGAGCTTCTACGGCCACCTGCTGCTGCACCGTGGCCATGGCTTCGGCGCGCGGGAGGAGGGTATCCGCCTGCTGCGCCTGGCGGCCGGAGCCGGTGACGGCAAGTCCGCCTATCAGTTGGGCGTGCTGAGCCTGGCCGGTGATCCCCGGCAGGCGCCGGACGCCGCCGAGGCGGCGCGCTGGTGGAGCCTCGCCGCCGATGCCGGCCACCCGCTGGCTGCGCGCAAGCTGGCCGAACTTTACCGCGATGGCGGGCCGGGCCTGGAGCCTGATGTCGAGGCCGCCGAGCGCATGGCGCGGCGGGCCGGCGAGCTGGGGCTCTGACCGGGATTCTCCGGCGCGCGGCCGGCGCTGGCAATCCGCCACGCGGATTTCCACCCTGCGCAGGTCGTCTGTAGCGCTACGAATCTGCGTGTCGGAGCGAGCTTGCTTGCGACTGGGTTCTTCGCCAGCAAGCTGGCTCCTGCCGGTCCGGGCGCTTTTATTTCGCTTCGATGATATGCAGGCTGTAGCCGGGTATCGCCTTGGCATGGCGCTTGGCTTCCGAAGCGAGGTCGGCCAGTTGCGAGGCGTCCAGGCGAGCGCAGGCGTCAGGGTCGAGGGTGACGACGCCGACCGACAGGGACAGCAACGGAAACTCCTCGCGCTGACCGTGGCGATTGTGCGCGACGAAGCAACCCGCCAGCAGGTGGTCGCTGCGATAGAAGCGCCGGCACTGGCCCTGGAAGTCTTCCAGCAGGTGGTTGAGACGGGCGCGCCAGTCCTCTGAACCCAGCACCAGCATAAAGTCGTCACCGCCGATATGGCCGACGAAGTCTCGCGTCGGGTCGACCCTCTCACTCAGGCATTGGGCCAGGCAGAGCAGTACCTCATCGCCCTTGGCATAGCCATAGAGGTCGTTGAAGGGCTTGAAGCTGTCGATGTCCACATAACAGATCACCGCCTGGCGGCGCTGTTGCAGCAGGCGCGTCAGGCACTGCTGGATCGGTACGTTGCCCGGCAGCAGGGTCAGCGGGTTGGCATGCCGGGCCTGCTGGATCTTCAGCTCGGTGATCAGCTTGAGCACGTCTATCACCCGTCCCAGGCCCCGGTAGCGGCCGTCGAGGACGATGATGAAGTCTTCCTCGAGGCGCTGGCGCGCGCGGCTGGTGATCAACCGGCTGACCTGTTGCAGCGATTGCCCCAGTTCCACGGCCAGGAAATCGCCGCTCATCAGCCGGCTTACCGGTTTGCGGGTCAGCAAGTCGGTGGCGAAGGGCTTGAGCAGGGCTTCCGACAGCAGGTGGCGGTGGACTATGCCGACCGGCTGTTGCCGGGCGTCCAGCACCGCGAGGGAGTTGAGATTGGCCTGGGCGCGGAATGCCTCCAGCACTTCGTGGATGGGCGTGTCTTCATGTACCGCCGGTTGCTCACGGAGCAGGGCGGCGAGGTCGCTGCCTTCCTCGCTCATGCCGCCGATGGACTCCAGCGGCGGCAGCAGGGCGCGGACATCGCGCGACGGATGCTCCTGGGGGCGGCCGAGCAGGTAGCCCTGGACCAGGTCGATGCCCATTTCCGCCAGTACCGCCAACTCTTCCGGCAACTCTATGCCTTCGGCGATCACCTGGGCGCGGGAGGCCTTGGCCATCTTCAAGATGGATTCGACGAATTCGCGCTTCACCGCGTCCTGATGAATGCCGTCGATGAAGTGGCGATCGATCTTCACGTAATCCGGGCGCAGTTCGGACCACATGCGCAGGCTGGAGTAGCCGGCTCCCAGATCGTCCAGGGCAATGGAAAAGCCCATGGCGCGGTAGTGGTGCAGCGCGGTATCGAGCAGGTTGAAGTCTTCCGTGGGGGTCTGCTCGGTGAGCTCGATCACCACCCGGCTGGGTGGGATGCCGAAGGCCTGCAGCATCTTCAGGGTGCGCCCCGGCTGGTGCGCCGGGTCGAGCAGGGATTCGGGGGAGACATTGAGGAACAGCAGGCCGTCGAGATCGAGTGCCTTGAAGCGGCTGCAGGCGCTTCGGCGGCAGGCCATTTCCAGCTCGCTCAGGCGCCCGGCGTGGCGGGCCACGGCGAACAGGGTCACCGGTGGGTGCAGCGGGCTGTTGGACGGGCCGCGGGTCAGTGCCTCGTAGCCGAGGATGCGCCGTTCGGACAGCGACAGGATCGGCTGGAACAGGCTGTGCAAGTCGCCGTGAGCGAGGATCTGGCCCAACGCGCTCAACTGCTCGGTGACGGTCATGGTGCTACTCGTGAAAAAAGACGGGGGCCGCATGTGCGGCCCCCGGATTTCACGGCAGTTGTGTGACGGCGTTATGACATCAGATCAGTGTTTCGCCACCGCCGCATTGAGACCCAGGTAATCCAGCAGGATCTGCCCGGTCTCGGTGAGGTAGGCGTCGTCCTCCGGCTTGGTCTTCTCTTCTTCCACCGGCAGGGCGTCTTCGTCCTCGGTCTTGAGCTCCTTCAGCAGCTCTTCGCCCCTGGCCTTGCGGCGGGTGTTCTCCATCGTCAGCTGCTTGGCCTCGATATCCGCCTGCTGGGCGCGACGCTTGGCTTCATTGAGGCTGACCACCGTGTCCTTCATCAGCTTCTGTGCCAGTGCCAGGCGCTCGCGGCTGTAGACGAAGTCCGGGTCCTGGGCGGTGCGGCTGTCGTGACGGGCCTTCAGCTCCGCGAGGAAGGGCTTGAAGGGGTCGAGCTCGGGCTTGATGGCCGGGCGGATGCTGTCCCAGGGCATGGCCTCGGGCAGGGCGCTCTCGCCGATCTGCTTGGTGTCCACCACCGAGGGGTACTCGATGTCCGGCAGCACGCCCTGGTGCTGGGTGCTCTGGCCGGAGACGCGGTAGAACTTGGCCAGGGTCAGTTTCAACTCGCCATGGTTCAGCGGCTGGATGGTCTGCACCGTGCCCTTGCCGAAAGTCTGGCCGCCGATGATCAACGCGCGGTGGTAGTCCTGCATGGCGCCGGCGAAGATCTCCGAGGCGGAGGCGGACAGGCGGTTGACCAGCACGGCCATGGGGCCGGTGTAGTAGGCGCCGGTGTTCTCGTCGGCCAGCACGTCGACGCGGCCGTCGCTGTTGCGCACCAGCACGGTCGGGCCCTGGTCGATGAACAGGCCGGTGAGCTCGGTGGCTTCCTGCAGGGAACCGCCGCCGTTGTTGCGCAGGTCAATGACCACGCCGTCGACGTTTTCCTTCTTCAACTCGCCCAGGAGTTTCTTCACATCGCGGGTGGTGCTCTTGTACTCGGGATCACCAGCGCGGAAGGCCTTGAAGTCCAGGTAGAAGGCCGGCACCTCGATCACGCCGAGCTTGAACTTGCTGCCTTCATGCTCGAGATTGAGGACGGATTTCTTCGCCGCCTGTTCTTCCAGCTTCACCGCCTCGCGGGTGATGGCGACTATCTTGCTGGTCTGGTCGTTCGGTGCGTTGCTCGCCGGGATCACCTCCAGGCGTACCACCGAGCCTTTCGGGCCGCGGATCAGCTTGACCACTTCATCCAGGCGCCAGCCGATCACGTCGACCATCTCGCCGTTGCCCTGGGCGACGCCGACGATCTTGTCCGCCGGGGCCACTTGCTTGCTCTTCTCGGCGGGGCCGGCCGGGACCAGACGCACCACCTTGACGTATTCGTTGTCGCTCTGCAGCACGGCGCCGATGCCCTCGAGGGACAGGCTCATGTTGATGTCGAAGTTTTCCGCATTGTCCGGGGAGAGGTACTGGGTGTGCGGATCGTAGGTCTGCGCGAAGGCGTTGATGTAGGCCTGGAACACATCCTCACCGCGAGTCTGGTCGAGGCGGGAAAGCTGGTTCTTGTAGCGCTTGACCAGCAGTTCCTGGATGGCCTTGGGTTCCTTCTTGGCGATCTTCAGGCGCAGTACTTCATCCTTCACGCGTTTGCGCCAGAGGTCGTCGAGGGCGGCGCGGTCCTTGGCCCAGGGCGCTTTCTCGCGGTCGGTCTCGAGGCTTTCGTCGACACTGAAGTCGATCTTGTCGACGCCCTTGTCGAGCATCGCCAAGGCGAACTCCAGGCGCTCCTTGAGACGGTCCAGGTGGCGCTTGTAGATGACGAAGCCCGGCTCCAGGTCGCCGCTTTTCAGCAGGTCGTCGAAGCGTGCGCGCCACTTGTCGAATTCAGCGATATCGGCGGCGGTGAAGTACATCCGTGCCGGGTCGAGCAGCTTGATGTAGCCGTCGTAGATCTTCGCCGAGCGCTCGTCGTTGAGTGGCGGCTTGTTGTAGTGGTGGCGCTTGAGCAATTCCACCACGTTGAGGCTGGCGATCACCTGTTCACGGTCGGGCTGAAGTGAGTCCCAACTGTTCGGGGCGGTGGGGGCGGCATGCAGCGGCAGGGCGCTGACGCTGAAGGCCAAGGCAAACGCAGTGCTGATCAGGGAGCGCTTCATGCTGATTCGACGTCGGGACAGGTGATAACGCATATTAGGCCGTATTTGGGGGCGCCGGGTTCCATCGGCGCAAAAGCGAAGGCCCGGCAGCTAGGCCAGGCCAGGACCAAGCTCACTATGGAGGCACCGTGAAGGCATTGCAAGGCGTCGAAGGACGCGTGGAGTGGGGGGAGCGGGCCAGCCCGGCCTGTGATGTGGGACAAGTGCGCATTCGCGTGGCCGCCGCCGGCCTCAACCGCGCCGATCTGTTGCAGCGCGCGGGGCTTTACCCGCCGCCGCCGGGGGCCAGCGACATCCTCGGCCTGGAGGCGTCCGGGGTGATCGCCGAGGTGGGCGCCGGCAGTGGCGCCTGGCAGGTGGGCGACCGGGTCTGCTGCCTGCTGGCGGGCGGCGGCATGGCCGAGGAAGTGGTGGTGGATGCGCGCCATGTCCTGCCGGTGCCCGAAGGCCTGTCGCTGACCGAGGCCGCCGCGCTGCCGGAGGTCTACGCCACCGCCTGGCTCAACCTGTTCCAGCTGGCGGCGCTCAAGCCCGGCGAGAGGGTGCTGCTGCACGCCGGCGCCAGCGGCGTCGGCTCCGCCGCCATCCAATTGTGCAAGGCCTTCGGCAGTCCCTGCTGGGTCAGCGTGGGGTCGGCCGAGCGCCTGGCCTATTGCGAATCCCTCGGCGCCCAAGGCGGCGCCCTGCGTGGCGAAAGCCTGGAGAGCCTGCGCGACTTCGCCCCCTTCGATGTGATCCTCGACCCTGTGGGCGGCAACTACGCGAGCCTCAACCTGGCCCTGGCCGCCACCGACGGGCGCTGGGTCAACATCGGCCTGATGGGCGGGCGCAAGGCCGAGCTGGACATGGCGCTGTTGCTGGGCAAGCGCGTGCAGCTGATCGGCTCGACCCTGCGCAGCCGTGACGAGCAGTTCAAGGCCGACCTCATCAGCGAGCTGCGCCAGCACGTCTGGCCGCTGTTCGCCGAGGGGCGCCTGCAGCCGCGGCTGGAAAAGGCCTTCCCGGCCGCGGAGGCGGAAGCCGCCTTCGAGGCCCTGGCGAGCAACCAGGTCGAAGGAAAACTCGTGCTCCTGGTGGACGAAAGCCTCGCCTGAGGCCTGTTGTCCCAACGCTCCAGGCCGCGTGGCGCGGGGCGTTGGGATGATGCATTGAGGTACTCAATCAATCTGATGACTTCAATCAATAGGATCTTTTTGGAATAACCCCATAGTCTTCGTCGGGTAAATTTTCTAACCCAACGAGGATGTTGCGATGTCTCTGATCAATAGCGAAGTCAAACCGTTCAAAGCCACCGCCTACCACAAGGGCGAATTCGTCGAAGTCACCGAAGCCAGCCTGAAGGGCAAGTGGTCCGTCGTGTTCTTCTACCCGGCCGACTTCACTTTCGTCTGCCCGACCGAGCTGGGCGACCTGGCCGACAACTACGCCGAGTTCCAGAAGCTGGGCGTGGAGATCTACGGCGTGTCCACCGACACCCACTTCACCCACAAGGCCTGGCACGACACTTCCGACACTATCCGCAAGATCCAGTACCCGCTGGTTGGCGACCCCACCTGGGTTCTGTCGAAGAACTTCGACGTGCTGATCGAAGAAGCCGGTCTGGCTGACCGTGGCACCTTCGTGATCGACCCGGAAGGCAAGATCCAGATCGTCGAGATCAACGCCGGCGGTATCGGCCGTGACGCCCAGGAACTGCTGCGCAAGGTCAAGGCTGCCCAGTACGTGGCCGCCCACCCGGGCGAAGTCTGCCCGGCCAAGTGGAAGGAAGGCGAAGCCACCCTGGCTCCGTCCCTGGACCTGGTCGGCAAGATCTAAAAAATGGGCGTAGAGCTGCTGCGCTAGGCATTGCGGCGTTGAAATCAGGCTCGGGCTGCTCATTTACAGCTCGTAAACTCCGCGCCCTCGCCTGATTTCGCCTAGCACTGCCGTCGCTCGCGGCGCTCTACATCCCATTTTACGCCCAGTGTCACTGGCGGATGGCCTAGCGCCATCCGCCCGCATCAAACCCCTCTCACCGCAAGGGCGGACGGCAACGTTCGTCGAGGGGTACTCATGCCCGCACTAAAGGAATTCGCACATGTTGGACGCCAATCTTAAAACCCAGTTGAAGACCTACCTGGAAAAGGTCACCCAGCCGTTCGAGATCGTCGCGTCCCTCGATGACAGCGACAAATCCCGCGAGCTGCTCGCGCTGTTGCAAGACATAGTCGGCCTGACCGACAAGATCACCCTGAAGACCGATGGCAGCGACGCGCGTCGCCCGTCGTTCTCTCTGAACCGCCCGGGCGCCGATATCGCCCTGCGTTTCGCCGGCATCCCCATGGGCCACGAGTTCACCTCGCTGGTGCTGGCCCTGCTGCAGGTCGGCGGCCACCCGTCCAAGCTCGCCAACGATGTGATCGAGCAGATCAGGTCGATCGAGGGCGAGTTCAACTTCGAAACCTATTTCTCGCTGTCCTGCCAGAACTGCCCGGACGTGGTGCAGGCGCTGAACCTGATGGCCGTGCTCAACCCGAACATCCGCCACGTCGCCATCGACGGCGCGCTGTTCCAGGGCGAGGTAGAGGCGCGCCAGATCATGTCGGTGCCGAGCATCTACCTGAACGGTGAGCTGTTCGCCCAGGGCCGCATGGGCGTGGAGGAAATCCTCGCCAAGATCGACACCGGCGCCGCCGCTCGCGATGCCGAGAAACTCAGCGCCAAGCCCGCCTTCGACGTATTGGTGATCGGTGGTGGCCCCGCCGGCGCCTCCGCGGCCATCTACGCCGCGCGCAAAGGCATCCGCACCGGTGTGGCGGCCGAGCGCTTCGGCGGCCAGGTGCTGGACACCATGGCCATCGAGAACTTCATTTCCGTGCAGGAGACCGAAGGTCCGAAACTGGCCCGTGCCCTGGAAGAGCACGTCAAGCAGTACGAAGTCGACATCATGAACCTGCAGCGCGCCAGTGCGCTGGTCCCGGCCAAGGCCGAGGGCGAGTTGCATGAAGTGCGCTTCGAGAGCGGTGCTTCGCTGAAGGCCAGGACCGTGATCCTCTCCACCGGTGCCCGCTGGCGCGAGATGAACGTTCCCGGCGAACAGGAATACCGTGGCCGCGGCGTGGCCTACTGCCCGCACTGTGACGGCCCGCTGTTCAAGGGCAAGCGCGTTGCCGTGATCGGCGGCGGCAACTCGGGCGTCGAGGCGGCCATCGACCTGGCTGGCATAGTCGCTCACGTGACCCTGATCGAGTTCGACGACAAGCTGCGGGCCGACGCCGTGCTGCAGAAGAAGCTGGGCAGCCTGCCCAACGTCACCATCATCAAGAGCGCGCTGACCAGTGAGGTGAAGGGCGATGGCCAGAAGGTCAACGGCCTGGTCTACAAGGACCGCACCACCGACGAGCTGCGCACCCTGGAACTGGAAGGCATCTTCGTGCAGATCGGCCTGCTGCCCAACAGCGAATGGCTCAAGGGGGTGGTGGAGCTGTCCCCGCGTGGCGAGATCATCGTCGACGCCAGGGGCCAGACCAACATTCACGGCGTATTCGCCGCGGGTGACGTGACCACTGTGCCCTACAAGCAGATCGTGATTGCCGTGGGCGAGGGCGCCAAGGCTTCCCTCAGCGCCTTCGATCACCTGATTCGTACGACCTGATTTTTCAGCTTGGTGTGCTGAAGTGGCGGAGGGCCTGCAAGGGCCTTCCGCTTTTTTTATGTCCGCGCGGCTTCCCTGTATCCTTCGCCCCTTCGAACTTTCTTCTACAGGGCGCCTCCCGTGAAACAGCAACTTTTCGAATTGGTCACCGCAATCAGCTCCGGCTGCATGAGCGACGAGGAGATCGAGCGCGTCGCCGATGAGGCAGCCCAGGCCTATGCCGATCAGGACGCCTTCCTCGCCGCCAACCCGGACATCAACTACGACGACGATTTCCCCATCCCCCTGGGCGAATGGGTGGTGGTGGGCAGCCTGCCGGAGACCGTACTGTTCCAGGCCGACACTTATCAGGAGTTGTTCCAGCAGGTGGTGGACTCCTTCGGCCCCACCGTGAACTTCGTGCTCAAGTCCAAGCAGCTGGCGAAGGTCGAGCCGCTCAAGGCGCTGAACCGTATCCAGGTGCAGCTCTCCAGCCTCTACCCGGAAAAGGGTGGCTACGTGCTGGTGGACTTCAGCGAACCGCTGGATGACGAGCTGCAATGCGTGCTGGTCTACAAGTCCGACCTGGAAAGGGTGATGGAACTGGCGGTAGACGTCGGCATCTATGCCGCCCCGGCCTATGAGGCTCTCAAGGCGGCAATGGAAGAGAGTGAAAACGACTGACTCGCTCTTGTAGGTTGGGCTGAGCTCCGCGAAGCCCAACCTACGGTGACCCTCTCGATCCTTACAGCTGATAACCGTAGGACTTGATCACTTCCGCGGCTTTCGGCCCTTTCAGGTAGTCCACCAGTGCCTTGGCCGCCGGGTTGGCTTCGCCTTTCTTCAGGATCAGCGCGTCCTGCCTGATCGGCTCATGCATCTCGGCCGGCACGACCCAGGCCGAACCGCTGGTGATCTTGCCGTCCATGTACACCTGGGACAGGGCGACGAAGCCCAGCTCGGCATTGCCGCTGGAAACGAACTGCAGCGCCTGGGTGATGTTCTGGCCTTCCACCAGCTTGGGTGCCACGGTCTTGGTCAGGCCCAGCTTGTCCAGCACCTGGGTGGCCGCCACGCCGTAGGGCGCGGTCTTCGGGTTGGCGATGGACAGGTGCTTGTACTGGCCGCTCTTCAACACGTCGCCCTTGGCGTCTACGTAGCCTTCCTGCGCCGACCAGAGCACCAGGGTGCCGATGGCATAGGTGAAGCGCGAGCCGGCAACGGCGTCGCCTTCCTTCTCCAGCTTGGCCGGTGTGGTGTCGTCGGCGGAGAGGAAGACCTCGAAGGGGGCACCGTTCTTGATCTGGGTATAGAACTGGCCGGTGGCGCCATAGGCAGCGATCAGCTTGTGGCCGGTGTCCTTCTCGAAATCCTTGGCGATGGCCTGGATCGGCGCGGTGAAGTTGGCGGCGACCGCCACCTGGACTTCCGCAGCCGATGCGCTGCCCAGGGTGAGCAGGGCGAAGAGCGCGGCGGTGGCGCGGGAAATGCGATGACTCATGGGATGACTCCTGCTGAGGGGCGATTCTTGTTCGGTTTTTCGCTATGTAAAAATCTATATAGCGATGGGGTCGGCATTCTCGTCAGGGTTTGACTTTCAAGTCAAGTTTCGTTCTGATGCACGCCGTTCCGCTCTTCGTAGTCGCTGCCAATCAGGTCGGCGGCCAATGTTCGCCTATCGCTATATACAAAACAATACAGCGATTCACGGGATGCGGGGACCTGCAGAACCATCCACTGGAGTAGCACACAGACAATGAGAACATCTTCCCTCGCCCTGGCCGTAGCCCTGGGTGTCCTGGCCCAGCAGGCCGCCGCCGGCGGCTTCATCGAGGACAGCAAGGCCAGCCTCGCCCTGCGCAACTTCTACATCAACTCGGACAACCGCGAAGGCACCGCCGCGCCCTCCAAACAGGAGGAGTGGGGCCAGGGCTTCCTGTTCAACTACGCCTCGGGCTTCACCGAGGGCACGGTCGGCGTCGGCGTCGACGCCCTCGGTCTGCTCGGCGTCAAACTGGACTCCGGCAAGGGCCGCCACTACAACCCGACCAGCGCCAACTACGGCGGTACGGTGTTCCCCACCGACAACGACGGCCGCGCCAAGGACGATTTCGGCAGCCTCGGGGTGACCGGCAAGCTGCGCTTCTCCAAGACCGAGGCGCGCCTGGGCACCCTGCTGCCGAAGCTGCCGGTGGTGACCTACAACGATGGCCGCCTGCTGCCGCAGACCTTCGAGGGCGGGCAGATCACCGCCAACGAGATCGCCGGGCTGACCCTGGTCGGCGGCCAGCTGGAACACGCCAAGGGGCGTAACTCCAGCGACGCCCGCGGCCTCTCCATCGCCGGTGCGAACAACGCCCGCAGCGGCCAGTTCGTCAACAAGTTCTACTTCGCCGGCGGCGACTACAAGGTCAGCGACGCCCTGCTCGCGCAGTACTACTACGGCAACCTGGAAGACTTCTATCAGCAGCACTTCCTCGGCCTGACCCACACCTGGGCGCTGCCAGTGGGCGCGTTGAAGTCCGACCTGCGCTACTTCCACAACAGCGCCGACGGCCAGAACGGCAGCGCCGCCGGGCGTCGCGAAGGCTTTGTCAGCAGCGGCAACTGGGCGGCCAACGACCCGCACCGCGGCGAAGTCGACAACCGCACCTGGAGCGCCTTGTTCACCTACAGCCTGGCCGGCCACGCGGCGAGCCTGGGCTACCAGCAGCTCTCCGGCGACAGCGCCTTCCCCTTCCTCAACCAGGGCGACGGCGCCACCGCCTACCTGATCACCGACCGCCAGATCGGCAAGTTCCTCAGCGCGGGCGAGCGCACCTGGGTGGCCGAGTACGGCTACGACTTCGCCAAGCTCGGGGTGCCGGGGCTGAAGGCCCAGGCGACCTACCTCAGGGGCAGCAACATCGAGACCCAGGGCGATGACCAGGGCGAGTGGGAGCGCGATTTGCGCCTCGACTACGTGCTGCAG
>NZ_SSOJ01000125.1 GCF_029871205.1 Pseudomonas sp. BN417 | reverse complement strand
TGCGGGCATTCCCCGGATTTCATCCGGGCTACCAAGCTGCTGGCCGGATGACCCGCTGGTGGCTGAGCCGAGGGCAAGGGCCAAGCCGAGGAAGTGAGCGCGGTGAATCGCACTCTTGTGGGGGCGATTTCAATCGCCAAGGGACGCGAAGCGGCCCCCGACAATCTGGAACGGCAGACCTTCGGTCTGCTTAGCGAATGAATTCGCCCCCACAGGTATGAACCTGTAGCCCGGATGCAATCCGGGAGCGATGGCGCCGGCATTGGCAACGCAGCGCCCGGCGGCTCAATGCGCAGGCGGCAGGAAGAACCGGGCCGTCAGTGGCAGGTGGTCGGAGATGCGCAGGGTATCGCGCTGGCGCACCCGTGCCTCGATGCGGGTCAGGCTGGGGCTGTGGAAGAGGTAGTCCAGGGTGCGGTCCGGGCCATTCACCCGCGGGTCGTTGGGGAAGTGGGTGAACCACTGCGCCTGTTGCGCGCCGCCGGCTTCCTCGACGCTGGGAATCATCGGATACCGGCTCCAGAGTGCCTTCAGCTCGCTCTCGGGGGCGTAGCGGCTGCGCTGGGCCGGCGCCAGGCGTTCGTACTGGCCGGGGGGGAGCTGGCTGAAGTCGCCGCCAAGCACCCAGGGCATCCCTTCTGAATGCAGCTGGTCGAGCAGGCCGCGGGTCATGGCCACCTGGCGTTTCAGGGTTTCCTGGTCGTCGGCCAGGGCATCCAGGTGAGTGTTGATCGCCGCCAGGCGGCCGCCGCCGCGGATCGGCAGGTAGCTCACCAGCAGGGCACGCTTCTTGTCGAACTGGCGGCTGACGGGGTCGTTGTCCGCCAGGGGCAGTTGCAGGCGTTCGGCACTCTCGATGCGGAAGCGGCTGAGGGTGGCCAGCTTCATGCCGACACTGCCGAGGATTCGCGGATGGGGCACGAAGGAAGCCTTCCAATAGAAGGCCTGGCTGGCGCAGGGATAGAGGTCGGCCAGGCGCTCCTGGAGCAGGGCCAGCTGGTCCTGGTAGTCGGTGGCCCGGGTGCCTTCGTGCAGTTCCTGCAGGTTGACGATGTCCGGCTGTTCCTCGCGAATCACCCGCACTGCTTCGTCCAGGCTGTAGGCCAGGTCCTCGGGGGTGGGGCGTTCATCCGGGCCTTTGCCGTCGGGCAGGTCGTAGTAGAAGACGTAGCGCTTGCCGGCCAGGTACTGCAGGTTCCAGGTCATCACCTTGAGCGCCTGGCCGGGCTGCAGTTGCGGCGCTTCCGCCAGGCAGGCGAGGGGAGCCGCTTCGCGCGCCGCCGGATGCCAGGTCAGCGCATAGATCAGGGCGACCAGGACAACGGCGAGGACCGACAGGCTGAGCAGGGCTAAACGCAGGACTCGGGACATCGGCAAAGGCTGGGAACTATGCTGGAAGAGGGCGAGCATACCCGAGAGGCCGCCGCGGCCCAACCCAAGCACGCCCGGGAGGAGTGCCGTGACCAGTGAGCCGCTGATCGCCCAGAAGGGCCCCTACGAAGTCGAGGTGGAAGCCGGCCAGGACTACTTCTGGTGTCGCTGCGGACGCAGTCAGCAACAGCCGTTCTGCGACGGTTCGCACAAGGGGACTGGCCTGGTCCCGCTCAAATTTCATGCAGAGGTTAGCGAAACCTTGTATTTCTGTGGTTGCAAACATAGCCATTCGCCTCCTTGCTGCGATGGTACCCACAACCAACTGAACGATTGATCCGGGAGCCGGCATGCCGCTGGGCGTAGTCCTCTGGTCATTGCTGTCCTCCCTTGCCAGGCCGAAACGCCACCGCTGCCTGGCGGTCCTGTTGCTGCTGCCTGGTCTCGTCGGGGCCGAGGAGCCGGTGCCGCTGCGGGTGATGACCGACTTCTGGCCACCCTTTCGCATCGCCGGCCCGGAGGGCGAGCTGCGCGGCCTGGACTTGGATCTGCTGAATGAACTCGGGCGCCGCACCGGGCTGCGCTTCGAGGTGCAGCGCGCGCCCTGGTCGCGGGGGTTGGCGGCCCTGGAGCGGGGTTCGGCGGACCTGATGACGGGCCTCGCCAGGACGCCCGAGCGCGAGCGCTACATCGACTATCTGGAACGCCCCTATTTCACCTGCGCGCCGCGCTTCTACAGCCGACCGGAGCTGGCCCAGGGCGTCACCGGTTATCCCCAGCTGAGCCACTACGACATCGGCTTCGTCCGGGGCTCGGCCTATTTCGAACCCTTCGATTCCGATACCGCATTGCACAAGGTCGGAGTCGCCAGCGAAGGGCAGTTGCTGGACATGCTGCGCCACAAGCGGCTGCAGCTGGTGATAGGCACCGACTGCCAGGTGGACTACGAACTGCTGCGCGACCCGCATCTGGCCGGGCGCATCGTCAAGCTGGCCTACCGGCCGCCGGCGCGCACCGAACTATTCCTCGGCTTCTCGCGCCAGCGGCCCCTGCAGGCCCAGCGACGGGCCATAGCCGAGGCCATGGGGCAGATGATCGATGAAGGCTGGGTCCTGGATGCCGCGCGGCGCTATCGCCGCGGCGCTCAGTGAGCGTGGGGCTCGACGTAGAGCTCGTAGCCAGGGTCCAGGGACATGTCCCAGAAGGCCGCCTCGATCTTGTGTCCGTCCAGGTCGCGGACGAAGCAACCGTAGTAGGGGGCGCCATACTCCGGGCGTGGGCCGGGGGCGCCGTCGTCCTGGGCGCCGGCGTCCAGCGCCGCCGCGAAGAAGGCCAGCACGGCTTCCTTGCTGGGGGCGAAGAAGCCGAAGTGGGTGCCGTTGCCGACACTGGCCGGGCGGCCGTCGATGGGCGTCTGGACCCAGAATTCCGGGTATTCGCGGCCGTAGGCCACGGCGCCGGGGTGTTCCATGATGCGCTTGCAGCCCAAGGTGGGCAGTACCTTGTCGTAGAAGGCGACGGCGCGCTCGAAGTCGTTGGTGCCCAGGGAGATATGGGACAGGATGCTGGGGTTCTCGGACATGCTGGAATCCTCCTTGAATGGACCAGCAAGCCTAGCAGGCGATTGAATAACTACTCCGCCGGCCTTCCCTCGCCACAGTTTGCAACAGCCTGCTGGACGCGGATCACTGCTCCGTCGCCCTCTCGGTCACCAGGGTGAACATCCGGTACAGGGCGACGCTGACGAACAGCTGGAAGAAGCTGTTGAAGCTCTCCAGCAGCACGGTGCCCACCGGGTCCGGGCTATCCCCCAGCTCGCCGTAGGCGAACCAGTCCACCAGCCAGATCGGTCCCATCACCAGCAGCACGCAGGACAGGATGGTGAAGAAATGCCCCTTGGTGAGCTCGAAGCTTTCCTTGATGGCGTCCAGCGGCGACTTGCCCTCCAGCACCAGCAGGTATTCAGCGAAGGCCAGCTTGATCATCACGTAGACGCCGGGAAGGATCAGCATCCAGACGCCGACCATGATCAGCAGGGTGCTGATGGCCGCCAGCACGGCGAAGGATGGCCAGCGGAACAGTGCCATCTCCATGACCTGCCTGGGCTTCAGGCGGATACGGTGGCTGCGGCTGTCGACGAAGATGATCAGCGCGCCGACGTAGACCGGATAGAACAGCATGCTGACCACTATGGACGCGCCCTGGGACTTGTCCGGGCCGAGCCAGGCGATCAGGCCCTGCTGGGAGATGGCTTCGATGAGGATCGCCGGCAGGCAGAGCAGGACGATCTCGCCGACGTTGCGGGAAAAGAAGTACCAAGAGTCGCGCAGCAGCTCAAACGGGTTCATCAGCGGGCATTCACATCTTGCGGCAGAAGGTCTTGCGCACTTTAGCCCAAGCCACGGCCGCCTCCAAAGGCAACCTCAGGCGGAACGATAGCGCAGTACCCGGTTGGGCAACGCCGGGAGCAGTCGGGCGAGGTCGGCGGTGGCCGCCTCCAGGGTGCACCATGGCGGGCCGGACGTGGTCAGGGTGCGTCATGACAAGGGCTCAGGGAGGGCTGAGGTCATCCAGTCCGGCTTCCGCCAGCACCTGGTGTTCGATTTGCTGCAGGCGGCCGCTCTTCGCCATGTGCTGCAGGACTTCCTCCAGGCGCGGCGCCAGCTCGCGATGGCGGGGATTGAGGTAGTGATGCATGGAGAAGCGCTCCAGCACCGGATGCAGGGGCTGGATGCCGCGCATGCCGTTCTGGCGCAGGAAGCACATGCCCGAGTAGTAATCCTCCACATGCACGTCGACGCGGCCGCCGGCCAGCTTGCGCATGCCATTCTCCACGCCGTTGGATGGCGACAGGCGGACCCCTTTCAGGCGAAGTTCCAGGGCCGCCTTGCCACGCTCGAAACCCACCAGGTAGGGCTTGAGGCTGGACCAGCCGCGCAGTTGCAGCGGGCGGTTGGCGAAGGCCACCGTATAGGATTCGAACAACGGGGTGCGGATCAGCAGCAGGTCGCTGCGCTGCTCGGAGATCAGGTTGGTGCGGCACAGTTCGCCGTCATTCAGGCCGCGTTCGGCGTACTGCAGCGCACGGGCAGCCGGCGCGGCGCGGGTTTCGATGCTGATGCCCAGCTGGCCGTAAGCTTCCACCAGGATGCGCTGGCAGATCTGGAACAGTGGCAGGCCCTGGTCGGGGAAGGCACTGAATACCAGGCGAGCTTCGGCATGGCCAGGGGAGGAGAGCAGCAGCAGGGCGAGCAGCCAGCATCCATGGGCGCGCATCGGATTATTGCCTGGGGCACGGCCTGCGCTGGAGTGACTGCTTGACGACGCCGCCTGCCATGGCGGGCGCCTTGCTCCCTGCAACAGGCCCATGCGGTGGGTCTCGGCGTATTCCCCGTTCTGAGGATCCGCGGGGTTAGCTGCAACTATAGACGTCTACTGTAAGGGCGTCGGTCCGCTCGCCAGCAGCGCCTCGGCCCGGACCACCTCGGCGTACTCGCCATGCAGGTTGGCCATGGCCATGTCGTGCACTTCCTCGGCGCTGCGCGGGCGACCGGCGAAGTCGGGCTTGGCGAAGGTGTAGCAGGCGTCTGTCACCACGGTCGTGGCGAAGCCCAGGTTGCCGGCGCTGCGCGCCGTGGCTTCCACCGAGTTCTCGCTGGCCACGCCCACTACCACCACCGCCTCGATGCCGCGCACCCGCAGCCAGCGCTCCAGGCCGCTGTTGGCGAAGGCATCGGGGACATTCTTCTCCAGCACCTGCTCGCGCTCTCGTGGCGCCAGCTCCGGCTGGAACAGCGCGCCGGGCTGGCCCGGGGCGAATACCGAATCCGCCTCGCGGGAAATGTGGCGGATATGCACCAGCGGCCAGCCGGCCCGGCGCCAGTGCGCCAGCAGTGCGGCGATTTGGGTTTCGGCGTCAGGGTTGTTGCGGGGCCGGTCCAGGCGTCGGATGCCTTGTTGCTGATCGATGATCAGCAGGGCACCTGGCGAGTTCTGCGCGGTCATATCCACTTTCCACTCCCTGAGGCTGGCATACTGGCCGCAATCTACCCCTATCGAGCCGCCGCCAGCCAGCTGCCGAGGTATCGCGTTGAAGAAAATCGCAGTGTTCGCCGACGTGCAGAACCTCTATTACACGGTGCGCCACGCCTATGGCTGTCACTTCGACTACAGCGTTTTCTGGCAGAGCGTCAGCGCCGAAGGCGAGATAGTCGAAGCCAACGCCTATGCCATCGACCGTGGCGACCCCAAGCAACAGCAGTTCCAGCAGATACTGCGCAACCTCGGCTTCCGGGTGAAGCTCAAGCCTTTCATCCAGCGCAGCGATGGTTCGGCCAAGGGCGACTGGGACGTCGGCATCACCATCGACGTGCTCGACGCAGCGCCCCGGGTGGACCAGGTGGTACTGGCCTCGGGCGACGGCGATTTCGACCTTCTGCTGGAGCGGGTGGCCCAAGCCCATGGCGTCGAGACCCTGGTCTATGGCGTGCCCGGCCTGACCGCGCAATCCCTGATCCGTGCCGCCGACCGCTACCTGCCCATCGAAGGCAACCTGCTGCTGCGCAACTGAGCCCCATCCCGACCTGGAATCACCCGTGGACCCCATAGCTGTAATCGACTTCGAAACCACCGGCATCACGCCGGGCAACGACTGCCGCGCTACCGAGATAGGCGTGGTCATCCTCGACGGCGGGCGCATAGTCGACCGCTACCAGAGCCTGATGAACGCCGGCATCCCGGTACCCCCCTTCATCCAGAACCTCACCGGCATCAGCACCGCCATGCTGCGGGAGGCGCCACCCGTGGCGCAGGTGATGAAGGAGGCGGCCGACTTCATCGGTGACCTGCCGCTGCTGGCGCACAACGCCTCCTTCGACCAGAAGTTCTGGGACTTCGAACTGGCGCGCATCGGCCGCACCCGCCGCCAGGCCTTCGCCTGCTCCCTGCTGCTGGCGCGGCGCCTGCTGCCCGAGGCGCCCAACCACAAGCTCGGCACCCTCAACGCCTGGGCGCGCCTGCCCAATACCGGCAAGGCTCACCGCGCCCTGGCGGATGCCGAGATGGCAGCCAACCTCACCCTGCACCTGGCCGGTCGCCTGCGGGACATGCATGGGATCAACGAAGTCTCGCACCAGCTGTTCTGCAGCCTGCAGAAGGTGCCGGCGGCGAAGATTCCCGAAGCGCTGAGGCGACATCGGGCAGGGTGAGGCAGCGCGTTACCGTAGATTGGTGCCGAGCGGAGCGAGGCCCAACATTTTCGGGCGCAGAGGCTCTGGGCGTTGGGCTTCGCAGGCTCAGCACCAACCTACGTGAGCTTCGGCGTGTAGCTTCAACCCTTCACTGTCCGCAGCGTCTCCACCTTCGCCCCGCGCTCCTGCAGCACCCCGGGAATCCTTTGCTCGAAGGGCGTGGAGAGGATCAGCGAAGTCTTGGTCGCGCCAAACTTGCCGATCTGGTCGATCAGATCCTGCAGTTCCGGCATCGAGGCCACGGCGGCCTTGATCAGCAGGCAGGCATCGCCGGTGACACGGTGACAGAGGTTGAGTTGCGGAATATCTTCCAGTGCTTCCTGGGTCCGCTTGTAGTCGCGATCGGTGATGCGCAGTTCGATCACGCATTCGATGGGCAGCCCCACTTTCGCCAGGTCCACACTGGCGTGGTAGCCGGTGATGATCCCGGCGGCCTCCAGCTTGGCCACCCGGTCGGCCACCGCCGGCGGCGAGAGGTTGACCCGGCGTGCCAGGTCGGCGAAGGACGCGCGGCCATTCTCGATAAGCGCCGCAAGCAGCAGGCGGTCGTACTTGTCCACAGGACCTCCGAAATCAGCCTCTGTCGAATCAACGGCAGAGGATCAAGAAAACAGTGCTTTCCAAGGTTAATAACGCAATGAATAAGGCTTTCGTCCTTATTCCGCGCTCATCACCTTACTTAGAATAGACACTTCAATCCTGCCTGTGTCGAGTTCCGATCATGCCTGCGCGCCGCGTTCCCCTTCTGCTGATAGGTGCCTTCATCGCCCTCTACCTGATCTGGGGCTCCACCTACCTCGCGATCCGCATCGGCGTCGAGTCCTGGCCGCCGCTGTTGATGGCCGGCATCCGCTTCGTGGTCGCCGGTGCCCTGATGTACGGCTTCCTGCGCTGGCGCGGGGTGCCCAACCCGAGCTGGCAGGAATGGAAGTCCGCCGCCGCCATCGGTTTCCTCCTGCTCAGCTGCGGCAATGGCGGCGTGACCCTGGCCGAGGACCTGGGCGTGGCCTCGGGCGTCGCGGCCCTGGCCGTGGCCACCGTGCCGCTGTTCGCCCTGCTGCTCGGGCTGATCTGGGGGCAGCGCACCACGCGCCTGGAATGGTCCGGCATCCTCCTCGGGCTGGTCGGCATCGGCCTGCTCAACCTGGGTTCCAACCTCCAGGCCAGCCCGCTGGGTGCGGTGCTGATCATCTTCGCTGCGGCGGCCTGGTCCTTCGGCTCCATGTGGAGCAAGAACCTCAAGCTGCCCGCCGGCCCCATGGCCAGTGCCGTGGAAATGCTCGCTGGCGGCGTTGCCTTGTTGGCCGGCAGCCTGCTCAGCGGCGAGCGCATGGTCGCCGCGCCCACCGCCGCCGGCTGGGGCGCGCTGGTCTATCTGATCGTCTTCGGCTCGATCATCGCCTTCAGCTCCTATCTCTACCTGCTGAAGAACGTGCGCCCGGCCGCGGCCACCAGCTATGCCTACGTCAACCCTGTGGTGGCGGTGCTATTGGGTATCGGCTTCGCCGGCGAGACCGTCGGCATCGAGGAAGGCCTGGCCATGCTGGTGATCATCGGCGCCGTGGTGTTGATCGGCCTGCCGCAATGGCGCGAGCGCAAGGAAGAGCAGGTGCGCAAGGCCCAAGGGCTGCAAGAGCAGACCAACTGATCCCGGAGGGCCGGGGCGGCCTGCTAGAATCGCGGCTTTTCCGCATACTACGGCTGCCCCCATGACCTTCGCTTCCCTCGGCCTGATCGAACCCCTGCTGCGCGCGACCGAAGCGCTCGGCTACCAGACCCCATCGCCGGTGCAGGCCGAGGCGATTCCCGCCGTCCTCAAGGGCCGCGACCTGATGGCCGCGGCCCAGACCGGCACCGGCAAGACCGCCGGCTTTGCCCTGCCGCTGTTGCAGCGCCTGACCCAGGAAGGCCCGCAGGTGGCCAGCAACTCGGTACGCGCCCTGGTGTTGGTGCCCACCCGTGAGCTGGCCGAACAGGTCAACGAGAGCTTCCGCGTCTATGGCCAGCACTTGCCGCTGCGCAATTACGCGGTGTACGGCGGAGTGAGCATCAACCCGCAGATGATGAAGCTGCGCAAGGGCATCGACATCCTGGTCGCCACGCCCGGCCGGCTGCTCGACCTCTATCGGCAGAACGCGGTGAAGTTCGACCAGCTGCAGGCGCTGGTGCTGGACGAGGCCGACCGCATGCTCGACCTGGGCTTCGCCCGTGAGCTGGACGAACTCTTCGCCGCATTGCCGAAGCGCCGCCAGACCCTGCTGTTCTCCGCCACCTTCTCCGACGCCATTCGCCAGATGGCCCGCGAGCTGCTGCGCAACCCGCTGTCCATCGAGGTCAGCCCGCGCAACGCGGCGGCCAAGAGCGTGCGCCAGTGGCTGATCCCGGTGGACAAGAAGCGCAAGAGTGAACTCTTCGTGCACCTGCTGGGCGAGCGTAACTGGGGCCAGGTGCTGGTCTTCGCCAAGACCCGCAAGGGCGTCGACCAGCTGGTAGACGAGCTCCAGGCCCAGGGCGTCAGCGCCGACGCCATCCATGGCGACAAGCCGCAGCCGTCCCGCCTGCGCGCGTTGCAGCGGTTCAAGGACAATGAAGTACAGGTGCTGGTGGCCACCGATGTGGCGGCCCGTGGCCTGGATATCGACGACCTGCCCCTGGTGGTCAATTTCGACCTGCCCATAGTGGCCGAGGACTATGTCCACCGCATCGGCCGCACCGGCCGCGCCGGCGCCACCGGCGAGGCGGTATCCCTGGTCTGCGCCGACGAGGTGCAATTGCTGGCTGCCATCGAGGTGCTGACGCGTCAGACCTTGCAACGCCGCGAAGAGCCGGGCTTCATCCCCGACCACCGGGTGCCGCAGACCGACGCCAGCGGCCAGGTGCTGAAGAAGCCTAAGAAACCCAAGAAGCCCAAGGAGCCCCAGGCCAGTGCCGGCAAGGCGGCGGCCCTCGGCCGCTGGATCGACAGCGAGAAGCCCAAGGTCAAGGCGGTGCGCAAGGCACCGGGCTTCGGCAAGGCGAAGAAAGGTTGAGGGAGTTCGCTTGGAGTCTTGTTGCTCAGTTCATTACTGAGTGGGTTTCGTATCTCTGTTTCGCCTCCCGGCGAGTCACTTCTGGCAGTCGCCCCAGAAGTAACCAAGAGGGCTTGCCCCTGCATCCGGCCCCAGCTTCGCCGGGGTTCCCTCTCTCCATCGCTGTTCCAGGGGCACGGCGCGAAGGGCCATCCATGGCCCTGCGCGCCTCTCGCGGCATCCATGCCGCTCATCCCCTTACACAGCGATTCCGCTCGGCCTCCTGAAGGGGCGAAGTCCTCGCCCCACCTTTCTCTTTCTGGCTCCAGACCTGTTTGGGCTTCAGACTTGTTTGGCCCTTGCCAGCGCGAGTCACCCCTCTACCGCTTGCGGGAGAGGGGCTGGGGGAGAGGGCCGTACCCGGCTGCGCGGACCTACCCAAATATGAACCACCCCTTTTGTGGCATTGGGTGACGCCTTCCGGGGCAGCAGCTACCCGGACGGAAGAGGGCGGCCGGCAGCCATCCCCGCGCCAGAGCGGCTGGCAGGGCTTTCAGGATATTGGCTCACTTCCTGCATTTTTGTGCGAAATGCTGAACGCCTATAGTGATTGAAGCGCAGCCCAACCTCAGGCACTTCCCCCATGCGCCACAAGGAACTCAAGCACTGGACCTCCGGTGTCGCCCACCTGCTTGCCCAACCGGCAGGCCGGGCCCGGCTGCTCGGGCTCAGCCAATGGCTGCAGCAGGTCTGCCATATCGACCATTTCGTGCTCTTCGTCTATGAAGGCAACCACCGGCCACTGGCCCTGTTCGACACCTTTCCGCCGGACAAGCGCCACGTCTACGTCGAGGACTACCAGGTCGGCCCCTACCTGCTCGATCCCTTCTACCTCGCCTGCACCCGCAACCAGGCCCCCGGCCTCTGGCGCCTGCGCCAGTTCGCCCCGGACCATTTCTACCTGGGCGAGTACTACGTCACCTACTACCAGCAGACCGGCCTGACCGAGGAGATCGCCTTCTTCGTCGACCTGGCCGAGGGCGCCAAGGCGGTGCTTTCGCTGATGCGCAGCACTTGCAGCCCGGCGTACAGCCGCGACGAGATGCAATTGCTGGATTGCGCCCAGCCGGTGGTGGAGCAAGTGGTGAACGAAGCCTGGGAGCTCTGCCGCGCCCATGCGCCGCGCCCGGTGCAGGACCTGGACTACAAGATCCGCGAAGCCTTCGACCAGTTCGGCGCCCATGTGCTGACGGCCCGCGAACAGGAAGTGGTGCAGATGCTTCTGCGCGGCCACTCCAGCGCCTCGGTGGCCGAACACCTGGCCATCAGCCCGGGCACGGTGAAGATCCACCGCAAGAACATCTACGCCAAGCTCGGCATCGGCAGCCAGTCGGAGCTGCTCGGCCTCTTCGTCCGCGACCTGGCCGGCCAGCGCGACGATCCGGAACCCTTGCGGACGGCGGTCTAGCCTTATTTCCAAAGGCGATTAGTGGCTGGCTGATCAATAACCGTACAGCCTGATGCAGGCCAGCCGCCATCGGCCTTGCGTGGTGATGCCCACGACTTATCCACAGTTATTTGCACAGAATTTGTGGGCAGTGGTGTCGACGGGGAGATGCCTTTTTTGCAGGGGCGAATGAATTCGCCCCTGCAAGGTCGTGTGCTCAAAAACCGAGCACTTGCTTGAAACCCTCGCCCCAAGGGCTCTGCAGCCAGTCATCCACGAGTTATCCACAGTCGGTCCCACAGAAATTGTGGGTAGCTGTGAGGAGCGGAAACGCTGTAGGAGCGAATTCATTCGCGAAGCAGGCCGCAGGCCTGCCCTTAGGATTACCAGGGGCTGCTGCGCAGCCCATCGCGAATGAATTCGCTCCCACGAGTGGTCTTGTCTGTAGGTTCTGTTCAAGAAACAGGCAATGGCTTCGAGCCCACGCGCCAGGTGGCCTGGGGACAGTAACTCATAACTTATCCACACCTCGCTCCACAGTTTCTGTGGAAGTCTCGCCTATCCCCCAAGGGATATATACAGCCGAAAACCGCTATAGCTAGCCTGTTGCCACATGCCAAGAACACCTGGAACAAGGGGCCGGCCGTGAGCGATGCAAGCGAGTTCATCGATATCGAGTTCCGCAATGTGGTCAAGCGCTATGGCGCGGTGGCGGCGGTCAACGGCCTGAACTTCAAGGTGCGGCGCGGCTCCTTCCATTCCTTCCTCGGCAGCTCCGGCTGCGGCAAGACTACTACCCTGCGGATGATCGCCGGCTTCGAGCAGCCCACCGCCGGCGAGGTGTTGCTGGCCGGGCAATCGGTGGCCGGGGTGCCGGCGCACCAGCGGCCGGTGAACATGGTGTTCCAGAGTTATGCACTGTTCCCGCACCTCTCCGTGGCGGAGAACATCGCCTACGGCCTGCGTTATCACCAGCCGCGCCCGGACCGCGCCGGGCAGCGCCGCCTGGCCGACCAGGCGCTGGAGATGGTGCGCCTGTCCGGCTTCGGCCAGCGCAAGCCCCATGAGCTCTCGGGCGGCCAGCAGCAGCGGGTGGCGCTGGCCCGCGCCCTGGTCAACAAGCCCACGGTGCTGCTGCTGGACGAACCCCTGGCGGCGCTTGACCGCAAGCTACGCAAGGAAATGCAGTCCGAGCTGCTGCGCCTGCAGCGCGAGGTGGGCATCACCTTCGTGCTGGTCACCCATGACCAGGAAGAGGCGCTGTCCATGAGCGACAGCATCAGCGTCATGCAGGACGGCCAGATACTCCAGAGCGCCAGCCCCGAGCAGCTCTACGAGACCCCGGCGAGCCGCTACGTGGCCGACTTCATCGGCGAGTCCAACCTGTTCGACGGCACGGTACGGCGCATCGAAGGCAGCCGCGTGACGCTGGAAACCTCCCACGGCCTGCAGCTGGCCAGCCCGCAGACGCCCACCGGCCCGGCGCTCAAGGCATCCGAGCCGGGCTGCATCGCCGTGCGCCCGGAACTGATCGCCATTGGCGCCGCGCAGGAGGCGCTGCCCCGCGAGGTCAGCCTGCCCGGCCAGGTGGTGGACCGCATCTACCTCGGCAACCTCACCGAATACCGGGTACGCACCGAGCCCTTCGGCATCGTCTGCGTGCGCGTGCCGCGCCATGGCCAGCATGAGCGCGCGGCCTTCGAGCATGGCACCCCGGTACGAATCGGCTGGGATCAGGCCAGCGGGCTGGCGATGACCTTGTAGTGACGTAGTACGGAACGGACAACAGCAACCACTCACAGGCGGGTAGCAGCAATGGATCGGAAAGACTTCATCAAGCAACTGCGCAGTTGGCAGAACGGCTCCATCAGCCGTCGCGAGTTCCTCGGCCGCACCGGCCTGGGCCTGGCCATGGCGGTGATGGCCGCCAACATGCCGGGCCTGCTGACCGGCAATCGGGCCTTCGCCGCCGAGAAGGGCTCCATCGGCGACCGCGTGGTGCTGGCCACCTGGCCCAACTACCACAATGCCGAGAACTTCGCCGCCTTCGCCGAGCAGACCGGCGCCCAGGTGCAGATGAACGTGTTCGGCTCCAACGAAGAGATGCTCGCCAAGCTCCAGGCCGGCGGCAGCGGCTGGGACGTCTTCGTGCCCACCAACTACACCATCAGCACCTATGCCGAGCTGGGCCTGATCGAGCCGCTGGACCTGGCGCGCATCCCCAACTTCGACCCGGCCTCCTTTGAAAAGCGCTTCATGGAGCAGGGCGTAGTCAACGGCAAGACTTACGCCGTGCCCAAGGACTGGGGCACCACCGGCTTCGTCTACGACAGCAAGAAGCTCAAGGCCAAGCCCACCACCTGGAAGGAGTTCTGGGATCTCGCCAAGGGCGAAGCCACCGGCCGGGTGATGGTCCACGACTACCAGCTGACCGTGATCGGCAATGCCCTCAAGGCGTACGGCTACAGCTTCAACTCGATCGACCCGAAGGAGATGGCCGACGCCGAGAAGTTGCTGCTGGAGGTCAAGCCGCATCTCTTCGCCATCAACTCCGACTACCAGCCGTCCATGCGAAACGGCGATGCCTGGATGGCCATGTGCTGGACCGGCGATGCCTCGCAACTGCACCGCGACCTTCCGCAGATGCAGTACGTGCTGGGCCGCGAGGGGGGCGAGATATGGAGCGACTTCTTCGCCATTCCGAAGAGCGCCGAACGGCCTGATGCGGCCTATGCGCTGATCAACTTCCTGCTCGACCCGCAGGTGAACAAGCTCGAGGTGGAGGCCCACGGCTACCCCAGCGGCGACAAGCGCGTGGATGCGCTGCTGCCCGAGACCATGCTCGACGACCCGATCATGTACCCGGCCGCCGACCTGCTCAGCGCCCTGGAGTTCGGCGCCGCGGCGACGCTGACCAGTCCGGCGCGGGCGGAGCTGATGGCGCGCTTCAAGGCGGCGTGATCGAGCGCCCCTCCACTCGGTAGGGGGCCTGGGAGCCTGTGGACCCTCTCCCCGGCCCCGCTCTGCGCCCCGGCCTGATCGCTTCGCGCTCAGTCGCGAATCGGCACCGGAAGCAGTGCTTCCGAGAGCGTGCCTCTCGCCCCTGAAGGGAGAGGGAGATAGTTGCACCGTGCGGATCAAGGAATCCTCCATGAACATTGCTCTCAGCGCCCCTGCGCTGGCCGATGCGGGCCAGGTCGCGCCGGTCGAAAGCCGAAGCCTCGGCCGACGCGTCACGCTGCTCCTGCTGTTGCCGTCCACCCTCTGGTTCCTGCTGCTGCTCCTGCTGCCGCTGGTGATCATCCTGGTCTTCAGCCTGGGCGAGCGCAGCCCGGTGGGCGGCTACAGCGCGGCCCTGACGCTGGAGAACTACCTGAACCTCGGCTCCCGGGCCAAGGCCTTCTACAACACCTTGCTGCTCGCCCCGCTCGGCACCCTGGTGTGTTTGGTGGCGGCCTACCCGCTGGCCTACTTCCTGGCCGTGAAGGTGCAGCGCAGCCGTTCCCTGCTGCTGACCCTGGTGATAGTGCCGTTCTGGACCAGCTTCCTGATCCGCACCTACGCCTGGATCTTCATCCTCGGCGGCAAGGGCATCCCGGCGCTGCTGGCCATGGTCGGACTGGACGACGTGCGCCTGATCAACAGCCCGAGCGCGGTGCTGATCGGCATCGTCTACGGCTACCTGCCGCTGATGGTGTTCCCCATCTACGTCAGCCTGGAGAAGCTCGACAAGCGCCTGCTGGAAGCGTCCTCCGACCTCGGCGCCAGCGCCTTCGAGACCTTCCGCCGGGTGACCCTGCCGCTCTCCGCTCCCGGCGTCATCACCGGCTCCATGCTGGTGTTCATCCTGCTCATGGGCGAGTTCCTGATTCCCGCCATCCTCGGCGGCGGCAAGGTGTTCTTCGTCGGTAACGCGCTGGTGGACCTGTTCCTGCAATCGCGCAACTGGCCCTTCGGCAGCGCCGTGGCCATGACCCTGGTGGCGATGATGCTGCTCATCATCGCCCTCTACCTGAAACTGGTGGCGCGCTACGGCAAGCGCGGCACGGAGGGGATGCTCTGATGTGGCTGCGCAGTTACTCCACCTCGCTCTACCTGTTCCTTTACGCGCCCATCGCGCTGATCGTGCTGTTCTCCTTCAACGCCGGGCGCAGCGGGTTGTCCTTCGAATGCTGTTCGACCCAGTGGTTCGGCCGCGCCTTCGGCAACCCCTTCATCATGGAGGCACTCGGCACCAGCACCCTGATCGCCTTCTGCTCGGCAGTGATCGCCACGCTGTTCGGCACCCTGGCGGTGTTCGGCCTGCAGCGGGTGGGCCGGCGGGTGCGGTTGTTCTTCGATGCCCTGACCTACTGCGCCATCATCATCCCTGGCATCGTCATCGGCATCGCCACGCTGATCGCCTTCATCAGCCTGTTCGAAGTGGTCAACCCGCTGCTCGACCTGCTGCTGGGCGCCGGCCTGCCGCGCCTGCGCATGGGGCTGTTCACCGTGATCGCGGCGCACTCGCTGTTCACCATGGCGCTGGTGATGGTGATAGTCCGCACCCGTGTCGACGCCCTGGACCAGGCGCTGCTGGAGGCTTCTGCCGACCTCTACGCACCGCCGCTGGAAACCTTCCGCCGGGTGACCTTGCCGCAGATAGCACCGGCCATCCTCGCCGGCTTCCTCCTGGCCTTCACCTTCAGCTTCGACGATTTCATCATCGCCTTCTTCGTCGCCGGCTCGGAAACCACCCTGCCGATCTACATCTTCTCGTCGATCCGCCGGGGCATCACCCCGGAAATCAACGCCATCTCCACGGTGATCATCTGCGTCTCCCTGGCGCTGCTGTTCACCTCCCGCCATCTGCAGAACCGCCGCAGCGGCGCCTGAGCGCCCATGGAGCAAACCATGCGTGACCAGCTGTACATCAACGGCCAATGGGTCCGCCCCGACCTGGGCGGCTATTTCGAAGTGCTGGACCCCAGCAACGGCGACCTGATCCAGCGCGTGCCGGCGGCCACCGAGGAGGACATCGACCATGCCGTGCATGCCGCCCGCCAGGCCTTCAATCGCGGCTGGGGGCAAAGCAGCGGAGCCGAGCGCGCCGCCTGGCTGGAGGCCCTCGCCGCGGACCTGGAAAGCCGCCAGGACGCCCTGGCGGTGCTGGAGGTGCGCGACAACGGCAAGCCGCTGCCGGAGGCGCAATGGGATATAAGCGATGCCATCGGCTGCTTCCGCTACTACGCCGAGCTGGCGCGGGAGCTGGACGGCCGCCAGGACCAGCCCCTGGCACTGCCGGACGAGCGCTTCAGCTGCCGCGTCCGCTATGAGCCGGTGGGCGTGGCGGGGCAGATCATCCCCTGGAACTACCCGCTGCTGATGGCTGCCTGGAAGGTCGCCCCGGCCCTGGCGGCGGGCGCCACCTGCGTGCTCAAGCCCTCCGAGCTGACGCCCCTGACCGCCCTGGAACTGGCCGCTACCGCCGAGCGGGTCGGTCTGCCGTCTGGCGTACTGAACGTGGTCACGGGGTTGGGCAGCGAGGCGGGCGGTCCCCTCAGCCAGCATCCGGGAGTGGACAAGCTGGCTTTCACCGGCAGCGTGCCGACCGGGGCGAAGATCATGTCGGCGGCCGCTGCGGACATCAAGAACATCAGCCTGGAACTGGGCGGCAAGTCGGCCTTCGTCGTCTTCGACGACGCCGAGGTGGAGGCCGCGGTGGAATGGATCATGTTCGGCATCTTCTGGAACCAGGGCCAGGTGTGCAGCGCCACCTCGCGCCTGCTGGTGCAGGAGGGCATCGCCGGGCGCCTGATCGAACGCCTGGTGGAAGAGACGCGGCGCATCAGCATCGGGCCGGGCCTGGAGCGCGGCGTGTTGCTGGGGCCGCTGGTGAGCGCCGGGCAGCACCAGAAGGTCCTGGGCATGATCGAGCAGGGCCGCCAGGAGGCCAGCCTGCTCACCGGCGGCAAGCGACCGACGCACTTGTCCCACGGCTACTTCGTCGAGCCGGCGGTGTTCGCAGAGCCGGCAGACAACGCCCGCATCTGGCGCGAGGAAATCTTCGGCCCGGTGCTCTGTGTGAAGCGCTTCAAGACCGAGGCCGAGGCCCTGCGCCAGGCCAACGATAGCCGCTTCGGACTGGCCGCGGCCGTGATGAGCGCCGATCTGGAGCGCGCCGCGCGGGTGGCCAACGGATTGCGCGCCGGCATCGTCTGGGTCAACTGCTCGCAACCGACCTTCACGCAGGCGCCCTGGGGCGGCATGAAGCAGAGCGGCATCGGCCGCGAGCTGGGCCGCTGGGGCCTGGACAACTACCTGGAGGTGAAACAGATCACCGAGTATCGCAGCCAGGAGCCGTGGGGGTGGTACATAAAATGATCATCCCCCTCTTCCTCGGGAGGGGGCGAATGCGCTTTTCCTTGTGGGGGCGAATTCATTCGCTATGGGCAGCGCAGCTGCCCCAGTGGGATTCCAGAGGGCAGGCCTTCGGCCTGCTCAGCGATTGAAATCGCCCCCACAAGATTCCAGGGCCCTGGAGCAGGACCTATGCCCCGCCAGCCTCCGCCAACCGCTTCTTCAACCGCGCCACCTCGGTCATGTCGGTGATCACCAGACACACCCGCTCTACCTGTCCGCCGGCGGCGGCCAGCGGCAGCAGGGTGATGTTCTGGTACATGAAGTCTTCTTCGCCGGTGATGGGCCGGTAGTTCTCGAAGCGGATCAGATAGGGCCGCTGTTCCCACAGGCTGAAGGTGCGGGTGCCCAGTTGCAGCACGCTATCCACCTTGCGCCTGAGCCAGGTGCGGTCGATCTCCGGGAACAGCTCGAAGAGGTTCTTGCCGTGCACCCGGTCGGGGCCGAGGCCGGAATGGTTTTCCATGAAGCTGTTCCACACCTCGACCCGGTACTGGCGGTCCAGGACCACCACGCCGACGTCCAGGCACTGGACGATGTCGAGCAGCCAGTGGAGTTCCTTGAAATCGATCTGTGCCGGCATGGGTCAGTCCATCAGGTAGTGGATCTTCTGGGTCAGGCGCGCGATGGAGGTTTCGGTGAACAGCAACAACAGGTCGAAGTGGAGGTTGTGGTCCTCGATGGCGTAGCTGATCTCCACCGCCAGGGTCTTGCGCCAGCGCCGGCGGTTGAGCTGGAACAGCCGCTCGATGGAGCTGTGCTGGCCGAGCAGCTGCGGGTGGCCCTGGGAGAAACGCACGTCGATCTGCTCGGCGATGCCGGCCAGGCAGGCGCCGATCAGGATGCTCGCCAGGTCCAGCAGCATTTCCGCCTGGCCGGCTTCGCCCTGGGGCTGCCAGCCGAGCAGGCGTGCGACCTCGGCGCTCTCGGCATCGTGGAACAGCAGCAGCGCCTCGCCGGCGATGGAGTCGCCGATGAAACCCTGGCACACCGCGGAGATGCGCTGGCCGCGCTGTGCATCGGCCAGGGCCATGTGCAGTTCGCTGACCTCGAAGAGGTTGACGTTGGGCACCGGCAACCGCACGAAGACCCCGAGTACGCGCGCCAGCAGTGCGGCGGCGCGGCCCATGGCAACGTTGCTCACCTCGCGCAGGGCGTCGCGGAAGTTCACCCGCAGCTCCGGGTCGGCGCGGCCGGGCACGCCGGTGACCGGGCTGCTGGAAGGCGCCGGTCGCAACAGGCCGAGGCTGATCAGGGTCTCCCGCAGCTCGTCCGGGTCGGCCGGTTTACGGATGAAGGCCAGCGCGCCCAGCTCGTGGACACGGCGCTGGGCCTCTTCCTGGATATCCCCGGAAACCACCACCACCTTGGACTTCAGGCCCTCGTCGCGAATCCGGCCGAGCACCTTGTAGCCGTCCATTATCGGCATGGTGAGGTCAAGCAGAACCACCTGGCCGTGTCCGTGGCGGATAGCTTCTAGGGCTTCTTCACCGTGGCTGGCCTGAGTGATGTGGACCGGCCAGTCCAGCGGTAGCGCGCGGATCAACTGCTTGCGCGCCATCATCGAGTCGTCGCAGACGAGAAGGGGGATCACATTAGGGGCACCGCATGGAAAAAGCTGGGCTCAGGGCAAGCATAGTCGCTGGCCGGGCGGCAGCCGACACCACTCGGGCAGCTTCCGATCAGATGTTCTGTCCGATGCGCCAAAGGACGCCGCTGGGATCGAAGAGGATGAAATCGCGCATGCCCCAGGGCTGGTCCTGGGGCGGCACCACGCGCACGCCGTAGCGCTCGATCACCCCGGAGTCCTGGACCATCCGCCACCAGGACTCAACGTCCTTCACCAGCAGATGCATCATCAGGTTCTCCGCCAGCTCCCTGGCGTAGAAGTTCTGCAACAGGAAGGCGCAATCGCCGTGGCTGAAACAGGTCACTTCATCGGACTCGCCGCCCGGTTTGAAGCCGAGGTCGAGGTAGAAGGCCTTGCTCTGTGGATAGTCCTTCGCCGGGACGAAGGCTTTGATCTCGATGCTGTCCAGCGTGTTCATGGATGGGGTTCCCCGACAGTTCCAATGGACAGACAAGCACGGTGCAGGTGGCCCTCTGCCGGGGCCTGGCGCTGGATGCTACGTGAGCTGGCGCTGCGAAAGCCAGTGCAGCATGCCGCGCGCGGCAGCGCGGCCGCTGGCGAAACAGGCGGTGAGCAGGTAGCCGCCGGTGGGGGCTTCCCAGTCGAGCATTTCCCCGGCGCAGAAAACCCCAGGCAGGTCCTTGAGCATCAGCCCGTCATCCAGTGCCTCGAAGGGCACGCCGCCGGCCGAGCTGATGGCTTCGTCCAGCGGTCGCGCCCGCACCAGCGTCAGCGGCAGGCTCTTGATCACCGCGGCCAGGCGCTCGGGGTCGAGGAAGTCGTCCTTGGCCGACAGTTCCCGCAGCAGGCTGGCACGGGCGCCGTCGATACCGAGCTGGCCGTGCAAGTGCTTGGCCATGGTGCGCGAACCGCGTGGCCGGGCCAGGGCCTTGGCGACCTTTTCCACAGGCTGGTTGGGCAGCAGGTCGAGATGCACCGTGGCGCTGCCGCTGGCCTTGATCCGCTCGCGGATGGCGGCGGAGAAGGCGTAGATCAGGCTGCCTTCCACACCCTGGGCAGTGAGCACGAATTCGCCCTGGCGCGGTGCGTCGTCATCCAGGCGGATGGCCACCGGCTTGATCGGCGCGCCGGCGAACTTCTCCTGCAGCAGCGGGCTCCATCCGGCCACTTCGAAGCCGCAATTGCTCGGTTCGAGCGGCGCGACACGGATACCGCGATTCTCCAGAAGTGGTACCCAGGCGCCGTCCGAACCCAGTCGCGCCCAGCTGCCGCCGCCGAGGGCCAGCAGGCAGGCATCGGCGGCCAGCAGGGTTTCGCCGTCCGGGGTGGCGATACGCAGGGCGCCCTGGTCGTCCCAGCCCAGCCAGCGTCGACGGGTGTGGATAAGTACACCCCGCTCGCGCAGGCGCTTGAGCCAGGCGCGCAGCAGCGGCGCCGCTTTCATGTCGGTGGGGAAGACCCGGCCCGAGCTGCCGACGAAGGTGTCGATGCCCAGATCGTGGATCCACTGGCGCAGCTCTTCGGCGCCGAAGTCCTCCAGCAGCGCGGCGACCTCATCGCGGCGCGCGCCGTAGCGGCCGAGGAAGGGCACCTTGGCTTCGGAATGGGTGATGTTCATCCCGCCCACCCCGGCCAGCAGGAACTTGCGGCCCACCGAAGGCATGGCATCGAACAATTCCACCCGCGCGCCGCCCTCGGCCAGGACTTCGGCAGCCATCAGCCCGGCAGGGCCGCCGCCGATGATGGCGACGAAGGGGGAGGAGTCTTTCATGGGGGCAAGGGCGCGGGAGTGGAGGAGGGGCGCATTCTACTGCACCGCGCAGGCTTTCGTAGGATGGGTATCGCTCCGCTCCACCCATCCTACGGGTCAGCTTCGCAGCCCTTGGCGAATAAATTCGCCCCCGCAAGGATCACCTTCAGGCTCCCAACCCCATCCCGCGCCAGACCTTGTCCGCACTGTGGTGGAGGATGCCGTGCCGCCGGGCCAGCGCCGCGCGGTCCTTGTCATAGCCGCCGCCGATAACCCCCACCACCGGAATATCCCGCCCGAGGCAGTGGCGGATCACCCGCTCGTCGCGCTCGGCCACGCCGGCGTCGGTGAGTTGCAGGTAGCCCAGGGCATCGTTCTCGTGCACGTCGACCCCGGCGTCGTAGAGCACCAGGTCCGGCTGGTAGAGGGGCAGCAGGTAGTTCAGCGCGTCCTCCATAACCTGCAGGTAGTCGGCGTCGCCCATGCCCATGGGCAGGGGAATGTCCCAGTCGCTCTCGGCCTTGCGCGCGGGGAAGTTCTTCTCGCAGTGCAGCGAGACGGTGATGGCCTCCGGCGTATCGGCCAGCAGCCGCGCGGTGCCGTCGCCCTGGTGCACGTCGCAGTCGAAGATGAGCACCCGCTGTACGCGGCCGGCTTCCAGCAGGTAGCGGCTGACCACCGCCAGGTCATTGAAGATGCAGAAGCCCGCCGCGTGGTCGAAGTGGGCATGGTGGGTGCCGCCGGCCAGGTGGCAGGCCAGGCCATGCTCCAGGGCGAGTTCGGCGGCCAGCAGCGAGCCGCCCACCGCGCGCACGGTGCGCCGCGCCAGCGGTGGGCTCCAGGGCAGGCCGAGGCGGCGCTGTTCCTCGCGGCCGAGTTCGCCGTCGAGGAAACGCTGGATGTAGTCAGGGCAATGGGTCAGGGCCAGCACCTCGGGCGGACAAATGTCCGGTCGATGCAGGCGCTCGTCGGTCGCCAGGCCGCTTTCCAGCAGATGCTCATAGAGCAGGCGGAACTTCTCCATGGGAAAACGGTGCGCCGCCGGGAAAGGCGGGCTGTAGTCGTCGTGGTAGACCAGCGGCAGGAACATCGATCAGCACTCGGCGGTGTTACGGCGGCAGTATGATGGGCGCTTCGAGCCCGGCTCAAGAGAAACTCCCGTGCCCTCCATCGAACTCGACACCCCGCGTCTGCGCCTGCGCACCTGGCGCGACGATGACCTGACGGCCTTCGCCGAGATGAATGCCGACCCCGAGGTGATGCGCCATTTCCCCGCCTGCATGAGCCGCGAGGAAAGCGACGCCCTGGCCGCGCGCATACGCCAGCACTTCCAGGACCACGGCTTCGGCCAGTGGATAGTGGAACGCCTTGACGATGGCAGCTTCGTCGGCGTGCTGGGCCTGCAAAACGTGAGCTTTGAGGCGCATTTCACCCCGGCGGTGGAAATCGGCTGGCGCTTCATGCCCCAGCACTGGGGGCAGGGACTGGCCTGCGAGGCGGCCCAGGCGGCGCTGGCCTTCGCCTTCGAGCGGCTGCTCCTGGCGGAAGTGGTGGCCTTTACGGTGCCGGCCAACCTGCGTTCCCAGGCCGTGATGGAGCGCATCGGCATGCAGCGCGACTTTGACGGGAACTTCGAGCACCCGAGTCTGCCGTCCGGCCACCCGCTGCGGCTCCATCTCCTCTATCGGCTCGGCCGCGCCGAATGGGAGGCGCTGCGATGAGCGATGCAGTGCGCGCCTACCACGAACTGAGCAAGCATCGTCCCGATCGCTTCGCCCCCGGCCCCGGCCAGCTGGACTGGGCCACCCAGCCGGCGCCCTTCCGTCGTTTCGCCGGCGCGCGGCTGCTGGAGCTCTGGCAGCGACCGCTGGAGGAGACCCCGCCCTATGACGCCGTATTCGCCGGCCCGATCGGCCCGCCGGCGCCGCTGAACCGCGAGAGCCTGTCCCAGCTGCTCTACGACAGCCTCGCCATCTCCGCCTGGAAGGAGGCTGGCGGCAGCCGCTGGGCCCTGCGGGTCAATCCGTCCTCGGGCAATCTTCATCCCACCGAGGCCTATCTGCTGCTGCCGCCCGGCGCGGTGGAGGAGGGCGCGCTGCTGGCCCACTACGCGCCGGATCTCCACGCCCTGGAGGTCCGCGCCCAATTGCCGGCGCCCCTGGCCGCGCAGCTGGCGGCGGCTCTGCCGGCGGGGGGCTTGCTCCTCGGTCTGGCCAGCATCCCGTGGCGCGAGGCCTGGAAGTACGGCGAGCGCGCCTACCGCTATTGCCACCACGACCTCGGCCACGCCCTGGCGGCCCTGGCCCTGGCCGCCAGCGCCCTGGGCTGGCAAGTGCGTTTGCTCGGCAATGTCGCCGAGCAAGCGCTGGACGGCGTGCTGGGACTGGACCGGCCCGGCTTCGTCGAAGGCGAGTACGCCGATGTGCTGCTCTGGATAGGCCCGCCCCGGGATGCGGAGTTCGCCCTGGATCAACAGCTGCTGTCCGGCCTGGCGGCGCTGGAGCTGCAGGGCACGCCCAATCGTCTGTCCCGTGAGCAGCACCACTGGCCGGAGCTGGAGCGCGTCCACGCCCAGTGCCGTGCGCCGCGCCAGCCCCTGGCCGACTGGCGCGCAGCGGTGGCCGCCGCCACTGTGGATAACCCCGGCCTGCCGCTACGCCCGCTGCTGCACCGACGACGCAGCGCCCAGTCGATGGACGGCCGCAGTGGCATCCAGGCGGAATTGCTGCTGGCCTGGCTGCGCCGCCTGCTGCCGGAGCACTCGCCGGTTCCCCTTGCCAGCCTGGGCGCGCCCCAGGTGGACCTGCTGTTGTTCGTCCACCGCGTCCAGGGCCTGGCGCCGGGCCTTTACTGGCTGGCCCGCGGCGCCGCCCCCGACGATGAGCTGGCGGCCGGCCTGCGCAAGGATTTCCTCTGGCAGCGGGCCAGCGACGAGCTGCCGCTGTACCGCCTGCTGGAAGGCGACGCCCGTGGCCTGGCGGGCTTCCTCTCCTGCGGCCAGGACATCGCCGCCGACGGCTGCGTCGCCCTGGCCATGCTCGCGCGCTTCGACGCCGCCCTGGAACAGGGCGCCTGGCATTACCCACGGTTGTACTGGGAGTGCGGCCAGATCGGCCAGCTTCTCTACCTGGAGGCCGAGGCGGCCGGGCTGTCCGGCACCGGCATCGGCTGCTACTTCGATGATGCGGTACACGAATTGCTGGAGATTGCCGACAGCCGCTGGCAAAGCCTTTACCATTTCACCCTGGGCCGCGCGCTGTGGGACGAGCGCCTGACGACGCTGCCGGCCTATCCTGAACTACGACGACCGCCCCGGCCATGACCGGGACGGCAGCCTTGCAGAGGAGATTTCCATGTCCCAGGTGCTCGACGAACTGGTCGCCCTGCTGAGCCTCGAATCCATCGAAGAGAACCTGTTCCGCGGCGTCAGCCAGGATCTCGGCTTCCGCCAGCTGTTCGGCGGCCAGGTACTAGGTCAATCCCTCTCCGCCGCCAGCCAGACGGTGGAGGCCGAGCGCCACGTGCACTCCCTTCACGGTTACTTCCTGCGTCCGGGCGACGCCAGCCTGCCGGTGGTCTACTCGGTCGAGCGGGTCCGCGACGGCGGTAGTTTCAGCACCCGCCGCGTCACCGCGATCCAGAAGGGCCAGCAGATCTTTACCTGCAGCGCCTCCTTCCAGCAGGACGAGGAAGGTTTCGAACACCAGTTGGGCATGCCCCTGGTGCCGGGCCCGGAGAACCTGCCCAGCGAGCTGGAAATCGCCCGGCAGAACGCCCACCTGCTGTCCGAGCGGGTGCGCGACAAATTCCTCTGCGAAAAGCCCATCGAGATCCGCCCGGTCACTGCGGAAAACCCGTACGACCCCAAGCCGGGCGAGCCGATCAAGCACCTCTGGTTCCGCGCCGACGGCAACCTGCCGGACATCCGCGCCATCCACAAGTACATCCTGGCCTACGCCTCCGACTTCGGCCTGTTGACCACCTCGATGCTGCCCCACAGCGTCTCGGTGTGGCAGAAGTTCATGCAGGTGGCCAGCCTCGACCACGCCCTGTGGTTTCACCGCGACCTGCGTGCCGACGACTGGCTGCTCTACTCCATGGACAGCCCCTGGGCCGGCAATGCCCGCGGCTTCACCCGCGGCAGCATCTTCAACCGCGCCGGCCAACTGGTGGCGTCCGTGGCCCAGGAAGGCCTGACCCGTCTGCGCGAGGACTGGAAGTGAGCGTCCCTTTGATCCTGGCGCAGTTCCGCCACTGGGTGTTCGACATGGACGGCACCCTGACCATCGCCGTGCATGACTTCGCCGCCATACGCCAGTCCCTGGACATACCGCCGGAGGAGGACATCCTCCACCACCTGGCGGCGCTGCCCGAGGAGGAGGCGAACGCCAAGCATGCCTGGCTGCTGGAGCACGAACGGGAACTGGCGCAGAACGCCCGTCCCGCCAGCGGTGCCATCGAGCTGGTACGTGAACTCCACCAGCGCGGCTGCCGGCTCGGCATCCTCACCCGCAACGCCCACGAACTGGCGCTGCTCACCCTCGAAGCCATCGGCCTCGGCGACTGCTTCGCCACCGACGACATCCTCGGCCGCGGCGAAGCCCCGCCCAAACCCCACCCCGGCGGCCTGCTGCACCTGGCCGACCGCTGGCAGGTAGAGCCCCGGCGACTGGTGATGGTGGGCGACTACCGCTTCGACCTCGACTGCGGCCGCGCGGCGGGGGCCAGCACAGTGCTGGTGAACCTGCCGGAGAACCCCTGGCCAGAGCTGGCGGACTGGTTCGCGCGGGATTGTGGGGAGTTGATGGGGATGGTGGAAAGGTAGGTTCGGCAAGAGCCGTAGGGTGGACCACGCTTCATCGATCCACCGGCGGAGCCAGGCCTGGCCACACTGGTGGATATGAAAAGCGATATCCACCCTACGCCGGTCCACGCTTTGCCATAGCCCCTTCGCGAATGGAGTTTCGGCAAGAGCCGTAGGGTGGATCACGCTTCATCGATCCACCATCGGAGTCTGGCCCAGCCTCGCTTGGTGGATATGAAAAGCGATATCCACCCTACGCCGGTCCACGCTTTGCCATAGCCCCTTCGCGAATGGAGTTTCGGCAAGAGCCGTAGGGTGGATCACGCTTCATCGATCCACCGGCGGAGCCAGGCCTGGCCACGCTGGTGGATATGAAAAGCGATATCCACCCTACACCCGGTCATGGCTGCGGGCGGGGCTCCATATCCCTCAAAGCCGCGCCGTCGAAAAGGTATCGCACCTTCCCACGTCCCCCTTCTCGAACCCCGTCTTGAACCAGCGCACCCGCTGCGCCGAAGTCCCGTGGGTGAAGGAGTCGGGCACCACCTGGCCGCGGGCCTGGCTCTGCAGGCGGTCGTCGCCGATGGCGTTGGCGGCGTTGAGGGCTTCTTCCAGGTCGCCGGGTTCCAGCCAGTCCATGCGTTTCTGCGCGTGGAAGGCCCAGACACCGGCCAGGCAATCGGCCTGCAGTTCCTGGCGCACCAGCAGGCCATTGTCGCCTTCCACCCGTTCGCCGCGCTGGCGGGCGGCGTTGACCTTGGCGGAGACGCCCAGCAGGGTCTGCACGTGGTGGCCCACTTCATGGGCGATCACATAGGCCTGGGCGAAGTCGCCGGCGGCCTCGAAGCGCTGGGCCATTTCCTCGAAGAAATCCAGGTCCAGGTAGACCTTGCGATCACCCGGACAGTAGAAGGGGCCGACGGCGGCAGAAGCGAAGCCGCAGGCCGATTGCACGCCGCCGTTGAACAGCACCAGGGTCGGGTCCTGGTACTGGCGGCCAGCGGACTGGAAGATGGCGCGCCAGGTGTCTTCGGTATCGCCGAGGATGGCGCGGACGAATTCGCGTTCTTCCGGTGTGCCCGTGGGCATGGCCGATTGCTGTTGCGGGTTGACCGAAGCGTTTTGCTGGGTGATCTCGCCGAGGATCTGCAGCGGGTCCTCGCCCATCAGCAGCGCCACCACCACCACTATCGCGATGCCGCCCAGGCCGAGGCCCTTGCCACCGCCCAGGCGCATACCGCCACCACCCATGCCTCCGGCATCCTGAACATTGTCGCTGCGACGCGCACGTTGCCAGCGCATGATCGCTCTCCCTTCGTTGTGCGAGTGTTCAGTGTTGTCGCTGGCAGCAGGTGCCGCCAGCCCGGTCGTCAGCCCAGATCCGCTGGAGCCGCCAGCAGGCGGGCCTGGGCCAGCAGCTGGACCTTGCCGCCGACCTTCACCCGGTCGTCCTCGCTCACGCACACATCGAGCCGGCTCAGCCGGCCAAGGAAACGCCCCTGGGACAGGGCGAAGGGTTGCCCGTGGAACTCCAGCCCTTGCTCCACCATCCAGGCGGCCACCGGGCCTGCGGCGCTGCCAGTGGCGATGTCCTCCACCACGCCCAGCGGGTCCCAGGTGCGGCCTTCGCGGGCGTCGACCTCGATAAGGAAGACGAAGGCCGCACCTATTCCCGCCAGGGCGTCGTCGAGCAATTCGCGTTGTTTCGCCGCGGCGAGGCCGGCGGCGGTCACCGGCAGCAGCAGGTAGGGCAGGCCGGTGCTGACCACCTGGGCGGGGAAGCGGCGGTCGCGCTCGCTGCCGAAGGCGGCGGCGAAGGCATCGGCGCTGGTGTCGTCCAGGACCCGGCCGAACTCGGCGCGGCCCTGGTCCATTTCCGCGTAGAAGCCCTTGCCCTGGTGCCGGGTGGCGATGCGCACCTGCTTCTCCGAAAGGTGCAGCAGCCAGTCGGCATGGGCCGCGCCGCCGTGCAGGTGATGCAGCAGGGCGGCCGCGCCGAGTATGGGGTGACCGGCGAAGGGCAGTTCCTCCTCCACCGTGAACACCCGCGCGGAGAAGGCGTTGGGGCCGTCCAGCGGCGCCAGGAAGATCGACTCGAACTGCCGCAGTTCGCGGGTCAGCTCCTGCATGGCGGTGGCGGAGAGGCCGCGGCAGTCGGGGAAGACCGCCACGCCGTTGCCGGCCAGCACACGTTCGGCGAATACATCGACTTGCCAGTAGTCCATTTCAGGCTCCAGAAAAAACGGCCGCTGCAAGCGGCCGTCCGTGGAAAGGGCGGGCTCAGTGCGCAGGATACTCGCTCAGCACGCTCTGTTTGCCACCTTGCGCCACGCCTATGACCTGGTAGGCATCAACGCGATCGCCCATCTCCATGCCCGGCGAGCCGACGGGCATGCCAGGTACGGCAGCGCCCAGCAGGTCGGGACGGTCGCGCAGCTTCAGCACATCGCTGGCCGGCACGTGGCCCTCGACGAATTTCCCGTCCACCACGCCGGTGTGGCAGGAGCCCAGGCTGTGGGGCACGCCGAGACGGGTCTTGACCGAGGCCATGTCGGATTCCTCATGGTCGCGGACCTGGATGCCGTTTTCCTGCAGGTGACTGATCCAGGCCTTGCAGCAGCCGCAGTTGGGGTCGCGGTAGACGTCCATGGTGACGGATTCCGCAGCCTGGGCGATGCCGGCGAGCAGGGTGGTGAGGAGAACGAGGGAACGCATGCTGGGCTCCTTGCGGTGAGTCAGGCCTGTGACAAAGAAGGGCAGCATAGCGCCGTGCCTCGCAGGCCCCAAGCACAGGTCTGTTTCAGACTGTTCCCCGGCGGCCTATGCTTTTTCCTGCACTCCACGCGAGACCAGGCGATGCTCTTCACCCGCATCCTGCTCGGCCTGCAGGCCCTGATACTCACAGGCGCAGGCCTGGCCTACTTCATCCGTCCGGAGCTGATGGCCAGCCTCAGTGGCATGCTGCTGATGGACCCTTCTGCGGTCACCGATGTGCGCGCCTACTACGGCTGCCTGCCGCTGGGCATCGCCGCCTTCCTCCTGCTGGCCCAGTTGCGCCTGCAACTGGCGCGGGCGGCGCTGGACCTGCTGGTGCTGGTCTACATCGCCCTGGCCCTGGGCCGGATCGGCGGACTCTGGCTGGACGGCAGCCTGGGGCAGACCTTCAACCTCTATGCGCTGCTGTTCGAAGTGGTCTCGGCGGGGTTGGCCTTTGCGGCGTTGCGCAAGCTGGATGGGGAATAAGGCTGGCGCGGGGGCTGGCGTAGGGTGGACAGCGCTTTTCCTGTCCACCCGACCTATGCCCCGAGCCTTTCAGCGGCGCTCCAGCAGGACGCCCGACTCCATGTGGTAGGTATAGGGGAACTGGTCGAACAGGGCGCAGCGCGTGACCTTATGGGTATCGCTCAGCTGCTGGATGTTCGCCGCCAGGGTCTCCGGATTGCAGGAGATATAGAGGATGCGGTCGAAGCGCCGGGTCAGTTCGCAGGTGTCCGGGTCCATGCCGGCGCGCGGCGGGTCGACGAAGACGCTGCCGAACTCGTAGCTCTTGAGGTCGATGCCGGCCAGGCGGCGGAACGGGCGCACGTCGTTCAGGGCTTCGGTCAGCTCTTCGGCGGAAAGGCGCACCAGGGTGACGTTGTCCACGGCGTTGTCGGCCAGGTTGGCCAGGGCGGCATTGACCGAGGTCTTGCTGATCTCGGTGGCCAGCACCTTGCGCACGCGGGTGGCCAGCGGCAGGGTGAAGTTGCCGTTGCCGCAGTAGAGTTCCAGCAGGTCGTCGCTGCGCTCGCCGAGCGCCTCGAACGCCCAGCCGAGCATCTTCTGGTTCACTTCGCCATTGGGCTGGGTGAAGGCGCCTTCCGGCTGGCGGTAGCGGAATGCGCGGCCGGCCACGGTCAGCTCTTCCTCGACATAGTCGCGGCCGATGACGATGCGCTTGCCCTTGGAACGGCCCACCAGGCTTACGCCCAGCTCGGCGGCGAGTTTCTCCGCTTCCACCTGCCAGGCCTCGTCCAGCGGACGGTGATAGCAGAGGGTGATCAGCGCATCGCCGGCCAGGGTGGTGAGGAACTCCACCTGGAACAGCTTGAAGGAGAGCACCTGGCTCGCCTGCCAGCCGGCCTTCAGACGCGGCATCAGCTCGTTGATGCGGCGGCTGGCGATGGGGAAGTCCTCGATCAGCACCGGGGTGAATTTGTCGCCGGCCTCGAACATGGCGTAATGGCGGTTCTCGCCACCGGTCTCGCGCCACAGGCGGAATTCGGCGCGCAGGCGGTAATGCTCGCGGGGGGAGTCGAAGACTTCAGGCTCCGGCGCATCGAAGGGCGCCAGCAGCGCCTTCAGGCGCTGCGTCTTCTCGGCGAGTTGGGCGGCGTAGGCCGCCGGGTCGAACTGGGGACGACTCATCAGTGGAAGAAACCCATCTTGATAACGAAGAGCACGGCGAGGATCACCAGGGCCGGGCTGAGTTCCTTGTAGCGGCCGGCCAGGGTCTTGATCGCGGCCCAGGCGATGAAGCCGAAGGCGATGCCGTCGGCAATGGAATAGGTGAAGGGCATGGCCAGGGTGGTGATGAGCACCGGCGCGGCGGTGGTCAGGTCATGCCAGTCGATCTCGGCCAGGCCCGACGCCATCAGCACGGCGACGAAGAACAGCGCCGGCGCGGTGGCGTAGGCCGGCACGCTACCCGCCAGCGGCGAGAGGAACAGGGCCAGCAGGAAGAGCACGGCCACCACCATGGCGGTGAGGCCGGTACGGCCGCCGGCGCTGACGCCCGCGGCGGATTCGATGTAGCTGGTGGTGGTGGAGGTGCCCAGCAGCGAACCGCCCATGGCGGCGGTGGAGTCGGCGATCAGGGCGCGGCCCATCTTCGGCATGTAGCCGTCGGCGCGCATCAGCCCGGCCTTCTTGGCCACGGCGATCAGGGTGCCGGAGTTGTCGAACAGGTCGACGAAGAGGAAGGCGAAGATCACGCTGACCAGGCCGATTTCCAGTGCGCCCTTGATGTCCAGCTGGAGGAAGGTGGGCGCCAGCGACGGCGGCATGGAGAAAATGCCGCCGAACTGGGAGACGCCGAGGGCGATGCCGAAGAGGGTCACGGCGAGGATGCCGATCAGCACGGCGCCGGTCACCTTGCGCGCTTCCAGGGCGATGATCAAGAAGAAGCCGAGCACGGCGAGGATCGGCTCGGGCTTGGTCAGGTCACCGACGGTCAGCATGGTCACCGGGTGGGCGGCGACTATGCCGGCCTTCTGCAGGGCGATCAGCCCGAGGAACAGTCCGATGCCCGCGGCGATGGCCGAGCGCAGCTCCAGCGGGATGCTGTTGATGATCCATTCGCGGATCTTGAAGATCGACAGCAGGAAGAACATGCAGGCGGAGAGGAACACCGCGCCCAGGGCCACCTGCCAGGTGTGGCCCATCTGCAGCACCACGGTGTAGGTGAAGAAGGCGTTCAGGCCCATGCCGGGAGCCAGGGCGATGGGGTAGTTGGCGATCAGCGCCATGGTGGCCGAACCGATGGCAGCGGCCAGGCAGGTGGCGACGAAGACCGCGCCCTTGTCCATGCCGGTCTCGCCCAGGATGGCCGGGTTGACGAACAGGATGTAGGCCATCGTCAGGAAGGTCGTCAGACCGGCCAGTACCTCGGTGCGCACGTTGGTGTCGTGCGCCTTGAGTTGGAACAGCTTCTCCAGCATGTGTGGCTCCCCGTGACGCACAGCGTCGTTGTTATGCAGCTGGCAGAAAGAAAAGCACAAATGCACGGCGGCCGGGCGCCATGGACTTTTCTCTGCCAGTCTGAAAAAAGGCGCGCATCATACCAGCTCACCCCGGGGCGGTGAATTTATGACCGGACAGACAGCTTCGGTTCCCGGGACAAGGAGGATAGACATGACACATCCCACACATCCCCATGCCCTGATCGCCGTCGCCGATGGCGTGGAAGACCTGGAAACCGTGACCCTGATCGACGTGCTGCGGCGCGCCGAGGTGAAGACGGTGGTGGCCAGCGTCGAGAACCGGCGCATGATCACCCTGGCCCGCGGCACCCGCCTGACCGCCGACGCCATGCTGCTGGACGTGCTGGCCCAGGACTACGACCTGATCGTGCTGCCCGGCGGCATGCCCGGCGCCCAGCGCCTGGGCGAGCACGAGCCGCTGGCCGAGCGGGTGCGCGAGCAGGCCGCCGCCGGCGGCTTCTTCGCCGCCATCTGCGCATCCCCGGCCTTGGCCCTGCAACCCTACGGCGTGCTGCGCCAGCGGCGCATGACCTGCTACCCCTCCTTCAGCGATCGCCTGTCCGGCTGCACCTTCGTCGATCAACCGGTGGTGGTGGACGGCAACTGCATCACCAGCCAGGGCCCCGGCACCGCCCTGGCCTTCGCCCTGACTCTGGTGGAGCAGCTGTGCGGCAAGGCCAAGCGCAATGAGGTGGCCAAGGCGATGCTGGTGCCTTGAGGGAGCGAAGGGCTATCAGAAGGGGCTTTATTGTGGGGGCGATTTCAATCGCTGAGCAGGTCGCAGACCTGCCCTGCAAAAATTCCAGGGGGCAGCTGCGCTGCCCTTAGCGAATGAATTCGCCCCCACAGATAGCCGCACAGGCTCAGTGCAGCTTGTCCCGCCTGGCCAGGCTCGGGAACAGCTTGATCCACAGCCCGGTCACCAGCAGGGTGCCCACCCCGCCCATGACCACCGCCGGCACGGTGCCGAACCAGGCGGCGGTGACGCCGGACTCGAACTCCCCCAGCTGGTTGGAAGCACCGATGAACAGGCCGTTCACTGCGCTGACCCGGCCGCGCATCTCGTCCGGAGTGTGCAGCTGCACGAAGGCGCCGCGGATCACCATGCTGATCATGTCGGCGGCGCCGAGCACGGCCAGCACCGCCAGGGAGAACCAGAAGGAGGTGGACAGGCCGAAGGCGATAGTCGCCACGCCGAACACCCCCACCGAGGTGAACATGATCCGCCCCACGTTGCGCTCGATGGGGAAGCGCGCCAGCCAGAAGGACATCAGCAGTGCCCCCACCGCGGGTGCCGAGCGCAACAGGCCCAGGCCCCAGGGGCCGGTGAGCAAGATGTCCTTGGCGAACACCGGGAGCAGGGCGGTGGCGCCACCCAGCAATACGGCGAAGAGGTCCAGGGAAATGGCGCCGAGTATGTCCGGGCGGCTGCGGATGAAGCGGATGCCCGCCAGTAGGCTGTCCAGGTTGGCCGGGGCCTTGCTCGCCTGCTGCTGGTTGCTGGCAAGGCCCAGCATCAGCAAACAGGCGGCGATATAGAGGACGGCCGTCGGACCATAGACCCAGAGGCTGCCGAAGGCGTAGAGCAGCCCGCCCAGGGCCGGCGCAACTATGGTGGCAGCCTGCATGGCCGAGGCCGAGGCTGCTACGGCGCGGGGAAAGAGTTCGGCCGGGACTATGTTCGGCAGCAACGCCTGGGTGGCCGGCATCTCGAAGGCGCGGGCGGCGCCGAGGACGAAGGCCATGAGGAAGATCAGCTCGCGACTGGCGCTGTCGGTGGCGCTGGCGAACACCAGCGCCCCGGCCACCAGCGCCTGCACCACCTGGCAGAGGGCGGCGACGCGGCGGCGATCGAAGCGGTCGGCCACATGCCCGGTGTGGAGCATGAAGAGCACACGGGGCAGGAATTCCACCAAGCCCACCAGGCCCAGGTCGAGGACGCTTCCGGTGAGTTCGTAGATATGCCAGCCGATGGCGACGGTGATCATCTGGAAGCCACTCGCCGTACAGACGCGCGCGAACCAGAAAGCCAGGAAAGGACGGTGATGGCGTAGGAGAGTGGCCTGGGACATATCCGAAAATGCTTAGGTTGCTATCGGTGCGCAGCCTAGCACGGCGGTGGAAACATGCGGTTGCATTTGCTGAACAGAGCGTTCGATCAGCGGTTCGTCATCAGAAATTTCTGACTAAAGAGACAGATTTCCTCTTTGTCTGCGTCAGGGATTTCGCTAATATTTGACTTTCAAGTCAGATTCACTCTCCGACTATTCTTTCTGACAGCCCTTCCGCATGGCTGGGGCTGGCGGCTGTTTATTGCACAAACACTTGGGCAGGCTCCGGTCCGCCCACGAGGTACGGGTATGTCCACTCCTGAACTGTCCCGCCGCGCCTTCCTCCAAGGCAGCGTCGTAGCCGGTATCGGCATCACTCTGGCGCCGCTCGGCAGCAAGGCCTTCGCCGCGCTGTTCGAGGCGCAGGTCACCAGCACTCCGCAAACCTGGTACACCGCAGGCGGCCAGGCCCGCGGGCGCATCGACGGGGTCAGCAAGGTCTGTGGCGGCAAGGTCTTCGCCCGCGACATCCGCGCCAAGGACATGCCCGGCTGGCCGCAGCAGCAGGGCCATGCCCTGTTGCTCAAGGCGACCCGTGCCGACCAGCTGTACCAGGGCTTCGACCTGTCCATGCTGGACGCTGAGCTCGCACCCGACCGCGTGGTGACTGCCGAGGACCTCGCGCGGGACGGCATCGCCTTCCCCGAGGGCCACAGCCCTGACCCCTTCCTGCCCGAGGGCCAGGTGCCGATGTTCATCGGCCATCCGGTGGCGCTGCTGATCTGGAAGGACTTCGACCGTTACCGCCGGGCGAAGAACATCCTCAAGTTCAACGAGAAGGTGATCCGCTACGGTGCCAAGGCCTCGCTCTACCAGCGCGACCCGTACGGCAGCTTCCGTTTCGTCCGCGTCGGCGGCGCCACGCCCTTCGACCCGGACAGCTTCTCCAGCCTCAAGGACAGCATGCTGTTCCCGCTGATCCGCGAGCGCAAACCCACCTGGGGCGCGGGCAACCCGACCGGCGACCTGACCGCCCAGGGCCTGTTCCACGCCGAGCAGATGCAAGCGACGCTGGCGACCCCGCCGGAAGGCTGGATGGTCTTCGACGAGCGCTACAAGACCCAGTCCATCGAGCCGGCCGCCCTGGAAGCGGACAACGGCAATGGCTGGTACGACGCGGCCAGCGGCACCCTGCATTTCGTCGTCGCCACCCAGTGCCCCTTCGAAGTGGCCGAGCAGACCGCCCACATGCTGGCGCCGTCGCGCTTCAAGGTCGCGACGTTGAACATGCACCCGGGCTATACCGTGGGTTACGGCTCCAAGGACAACAACATCTTCGTCTTCTACGCCGCCCTCGCCGCGATGTACGGCGACGGTGTACCGGTGCGCCTGGCCAATGACCGCTACGAGCAGTTCCAGAGCGGCATCAAGCGCCACCCCTTCGACATGCACTACCAGTTGGCGGTGAAGAAGGACGACCTGTCGTTCCAGATCTTCCGCGCGCACATGGATGTCGACGGCGGCGGTCGCATCAACTACAGCCCCTCGGTGGCCGCCGTGGGTGCCACTGCCGCGCAGTCCATCTACTACCTGCCGCAGAGCGACCTGGCCGCCACCGCCTATCATTCCCGCGGCGTCGAGGCCGGCTCCATGCGCGGCTACGGCACCCTGCAGACCATGGCCGCCACCGAAATGATGGTGGACGAGGTGGCCGCCCGCCTGGGTGTGGATGCCATCGAACTGCGCCGCAAGAACGTCTTCAAGTCCGGCATGAAGAACACCCAGGGCGCCATTCCCGCCGGCGCCCTGCGCCTGGAGGAGATCCTCGACAAGGCCGCGCAGCACGAGGTCTGGAAGAACCGCGACGCACGCAAGCGCGAAGAAGAGGCCAAGGACCCGGACCACTACTACGGCGTCGGCTTCGCCATCTGCCAGAAGGACTTCGGCACCGGTTCCGAAGCGCCCATGGCCAGCCTGGAGTTCACCGCCGAGGGCCGCGTGAAGCTGCGCCAGATCGCCATCGACATGGGCACCGGCATGGCCACCTCGCAGGCGCTGCTGGTGGCCGACTACCTGGGGCACCCGGCCGACGAGATCCGCACCGGCGACACCGAATGGGCCGAGCTGGCGCTGACCACCAGCGGTAACCCCTACCTGATCAGCCAGGCCGAACAGGACGCCGCGCTGAAGAATCCGCGCTGGGTCGGCAAGCTGGCTTCGCCGTCCTCGGCCACCAACTCGGCCTACTACTCGGGGCACGGCACCCGTGAGGCGGCGCGTATCCTCTTCAACCACGGACTTTGGCCGGCGGCCCTGAGCATCTGGGGTCGTGGCGAGTACGGCGGCCTGGCCAACCCCTACGTGGTGCGCCGTGAGGACGCCCACTGGGTTGAGGGCAAGCTGACCGCCAACGGCCTGCCGCCGATTCCCTTCGAGCTGCTGGCGCACAAGGCCCACGAGTTGGGCCTGGTCACCGGCGTCAGCGTCCACGGTTTCAACCGCTGGTCCTGGGCCACGGGTGAGTTCGAGATCGACGGCAAGCGCGACACCTTCCCCCTGGATGCAGTGGCGGTGAAGTACGGTGACGGCGCCACTCCGGCGAAGAAGGCGCAGATGACCAGCCACGGTTTCCACCTGCTGAACCGTGTCTCCGTCAGCTACCCGCCGACCCAACTGAACAACGCCATGGTCACCTACTACAGTCCGGTGGCGACCCTGGTGGAAGTGAAGGTGAACAAGGGCAGTGGTGAGGCGCGAGTGGTCAACCACCATTCCTGGCTGGAGTGCGGCCGGGTGATCGTGCCCGAGCTGGTGCGCGGCCAGCTGGAGGGCGGCATCGCCATGGGCATCGGCCACGCGCTGCTGGAAGAGATGCCGCTGTATGAAGGCGGCCCCGGCGAAGGCACCTGGAACTTCAACCGCTACCAGCTGCCCCGCGCCAAGGACTGCGCGGTCTGGACCCAGACCGCCGAAATCCTCCCGCCGCTGTCGCCCAGCGACCCGGCCAAGGGCATTGCCGAGGTGGTGATGATCCCCGTGGTCGGCGCCATCGTGAACGCCGTGGCCCATGCCACCGGCAAGCGCCTGCGCGACCTTCCCCTGACTCCGGCTCGCATCAAGGAGGCCCTCCATGGCTAAGCGCGCACTCAGCATGACCATCAACGGCCAGGCCGTCGGCCCCTTCACCGTGGACGACGACCTGATGATGATCGACTTCCTGCACGAGCACCTGAACCTCACCGGTTCGCGCCTGGGCTGCGGCCAGGGCATCTGCCACGCTTGCGTGGCCATCCTCGACAAGCCGGACGGCACCAGCGAGGAAATCCGCACCTGCATCACCGGCGCGCACTTCTTCGACGGCAAGAAAGTGCGCACCATCGAAGGCCACGCCAAGCGTGATGCCAAGGGCGAAGTCGCCGAGCTGAACCCTATCCAGCAGAAGTTCATCGACCAGTTCGCCTTCCAGTGCAGCTACTGCACTCCCGGCTACGTCAATGCCGCCACCGTGCTGGTGGAGAAGCTCCAGCGCCAGCCGGTCAAGCGCAGCGAACTGGAAGGGGAGATCGAGAACGCCCTGGGCAAGCACATCTGCCGCTGCACCGGCTACGTCCGCTACTACAGCGCCGCGCGTGATGTGGTGGAAGGTCTCGGCCTGGTCAAGGAGGGTTGAGGATGCGCGCGCTTCTACTCGCGGCACTGCTGTCCCCCCTGGCCGCCCAGGCGGCGGACCAGGTGCTGATCGAACGCGGCAAGTACCTGGCCAATGCCGCCGACTGCGTGGCCTGCCACAGCATCGAAGGCGGCGCCGAGTACGCCGGCGGCCTGCCGCTGGTGTCGCCGTTCGGCACCATCTACGGCACCAACATCACTCCGGACAAGGAGCACGGCATCGGCCACTACAGCGCCGACGACTTTTTCAAGGCGGTGACCCAGGGCGAACGCAAGGATGGCAGCAAGCTCTATCCGGCGATGCCCTATACCTCCTATCACCTGCTGAAGCGGGAGGACTCCGACGCCATCTACGCCTACCTGATGAGCCTGGAGCCGATTGCCAAGCCGAGCCCGAAGACCGACCTGGCCTTCCCGTTCAACGTGCGCTTCGGCATGACCTTCTGGAACATGGTCTACAAGAACCGCGTGCAATTGCTGCCGGCCGACGGCAAGGGCGAGGAATGGCAGCGCGGCCAGTACCTGGTGGAAGTGCTTGGCCACTGTGGCGAATGCCACACCCCGCGCAACGCCGTGGGCGCCCTGCAGCAGGACCTGCGCATGAGCGGCGGTGAGCTCCTCGGCTACCAGGCGCCCAGCCTGCTGGCCGACGACCTGGCCGAACGAGGCTGGACCACCGACGACCTGGCCACCTTCCTCAAGCACGGCATCAGCGCCCAGGGCTCGGTGTTCAACGAGATGTACCCGGTGCTGCACCACAGCACCCAGTACCTGCCCCAGGACGATCACCGCGCCATGGCCACCTACCTGCTCGGCGAGCAGCCACCGGCACCGCGCAAGATCGCCGCGGTGGCCGAGGACAAGCTGGGCGAAAGCGCCGCCCGCGGGCGCCAGGACTACCTGAATGTCTGCGCCGGCTGTCACGGCGCGGCGGGGGAGGGCGTGCCCCATGTGGCGGTAGCGATGAACGGCAACACCACCCTGCGCCTGGCGGACTCGCGCAACCTGCTGCGGGTCATCGACGACGGCATCCGCGAGCAGCAGTTCACCGGCTTCGAACGGATGCAGCCGATGCCCGGCTTCAGGGATAAACTCGACGACAGCCAGATGCGCGACCTGCTCAACTACCTGCGCCAGACCTGGGGCGGCCTCGACAGCGAGGTGACCCCGGAGCAGGTGGCTGAGCTGCGCGGCGAAGTCCAATCCCACTAACGGCGAGTTTTCCCATGCAACACCTTGATCTGCTGGTGGTGCGCAAGGCCCTGGAATGGTCGAGTTCCGGCCAGCGTGTGTGGCTCTGCACCGTACTGGCCACCTATGGCTCGGCGCCCCGCGCGCCGGGCTCCCTGCTGGCGGCCAATGCGTCCGGCCACTGGATCGGCTCGCTGTCCGGCGGCTGCGTGGAGGATGATTTCCTGGAACGCCTGGCTGCCGGCGCCTTCCCCGAGCCCGTCCGGATGGTGCGCTATGGCGACGGCAGCGACGAGCGCTCGCAGATCCGCCTGCCCTGCGGTGGCGTGCTGGAAGTGCTGGTGGAGAACCTGCCGTCCGACTGCGACGTTCAGGCCCACCTGCGCGAGCTGGAAAGCGCCCTGGCCGGTCAGCGCCGGTTGATTCGCGAAGTCTCGCTGCCCGATGGCGGGCGCCGGTTGTTGCCGGACCACGAGCAGGGCCCCCGGGTGGAGCGCCTGGGCGATCTGCTGCGCCTGCGCGTCGGCGCGGCCCAGCGCCTGCTGCTGGCGGGCTATTCCACGGTGGCCCAGGTTTGCGCCGAGTTCGGTCAGAGCCTGGGCTTCGAAGTGGTGCTCTGTGACCCCCGCGAGGAAGCGCTTCAGGGCGTCGAACTGCCCGGCGTGGAAATCCGCCGCGAACTGCCCTCGGAATTCATCCGCCTGGGCGGCTGCCATGCCGATACCGCCGTGGTCGCCCTGACCCACGACCCGAAGATCGACGACCTGGCAATGATCGAGGCCGTGCGCACCGAGGCCTTCTACATCGGCGTGATGGGCTCCATGGCCACCAGCAGCAAACGCCTCGAGCGCCTGCGCCGGGTCGGTGGGCTGAATGAACCGGAAATCGCCCGCATCATCGCCCCCATCGGCCTCAACCTGGGCAGCAAGACCCCGTCCGAGATCGCCCTGGCGGTGCTGGCGGACATCCTGCGGGTGCGCAATGGGATTGCGCGGGATAGGCTTTGAGGCCTGTTGCCAGGCCTTGCCTGTTCTTGTGGGGGCGAATTCATTCGCTAAGGGCAGCGCAGCTGCCCCCATGGATTCGGTAGGGCAGACCTCCGGCCTGCTTAGCGAATGAATTCGCCCCCACAGTGTCCGAGTCCGCAATGGCAACCCGGAGTTGATGCATGCCCAACGTCACCGCCCTGATCCTCGCCGCCGGTTTCGGCACCCGCTTCGGCAGCGACAAGCGCCGCGCCACCCTGGCCGACGGTCGCACCCTGCTGGCGGCCAGCCTGGAGGGGGCGTTGCGGGTGTTCGACGACGTGCACCTGGTGCTGCGCCCGGAGGATGACCCGGCCTCGCTGGGGCTGCCGGACGGATGCAGCATCATCCTTTGCGAAGATGCCGGGCAGGGCATGGGCCATAGTCTGGCAGCGGGTGTGCGGGCGTTATCCACAGACCCGGCCGAGGCCATCGCCGTGCTGCTCGGTGACATGCCCTGGATTGCCGAGCCCAGCCTGCGCACGTTGGTGGCCAGGGCCGACGCCGCGCGCATCGTCTTCCCGGTCCACCAGGGCGAACGCGGCCACCCGGTGCTGTTCGGCCGCGACTTCTGGCCCGAGCTGCAAGCGCTCAGCGGCGACGAAGGCGCCCGCCGGGTGTTGCGCACCCACGCCTCGGCCTGGATAGCGGTCGATGTCGACGACCCGGGTGTGCTGCGCGACGTGGACAGCCCCGAGGCTCTCGAACCGTAGGTTGCGGCAGAGCGCAGCGAAGCCCAACGATCCCGGGTTGGTGCGCATGTTGGGCTTCGCTTCGCTCAGCGCCAACCTACAAGGGCGCCAACCCATCCTGCGGCGGTCGGCCGCGCGGCAACCTGTCGCGCGGCAACGAACCACAGCTTCCAAAATGCCTCGACCGGCTAATCTCTAGGCATTGCTTGATCCGCGTCAAAATACCGGGCGCGGATCTGTGAAGGGCCGGCCTGGTCCACATCCAGTCGCAGCAGACCCCAGAAGAACAATTCGGCCCTGCCTGGCTCCAGACCCCATGGAGCCGCGCGTGGGGCATACCCGTATCAATCTGATTAGAGGATTCGCCATGTTCGGATTGGAGGCTCTCGATCTCGCCCGAATGCAGTTCGCCTTCACCGTGTCCTTCCACATCATCTTTCCGGCCATCACCATTGGCCTGGCCAGCTACCTCGCGGTGCTGGAAGGGTTGTGGCTGAAGACCGGGCAGGAGGTCTACCGCGACCTCTATCACTTCTGGTCGAAGATATTCGCCGTCAACTTCGGCATGGGCGTGGTCTCCGGCCTGGTCATGGCCTACCAGTTCGGCACCAACTGGAGCGCCTTCTCCGACTTCGCAGGCAGTGTCACCGGGCCGCTGCTGACCTACGAGGTGCTCACCGCCTTCTTCCTCGAGGCCGGCTTCCTCGGCGTCATGCTGTTCGGCTGGAACCGCGTGGGGCCGAACCTGCACTTCTTCGCCACGGTGATGGTGGCCATCGGCACCATCATCTCCACCTTCTGGATCCTCGCCTCCAACAGCTGGATGCAGACCCCGCAAGGCCACGAGATCATCGACGGCCGTGTGGTGCCGGTGGACTGGCTGGCGGTGATCTTCAACCCGTCCTTCCCCTACCGCCTGCTGCACATGGCCACCGCCGCCTTCCTCGCCACCGCCTTCTTCGTCGGCGCCTCGGCGGCCTGGCACCTGCTGCGCGGCCGAGACAACCCGGCAATCCGCAAGATGCTCTCCATGGCCATGTGGATGGCCCTGCTGGTGGCCCCGGTGCAAGCCTTCATCGGCGACCTGCACGGGCTCAACACCCTCAAGCACCAGCCGGTGAAGATCGCCGCGATGGAGGGCCACTGGGACAACAGCAGCGGCGAGGCCACCCCGCTGATCCTCTTCGGCTGGCCGGACATGGAGCGCGAGGAAACCCGTTTCAAGGTGGAGGTTCCCTACCTCGGCAGCCTGATCCTGACCCACAGCCTGGACAAGCAGGTGCCGGCGCTGAAGGAGTTCCCCAAGGAGGACCGCCCCAACTCCACCGTGGTGTTCTGGTCCTTCCGCATCATGGTCGCCCTCGGCCTGTTGATGATCCTGGCCGGCGTCTGGAGCCTGTGGCTGCGCTGGCGCGGTGGGCTGTTCGGCTCGCGGCCCTTCCTCTACCTCTGCCTGTGGATGGGGCCCTCGGGGCTGATCGCCATCCTCGCCGGCTGGTTCACCACCGAGATGGGGCGCCAGCCCTGGGTCGTCTACGGGTTGATGCGCACCGCGGACGCGGTGTCCAACCAGAGCGTGACCCAGATGAGCCTGACCCTGGTGACGTTCGTGGTGGTGTATTTCCTGCTATTCGGCGCGGGCCTCGGCTACATGATGCGCCTGGTGCGCAAGGGCCCGGTCACCGACGAAGGCAAGGAACAGGGCATCGGCGGCCCTGGCCAGCACCGCACCCCCGCGCGCCCGCTCTCCGCGACCGAAGAGGGCATGGACGATGACGACACCGCTGCAATCGAGGGGAGGAACTGAACCATGGGCGTCGACCTTTCGCTGATCTGGGCCATCATCATCATCTTCGGCGTGATGATGTACGTGGTGATGGACGGTTTCGACCTGGGCATCGGCATCCTCTTCCCCTTCGTCAAGGACGATGGCGAGCGCGATGTGATGATGAACACTGTCGCGCCGGTCTGGGACGGTAACGAAACTTGGCTGGTGCTGGGCGGCGCGGCGCTGTTCGGCGCCTTCCCCCTCGCTTATTCCGTGGTGCTCTCCGCCCTCTACCTGCCGCTGATCCTGATGCTCCTGGGGCTGATCTTCCGTGGCGTGGCCTTCGAGTTCCGCTTCAAGGCCCGGCCGGAGAAGCGCCACCTGTGGGACAAGGCCTTCATCGGCGGCTCCATCGCCGCCACCTTCTTCCAGGGCGTGGCGCTCGGCACCTACATCGAAGGCCTCCCGGTGGTGGACCGCACCTTTGCCGGCGACTCACTGGACTGGCTGGCGCCCTTCCCGCTGTTCTGCGGCCTGGGCCTGATTGCCGCCTATGCGCTGCTCGGCTGCACCTGGCTGATCATGAAGACCGAAGACCGCCTGCAACAGCAGATGCACGACCTGGCGCGGCCGCTGGTGCTGGTGTTGCTCGGTATCACCGGTATCGTCAGCATCTGGACCCCGCTGGCCCATGCCGATATCGCCGAACGTTGGTTCAGCCTGCCCAACCTGTTCTGGTTCATGCCGGTGCCGATCCTGGTGCTGGTGTGCACCTGGGCCCTGCTGCGCGCGGTGGCGAACAACGCCCACCATGCGCCCTTCGTGCTGACCCTGGTGCTGATCTTCCTCGGCTACAGCGGTCTCGGCATCAGCCTTTGGCCCAACGTGGTGCCGCCGTCCATCTCCATCTGGGACGCGGCGGCGCCGCCGCAGAGCCAGGGCTTCATGCTGGTGGGTGCGCTGTTCATCATCCCCTTCATCCTGATGTACACCGCCTGGAGCTACTACGTGTTCCGCGGCAAGGTGCGGGTGGAAGATGGCTACCACTAGGAGCGTCGCCATGGACGAGCCGGAAAAGAAACCCCTGTGGCAGCGCCTGGGCTGGCTGGTGGGCATCTGGGCCCTCAGCGTGCTGGCCCTGGGCGCGGTGGCCTACCTGCTGCGGATGGTCATGACGGCGGCGGGGTTGAGTACGCACTGACTGGAGTCCGAGCGGACTTCAATCACCCTCACCCCCGGCCCCTCTCCCGGAGGGAGAGGGGTGACTCACGCCGGCCTGCCCCTTGCGCGGACAGCCCCCTCTCCCTCTGGGAGAGGGTTGGGGTGAGGGAAGCCAGGCCATGCTCGGACTTACTTGGTCGCCTTGAGCACCACGAACTTCGGTGTCGCCGCCACCTGCTCCACACCGCGGAACAGGCGCTTGAGCTTGGCGTGGTAGCCCAGATGGCGATTACCCACTATCCACAGCTCGCCGCCCTTCACCAGGGCATTGCGCGCCTGGACGAACATGCGCCAGGCGAGGAAGTCGCCCACCACCTGCTGCTGGTGGAAGGGTGGATTGCACAGCACCAGATCCAGGGAGTGCGCCGGCTGTTCCGCCAGGCCGTCGCCGGCGCGGATATCCGCCGGGCGCTCGCCCAGGGCCGCCCGCCAGTTCTCCCGCGCCGACTGCACGGCCATATAGGACTCGTCCACCAGGGTCATCTCGGCTTGCGGGTTAGCCAGGGCATAGGCGATGCCCAGCACCCCGTTGCCGCAGCCCAGGTCCGCCGCGCGGACGGCCGCCAGGCTGCGCGGCAGGTGCGGGAGGAAGGCGCGGGTGCCGATATCCAGGCCTTCGCGGCAGAACACGTTGGCGTGGTTGGTCAGGGTCAGGCGAGGCTGATCCAGTTGGTAGCGCGTGGGGTAGGGCGAGGCCACGGCGGGTTTATCCACAGGCGTGGCGATCAGCAGGCGGGCCTTCTTCATCGCGAGTGAGGGCTGCATCGGGCCGATGTACTTCTCCAGCAGGTCGCCGGCGGCGTGGGGCAGGTGCTTGACCATGCCGGCGGCCACCACCGTGGCGCCCGGAGCCAATTGGCCATGCAGGCGGATCAGTTGCTCTTCCAGCAGGGCCAGGGTCTTGGGCACGCGGATCAGCACCCGGTCGAACGGACCGTCCGCCCGCTCGCTGGCGGGCACGAAGCGCACCGCTGCATCGTCCAGGCCATTGCGCGCCAGGTTGCGCTGCAGGGCGATATGCCCCAGGTGCGAATCGCCGCTGCTGGTAACCCGGGCGCAGGACGCCAGGCTGGCGGCCAGGGCGCCGAAGCTGTCGTTCAGTACCAGGATGCGCGTGTCGGCTGTGATGCCCTGCTCGTGCAGGTGATTGAGCAGGTATTCGTCGGCGGCGTCGAAGGCTTGCAGCGGGTCGTCCTGCTGCTCGGGCTGACGCACCAGGTCGAGCTGGGCAAAAGGCGTAGCGAATATAGGCATAAGAACCAGCGGTGTTTCTGAAGACCGCTTTGCGAGACACTGGAGCGGTCTTGGAAAGAATCGGAAAAGGATGGGAGCGGAGTATGACCGCCAGCGAAGAGAAGTTCACCCGTCAGACCCTGCTGGATGTGCAGACCCTGACGCCCAGCCTGTTCACCCTGCGCACCACCCGCGATGCGGGCTTTCGCTTCCGCGCCGGGCAGTTCGCCCGCCTGGGGGTGACCAAGGCCGACGGCAGCACCGTCTGGCGCGCCTATTCGATGGTGTCGGCGCCCTATGACGAACACCTGGAGTTCTTTTCCATCGTGGTACCCGGTGGCGAATTCACCAGCGAGCTGAGCCGCCTGCAGGAAGGCGACACCCTGATGGTGGACAAGCAGGCCTTCGGCTTCCTCACCCTGGACCGTTTCGTCGACGGCCGTGACCTCTGGCTGCTGGCCACCGGCACGGGCCTCGCGCCCTTCCTCTCGATTCTCCAGGACCTGGAAGTCTGGGAGCGCTTCGAGCGCATCATCCTGGTCTACAGCGTGCGCCAGGCCGCTGAGCTGGCTTACCAGGAGCTGATCGCCGAACTCAAGGACAAGGAGTATCTGGAAGGGGTGGCGGACAAGCTGCTGTTCATCCCGGTGGTCACCCGCGAGGAAGTGCCCGGTGCGCTGCACGGGCGCATCACCACCTTGATCGAGAACGGCGAGCTGGAGCGCGCCGCCGGCCTGGAACTGACCCCGGAACATTCCCGGGTGATGCTCTGCGGCAACCCGCAGATGATCGATGACACCCGCGCGGTGCTGAAGACCCGCGACATGAACCTGAGCCTGAGCCGCCGGCCGGGGCAGGTGGCGGTGGAAAATTACTGGTAAGGCAGGACTGCCTTGGCTTTCTCTTGTGGGGATTCCCCCTCAGGCCTCGATTTCTATTCGCCCCGCACAACTCCCATCACACCTTCCCGGACAGCTGCACCCCGTGCTGCTGCGCCCGGTGGCGTGTTCCATGCGGCGGGCGACGGGCTCGTCATCGGCGAAGGGCAGCATGGTGGCTTCGTCCAGCTGGCGCTGGCTCCTGCCACCCAGGCTGGTCTGGGTGGCGAGGTAGAAGAAGGCCAGGGCACTCAGGCTGAGCAGGGCGTAGGCGCTTTCGCTATCCATGGGCCACCGCCTGCGGCACGGCTTCGGTGGTGCGGGCATTGCCCACCCGCACCGTGCGCCAGGTGTTCCAGGCCATGAGGAACATGCCGGTGAGGAAGAACACGCCGCCGATCATGCGTACCACGAAGCCCGGATGGCTGGCCTCCAGCGCCTCGACGAAGGAGTAGGTGAGGGTGCCGTCCTCGTTGACTGCACGCCACATCAGGCCCTGGGTGATGCCGTTGACCCACATCGAGGCGATGTAGAGAACGGTGCCGATGGTGGCGAGCCAGAAGTGCGCGTTGATCAGGCCGACGCTGTGCATCTGCGCGCGGCCCCAGAGGCGCGGAATCAGGTGGTAGAGCGAGCCGATGGTGATCATCGCCACCCAGCCGAGAGCGCCGGCGTGTACGTGGCCGATGGTCCAGTCGGTGTAGTGGGAGAGGGCGTTGACGGTCTTGATGGCCATCATCGGGCCTTCGAAGGTGGACATGCCGTAGAAGGCCAGGGACACCACCAAAAAGCGCAGGATCGGGTCGTCGCGCAGCTTATGCCAGGCGCCGGAGAGGGTCATCATGCCGTTGATCATGCCGCCCCAGCTGGGCGCCAGCAGGATGATCGACATCACCATGCCGAGGGACTGCGCCCAGTCGGGCAGGGCGGTGTAGTGCAGGTGGTGCGGGCCGGCCCAGATGTACAGGGTGATCAGCGCCCAGAAGTGGACGATGGACAGCCGGTAGGAATACACCGGACGCCCGGCCTGCTTGGGGATGAAGTAGTACATCATCCCGAGGAAACCGGTGGTGAGGAAGAAACCCACGGCGTTGTGGCCGTACCACCACTGCACCATGGCGTCGGTGGCGCCGGAGTAGACCGAGTAGGACTTGAACCAACTCACCGGGATGGCCAGGTGGTTGACCACGTGGAGCATGGCGGTGACCAGGATGAAGGCGCCGAAGAACCAGTTGCCGACGTAAATGTGCTTGGTCTTGCGCTTCAGGATGGTACCGAAGAAGACCGCCGCATAGGCGACCCAGACGATGGCCATCCACACCGCGCCGGTGAATTCCACCTCGGCGTATTCCTTGGTCGAGGTCAGCCCCTGGGGCAGCGTGACCAGCAGGATCACCACCAGCGCCTGCCAGCCCCAGAAGGTGAAGGCCGCCAGCTGGCCTCCATAGAGCCGCGCCTGGCAGGTGCGCTGCACCGTGTAGTAGCTGGTGGCGAATAGGGCGCCGCCGCCGAAGGCGAAGATCACCAGGTTGGTGTGCAGCGGGCGCAGGCGGCCGAAACTGGTCCAGGGCAGGTCGAGGTTCAGATCCGGCCAGACGAGCTGGGCGGCGATGAACACCCCCATGCCCATGCCGACGATGCCCCAGACCAGGGTCATCAGGGTGAATTGGCGAACCACCTTGTAGTCGTAGGTCGGTTCCGGGATTGCGCTGTTCATGTGCGGGCCTTTCGGTTGGAAGACTGAGCGGCCGCCATTCTGAAAAGCCCTGCGAAAAGGAAACAGACTCAGATCAAGGCACTTTTTAGTGTTCAGATAGAGATGGCACCCTGTAGGAGCGAGCTTGCTCGCGAACCGTAGCCATTCGCGAGCAAGCTCGCCCCTACAGCTCAGTCTGATACGGTTTTTCGTGTCGAACCTGAAGCTGTTTTCGTCTTGCCCGCGTGGTCATAGTGAAGGCCCCCGCCCGCCTTGCTGGAGCCTGCGATGTACCACTACGACGACTACGACCGCGCCCTGGTGCAGGAGCGCGTCGCGCAATTCCGCGACCAGGTGGCGCGGCGTATCAGCGGCGAGCTCACCGAGGAGGAGTTCCTGCCACTGCGGCTGCAGAACGGCCTCTACCTGCAGAAGCACGCCTACATGCTGCGGGTCGCCATCCCCTACGGCACCCTTTCGTCGAACCAGCTGCGCTGCCTGGCGCGGATCGCCCGCGAGCACGACCGCGACTACGGCCACTTCACGACCCGGCAGAACATCCAGTTCAACTGGATCGAGCTCGCCGAGGTGCCGGACATTCTCCAGCAACTGGCCGAGGTGGAGATGCACGCCATCCAGACCTCCGGCAACTGCGTGCGCAACATCACCACCGAAGCCTTCGCCGGGGTGGCCGCCGACGAGCTGCTGGACCCGCGCCCGCTGGCCGAAATCCTCCGCCAATGGTCGACCATCAACCCGGAATTCCTCTTCCTGCCGCGCAAGTTCAAGATCGCCCTGTGCGCCGCCGAGGAAGACCGCGCAGCGATACAGATGCACGACATCGGCCTCTACCTCTACCGCGACGACGCCGGTGAAATGCGCCTGCGGGTGTTGGTGGGTGGCGGCCTGGGGCGCACGCCGATCCTCGGCCAGCAGATCCGCGACGGCCTGCACTGGCGGCACCTGCTGTCCTATGTCGAAGCCATCCTGCGGGTCTACAACCGCCACGGGCGGCGCGACAACAAGTACAAGGCGCGGATCAAGATCCTGGTCAAGGCGTTGGGTATCGAGGCCTTCGCCCGCGAGGTGGAAGCCGAGTGGCAGCACCTGAAGGACGGCCCCGCCGAGCTGACCGAGGCCGAATACCAGCGGGTCGCCGCCAACTTCGACACGCCGCCCTACGCGCGGCTGGACGACACCGACCTGGGCTTCGGCAGCCACCTGGCGCAGGATCCGGAGTTCGCCCGCTGGACGGCGCGCAACCTGCAACCGCACAAGGTGCCGGGCTACGCCTCGGTAGTGCTCTCCACCAAGCCGGGGCCCGACGCCCCGCCTGGGGACGTGACCGCCGCACAGATGGAAGCAGTGGCGGACTGGGCCGAGCGCTTCGGCTTCGGCGAGATCCGCATCGCCCACGAACAGAACCTGGTGTTGCCGGACGTGCGCAAGGCCGACCTGCACGACCTCTGGCTGCGGGCCCGCGAGCAGGGCCTGGCGACGCCCAATATCGGCCTGCTCACCGACATCATCGCCTGCCCCGGCGGCGACTACTGCTCGCTGGCCAACGCCAAGTCCATCCCCATTGCCCAGGCCATCCAGGCACGCTTCCCGGACCCGGCCGCGCTGCAGGAACTGGGCGAGCTGAGCCTGAACATCTCCGGCTGCATGAACGCCTGCGGCCACCACCACATCGGCAACATCGGCATCCTCGGCGTCGACAAGGGCGGCAGCGAGTGGTACCAGATCACCCTCGGCGGCGCCCAGGGCATGGATAGCGAACTGGGCAAGGTAATAGGCCCGTCCTTCAGCGCCGCAGAGGTGCCCGAGGTCATCGTTCGCGTGGTGGACACTTTCCGCGACTACCGCGAGCCGGAGGAGCGCTTCGTCGACACCGTGCGGCGCATCGGCCTGGAGCCCTTCAAGGAGCGGGTCTACGCCAAGGCGGAGGTGCCGGCATGAACAACCTGATCAAGCTGCTGGATGGCCAGGCGCGCCTGGTGGACGACCCCTGGACCCTGGTGCGCGAGGCGCAGGAGCCGCTGCCGGCAGGGCCGCTGATCCTGCCCATGGCGCTCTGGCGCGAGCGTGGTGGAGTCGACGGCCTGCTGCTGCAGCCGGATGACGAGGTGGAGGAGTTGGTGCCCTGTCTCGTCGGGCTGCCTCTGATCGCCATCGACTTCCCCAGCTTCCGCGATGGCCGTGGCTACAGCCAGGCCTACCTGCTGCGTACCCGCCTGGGCTGGCGTGGCGAGCTGCGAGCGGTGGGCGACGTGCTGCGCGACCAGCTCAGCCATATGCGCCAGTGCGGCTTCGATGCCTTTGCCGTGCGCGAGGACAAATCCGCCGAGGATGCGCTCAAGGGGCTGGCTGGGGTGAGCGTGCTCTACGGACGTTCTGTCATAGAGCCGAGGCCCTTGTTCAGACGCCGTTAAGAGATTTCATACATCATTGGTAAAGATTTCCGGCTTAAAGCCGGCAATTTTCTGACCTAGCATTCGCAGTTCGTTTATCCGAACCGGAAACCAATGAACAGCGATTGTTGCAAGCCGCCTCCTGCGCCCCAGGGGGCGGCATCCCATCCCTCCGGCGCCCCGGCGCGCCAATCCGAATCGCAGCGCCCCGCTGCACGCTCCCCGCACAGGTCGAAGCAACGCCAGCCGGCGCAGCTCGCGCGCGCCCGTAACTTTCCCCCGAGAGCCTGACCCCCATGGAATGGATAGCTGATCCCACGGCCTGGTTGGGCCTCTTGACCCTGATCGTCCTGGAAATCGTCCTGGGCATCGACAACCTGGTGTTCATCGCCATCCTGGCGGACAAGCTGCCGCCCCATCAGCGTGACCGCGCGCGGCTGTTCGGCCTGTCGCTGGCGCTGATCATGCGCCTCGGACTGCTGGCCAGCATCTCCTGGCTGGTGACCCTGACCGAGCCGCTGATCGACATCTTCGGCAAGAGCTTCTCCGGCCGTGACCTGATCATGCTGGGCGGCGGTGTGTTCCTGCTGTTCAAGGCCACCATGGAGCTGCACGAGCGCCTGGAGGGCCGCGTCCATAGCCAGGGCGGCAGCCGTACCTATGCCCTGTTCTGGCCGGTGGTGGCGCAGATCGTGGTGCTGGACGCGGTGTTCTCCCTGGACGCGGTCATCACCGCCGTCGGCATGGTCGAGCACCTGGAAGTGATGATGATCGCGGTGGTCGTTTCCATCGGCCTGATGATAGTCGCGAGCAAGCCGCTGACCGCCTTCGTCAACGCCCACCCGACGGTGATCATGCTGTGCCTGGGCTTCCTGATGATGATCGGCTTCAGCCTCACCGCCGAAGGCCTGGGCTTCCACATCCCAAAAGGCTATCTGTACGCCGCCATCGGCTTCTCGCTGCTGATCGAGGCCGCCAACCAGCTGGTGCGCTGGCGCCGCAAGCGCCACCTGCAGGGCGGCCGCGACCTGCGTGAACGCACCGCCCATGCGGTTCTGCGTCTGATGGGCGGGCGCAGCGTCGAGGCCGAAGAGGTGGGCGAGGAGATCGCCGACCTGCTGGGCGGCAACGATGCTGGTGCAGTGCCCTTCGACCGCCGCGAACGGATCATGATCAGCGGCGTGCTGGGCCTGGCCGAGCGCCCGATCCGCACCCTGATGACCAATAGGGGAGAGGCGGAGCGCATCGACCTGGATGACCCGCGCGAGGCCATCCACGATGCCCTGCTGCGCTCATCCCACTCGCGCCTGCTGGTGATCCGTGGCGGCGATGTCGACGAGCCCCTGGGCTACGTACACAAGAAGGAACTGTTGCGCGAACTGCTGCAGGGCGAGGACCCGGATATCGAGCAACTGCTGCGCATCCCGCCGAACCTGCCGGAAAGCGCCTCGGTGCTGGGTGCCCTGGAGGAAATGCGCAAGGCGTCGACCCACGTGGCCTTCGTGGTCAATGAGTTCGGTGGCTTCGAGGGCCTGCTGACCATGACCGATATCCTCGAGTCCATCGCCGGCGAACTGCCTGATGCCAGCGAGATGGACGGCCTGGATATCGAGCCCTGCGAGGACGGCTGGGCCGTCAGCGGCGCGGTTAACCTGAGCCTCCTGGGCGAGCGCCTGGGCTTTTCGGCCAAGCCCGGGGAGGACTACCAGACCCTGGCCGGCCTGGCCATGAGCCTGCTCGACCGCCTGCCGGTGACGGGCGACTCCCTGGAGTTCGCCGGCTGGCAGCTGCAGGTGATCGAGGTGAAGGAGCGGCGGGTGAACCGGCTGCTGCTGAAACCGCTGGCGTAGGTTGGGAGGCCTTGTAGGGGCGAATTCATTGGCTATGTCTGCGTTAGCTGTTGCAGCACCGAATAGAGGCGTCTAGCACGGTTCTTTCAGGCCTCCACACCGGCCTGACACATCCCTCACCCCCGCCCCTCTCCCAGGGGTAGAGGGGTGACTCGCGCCTGACAGGACGCGGCAATCCTGACGCCTGGTCATTGCCTGAACCTGTGCAGCAGAGGTGGGGCAGCGACTCTGCCCCGTCAGAAGGCCGAGCG
>NZ_SSOJ01000124.1 GCF_029871205.1 Pseudomonas sp. BN417 | reverse complement strand
GCGGCGAACTCGGCGGCGTCCACCAACAGTTCCAGGGTCCCGGCCTGGCCGTCGACGCGGAGCAGGTCGCCATCGCGCACCCGCGCCAGCGGACCGCCGTCGAAGGCTTCCGGGCAGACGTGGATCGCCGCCGGGATCTTGCCCGAGGCGCCGGACATGCGCCCGTCGGTGACCAGCGCCACCCGGTAGCCTCGGTCCTGCAGCACGCCGAGGTAGGGGGTCAACTTGTGCAGCTCGGGCATGCCGTTGCTGCGTGGGCCCTGGAAGCGCATCACCGCCACCAGGTCGCGGTCCAGCTCGCCGGCCTGGAAGGCCTCGGCCAGCGCCTGCTGGTCGTGGAACACCCGCACCGGCGCTTCCACCACCTGGTGTTCGGGCGCCACCGCGGAGACCTTCATCACCCCGCGGCCGAGGTTGCCGACCATCACCCGCAGCCCGCCCTCCGCCGAGAAGGGGTTCGCCACCGGGCGCAGGATGCTCGCGTCCAAGCTCTGGCCGGCACCCTCGCGCCAGACCAGCTGGCCGTCGGCGAGGAACGGCTCCTGGGTGTAGCGGCGCAGGCCGCGGCCCATCACGGTGTTGACCTCCTCATGGAGCAAGCCGGCGTCGAGCAGCTCGCGCACCAGGAAGGCCACCCCGCCGGCGGCGTGGAAGTGGTTGATGTCGGCCTGGCCGTTGGGATAGACGTGGGCCAGGGTCGGCACCACCTCGGACAGCTCGGCCATGTCCTGCCAGGTCAGCTGGACGCCGGCGGCCTGGGCGATCGCCGGCAGGTGCAGGGTGTGGTTGGTCGAGCCGCCGGTGGCGTGCAGGGCCACCACCGCGTTGATCAGCACGCGCTCGTCGACGAGCTCGCCGAGCGGCAGGAACTGCCCGCTCTGTTTGGTCAGGCGGGTGACCTGGCGCGCGGTCGCCACGGTCAGCGCCTCGCGCAGCGGGGTATTCGGGTTGACGAAGGAGGCGCCCGGCAGGTGCAGGCCCATGATCTCCATGAGCATCTGGTTGGTGTTGGCGGTGCCGTAGAAGGTGCAGGTGCCGGGGCTGTGGTAGGCCGCCATCTCCGACGCCAGCAGCTCGTCGCGGCTGGCCTTGCCCTCGGCGTAGCGCTGGCGCACCTCGGCCTTGTCCTTGTTCGACAGCCCGGAGGGCATCGGCCCGGCGGGGACGAAGATCGACGGCAGGTGGCCGAAGCGCAGCGCGCCCATCAGCAGGCCGGGAACGATCTTGTCGCAGATGCCGAGGAACAGCGCCGCATCGAACATGTTGTGCGACAGCGCCACCGCGGTGGACAGCGCGATCACCTCGCGGCTGGCGATGCCCAGCTCCATGCCCGGCTCGCCCTGGGTGACGCCGTCGCACATGGCCGGCACGCCGCCGGCCACCTGGCCCACCGAGCCAATCTCGCGCAGGGCCTGGCGAAGCTTCTCCGGGTAGTCCTCGTAGGGCTGGTGCGCCGAGAGCATGTCGTTGTAGGCGGTGACGATGGCCACGTTGGCCGAGTCCAGCAGGCGCAGGCGCTGCTTGTCGCCGCCGCCGCAGCCGGCGACCCCGTGGGCGAAGTTGGCACACTGCAGCTTGCCGCGCTGCGGGCCGTCGCTGGCCGCCTGCTGGATCAGCGCCAGGTAGCGCGCGCGGGTGGCGCGGCTGCGTTCGATCACACGCTCGGTGACTTCTAGTACGCGGGGATGCATGGTTCGACTCCAGGTAGCGGGTGAATTTGTTTTTATAGAAACCACAATACTGCCATCAAGCGTTGAAATTCACTAGGCAATAGCAAATATTTTGTTATTGCAACAACAAAATAGTTAATCCCGCTTCCCTTCATATAGACCACCGCACGAGCTGACGGCACGCAGCATAACCCCGGACGCGACCCGCCTCACCCTCAACCGATGGCGCTTTCCAGAGCCTTATGACTTCCAGGCTTTGTGGTTAGCACGAAATGCTCTAAAAATTATATTGCGCGCAAAATTACTTGGCATTAAATTCTGCCTCACCAACTTACTTAGTGCACAAAAGATCGGCGAACAAACAAATATAGGAGACTCACCATGAAAGCCCTGATCACCTTCACCGCGGTTCTCGCATTCTCCTCCGCCAGCTTCGCCGAACAAGGCAAGCCGGACAGCAGCAGCGGCGCGCTGTACCCGGAGTGGCTGATTCATCACGACGGCTGATCCACGACCCCGACCACCCAAGCACACCACGCGAATCCCACTGAAAGGAAAAACATCATGAGCATTGAAAACGTTCTCTACCGCGCCTACGCAGAAGCCACCGGTGGCCGTGACGGCCGCGCCATCTCTTCCGACGGCGTACTCGACGTCAGCCTGGCCACCCCGAAAGAACTGGGCGGCGCCGGCGGCGAAGGCACCAACCCCGAGCAGCTGTTCGCGGCCGGCTACTCGGCCTGCTTCCTCGGCGCCCTGAAGTTCGTTGCCGCCCGCGACAAGCACAAGCTGCCGACGGATACCTCGATCGAAGGCGTGGTCGGCATCGGCGCCATCCCCACCGGCTTCGGCATCGAAGTGGAACTGCGCATCGACCTCCCCGGCCTGGACCGCGAGGAAGCCCGCGCGATCGTCGACAAGGCCCACATCGTGTGCCCCTACTCCAACGCCACCCGCGGCAATATCGACGTCACCCTGACGCTGGTCTGAGTCGACGCGAACCAAACGGCGGGTGTCCCGAGAGGGGCACCCGCCGTTGTCATTGGCGATTCACGTAATTCGCTCCTGCAATCGACCCTAGCTTCAGAACCGTAGGATGGGTGGAGCGTAGCGATACCCATCCTACGAATCTGAGTTTTTCCTGTGGGAGCGAATTCATTCGCGAATGAATTCGCTCCCACAATTCGCTCCTACAATTGATTTCTTCAGTCAATCCAGGAGCGCAGCATGATCCTCTCCACCACCCCCACCCTAGAAGGCAAGTCCATCCGCGAATACAAGGGCATCGTGGTCGGCGAAGCCATTCTCGGCGCCAACGTGTTCCGCGATCTGTTCGCGGGGATTCGCGACATCATCGGCGGCCGTTCCGGCGCCTACGAGAAGGAGCTGGCCAAGGCCCGGGAAATCGCCTTCGACGAGTTGAGCGAGCGCGCCGAGAAACTGGGCGCCAACGCGGTGGTCGGCATCGATATCGACTACGAGGTGGTCGGCCAGAACGGCAGCATGCTGATGGTGAGCATCAGCGGCACGGCGGTGGTGATCTGACGCCGCAACGACCCTGCGGGCGAGAGGGGGACGCTCGCTCGCGAAGGACCCTGTGCAGGGCCCTTCACGAGCAAGCTCGCTCCTGCGGCGAATCGCGCGTCAGGCGGAGCGCTGGCGCAGCAGGAAGTGGGACAGCGCGGGGATCAGCAGCAGCGCGCCGAGCATGTTCCAGAGGAACATGAAGGTGAGCAGGATGCCCATGTCGGCCTGGAACTTGATCGGCGACCAGGCCCAGGTGATCACCCCTGCCGCGAGGGTGATGCCCACCAGGCCCACCACGCGACCGGTGAAGGACACGGCCTTCTTGTAGGCCTCCGACAATGACAGCCCCTCGCGCTGGAACTGCAACTGCACGCTGAGCAGATAGAGCGCGTAGTCCACGCCAATGCCCACGCCGAGGGCGATCACCGGCAGGGTGGCCACCTTCACGCCAATGCCCATGACCACCATCAGCGCCTCGCAGAGCACCGAAGTCAGCACCAGCGGCAGGATCGCCACCAGGGTCGCGCGCCAGCTGCGGAATGTGATCAGGCAGAACAGGCTCACGGCGGCATAGACGAAGAACAGCATGGTCCTGTTGGCCGAGTGCACCACGCTGTTGGTCGCTGCCTCGATACCCGCGGTGCCGGCGGCGAGGAGGAACTGGCGGTCCGGCTCGCTGTGGTCGGTGGCGAAGCGCTCGGCGATGGCGGCGACTTCCGCCAGCGTCTGGGCCTTGTGGTCCTTGAGGAAGGCGATCACCGGCATCAGCGAGCAGTCGGTGTTGAACAGCTCCGGGGTGTTCACCGAGGCCTGCTGGGCGGCGTAGTTGAGCACGTCCTGGTTGCGCTGCAGGCTGAGGAACTTCGGGTTGCCCTCGTAGGTGCCGGCGGTGATCTGCCGCACGGCGTTGGTCAGCGACACAGTGGTCTGCACGTTGGGATGCTGCTGCAGGGCCCAGGCCAGGCGATCGGCCTGCACCAGGGTCTGGTAGTTCAGGCAGCCTTCGGCCGGGGTCTTCACCATCACCGCGAACAGGTCGCTGGACAGCGCGTAGTGGCTGGTGATGTAGGCATTGTCGCGGTTGTAGCGCGAATCCGCGCGCAGCTCGGGGGCACCGGCATCGAGGTCGCCGATCTGCAGCTGCAGGCTGACGACGAAGCCGACCACGCCCATCAGGGTGGCCACCCCCACCGCCGCCAGGGCCCAACGCCGCTCGGTGAAGCGGTCGAGGAAGTCCCAGATGCGACCGAAGCCCCGGTGCGCGGCGGCATTGGAATCGATGCGCAGCGCGCGTTCGGCAGCCTTGGCGCCGACGCCGACGTAGGACAGTGCCACCGGCATCAACAGCAGCGAGGTGAAGATCAGCATGGCGACGCCGATGCTGGCGGTGATGGCCAGGTCCTGGATCACCGGGATGTCGATCAGCAACAACACGGCGAAGCCGACGGCATCGGCCAGCAGCGCGGTGACCCCGGCGAGGAACAGGCGGCGGAAGGTATTGCGCGCGGCCACCTGGCGGTGAGTGCCGCGGCCGATGTCCTGCATGATGCCGTTCATCTTCTGGGTGGCGTGGGACACGCCGATGGCGAAGATCAGGAAGGGCACCAGGATCGAGTAAGGGTCGATGGCGTAGCCGAGCCAGGCGACTATGCCCAGCTGCCAGACCACCGCCAGCAGCGAGCAGAGAATCACCAGCAGGCTGCTGCGCACGCAGCGGGTGTAGGCCAGGATGATGAAGAAGGCGGTGACCACGGCCATGCCAAAGAACATCATCACGCGGATGAGGCCGTCGATCAGGTCGCCCACCAGCTTGGCGAAACCGATGACGCGGACCTTGATCGCGCCCTGCCCTTCCTCGCCCGAAGCCTGGGCCTGGCGGTCACCGGCGTACTCGAAGCGCAGGCGGAACTTGTCTTCCAGGGTGCGCGAGAACTGGTGGTAGTCCACGCCCTTGGCGCCGGCGGCGGCCTGGTCGAGCAGCGGTACCACCAGCATGGTGGATTTGAAGTCGTTGGCCACGAGGCTGCCGACTATCCCGGCGCGGGCGATGTTCTGCCGCAGCTGTTCGATGCTCGCCGGTGAACCGTCGTAGCCGTCGGGCATCACCGGGCCGCCCTGGAATCCTTCCTCGGTGACTTCGGTCCAGCGCACGCCGGGCGCCCAGAGGGATTTCATCCAGGCGCGGTCGACGCCCTCGGTGAGGAACAGCTCGTCGTGCACCTGCTTGAGGGCATCGAGATAAGCCGGGTCGAAGATGTCGCCCTGGGTGTTCTCCACCACTATCCGCACGCTGTTGCCCAGGCCGCGCAGGGCTTTGCGGTTTTCCAGGAAGTTCTGGATGTAGGGGTGTCCCTGCGGAATCATCTTCTCGAAACTGGGGCGCAGTTCGAGGCGCGTGATGGCCATGTAGCCCAGCAGCATCGTGACCAGCAGGATGCCGACCATGAACGGCAGGCGGTGGTTGAACACCATACGCTCCAGCAGGTTGCCGCTGCGCGTATCGAAGTCATTGAGATCCTGGATAACTGGCATCACGCCTTCTTTCATGCCACCCATGTCGGGTTCGCCTCTCTCTTATTCTTGTTTGCCAGGGGCCAGGGGCCGCTGACTCAGACCACGGGCGCCGACCAGCAGCAACTCGCCATCGGACACCAGGGCGCCGTAGACCGGAGTTCCGCGAGCGATATCCAGGGATTGGAAGGTCGCCCCCCCATCACGGCTGGACAGGACCTGGCCGGCCTGGCCGAACAGGTACAGGCGCCCCTCGGTATCGCGGGCGGATGCGGTGATGCTGGTGTTGATCCCGGTGTTTACCGGCGTCCAGCTGGCGCCGCTGTCGGTGCTGCGGTAGGCGTGGCCGCGCAGGCCATGCACGAGAACCAGGCCGGGCTCCGCGCTGATGCCGAAGAAGCTGCCCTGGTAGGGCGAGGCCAGCGCCTGGAAACCTTCGCTGTCGTCGCCGAGCCGCAGGAGCAGGCCTTGCTCGCCGGCGATGAACAGGTCCTGCCCGTCGCTGGCGATGGCGTTGAGGTGATAGCCAGACGGATTGTCGCTGCGGTCCGCCCAGGGCTCCCAGCTCTGGCCGCCGTCACGGGTACGGAAGATCAGGTTGAAGGCGCCGACCACGAAACCGTTGCGCTCATCGCTGAACCAGAGGTCGAGGAAGGGCTTGTCGGCTCCCTCTGCCTCGATCCGCTTGCCCTCTTCCAGCCATTGTTCGGCGTCGGGCCGGGCACTGTAGTAGTCCTGCATCAGGCGGCCGAGCTGGCGGCCGTCGAGCTGCTTCTGCCAGGTGCTGCCGCCATCGCTGCTGTGCAGAACCACGCCGTCATGCCCCACTGCCCAGCCTTGGCTCGGCGTGGGGAACTGCACGGCGTTGAGGTCGGAGCTGACCGGCACGCTGGCTTGGGTCCAGCTCTTGCCGCCGTCATCTGAATACAGGATGTGGCCGCGCTGGCCGACCGCGACCAGCCGCTGGCCGGCCTGCACCACGTCGAGCAGTGGGCTGCTTACCGCCAGTTCGCTGAGCTGCGCCGGCAAGTCGAGCACATCCGCCATGGGCGCGGCACCGGCATTACCGGCCAGCAGGGCCAGGCCCAGGGCGATGGATTTGATGAGAAACATGGGACGTCCTCGCAAAAAAGGGGGTTGCCGCCCCCACTTTCGGAAGGGGCGGCAACCAGCCTGGCTCAGCGAATGCCGGCGCCAGCCAGGGACTCGGCCGTCCACTGGGCCTTGGTCAGCGGATCGATGTAGTGGATGCCGCCGTACGGGCCGACGACGCCGTTGATGTTGTAGGAGTTGCCCACCAGGTCGTAGATCACGAAGGGCGTGGTGTCCGGAACCTGCTTGTCGTAGCTCTGGCTGAGGAAGGCGAAGGAGCCGCGATAGATCTGGCCACGGGCGTCGTACTGGTCGGACGCCAGGGCGACCCAGCTGTCCTCGTCCAGGTAGAAGCGGCGCTTGGCGTAGATGTGACGGGCGCCGGCCTTGAGCGTGCCCTCCACCACCCATACGCGGTGCTTCTCCCAGCGCACGTAGTCAGGCGACAGGTGGTTGGGGGTGGTCAGGGATTTCGGGTCCTGGGCATAGGTCAGCTTGTAGGTGTTGTAGGGCACGACCATGTCCTGCTTGCCCACCAGCTTCCAGTCGTAGCGGTCCAGCGCGCCGTTGAAGACGAACACGTCGTCGTAGGTGCCGGCGCCGGCGGTACCCGGGTTGGGCGTGTCGTAGGCCAGGCTCGGCGCCAGCTTCACGCGGCGCTGGCCGGGCAGGTACTGCCAGGCGCGGCGCGGTTGCTCGACGGCGTTGGCGGCATCCTTGAGCATGATCGCCTCGCCGGCGCGGCGAGCCGGGCCGGTGTATTGCAGCTTCATCTGGTAGTAGACGCCCGAGCTGTCGATGGTTTTCGACAGGTCCTCGTAGATCGGGTAGTTGATGAACGCCTGGCCGGTGGTGGCCAGGGTCGCCACGCCCGCGGCATCGACGTTCCAGGAGTCGTACTTGGAGTTGATGGTCACGCCCTGGTAACGCAGCAGGTGGTTCCACATCGCCTCGGCGCCCGACTGCGGGATCGGGAAGGGCACACCCGGCAGCACGTTCTCGATGGCCAGGCCGCCGTTGGTGGAGCTGGCGCCGGTGGCGTTCTTCACCGCGTTGTCCAGCACGCCCTGGGGCATGGCCACGGTACGGTGGGTCGGGAAGACGTCGATGCGGAAGCCCGGATAACGCTTGGCCAGCTCTACCGTCGTGGCGCTGAGCATGCCCTTGTACTGGTCGACGTTCTTGCCGTCGATCACCAGCACTGGTTTCTCGCTGGCGAAGGGGTCCGGGCGCATGCTGTCGCCCGACTTGAAGCCGGCCGGCGCGGTGGTCAGGCCGCCCTCGTAGGCGGGAATGGAGCCATCGGCGCTAGCGGCCTTCTCGGCGCCCACCAGGGTCAGGCTGCTGCCCAGCTTGGCCGCCTCGGAGGAGGATACGGCTGCATGAGCGGTACCAGCCATGGCCACCGCGAGGGAAGCCGCCATCAGGGTTTTCACGAATTTCATCTTGTAACTCTCCTGCTCGGGTCTCGAGCGACGCGGAATTCAGAAGGTGGTCTTGAGGGTCAGGTAAACCGCGCCACGGTCTTCCGTGGTAGCCCCGCCGCCGGAGAAGGAGGAGTAACCCCCGGCGAAGCAGGTGTAGCGCTGCGTGGCGTCCAATGCGTTGGGAGTGGAGCCGTCAGTGGCACCGTTTTCACACTTCTCGGCATCGCCGAAGGAGTCCACGTACTTCAGGTCGACGAAGTACTGGTTGTAGATCGCCGCGCCGACACCCACCGAGTAGGTGCCGGTGTCCTCGGCGCCGCCGCCCTGGACCGGGGAAACGCCGTCCAGGCCGACGTTGACGGACATCGGGGCGGAGAGGTCCACGCCCGGGAACACCTGGTACCAGGTCGGCGTGAAGTTGACCGCCAGGCCCCAGTTGTCGCGGGTGGGCTTGTCGATGCCGCGGTAGCTGCTCTTGCCCTTGTAGAGCGCCTCGTTGTCGCCATCGAGCTTCAGCAGGTTGCTGTAGTACAGCTCGCCGAGCAGGGTCGCCGCGTCGAACACCGGCGTGTCGCCGATGGCCATCAGGCCGTTCAGGGTCCAGTGCAGGGTGTCGCCGGTAGCGCTGAGGCTATCGCCGTCACTGGGCACGTCGGTGATCACGCCAGTCCCCGGAACGCGGGGCGGCAGCAGGCCGAGACCCGCCGCCAGGCCGCCGGGGCCGGGAGCGCTGAGGATCGCCGGGATGCTCGCCAGCGGCATGTTGTGGCGCACGTTCAGGTCGCTGGCCACGCTGATGCCGCCGATCTCCTTGGACAGGCTCAGGCCGAAGATGTCGATGTCGTCGCCATAGGCGAACTTGTAGTTGGTGGTGCGGATGGAGTTCTGCACGTTGGCGATGGGGCCGTTGGCGCCGCGCGCCGTCAGCCCGGTGCCGTCCAGCACGGCCTGCGGAAGGATTTCCGAGGTGTTGCGGTAGTATGCGCCCAGGGTGCCGTCCAGCCACTCCGGCGACCACTTGAGCATCAGGCCCCAGTCACCGCGCTTGTCCGGCGTAATGTCGTGGCCGCGGCGAATGGTGGTGAGGGTGCCGTTTGGCCCCGCCAGGCCCGGGCCACCGGTGTGGCCGAGGAGGAAGGACTGCGCACCAGTGCCCACCAGGTCGGAGCTGCCGTAGTAGGTGCCGGCCTCGGGCAGGCGTGCCTCGTCCCACTCGAGGAAATACTGCGCGGCGACCGTCAGCTCGGGGTTGATGGTGAAGGACGTGGAAATCTGGTTGCGCGGGACGAACAGCTCCTTGGCCTCGGTGCCGGGCGCGGCGGACAGCTTCGCCAGGTCCAGGCCGGACTGGCCGTAGCTGATGCCGTGTACCGGGTTGAGGATGGTCTCACCCCAGTAGACGTTGTGCTGGCCGGCCTTGATGCTGAACATCGACTCGTCGCCCACTTCGGTGCTGTAGAACACGAAGGCGTCGAGGATTTCGCCGGACGGGCCGCTGTAGTAGCGCTGGGCATAGTTGGAGAGGTGCGGGCTGCCGAACGCCGGATTGGTGGTGCTGGGCTGGCCCACGATCGTCGAGAAGGCATCGTTGCCATTGACGAACGGGTTGGAATTGGAGCCGGTGTTGTCGTAGGCCTTGTCGTACCAGCTGGCGGCGCTGACGCGGAAGCCCTTGTTGCCCCCGTGGATCACATCCAGTTCGGTCAACAGGTCGACGCGGTTGGTGATGTTGGTGCCGGATTTACGGAAGTTGTAGTCACCGTCGTTGTTGTTCGGGGTGCCCAGCATTCGCTTGTCCGCGCTCTCGGTGCGCACGCCGTAGTTGTACTTCACGGTGTTGTCGAAGCGAATCGACCAGTCCGGATTGCCGGTGTCGACTTCGAAGGCCTGGACCGCGGGCACGCCCATCCCGGCAGCGATGGCCGAGGCGAGCAGGCACCTGCGCAGGTTCAGCTGGTGGTTATTGTTTTTCATGCGTTGGCTCCGCTTCTTGTTGTTGTGACTGCAGCAACTCTAGTTCGCACTTCCTGCGCTGGCTGCGCGTAGCCGGTTGCATGGCCACGCGCTCAGCTCGCCGGTCTCCCTGGCTGAATTCGTTGGAATCTCGCCTCAGCGATCCAGCATCTGGATCAGCTCATGGGCAGCCGGCCATTCGCCGAAGCCCGATGCCGGATTGAGGTGGCCGACACGGCCGAGCTCGGCCACGCTGCTGTCCCAGTCCGAGGCCATGCGGCGCACCGCCTCGAGGCTGGCCAGGTGATCGTCGTCGCTGGCGCATACCAGGCTGGGGAACGGCAGCGGCTTGCGCGGCAGGGGTGTCCAGCCGTTGGCGCTGAGGGAATCGGGGGTCGGATAGTTCGCTGGCCAGGTGGCGTCGAGGTCCGGCGGAGTCGCCAGCAGCGCACCTTTGATCGGCCGGCTGTAGCGGGCCGCCCAGTGCACCACCATGAGCACGCCCGCGCTGTGGGCGACGATGATCACCGGCCCGTCGATCTGCTCCAGCTCGCGCTGGATGGCATCGACCCTGGCGGCAAGGCTCAGCTTGTCGTGTTCCAGCGGCGGTACGGTGCGCACCTTGGGCAGTTGCTCGGCCAGGAGGGTCTGCCAGTGCTCGGGCACGTGGTCTCGCAGGCCGGGAACAATGAGGATGGTTGTGCTGTTGTTGTTGGTCACGTCATCACCCTGTTGCGTTAGATGGTCGGGCCATCGCGGCGAATGGAACTTGGTGATGCAAACAGTAGAGGTGCAAGGGAGGAGTCGCTTTTCATAGGGCGTCAGCAGCTTCGCATTTCATGACAGGGCCGCCCCACCCCGCCCGGCTTCCGACTCGACGGTCCTGCCCGCCGTCCGTGGCGTGGGCTAATTTCCAGGGTTTGTCTTTACTTAGTTCGTGTTCCGGGAAGGAACGGCGCAGCCGTTGTCATCAAAAACAAATTCGCTGACTATCCTTGGCAGTGAATTAACTTCGCTTTAAACGACAATGACCACCGGAAATGGGTCCCCCCTTACCGGCACAACAGCAGCGTGGCGATCGACATGACCCCAATGGTTCGCGCAGCGGCCCTGACCAACTACATCGAGGTGGCCGAGCACCTCGGACTCAACCCACAGCAACTCCTGCGTCAGGTGGGGCTCAGCAAGACCCTGATCGACAATCCCGAACAGCGCCTGCCGACTTCCGCCGTCGCCGCCCTGCTGGAGGAGTCCGCCCGCGCCGCCAACTGCCCCACGTTCGGCCTGCGCATGGCTGAGTCGCGCCAGCTGTCGGATTTCGGCGTCATCAGCCTGCTGCTCTCCCACCAGCCAACCCTGCGCGACGCGCTGGACATCATCGTGCAGTACCGCCACCTGCTGAACGAATCGCTGGCGCTCTACGTGGACGAAGTGGGCAAAACGGTAATCCTGCGGGAAGAGATCATCAGTGACACGTCGGCGCCCATGCGCCAAGGCATGGAGCTGGCCATCGGCGTGCTGTTTCGCATGTGCAGCGCCCTGCTGGGGTCGAACTGGCGCCCGCTGAGCGTGAACTTCAGCCATGACGCCGCGCCGGAACTGCACCTGCACCGACGCGTGTTCGGCTGCAAGGTGGAATTCGGCAGCGAGTTCAACGGCATCGTCTGCCAGGTCGCCGACCTGGACAAACCCAACCCCCTGGCCGACCCGGCCATGGCACGACATGCGCAGCGCCTGGTGGAAACCCTTCCCGGTGCCGCACGGCAGTCGACGCTGAACGATGTGCGCAAGGCTATCTACCTGCTGCTGCCCATGGGCCGCTCCACGATCGAGCAGATCGCCCAGTCCCTGGGGATGAACGTGCGGACCCTGCAGCGGCGGCTGGAGGACAGCGAGATGACCTTCTCCGACCTGATCAACGAAGCTCGGCGCGACCTGGTGCTGCGTTACATGGAAAACCCGCGATATAGCCTCAGCCGCATCGCCGATCTGCTGGGCTACTCGGTGCCCAGTTCCTTCACCCGCTGGTTCACCACCCAGTTCGGCATGGCGCCCGCCGCCTGGCGGCGGGAGCATCAGGTCAAGCCCGAGGAGTGATGAAGGACCAGCGCCGACTGGCCCTCCCGTAGGGTGGACCACGCTTCACCGGTCCACCATCGGAGCCCCTCTGAGCCGTGATTGGTGGACATGAAGAGCGATGTCCACCCTACGAACTGAAGTCGAGCACAAATGGTGGGGCAGCGACTCCGCCCCGTCAGGAGGCCGAGCGGAATCGTTGCGCAGGGGGACGAGCGGCATGGATGCCGCGAGAGGCGTTTAGGGCCATGGATGGCCCTTCGCGCCGGGCCCCCGGAGCGACGATGGAGGGAGGGAAGTTTGGCGAAGCCAAACCCGGATGTCGGGGCAAGCGCTTTTGGTTACTTTTCTGGCGACTGAGAAAAGTGACTCGCCGGGAGGCGAAACAAAAACCTGAAGCCCACTCAGCAATGAGCTGAACAACAGAACTCAAGCCCCCCTCACACCTGCCTGCCAATCCGATATCCCCCGACAATCCACGAACCCCGCAAAAACCGTGCGCAAAAAAAACCGCGCCAGAAAGCTCGTCCCAAGCTTCGGCGCGGTGAAAGCCCGCTGCGGCAGGCATCGATGACCCCCTCTCGGGAGCAGGAGTACCGCAGGATGGGCCGGGCGGCAGCCCACCCCATCGCCAGAAAAAAACGCCGCGCCATGGAACCCGACGGTAGAAGAGTTCCCGCGCGGCTAAAGGCCTTACTCACGTAAGGCGTCGGTTACCCCAACCACAGGGTTCTAGAACCCCCAGCGCAGCATCGCCAGCACCAGGGCAGCGAGGAAGGCCGTCTCCCCCACCATCAACAGAATCGGTTTGATGCCCACCGAAGCCAGCTCCTTGAGCTGGGTCTTCATGCCCAGGGCGCTGATGGCGATCACCAGGCACCAGCGCGACAGTTCGTTGCCGGCATCCTGCACCGCCGGCGGAATGAAGCCCGTGCTATTGACCGCGGCGAGGACCACAAAGCCCACGGCGAACCAGGGCAGCAGCGGCGGCCGCTTGCTGCCGGGCTCGGCGCCGCGGGCCCGGGTGATCAGGGCGGCGCAGAGGATCACCGGGAGCAGCATGGCCACGCGCATCAGCTTGACCACCGTGGCGCTGTCACCGGTCTCCGGCGACATGCTGTAGCCAGCGCCGACCACCTGGGCCACGTCATGGATGGTGCCGCCGATGAACAGCCCGGCGTGCAGCGGCGAAAGGCCGAAGGCCTGGGCGATCATCGGGTAGAGGATCATCGCCAGGGTCGAGAGCGCCGACACGCCGATGACGGTGAACAGCGTCGCCCGCTCCTTCTTCTCATGGCTGGGCAGCGCCGCCGCCAGGGCCAGGGCCGCCGAAGCGCCACAGATGGCCGTGGCGCCCCCGGTGAGCAGGCCGAACAAGGTGTTGAAGCCCATGGCGCGGGCCGCGACGATGGACACCAGGATGGTCACCACCACCAGCGCAACCACCATGGCCACCGGCTGCCAGCCGAGGGAGGCGATCTGCTCCAGGGTGATGCGAATGCCGAGCAGCGCCACGCCCACCCGCAGCACTTCGCGGGCGGTGAATTCGATGCCCGGCTTGCACACGCCATCGGCCGCCAGGAAGTTGACCGACAACCCCAGCAGCAGGGCGAAAAGCATCACCGGCGCGCCGTAGTGTTCGGAGAGAAAGGTGGCCGCCGCGGCGACCATGGCGCTGACGATCACGCCGGGCATCAGTACCCGGCTGCGCGATCCCAGCGTGGTTATTGCAGTTGCGTACATTGGGAAGATTCCTGGGCCCTGGGCCGGGATAGATCGATGAAGCAGCGGCCCTGGCGTTGCTCCAGGGCATAGGTGGCGACGCCGAAGCCGCTCACGCCGGGAACGCAGCCACTGGCCAGGTCGAAACGCAGGCCGTGGGCCGGACAGCGCAACAGGCGCCCTTCCAGCTTGCCGGTGAACAGCGAGGCGCCGTTGTGCGGGCAGCTTTCGTCAATGACGTAGAGGCTGCCGTCCTGGTTGAACAGCACCAGGGATTTTTCTTCGAGACGGATCAGGCTGCGACCGCCCACCGGCGGTATCTTCTCCGCCGGGATTTCCACCAGGCGAGTCATGCCAGGCACTCCGCAATCGGCATCGCGGGCTCCAGGGCGCGCTGTAGCTCGGCAAGGATCAGCCACGGCGGCTGCGCGCCGACCAGGGGAATACGCTGGTCGATGACGAAGGAAGGCACGGCCGTGCCGGCCGGGACCGCGTCGTCAGCCACATAGGGGCGGCCGTCGTCGAACAGGGCGCCTTCCAGGCGACGCTCGTTGTACCCGCAGGACCGCGCCAGGCGCAGGAGCAGCTCCCCCTGCCCGATGTCGTAGCCCTGCTGGAAGTAGCTGGCGAACAGGCGCTCCAGCAGGCTGTTCAGCTGCCGGGCACTGCCCTGCTCCGCGGCGAGCGCCAGCAGGCGGTGGGCATTGGCCGTATTGGGCATGACCTGGATCTGTTTCAGGTCCAGGTACACCCCGGCGTGGGCCGCCGCTTCCTGTACCTGGGCCTGGCGAGCCTGGACCATCTCCGCACTGCCCAGACGCTTGAGGTAGAACGCTTCGAACGGCACCCCTTCGGCCGGCAGGTCGGGCAGCAGTTGCACGCCCTTCCAGCGGAGCTGCACGGAAACGTCCGGCCGGCTGCGGGCCAGGGAGCTCAGGGCCTTTTCCAGATTGCGCTTGCCGATCAGGCACCAGGGGCAGATGAAGTCGAACGTCATCTCGATGAGCAGCGGTTTCATGGGCGGCCCTCGTCTTTCATCAGCGGCGCCAGATTCTGGATATCCCGGTGGTAGTGGCGCTTGGCATGGAAGAACACCAGGGCTGCGGCGATGCTGATCAGCGGCACCAGCTGGAAGGCGCGGTCCAGGCCCATGGCGTCCGCGAGAACACCGGTGACGTAGGGGCCGGGCGCCAGGCCCAGCAGGTTGTTGGCCAGGGTCAGGGTGGCGAAGGCGGTGCCATGCACCGAGTAGTGCGTGAGGTTGGCCACCATGGCGCCGGCCGGTCCGGAGGTCCCGGTGGCGACCAGCATGCCGAACGCGATGACCACCAGCTGCGGCAGGCCGGGCGCCATCTGGAAGGCCAGGGACAGCAACAGGCAGCTGATCAGGCAGTAGGCGATGGCCAGGACGATCTTGCGGTCGGGAGAGTTGCGGCACAGGCGGTCGCTGAGGATGCCGCAGAGGATCATGCCGGCGCCGCCGGTGAGGACGATGATCGCCGAGACCACGCCGGCCTTGTCCGTGCCCATCTGGTAGTAACGGTTCAGGTAGCTGGGGAACCACACCATCACGGCAGCGCCGACGAACAGTTGCAGGCCGCTGCCGATGTAGGCGCTGATCACCGAACGGCTGGCGAAAAGCGTCTTCAGCGGGCGACGGCAGGAACGCCCATCAGCGGCAACCGCCGCGCTGCGGGCCGGGCGGCCAATCAGGTTCTGCTTGACCACCAGGGGATAGAGGAACGCCAGGACCAGGCCGAAAATCGCCATGCCGGCGAAGGACCAGCGCCAGCCTAGGTGCTCGGCGAGTATGCCGCCGAAGGCCATGCCCAGCACCGAGCCGAACATGCCGCCGGCCATGAAGGCACCGGTGAGGGTCGCACGCATGCTCTTGGGGAACACCGAGATCACCACGGCAATGCCGACGCTGCCATAGGCGGCCTCGCCTACCCCGACGAAGAATCGGGCCACGAACATATGCTGGTAGTCTTCCGCCAGGCCGCAAGCCAGGGTCGCCAGGCTCCAGAGCATGGCCATCAGCGCCAGGCTCTTGACCCGACCGAAGCGGTCGGCCAGCAGCGACAGGGGGAAAGTGAGCAGGCCGACCATCAGGGCGACTATGCCGCTGAGCAGGCCGAGCTGGGAGTCGCTCAAGGCCCATTCGGTCTTGAGCAGCGGGAAAACGGCGTTGAGTACCTGCCGCGACATGTAGTCGGAAATCAGCAGGCCGAACGTCAGGGCGAATACCACCCAGGCGTAGTTGCGGGAGACGTTGACGGCCGAATCATCGAAATCGGCGGTGGCTGCGGTGTGGAAAGCCATGGCAATACCTGGGTTCTGTGCGTCTTGTTGTTCTTGTCACGCTAGCTGGCGGAGCGACGGGTCGCCGCTCCACCCGAGCCGGCCTCGTGGGCCGGCCCTTCGCTACGTAGGGTCAGGCACGCAGGGGAACGTGCTTCTGGCCCGGCTGGCGGTTGGGCGCCATGCCGTTCATACGCAGGGTTTCCTCCACATCCTTGTATTGCACGCCGATCTTGTAGATCTCGCGCGCTTCCTTGCCAGAGGCGATCTCGCGGCCCAGTTCGTGGGCGATGCGTACCGTCTGCTGGATCTGCTGCGCCGAGGTGAAGCGCTTGCCGTGCTGGTCGATGATGGTGTCCTCGATGCCGACGCGCGGGTGCAGGCCCATGGCCAGGGCCATGGTGTTGAAGGGCAGCACGTTCTTCAGCAGCGACTCGGCGGTGAGGGTGCCGCCATTCGGTGCGCGGTGGATGAAGTTGAAGAAGTTGAACGGATTGGGGCCGTCGAAGCCGCCGCCGATGCCGATCCAGGTCAGGTTCAGCGGGCCCTTGTAGACGCCCTTGCGCACCAGGCGCTCGAGGGTTTCCAGGGCGTGGATGCCGGTCAACTGGAAGTGCGGCTGGATGCCGGCGGCCTGCAGGCGCTTGAGGTGCTCCTCGACCCAGGCCGGGCCGGCGGGAACGGTCATCTCGCTGTAGGCGGCCTGGTAGAGCGGGTTCTCCAGGGAGGTGCCCTTCAGGTACTCCGGATAGAGCAGCTCCATGATGTTCATCTGTGTGGTATTGATGGCCACGGTCACCTGGTCCGGCTTCGGGGTCAGCTCGGCCAGCATGTGACGGGTGTCGTCGGACAGCCACTTGGCGGCTTCACCATCGGATTCCGGAGCGAAGGAGATGGAACCACCGACCTGGATGATCATGTCCGGCACCGCTTCGCGTACACCGGCGATCAGCTCGTTGAACTTGGACAGGCGCTTGGAACCCTTGCCGTCCAGCTCGCGCACATGCAGGTGCAGAACGGTGGCGCCGGCTTCGTAGCACTCCACGGCCTTCTGCACCTGCTCGTCCATGGTCACCGGAATGTCTTCGGGGAAGTCTTCCGGCATCCACTCGGGGCCATAGGGCGCCACGGTGATGACCACCTTTTCCATGTTTTCGGGGTGCAGGGAATCGTCGAAGAATTGCATGAGCTTCTCCTAATGTCTGTGCTTGGAGCCCACCGCGAGCGGCTGCCCGGGTGGTGCTGGGGTTAGTAGGTCTTGTCGCCGATGATCCCGGCACGCTCCATCTTGCGATGGCAGGCGGGGTAATCCATGACCGCGTAGTGCTGGGTGCTGCGGTTGTCCCAGATCGCCACGCTGTTCGGCTTCCAGCGCCAGCGCACCTGGTACTCGGGGATGTATGCCTGGCTGACCAGGTAGCGCAGCAGATCAGCGGCACCGGGGTTGGCGTCCTGGCCGAAGCGCACCCGCTCAGGGGTGTGGTAGTTGCTGAAATGGGTAGTGAAGGCGTTGACGAACAGCACCTTCTCGCCGGTTTCCGGATGGGTGCGTACCACCGGGTGCTCGGCGTCCGGGTACATGGCCTTGAGGGCCAGGCGCTTCTCGATGGGCATGGCCGCGCCGAAGCTGGCCTCGATGCTATGGCGTGCGCGCAGGCCCTCGATACGCTGCTTCACATCCTCGGGCAGCTTCTCGTAGGCCAGCGCCATGTTGGCCCACATGGTGTCGCCGCCCACCGGCGGGCATTCCACGCAGCGCAGCACGCAGCCCAGCGGCGGCGCCTCGCGCCAGGTGGCATCGGTGTGCCAGGCGTTCTCGTAGCGGTCCATCGGCTGGTCAGGATTCTTGTAGATGCGGACCAGGCCCGGGTGCTCCGGGTCGCTGCCGGCCACAGGGTGGTCCTCCAGCTCGCCGAAGCGGCGGGCGAAGGCCACATGCTCGGCACGACTGAAATCCTGGTCGCGCAGGAACAGCACGCGGTGCTTGAGCAGTTGGCCACGGATTTCGGCGAACAGGCCATCGTCATGAATGGCGTCGGCGAGGTTCACGCCACTGATTTCGGCGCCGATGGCACAGGTCAGTTGTTCTACTTGCATGGCGAGCTCCCTAGATGACGAAGATCGACGAGCCGGTGGTCTTGCGCGACTCCAGGTCGCGATGGGCCTGCACCGCATCCTCCAGCGCGTAGTGCTGGTTGATGTCGATGCTGATGCGGCCACTGCCGACGTGGTCGAACAGCTCCCCGACCAGCTCGGCCTTCTCGGCCGGGTCGGCGATGTAGTCGGCCAGGGCCGGGCGGGTCATGAACAGCGAGCCCTTCATTGCCAGCAGCACCGGATCGAAGGCCGGGATCGGACCGGAGGCCGTGCCGACGCAGACCAGCAGGCCGCGGCGCTTGAGCGAATCCAGGGAGGCCATGAAGGTGTTCTTGCCGACGCTGTCGAACACCACGTCGACGCCACGGCCGCCAGTCAGCTCGCGAACGCGCTTGGCGATGTCTTCATCGCTGTAGTTGACGACATGGTCGCAACCATGGGCACGGGCGACTTCCGCCTTGGCTTCGGAGGACACGGTACCGATCACGGTCAGGCCGAGCAGCTTGGCCCACTGCGAGACGATCAGGCCCACGCCACCAGCGGCGGCGTGCAGGAGAATGCTGTCGCCTTCCTTGAAGTCATGGATGCGGCGCATCAGGTAGGCCGAGGTCAGCCCGCGCATGGTCATGGCGGCCGCGGTCTCGAAAGCGATGGTCTCGGGCAGCTTGATCAGCGGCGCTGCCGGCACCAGCCGCTCGGTGCTGTAGGCGCCGAGGGTGTTGAGGAAGCCGGTGTAGGTGACACGGTCGCCGAGGGTGACGTTGGTCACGCCCTCGCCCACCGCCACCACCACGCCGGACGCCTCGACACCGATGCCATTGGGCAGCGGAATGGGATAGGTGCCATTGCGGAAGTAGGTGTCGGCGTAATTCAGGCCGACGGCAACGTGCCGGAGGCGGACTTCGCCGGGGCCCGGGTCCCTGACCTCGACCTCTTCGTAGCGAAGCACTTCCGGTCCCCCGGTTTCATACATGCGGACGGCTTTGGCCATGCCTTTTCTCCAATCTTCGTTCTTGTGGTCGGGTCACGGACCCATGGATTGGACTCTAGGCACCTGCCCTCGCGCATGCTTCACATCGCACGACAGCGGCTTTTCATTTCATGACAGGAAGTGCGGCCGCCTCCTTACGGGGTCCAGTCCACCCCGTGCGCTTCGAGGTAGGCATCGACCGCGGCCCCCACCGTGGGGTGGAAGACGTCGTGGCCCAGCGACTCGAGCAGGCCGAAGCGCTCCAGCTTGTCCTTGACTGGGTCCTTCATCTCGGCGAAATGCAGCTCGATCCGCGCCTCGCTCAGGGTCCGCTGAAGCTCGGCGAGCATGTCCGCCGAGGTCACGTCGACGCTGGTCACCGGCTCGGCGGCGACGACGAGCCGCCTGACCGGCATCGGCGACTGCTCCAGTGCCTCCATCACAGACTCCTGGAACCACTCGGCATTGGCGAAGAACAGCGGCGCATCCCAGCGGAACAGCACCAGCCCCGGCACCCGCCGCGCCTGGGGATAACGCTGGATATCGTGATAGCCGCGGATACCGTCCACCCTTCCCAGTACCGCGACATGCGGGCGCCAGCCGTCCCAGAGGAACTCGATCACCGCGATCACCACGGCGATGCAGATGCCAGGCACCGCGCCGAACGCGGCCACCCCCACCAGGCAGGCGACGGACAGCCAGAACTCCCAGGGCTGGATACGGTAGATGCGCCACAGATCCTTGAACTCGAACAGTCCGATGGCCGCGGCGATCACCACGGCGGCCAGCGCGCTGCTGGGCAGGTGGCGCAGCAGCTCGGGGGCGAAGAGCAGCAACACGGCCACGCCGCACGCCCCGATCACGCCACTGAGCTGGGTCTGCGCGCCGGCGGCCTCGGCAACCGGTGTGCGGGATGAGCTGCTGCTGACCGGGAAGCCCTGGAAGAAACCGGCCGCCAGGTTGGCCGCCCCCAGGCCGACCATTTCCTGGTTGGGGTCGACGTAGCTTCCGGTCTTGGCCGCGTAGGTACGGGACAGCACGCTGGTATCGGCGAAGGAAACCAGGGCGACGGCGCATCCGCCAAGGATCACCGCGCCCAGGTCCACCGGCGTTATCCAGGGCAGGACGAACGACGGCAAGCCCTGGGGCAGCGAGCCGAGGACCTTGACCCCGGCGCCACCGCCGAGATCGAGCAGGCCGACCGCCAGGGTCGCCGCCACCACGGCGATGAGGATACCCGGCAGGCGGGGGTAGCGCTTGAGCAGCAGGATCGCCACCAGGGTGCCGCCCCCCACCGCGAAGGTCGTCCAGTTGGCCTGACCGGCAAGCAGGGCCTCGGCCAGGCTGCGGATATCGCGCAATGGCCCTTCGCTCTTGACGGAGATATCGAAGAGTTTGGGCAGCTGGCTGATCAGCACGGTGAGCGCGATGCCATTCAGGTAGCCGTAGCGAATCGGTTTGGACAGGAGTTCGGTGATGAATCCCAGCCGCAGCAAGCCGGCCAGGATGCACACCAGTCCCGACACCACCGCCATCATGCTGGCCAGCACTACGGCGCGTTGCGGATCGCCATTGGACTGCGCCAGCACCACGGTGAGGATTACCGCCACCAGGGCGGAATCCGGTCCCAGCACCAGGATGCGGCTCGGGCCGAACAGGGCGTAGACCAGCAGCGGCACTATGGTGGCGTACAGCCCGTAGATGCCCGGTACGCCCGAAGCCTCGGCATAGGCGATGCCCACCGGCACCAGCATGCTGGTCAGCACCAGCCCGGCCACGAGGTCGCGCGCCAGCCAGTGCGGCTGGTACTGATGCAGGAGTTGCAAGCCCGGCAACCAGCGCTGCCAGGCGGAAGCGCCTGCGGAACGCGTACGCGCCACCCGGCCAGGTTCGGACTTGAGGCGGGTCGGATCGTGGTCGCTCATGCTGGCCTCGTCAAGACGATGGTGACGCTCCCTGGGGTCGATGGAACGGGACGGTGCAACACCTCCAGGCGGCCATGGGCAGGAGCACCCTGCGCATCAACGCCAGGGTGCTGGAAGCGCTCGCTGCGAAGCGTCGCCTGGCCATGGGCGCCGTCCAACTCTCGCCGGAAGCGGCGGCGCTATCAGAAGCGCTCCTCGACCATCTTGAAGGGATAGGGCGCGGCCTTGTACTTGCCGATCTTCCCACGCTTGGGCAGCGCCACCTTCTGCTCGTGGGTCAGGTCCTTGTAGGGAATCTGCTTGAGCAGATGGCTGATGATGTTCAGCCGCACCCGCCGCTTGTCCTCGGAGCGCGCCATGTACCAGGGTGCCCAGGAAGTATCGGAGGCGGCGAACATCTCGTCGCGGGCGCGGGTGTAGTCATCCCAGCGGGCATAGGACTTGAGGTCCATGGGTGACAGCTTCCACAGCTTGCGCCCGTCCTTGATGCGGTCCTGCAGGCGCCGCGTCTGCTCGTCGGCGCTCACTTCCAGCCAGTACTTCAGCAGGATGATCCCGGACTCCACCATCAGCTTCTCGAGCAGCGGCGTCACCGCCAGGAACTTGCGCGACTGATCCTCGGTGCAGAAACCCATGACCCGCTCGACGCCGGCCCGGTTGTACCAGCTGCGGTCGAAGATCACCACTTCCCCGGCGGCCGGTAGGTGAGTCAGGTAGCGCTGGGCATACATCTGGGTCTTTTCGCGATCGGTGGGCGCGGGCAGCGCCACCACGCGGAACACCCGCGGGCTGACCCGCTCCGTGATGGCCTTGATGGTCCCGCCCTTGCCGGCGCCGTCGCGCCCTTCGAAGACGATGCAGACCCTGAGCCCCTTCTCCACCACCCACTGCTGGACCTTCACCAGTTCCACGTGCAGGCGCTTGAGTTCGCTTTCGTACTCCTTGCGGCCGAATCTTTCCTGTTCCGTCGCCTCGTTGGCGGCTGCCTTCTTCTTGCTCTTTGTCATGACCCACTCCCTCGCAGAGAAATCCCGATCACTAAAAGCTAGCTGACGGATTCCGATTTGCAGGGAAGCAAGCGTCCCCCGGTCGGCAGTCCCCCAAATAGCAAAGCGCCCCGCCTGCAGAACAGGTCGGGGCGCAATGAGCGGAAAGCCTGGGCGTCAGTCGGCCATACGCAGCGCGCCCACCGGTTCCCTGCCGCGAGTGGCCAGGCAGTAATAGAGCGGGCAGGTCACCAGCAGCCCCACCAGCCAGGACAGGTCCACGCCCTCGATGTAGTTGGCATAGGGCCCGACATAGAGCGCGGTATTGGCGAAGGGCAGCTGCACCAGGATGCCGAGGAAGTAGGCGGTGATCGCATGCGCGTTGAAGCGCCCATAGATGCCGCCATCGGCGCTGAAGATCGAGGCGATGTCGTAGCGGCCGCGCTTGATCAGGTAGAAATCGATCAGGTTGATCGAGGCCCAGGGCACCAGGACCAGCAGCAGCGCCAGGATCAGGCCGATGAAGTGGGAGATGAAGTTGGCCGAGGCGCCCAGCGCCATCAGGCAGCTGCCGGCCAGCACCACCGCGGAAAGGGCCACCCGCACGCGGATGCTCGGCGTCCAGCCGCCGGCGAAGGTCTGGATCGAGGTGACGATGGACAGCACCGCACCATACAGGTTGAGGGCGTTGTGACTGATGATGTTGAGCAGGAACAGCAGCATCAGGACCGGGCCGAGCACGCCGGTGGCCTGCTTCACCGCGGCCATGGCCTCGGTGCCCTCCGGGGTCGCCAGCACGGCCACCGCGCCGAAGCTGAAGGACAGGATGGTGCCCAGGCAGGCGCCGAAATAGGTGGCCCAGAACGGCTTGGCGATGCCGATGCTGGCCGGCAGGTAGCGCGAGTAGTCCGACACGTAGGGCGAGAAGCTGATCTGCCAGATCACGCCCAGACAGATGGTGGCCAGGAAACCCGACAGGTTGAAGGCGCCGCGGCTGAAGAAGTCCGCCGGCAGCTCGTTGCCGAAGATCCAGGCGAAGCCGGCCAGCAGCGCGCCGCCCATCACCCAGGTGCCGATGCGGTTCAGGGTGTGGATGAAGCGGTAGCCGATCACCCCGATGGCGGTGGCGCTGAGGGCGCCGATGATGATCGCTGCCGGCAGTGGTACGGCGGGGGCGATGCCGTGGATCGACTCGCCCGCCAGGACGATGTTGGAGATGAAGAAGCCGACATAGATGATGGCGGCGAAGAACACGATCAGCAGCGCGCCGTAGCGGCCGAACTGGCCACGGCTCTGGACCATCTGCGGGATGCCCATCTGCGGGCCCTGGGCCGAGGCCAGGGCGATGAACACGCCGCCGATCATATGCCCCAGCACTATGGCCAGCAGGCCCCAGAGCAGGTCGAGGTGGAACACCTGGACCACCATGGCCCCGGTGACGATCGGCAGCGGCGCGATATTGGTGCTGAACCAGAGGGTGAACAGGTCACGGGCCCTGCCGTGGCGTTCGGCGGGCGGCACATAGTCGACGGTATGGTTCTCGATCAGCGTCTGCTGGGTATTCTCGGACATCGTCTTGCCTTGCTTATTGTCTTTGTAAGGAAAGCCACGCGGGCCTGCGCATTCGGGCTTGAGGAAAGGCGACAGCCGCCCGATAGCGAGGCACCATATTATGGTATTCCAAGACTCAGACAAGGATTTTTTCCGGGCATCAGATGGATGACGACAGCTGACATCAATAGCTGAATCGTTCAATCAGATCACCTGATAGCCCCGCTATTACTGGGTTTCAACGAAAAAACAAACGTTTGTCGGCTGGCGTTCAAGCACTGGAAAATAGTGCTTGCAATGGCAATATTACGGTATACCATCGGACACAAATGCGCTGCCGGTCGCAGCCAGTCCACACCGATAGGTACCCGAAATGATCGACACCAATGCCTACAAACAAGTCATGGGCTCCTTCCCCTCCGGCGTCACCGTCATCACTACCCTGGATGACGACGGCCAGATCGTCGGGCTGACCGCAAGCGCTTTCAGCTCCCTGTCCATGAACCCGGCCCTGGTGCTGTTCTGCCCCAACTACAGCTCCGACTCCTATCCGGTGCTGATTCAGCGCAAGCGCTTCGCCATCCACCTGCTCTCCGCCGACCAGCGCGATGAGGCCTATGCCTTCGCCAAGAAGGGCAAGGACAAGGCCCAGGGCATCGAGTGGAGCCTGAGCGAACTGGGCAATCCGATACTGGCCAATGCCACCGCCATCATCGAGTGCGAACTGTGGCGCGAATACGAAGGCGGCGACCACGCCATCCTGGTGGGCGCCGTGAAGAACTTGATCGTGCCCGAACAGCAAGTGACCCCAATGATCTACTGCCGCGGCAAGATGGGGGCGTTGCAGGCCTTCGCCTGATTCATTACTCGTGCGCTTTGATTCCCGCCCCCTTTATTGGGGGCTTTTTTTGCGCGTCCGCTGGCGGCTCAGACGCTCAAGTAGGACGGGTCGGGCGGCGTTCCGCGAGCCTGCGAAACCCATCGACACCGCGCCGACTGCATGGGTTTCGCTCCGCTCTACCCATCCTTGTATCTCTCCAGGGCAATGAGGTTAGCTACCTCACTGCCCAGGGCCGGGAAAGCCGTTCCCATCCTGAGAGCTCGACTCTGTTTCGTAGATTGTGCTCCCGGCCCTCTTCTCCAACTCCTGAATGGTATCCAAGCCCCTCCACCGGAGTGAGGCTGCATGAACAAGGCAAGGATCGAGAGATGGCGGTTATTGGAATCGATGTCAGCAAGCAAAAGCTCGACTGTCTGTGGTTACGCGACCCGGACAGTCTGAAGGTCAAGACCAAGGTATTTACCAATCAAGTAGACGGCTTTGCCGCCTTGATCGAGTGGTGCTGCACCCACAGTGGCGTTGCCGCCGGGGAACTGAAGGTGTTCCTTGAGGCCACCGGGGTCTACCACGAATCCTTGGCGTATTACCTGCACGACCGTGGCGTTCAGGTCTTCGTCCTGAACCCGGCGCAAGTCCGCGAATATGCGCGCAGCCTGGGTATTCGCGGTAAGACGGACAAGCAGGACAGCCTGGTGCTCGCCCGTTTTGGCGCGACCCAAAAGGCCCGACGCTGGTTGCCGGAGGCGCGGGAGATCCGCGAGCTGAAAGCGATGATCGTGCGGTATGAGGCGTTGCAGGAGGACCTCCAGCGCGAACTGAACCGGCGGGAAAAAGCCGAGGTCAGTCAGGCCAGCCTCAGCGTAGTGGCCTCCATCGATACGATGCTCAGTGCCCTGCGTCAGGAGGCCGAACGCCTGAAGCAGGAGATCGACGACCACATCGACCGGCACGACCAGCTCAAACGCAACCGGGAGCTGCTGCGGAGCATCCAGGGCATCGGGGATGTCCTTTCCCGCCACCTGCTGGCGTTTCTGCACAGCCGCGACTTTGGCTGTGCCCGACAATGCGCGGCCTATGCGGGCCTGGTTCCACGCCCCTGGGACTCGGGGACGTCGGTAAAAGGCAAACCACGCTTGACCAAAGCGGGGCAGCCTCGGCTGCGGGCCAAGCTCTACATGGGGGCCATTGTGGCCAAACAGCACAATCCCACGGTCAAAGCGCTTTACCAGCGTCTGCTGGCACGCGGGAAAGCCAAGATGAGCGCCCTGGGCGCGGCCATGCGCAAGCTGCTGCAGATTGCCTATGGTGTGCTCAAGACGCAGACACCCTATCAG
>NZ_SSOJ01000123.1:116-73507 GCF_029871205.1 Pseudomonas sp. BN417 | reverse complement strand
GTTCTTCGGGGCTGCGGGTATCGGTGAATACCAGGAGCATGTAGCGGCTGCGGTTCAACGCGGCGGTGGGCACGGCACGCACGATGGCGAAGGGCTGGCCGGAGTCGTGGATGACTTCCTTGACCGTCGCCACCGGGTAACCGGCCGGGAAGCGCTGGCCCATCCCGGAGCTGACCAGGAGGTCGCCTTCCTTGATATCGGCGGTATCGGCCACGTGGCGCAATTCCAGGCGCTCCGGGTTGCCGGTACCGCTGGCGATGGCGCGCAGGCCGTTGCGGTTCACCTGCACCGGGATGCTGTGGGTGATATCGGTCAGGAGCAGCACACGGGCGGAGTAGGGCATCACCTCGACCACCTGGCCCATCAGGCCGCGGGCGTCGAGCACGGGCTGGCCGAGGAACACACCGTCCTTCTCGCCCTTGTCGATCAGGATGCGGTGGGTGAAGGGATTGGGATCGACGCCGATCAGCTCGCCCACCAGGACCTTCTCGTCCACCAGGGCGGAGGAGTTGAGCAACTCGCGCAGGCGCACGTTCTGCTCGGTCAGGGTCGCCAGCTTCTGCAGGCGGCGCTGCATCAGCAGGGCCTCGGCCTTGAGCTTCTCGTTCTCGGCGATCAGGGTGCTGCGGCTGGTGAACTGGTCGCTGACGCCGTCCCAGGCGCGAACCGGCAGGTCAGCCAGCCAGTAGAAAGGCGTGAGGACCAGACCCATCTGGCTGCGCATGGGCTTGAGGGTGTCGAAGCGGGCGTCGACCACCATCAGCGCAGCCGAGAGCACGGCGAACACCAGCATGCGCACGCCGAGCGAAGGTCCCTTGGTGAATAGCGGCTTGATGGCCCGCTCCTATGGCACTGAAGCTCCCCAACCTTACTCGGTGGAGAGCAGATCCATCGCGTGACGGTCCATCATCTCCAGTGCACGGCCACCGCCACGGGCGACGCAGGTCAGCGGATCTTCGGCGACTATCACCGGCAGGCCGGTTTCCTGGGCCAGCAGCTTGTCCAGGTCGCGCAGCAGCGCGCCACCACCGGTCAGCACCAAGCCGCGCTCGGCGATGTCGGACGCCAGTTCCGGCGGCGACTGTTCCAGGGCACTCTTGACGGCCTGGACGATGGTCGAAAGCGACTCCTGCAGGGCTTCGAGCACTTCGTTGGAGTTCAGGGTGAAGCTGCGCGGCACGCCTTCGGCCAGGTTACGGCCGCGAACGTCGATCTCACGGACTTCGCCGCCCGGGAAGGCGTTGCCGATTTCCTGCTTGATGCGCTCGGCGGTGGATTCGCCGATCAGGCTGCCGTAGTTGCGGCGCACGTAGGTGACGATGGATTCGTCGAAGCGGTCGCCGCCGACACGGACGGATTCGGCGTAGACGACACCGTTCAGCGAGATCAGGGCGATTTCGGTGGTACCGCCGCCGATGTCCACGACCATGGAGCCGCGGGCCTCTTCCACCGGCAGGCCGGCGCCGATAGCGGCGGCCATGGGTTCTTCGATCAGGAACACTTCACGGGCGCCGGCGCCCAGGGCGGATTCACGAATCGCGCGACGCTCCACCTGGGTGGACTTGCAGGGCACGCAGATCAGGACGCGCGGGCTCGGCTGCAGGAAGCTGTTCTCGTGCACCTTGTTGATGAAGTACTGGAGCATCTTCTCGCAGACGCTGAAGTCGGCGATCACACCGTCCTTCATCGGACGGATGGCGGAAATGTTGCCAGGGGTACGGCCGAGCATGCGCTTGGCATCGGTGCCTACGGCTACCACGCTTTTCTGGTTGCCATGGTTACGAATGGCGACCACGGAGGGTTCGTTGAGGACGATACCGCGCTCGCGCACGTAAATAAGGGTATTGGCAGTGCCCAGGTCGATCGACAGATCACTGGAAAACATGCCACGCAGTTTCTTGAACATGGGAGAGGGACCCTAGGCAACGCGTGGGTAAAAAAGTGCGGCAAACTCTAACAATGACGGGGATTTTGGGCAAGGCGCCGATATGTTAAATTGCCTGTTTTTCCGGGCCACCAAGGCCCATCATCGCGGCCTTTGACCGCCCGTTCGCAGCACCGTTCCCCGCTCGATTCCCGCACGGTCGACTGCCCACGCAGGCCGCTTCTAGTTGGAGACACCCGATGGCGCTTGAACGCTCCGACGTGGAAAAAATCGCCCATCTCGCCCGACTGGGCCTGAACGAGGCCGATATCCCGCGTACCACCGAGACCCTCAATAACATCCTCGGCCTGATCGACGCGATGCAGGCCGTGGACACCGACGGCATCGAGCCCATGGCCCACCCCCTGGACGCCACCCAGCGCCTGCGCGCCGACAGCGTCACCGAGGAAAACCGCCGCGACGCCTACCAGGCCATCGCCCCGGCCGTCGAGAACGGCCTCTACCTCGTGCCCAAAGTCATCGAATAAGGAAAGGGTTCCCCATGCATCAACTGACCCTCGCCGAGATCGCCCGCGGCCTCGCCGCCAAGGAATTCTCTGCCGAAGAGCTGACCCGCACCCTGCTGGCGCGCATCCACCAGCTCGATCCGCAATTGAACAGCTTTATCAGCATCACCGACGAACCGGCCATCGAACAGTCCCGGGCAGCCGACGCACGGCGCGCCGCCGGTGAGCAGGGCGCCCTGCTCGGCGCCCCCATCGCGCACAAGGACCTGTTCTGCACCGAAGGCGTGCTGACCAGCTGCGCCTCGAAGATCCTCAGCGGCTTCAAGGCGCCCTATGACGCCACGGTGGTTGCGCGCCTCAAGGCCGCTGGCGCCGTCAGCCTCGGCAAGCTGAACATGGACGAGTTCGCCATGGGCTCGTCCAACGAATCCAGCCACTATGGCGCGGTGAAGAACCCCTGGAACCTCGAACGCGTGCCCGGCGGTTCCTCCGGCGGTTCGGCCGCGGCCGTGGCCGCGCGCCTGGTGCCCGCCGCCACCGGCACCGACACCGGCGGCTCGATCCGCCAGCCGGCCGCCTTCACCAACCTCACCGGCATCAAGCCCACCTACGGCCGGGTTTCCCGCTGGGGCATGATCGCCTACGCCTCCAGCCTCGACCAGGGCGGCCCGCTGGCCCGCACCGCCGAGGACTGCGCCCTGATGCTGGGCGCCATCGCCGGGTTCGACCCGAAGGACTCCACCAGCGTCGACCAGCCGGTGGATGATTACCTGGCCGCCCTGAACCAGCCCCTGGCCGGGCTGCGCATCGGCCTGCCGAAGGAGTATTTCGGCGCCGGCCTCGACAGCCGCATCGCCAATGCCGTACTGGCCGTGGTCGAGGAGCTGAAGAAGCTCGGCGCCACCGTCAAGGAAGTCTCGCTGCCGAACATGCAGCACGCCATCCCGGCCTACTACGTGATCGCCCCGGCGGAAGCCTCCTCCAACCTGTCGCGATTCGACGGCGTGCGCTTCGGCTATCGCTGCGAGAACCCCTCGAACCTTGAAGACCTGTACAAGCGCTCCCGCGCCGAAGGCTTCGGCGATGAGGTGAAGCGCCGCATCATGGTCGGCACCTACGCCCTGTCCGCTGGCTATTACGACGCCTATTACCTGAAGGCGCAGAAGATCCGCCGCCTGATCAAGAACGACTTCGTCAGCGCCTTCGCCGAAGTCGACGTGATCCTCGGCCCGACCACGCCCAACCCGGCCTGGAAGCTCGGCGAGAAGAACAACGACCCGGTCGCCCAGTACCTGGAAGACATCTACACCATCACCGCCAACCTGGCGGGTCTGCCGGGCCTTTCCATGCCCGCCGGTTTCGTCGACGGTCTGCCGGTCGGCGTCCAGCTGCTGGCCCCATACTTCCAGGAAGGCCGCCTGCTCAACGTCGCCCACCAGTACCAGCAGGCGACCGACTGGCACAAACAAGCTCCGGCTGGATTCTGAGGAACACGCACATGCAATGGGAAACAGTCATCGGGCTGGAAATCCACGCACAGCTCAGCACCCAATCGAAGATCTTCTCCGGCAGCGCCACCACCTTCGGCGCCGAGCCCAACACCCAGGCCAACCTGGTTGACCTCGGCATGCCCGGCACCCTGCCGGTGCTGAACGCGGAAGCAGTGCGCATGGCCTGCAAGTTCGGCCTGGCCATCGACGCCCAGATCGCCGGGAAGAACGTCTTCGCCCGCAAGAACTACTTCTATCCGGACCTGCCCAAAGGCTACCAGACCAGCCAGATGGACCATCCCATCGTCGGCAAGGGCTTCCTCGACATCACCCTGGAAGACGGCACGGTCAAGCGCATCGGCATCACCCGCGCGCACCTGGAAGAGGACGCTGGCAAGAGCCTGCACGAAGACTTCCACGGCATGAGCGGCATCGACCTGAACCGCGCCGGCACCCCGCTGCTGGAAATCGTTTCCGAGCCGGACATCCGCAGCGCCAAGGAAGCGGTGGCCTACGTCAAGGCGATCCACGCCCTGGTGCGCTACCTCGGCATCTGCGACGGCAACATGGCCGAAGGCTCGCTGCGTTGCGATTGCAACGTCTCCGTGCGCCCGAAAGGCCAGGAAGCCTTCGGCACCCGCGCCGAGATCAAGAACGTCAACTCCTTCCGCTTCATCGAGAAGGCCATCAACCACGAAGTGCAGCGGCAGATCGAACTGATCGAGGATGGCGGCAAGGTGGTGCAGGAAACCCGCCTGTACGACCCGAACAAGGACGAGACCCGCTCCATGCGGAGCAAGGAAGAAGCCAACGACTACCGTTACTTCCCCTGCCCCGACCTGCTGCCGGTGGTGATCGAGCACAGCTTCCTCGACGAAGTCCGCGCCAGCCTGCCGGAGCTGCCGACCCAGAAGCGCGAGCGTTTCCAGAGCGAGTTCGGCCTCTCTGCCTACGACGCCAGCGTGCTCTCCGCCAGCCGCGAGATGGCCGACTACTTCGAAGCCGTGAACCAGGTCTGCGGCGACGCCAAGCTGGCCGCCAACTGGGTGATGGTCGAGCTCTCCAGCCTGCTCAACAAGGAAGGCCTGGAGATCGAGCAGTCGCCGGTTTCCGCCGAGCAGCTGGGCGGCATGATCCTGCGCATCAAGGACAACACCATCTCCGGCAAGATCGCCAAGATGGTCTTCGAGGCCATGGCCGCCGGTGAAGGTTCGGCCGACGAGATCATCGAGAAGAAGGGCCTCAAGCAGGTTACCGACACCGGCGCCATCGAGACGATGCTCGACGAAGTGCTGGCCGCCAACGCCGCCCAGGTCGAACAGTACCGCGCCAGCGACGAGGCCAAGCGCGGCAAGATGTTCGGCTTCTTCGTCGGCCAGGCGATGAAGGCATCCAAGGGCAAGGCCAACCCCGGCCAGGTGAACGAACTGCTGAAGAAAAAGCTCGAAGAGTAATACTGCCCGGCAGATTCCGCCTGGCGCCTTGTGGGGGCGAATTCATTCGCCAAGGAACGCACCGCGTTCCCCGCAGGCATCAGGCGGACAGCCTTTCGGCCTGCTTGGCGAACGAATTCGCCCCTACACAGGTAATGCCATGCAGCGCCTGCTTTGCCTCCTCGCCTTCACCAGCCTGCTGGTCGGCTGCTCCTATACCCCCTTCGAGCGTGATCGTGAGACGCCATCGGGCGACTATCGCGCCGAAGGCAAGGCCTCCTATTACGGCGCCCGGCACCACGGCAAACGCACCGCCAGCGGTGAGCGTTTCAACCAGAACTCACTGACCGCCGCCCACCGCACCCTGCCCTTCGGCACCCGGGTGCGCGTCACTAATCTCAGGAACGAGCGCACGGTGGTGGTGCGCATCAACGACCGGGGCCCCTACGGACGCGGGCGCATCATCGACGTCTCGCGCAAGGCCGCCGAGGCCCTCGGCATGCTCCGCAGCGGCGTGGTGCCGGTGCGGGTGGAAAGTCTCGACTGACAGGAGCATCACCATGAGCGAAGAACGCAAACCCGGCCTGCAGGTACGCCGGGAAGTCATGGGCGACGCCTTCGTGGACCGCGCCATGGGCAACGCCACCGAGTTCACCCAGCCGCTGCAGGACTTCGTCAACGAACATGCCTGGGGTGGCGTCTGGAACCGCGAAGGCCTGCCGCGCAAGACCCGCAGCCTGATCACCCTGGCCGCGCTGACCGCCCTCAAGTGCCCGCAGGAGCTGAAAGGCCATGTGCGCGGCGCGCTGAACAATGGCTGCACGGTCGAAGAAATCCGCGAAGCCCTGCTGCATTGCGCCGTCTATGCCGGGGTTCCCGCCGCCATAGACGCTTTCCGCGCCGCCCAGGAAGTCATCGACGACTACCAGAAGGCCTGAACTGGTTTCACTGAGCCGTGGCCCGTAGGGTGCCCGACCCGGGCCCCGATGGTGGACATGAAAAGCGATGTCCACCCTACGACAGCACAGGTAGCCCGGATGCGGTGTCAGAGCAGCCCCGCCCACTGCAGGAAGAACAGTCCCACGTTGGTCGTCACGACGGCCGCCAGGGTGGTTATCACGATGATCGCCGCCGCCAGCTCGTGGTTGCCGTTCACCGCGCGGGCCATCACGAAGCTCGCCGCGGCGGTCGGGCTGCCGAAATAGAGGAAGAGGATCGCCAGCTCGGCGTTGCGGAAGCCGCAGAGCCAGGCGCCGAAAGTGGCCAGGATCGGCAGCCAGACCATCTTCATCAGGCTGGCGCTGATGGCGATCCTGCCGCTGGAACGCAAGGAGGCCAGGGACAGGGTCCCGCCGATGCAGATCAGAGCCAGCGGCAGGGTCATCTGGGCGAAGTACTCGCCCGAGGTGATCAGCCAGGCCGGCAGCGGAATCTGCCAGTAGGCCACCGGGATGGCCGCCAGCACGCCGATGATCAGCGGGTTGCTGATGATGCTCCGGGCCAGGCTCAGCGGATCGCTCTTGGCGTCCGGGCTGTAGATGGCCAGGACGATGGCCGAGAGCGTGTTGTAGCTGAGAATCACCACCCCACCGAGTATGCCGCCCACTGACAGGCCGTAGTCGCCGTACATGCTGGTGGCCAGGGCCAGTCCGATGATGCCGTTGTTGCCGCGGAACGCGCCCTGGGCATAGATGCCGCGATCGGCCGGCGGGCAGCGCAGGATCGCCCAGCCCCAACCGATCAGGAAGCACACCAGGGTCGCCGCGACGAAGTAGCCGATCAGCGCCGGCTGCAACGCGGTGCGCAGGTCCGCCTGGACGATGCCGAGGAACAGCAGGGTCGGCATGGTGCCCTTGAACACCAGGGAAGACGCCGTATTGATGAAAGCCGCGTCGATCCAGCCGAGGCGCTTGAGCCCCACCCCCAGGAACAGCATGGAGAACACCGGGGCGGTGATGCTGAGGGTCTGCTGGACGACGGCGAGCATTGGCGAACCTTGGCACGGAAGATAGTTAGGCGGCTAAGGATACCAAGGGTTAGGAGGGAAATTACCTTGTGGGGGCGAATTCATTCGCTGAGCAGGCCGCAGGCCTGCCCTACCGATGTGAAGGGGGACACTGCGTGTCCCTTCGCGAATGAATTCGCCCCCACAAGTTCACCCCACAAAGACAGGCCCGCTCAGCGGCGCACCGGCCGCTTCTGCAGCTTGCGCTGCAAGGTCCGCCGGTGCATGCCCAGGGCGCGGGCGGTGGCGGAGATATTGCCGTCGTGCTCGGCCAGCACTCGCTGGATGTGTTCCCACTGCAGGCGGTCCACCGACATGGGGTTTTCCGGCACCAGGCTGTCCAGGTCGGCGTGCTCGGAGAGCAGCGCAGTGAGTACGTCGTCGGCGTCGGCCGGCTTGCACAGGTAGTTGGCGGCGCCGCGCTTGATGGCTTCCACCGCCGTGGCGATGCTCGAATAGCCGGTGAGGATCACCACGCGCATCTCCGGGTCCAGCTCCAGCAACTTGGGCAGCAGCACCAGACCCGAGTCGCCGTCCATCTTGAGGTCGAGCACGGCGTAGTCGGGCAGGTCTTCCTTGGCCATCAGCAGGCCTTCCTCAGCGGAGCCGGCGACCGACACCCGCAATCCGCGACGGCCCATGGCCCGCGCCATGACGCGGGTGAAGGTGGCATCGTCGTCCACCAGCAGCAGGTGGGGCTGTTCTTCGCCTTCGATCAGGGGTTCGTCAGTCATTTCGTTTCCTCGTCGTCAAGGCACTCAGGCGACGCCGTAGGCGCGCGGCAGGCGCAGCTCGGTCAGGGTGCCGCCTTCTTCATGGTTATAGAGTTTAACCGTACCGCCGGCACGCGTGACGCTGGCCTGGCTCAGGAACAGGCCGAGGCCGAAGCCCTTGCCCTTGGTGGTGAAGAAGGGCCGGCCCAACTGCTCGGCGATGGCCAGGGGCACGCCAGCGCCATGGTCGCGGATGCTCAGGACGATCCACTGGTGGTCCCAGCTGAGGCGGATGTCGAGCTTTTCCGGGCAGGCATCGGCGGCATTGTTGAGCAGGTTCAGCAGGGCCTGGGTCAGGTCCGCCGGGGGTTTCAGCCGGGGGGCCGTACCAAGGCCCAGGCATTGGTAGCGGTAGGTGGCTTCGGGGCGCATCAGGTGCCAGCGGTTGAGAGCAACCTCCAGCCATTCCATCACTGTCTGTTCCACCACCGCCTGGCGGCGGTCCGCTTCGGCAGCGCGCACCAGGTGCTGCAGGGTGTCCTTGCAGAGCATCACCTGTTCCTGCAGCAAGGCCAGGTCATCCTGCAGCGTCGGCTTGTCGCCATACTCCTGGCGCAGCTCTTTCAGCAGGACGCTCATGGTCGCCAGGGGCGTGCCCAGCTCGTGAGCGGCGCCGGCGGCCTGGGTAGCCACGGCCAGCAGCTGCTGGTCACGCATGCTTTCCTCGCGGCGCACCGCTTGCAGTTGGTCTTGCCGACGCAGCTCCTCGGCCATCCGCGCCACGAAGAAGGTGATCAGCGCTGCCGCCAGGGCGAAGCTCAGCCACATGCCGTAGACCAGCAGGGACTCGCGCTGCCCGGCGGGCATCTCCAGCGGGTGGAAAAGCACCAGCAGCAGGGTGTAGGCCGCCAGCGCCAGGCCGGCCAGGGTAACGGTGTAGAGCCAGGGGAGGGTCGCCGCGGCGATGGTCAGCGGCACCAGGTAATAGGAGACGAAGGGGTTGGTGGAGCCCCCGGAGAAATACAGCAGCACGCTGTGGATGATCAGGTCGAAGCCCAGTTGCACCGAGTACTCCAGCTCGGTCACCGGCCAAGGCCCGCGCAGGCGCAGCGCCGTGCCCACACAGAGGACCAGCGACACGCCGAGGGTCAGGCTCAGGGCCAGCCAGGGCAGCTGCAGCAGTTGGGACTTGTAGGCGAGACCGACCGAGCCGGCTTGGGCGGCGAGGACGAGGATGCGGATCAGGGTCAGCCGCAGGAGGTTCTGGCGGCTGGCGGACAATAGCTGTACGGGTTCGAGCATGGGCACTCCCAAAGTTGGCCGGAGTATAACCAAGGCTCACCCCGCCCCGCCTGCGTGCGGCAACTCGCCGCAGCGGAATTGGCCGGCGAATGCAACCGATCCTGTGGGGGCGAATTCATTCGCAATGGGACGCGCAGCGGCCCCCTGCCTGACACCCGGGCAGACCTGCGGCCTGCATAGCGAATAAATTCGCCCCCCCACAAGGTTCTCCGGCCTGTCACTCTGGAACATTCGTCCCGATTTCCGGTCAACTGCGCCGGTTAACCCGAATGGCCGGTTACCCTCGTCCAATACGGAGAATCATCGCGCAACCCGCGCGAACCCAGTCCCACAAGGAGTCGTCATGCCCAAGTTCACCCGCCTCGCCGCCGCCCTCGCCCTCTGCGCCGCCAGCCTCGGCAGCCTCTCGGCCCAGGCCGGCGACGAAGTCCACTACAACCAGGTGGCGGTGCGCGCCGAAGTCAGCCAGGAAGTTGCCCACGACCTGATGCACGTGACCCTCTACAGCGAGTCGCAGAACACCGACCCGGCCAAGCTGGCCGACCAGATCACCCGCACCCTAAACGCCGCGGTCGAGAAGGCGCGCAAGTCCAAGGGCGTCACCGTCAGCCTGGGCAGCCGCAACAGCTATCCGGTGTACGACGAGAAGGGCCAGAAGATCACCGCCTGGCGCGAACGCGCGGAACTGCGCCTGGAAAGCGCCGATTTCGCCACCCTGTCCCAGCTCAGCGCCGACCTGCTGGGCGACCTGAAGATGGCCGGGATGAACTTCAGCATCGCCGAGAAGACTCGCAAGACCCATGAGGATGAGTTGATCAAGCAGGCCGTGGACGCCTTCAAGGCCCGCGCCCAGCTGGCTACCGCCGCCCTCGGCGGCAAGGCCTACAAGCTGGTCAATCTGAGCCTGAACAGCGGCGGCTTCCAGCCGCCGCAGCCGATCATGATGCGCGCCATGGCCGCCAAGGGTTATGCCGACAGCGCCGCCGCCCCGGAGATCGAGGCCGGCACCAGCCGCGTCAACGTCAGCGCCGATGGCACCATCGAAGTGCAGATGCCTTGATGCGGCACTGGGCGCCGCCCGTTCGGCGCGGCGCCCCTCCCCGTTCTACGGCCTGAATTTGCAGAATTGCGACAAGCCCTTACAGCTTTATTCCACCGACTACACTCTTTCCCGTCCAGCTATTGCGTCGGGCATATGCCCTGCATAGCTTCACGCAAGGTCCCCACAAGGGGCCCCTCACGATGACAAACAGAACAAAACATGAGGTCAACATGCGTAAAAACGCCGTCATCCAGGCTCTTGTCGCTGCTGGGCTGATCACCAGCGCACCTTTCGCCAGCGCTGCAAGCAACCTGGTCTTCTGCTCCGAAGGCAGCCCCGCCGGCTTCGACCCGGGCCAATACACCACCGGCACCGATTTCGACGCTTCCGCGGAAACCATCTTCAACCGCCTGACCCAGTTCGAACGCGGCGGCACCGCCGTGATCCCGGGCCTGGCCGAGAAGTGGGACGTATCCGCAGATGGCCTGACCTACACCTTCCACCTGCGCAAGGGCGTGAAGTTCCACACCACCGAGTACTTCAAGCCGACCCGAGATTTCAACGCCGACGACGTGCTCTTCACCTTCCAGCGCATGCTCGACAAGGATCACCCGTTCCGTAAGGCCTACCCGACCGAATTCCCCTACTTCACCGACATGGGCATGGACGCGAACATCTCCAAGGTGGAGAAGGTCGATGACCAGACCGTCAAGTTCACCCTCGCCAGCGTCGACGCCGCCTTCATCCAGAACCTGGCGATGAGCTTCGCATCGATCCAGTCCGCCGAATATGCCGACCAACTGTTGAAACAAGGCAAGGCCGCGGACATCAACCAGAAGCCGATCGGCACCGGCCCCTTCGTGTTCAAGCGTTACCAGAAGGACGCGCAGATTCGTTTCACCGGCAACAAGGACTACTGGGTTCCGGGTGACGTGAAGATCGACAACCTGATCTTCTCCATCAGCACCGATGCTTCGGTGCGCATGCAGAAGCTCAAGGCCAATGAATGCCAGATCACCCTCTTCCCGCGCCCGGCCGATCTGGAATCGCTGGCAAAGGACCCGAACCTGAAAATGCCATCGCAGCCGGGCTTCAACGATGGATATATCGCCTACAACGTCCTGCACAAGCCGCTGGACAAGCTGGAAGTGCGTCAGGCACTGGACATGGCGGTGAACAAGAAAGCCATCATCGACGCGGTCTACCAGAGCGCCGGCCAACTGGCCGTGAACGGCATGCCGCCGACCCAGTGGTCCTATGACGAGACCATCAAGGATGCCGGCTACAACCCGGAAAAGGCCAAGGAACTGCTGAAGGCCGCAGGCGTCAAGGAAGGCACCGAGATCACCCTCTGGGCCATGCCGGTGCAGCGCCCCTACAACCCCAACGCGAAGCTGATGGCGGAGATGCTGCAGTCCGACTGGGCCAAGGTGGGTATCAAGGCGAAGATCGTCACCTACGAATGGGGCGAATACCTCAAGCGCGCCAAGGCCGGCGAACACGACACCATGCTGATTGGCTGGAGCGGCGACAACGGTGACCCGGACAACTGGCTGGGCACCCTCTACGGCTGCGACGCGGTAGACGGCAACAACTTCTCCAAGTGGTGCGACGCCGGCTACGACAAACTGATCAAAGAGGCCAAACGCACTACCGATCAGGCCAAACGCACCGAGCTGTACAAGCAGGCGCAGCACATTCTCAAGGACAATGTGCCGACCACCCCGATCGCCCACTCCACCGTGTACCAACCGATGCGCAAGAACGTGCAGGACTTCAAGATCAGCCCGTTCGGCCTCAACTCCTTCTACGGCGTGAGCGTCGGCAAGTAAGCCGGCAAACGGGGCCTTCGGGCCCCGTTTTCTTTTTCATGAAGGAAGCCCGATGCGTCGTTGCCTGCTGTCCCTCGCCCTCTGCCTTCCCCTCCATGCCGCAGCCAGCCAGTCCCTGGTGGTCTGCACCGAAGCCAGCCCCGAAGGCTTCGATATCGTCCAGTACACGGCCGCCACCACGGCCGATGCCTCCTCCGAAACCGTCTTCGACCGCCTGATACAGTTCGCCCCCGGCAGCACCCGCCTGCAACCGGGCCTGGCGGAAAGCTGGCGCATCAGCGACGACGGCCTGGTCTACGAACTGCAACTGCGCAAGGACGTGAAGTTCCACACCACGCCCTGGTTCACGCCCAGCCGCGCGTTCAACGCCGACGACGTGCTCTGGAGCTTCCAGCGTCAGCTCGACCCGAGCCACCCCTGGCACAAGCTCTCACCGCGCGGCTTCCCCTATGCCGAATCCATGGCCCTGGGGCAATTGATCGAGCGCATCGAGAAGCTCGACGAGCACCGCCTGCGCTTCACCCTGAAGCATCCCGAGGCGCCCTTCCTCGCGGATCTCGCCATGGGGTTCGCCTCCATCTATTCCGCCGAGTACGCCGAGCAGTTGCTCAAGGCCGGCAAGCCGGAACTGCTCAACCGCGAGCCGGTGGGCACCGGCCCCTTCGTCTTCGAGCGCTACCGCAAGGACGCGCAGATCCGCTTCCGCGCCAACCCGGACTACTGGCAAGGCAAACCGGCAATCGACAAGCTGCTGTTCGCCATCACCCCCGATCCCAATGTGCGCGTGCAGCAGCTCAAGGCCGGCGCCTGCCAGGTGGCGGTGTACCCGCGCCCCACCGACATCGCCGCCCTGCGCCAGGACCCGGCGCTGAACGTCCTCGAACTGGATTCCCTGCTCGTCGCCTACGTCGGCATCAACACCCGCCACCCGCCCCTGGACGACGTGCGGGTGCGCCAGGCCATCAACCTCGCCTTCGACAGCCGCGCCTACCTGCGTGCGCAGTATGGCGAAGGCAACGCCAGCATCGCCGTGGCGCCCTACCCGGCCACCTTGCTCGGCTTCAACGACAAGCTGGCACCCTGGCCCCATGATCCGGAAAAGGCCCGCCAGCTGCTGGCCGAGGCTGGCCACAAGGAGGGATTCAAGCTGTCCATCTGGACCCGCCCCGGCGGCGGTCCGACCAACCCCAACCCCGGCATTGGCGCACAGATGCTCCAGGCCGACCTGGCCGCCATCGGCATCAAGGCGGAGATCCGCGTCTATGAATGGGGCGAGTTGATCAAGCGCGCGAAGAATGGCGAACACGACCTGGTGTTCATGGGCTGGGCCGGCGACAACGGCGACCCGGACAACTTCCTTACCCCCAACCTGTCCTGCGCCGCAGCCAAATCAGGGGAGAACCAGGCCGGCTGGTGCGACCAGGCGTTCGACGACCTGATTCGCCAAGCCCGCGCCATTACCGACCCGGCCCGCCGCGCCGAGCTCTACTGCCGGGCCCTGGCGATCTTCCACGAGCAGGCGCCCTGGATTCCCCTGGCCCATCCCAAGCAGTTCGCCGCCCTGCGCAAGGGGGTGGAGGGGTTCAAGCTGAATCCGCTGGGGTCGAATAATTTCTCAAGGGTGAAGCTGGCGAAATAGGTTGGCTTGACGCCTGTGGGGGCGAATTCATTCGCTAAGCAGACCGCAGGTCTGCCGGTCGGCATCCAGCAGGACTCGGCTGCCCTCTCCCCAACCCTCTCCCGCAAGCGGGAGAGGGGGCTGTCCGCGCGAGGGCGAAATCCGGCTTACCCCTGTAGGGGCGAATTCATTCGCCAAGCGGGCCGAAGGTCCGCCTCTCAGACCAACCCAAACGGATCGTCGATGGAGTGGCTCGGCTGGGTAAACCAGCGCGGGCCTTGTGCCGTCATGTAGAAATGGTCTTCCAGGCGAATCCCGAACTCGCCAGGCACGCAGATCATCGGCTCGTTGGAGAAGCACATGCCCTCGGCCAGCGGCGTCTTGTCGCCGCGCACCAGGTAAGGCCCTTCGTGGATATCCAGGCCGATACCATGGCCGGTGCGGTGGGGCAGGCCGGGCAGCTGATAGTCCGGGCCCAGGCCGGCGGCTTCAAGGCTGCGGCGGGCCGCGGCGTCCACTACCTGGCAGGGCTCACCCAGCCGGGCCGCCTCGAAGGCCGCCTGCTGTGCTGCCTTCTCGGCATTCCAGAGGGTGCGCTGGCGTTCGCTCGGGGTGCCGAACACATAGCTGCGGGTGATATCCGACTGGTAGCCGTGGAGCTGGCAGCCGGTATCGATCAGCACCATGTCGCCGTCCTTCAGCACCTGCGCATGCTTCACCCCATGGGGGAAGGCGCTGGCCTCGCCGAACAGCACGATGCAGAAGGTCGAGCCCGGCGCGCCCACCTTGCGGTGCGCCTGGTGGATGAACTCGGCGACCTCGAGGGTGCTGATGCCTTCGCGCAGGATGCTGGCGGCCGCCTTGTGCACCTCCAGGGTCATGTCCTTGGCCTGCTGCATCAGCGCCAGTTCGGCGGTCGACTTGTGGAAGCGGCAGGGATCGATCACGCGGGCCGCATCGACGAATTCACAGCCCGATCCCAGGCGGCGGATGCCGTCGAACATGAAGAAGGCCAGGGACGGGCACAGCCCCACCACCGCACCAGGCGCGACGCCCATGCCCTGCAGCACGTCCAGCAGCAGGCGGTAGGGGCTCTCGTGCTCCTGCCAGGTGTGAAGGCCCCCTTCCACTTCGCGGAAGTCGCGGATGGTGCCTTCCTCGAACGCCGGGGCGATGTAGGCCAGCGGACCATTGGCGGGCAGCACGGCGCCGACCATGCGCTCGCTGGGGCTCCACTTCACGCCGGTGAAGTAGCGCAGGTTGCTCCCGGCATTGAGGTAGATGGCTGCCAGGCCCTGCTCACGCATCAGGCCCTGGGCCTTGGCGATCCGCGCCTGGTATTCGCCCAGCCCAATGGGCTCGGCGCCCGCGGTCATGCTGGCCAGGCCGGCGAGGGCCTGCTCCGGAGTCTTCCCACCCACGCCCACTGTCATCTTGTTCTCCCGAGTGAAGTTGCGATCGGCCGAATTTAAGCACCACTTAAATAGCCTTCACAACAAATTTTCAGCCCCACTTAACTTTCAACAATGCGACAAGCCTTTTCTCTGAAGCGCCGCTCGTTATACTGGCGCCCTTCAGAACAAGAGCCACGCCAATGACCGTAGATCGCATCGGGGAACGTCTGCGCCGCTACCGCCGCGCCGCCAACAAGACCCTGAGCCAAGTCGCCGCCGAATCGGGCCTGACGGCCAGCTTCCTGTCCCAGGCGGAGCGCAACCTCACCGGTGTGTCCATATCGTCCCTGGCGAACATCGCCAAATCCCTGGGAGTTCCGCTGAACAGCCTGTTCGACCAACCCACCCAGCACCAGCCCGATTCCCACCAGGGCCAGCGCGTGCGCTACACCATCGGCGGCCAGCCGCTGGCCTACGAGCGCCTGTCCAGCAACTTCCCCGGCAACCTGATCAACGCCGTGAAAATGAGCATGCCGGTGGGCTACCGGTCCGAGCTGATTTCCCACGAGGGCGCGGAGTTCGCCTATGTCCTCTCCGGACAGATCGTCTACACCATCGAAGGCCGCAACTACCCCCTGGGTCCCGGGGATTCGGTGCATTTCGATGCCGCCAAGCCGCATTTCCTCGCCAATGCCGGCGACGAAGTGGCCGAGGTGCTGACCGTCACCACCATGGGCCTGTTCGACGACCACCCCACGCCCTGACCGCCCGGTTCCCATAAGTAAGCGCCACTGAATTTAAGTTGACCTTAATTTCAGCATCACTTAAGTTCGGCCTCGGCCCGCAGGCGCGGGAGCATCCCTTCGCGCCATGCGGCCATCGCCCGCCCGGGAACGCCGGTATCCGGCCCCAGGCTTGCGATTGACGGGCAGCCTGCGGCCCACGACGCCGCAGGGCCAGGTGCTACGGACACAGCAAGTTTCGACCACCTGATACGCCGCCCTCAGAACAACAACAACGAGGTTCGCATGCGTCAGAAAACCCAGCTCAAGACTATGCTCGCCGCCGGCCTGATCCTCGGCTCCGGCATCACCCACGCCGCCAGCAACCTGGTCTTCTGCTCCGAAGGCAGCCCTGCCGGCTTCGACCCGGGCCAGTACACCACCGGCACCGATTTCGACGCGACCTCCGAAACCATTTTCAACCGCCTGGTGCAGTTCGAGCGCGGCAGCACCCGCGCCGTGCCGGCCCTGGCAACCAGCTGGGAGATCAGCGAAGACGGCAAGCGCTACGTCTTCCACCTGCGCCCGGACGTGAAGTTCCATACCACCGAGTACTTCAAGCCGAGCCGCACGCTCAACGCCGACGATGTGCTCTTCACCTTCCAGCGCATGCTCGACAAGAACCACCCGTTCCGTAAGGCCTACCCCACCGAGTTCCCCTACTTCACCGACATGGGCCTGGACAAGAACATCGCCAAGGTGGAGAAGGTCGACGACCTGACCGTGGCCTTCACCCTTAACGAAGTGGACGCCGCCTTCATCCAGAACCTGGCGATGAACTTCGCGGCCATCCAGTCCGCCGAGTACGCCGACCAGTTGCTGAAGGCCGGCAAGGCCGCCGAGATCAACCAGAAGCCAATCGGCACCGGCCCCTTCGTGCTCAAGCGCTACCAGAAGGACGCGCAGATCCGCTTCACCGGCAACAAGGACTACTGGAAGCCCGAGGACGTGAAGATCGACAACCTGATCTTCGCCATCAACACCGACGCCTCCGTGCGTACCCAGAAGCTCAAGGCCGGCGAATGCCAGGTCACCCTCAATCCGCGTCCGGCGGATATCGAGGCCCTGAAGAAGGACCCGAACCTGCAGGTCCCCAGCGAGCCTGGCTTCAACCTCGGCTACATCGCCTACAACGTCACCCGCGCGCCCTTCGACAAGCTCGAGGTGCGCCAGGCGCTGGACATGGCGGTGAACAAGCAAGCCATCATCGGCGCCGTCTACCAGGGCGCCGGCCAACTGGCCGTGAACGGCATGCCTCCGACCCAGTGGTCCTATGACGAGACCATCAAGGACCGCGCGTTCGACCCGGAAAAGGCCAAGGCACTGCTCAAGGCCGCCGGCGTCAAGGAAGGCACCGAGATCACCCTCTGGGCCATGCCCGTGCAACGCCCCTACAACCCCAATGCCAAGCTGATGGCCGAGATGCTCCAGGCCGACTGGGCCAAGGTCGGCATCAAGGCGAAGATCGTCAGCTACGAATGGGGCGAGTACATCAAGCGCGCCCACGCCGGAGAACACGACGCCATGCTGATCGGCTGGACCGGCGACAACGGCGACCCGGACAACTGGCTGGGTACCCTCTACGGCTGCGACTCGGTCAACGGCAACAACTTCTCCAAGTGGTGCGACGCCAGCTACGACAAACTGATCAAGGCGGCCAAGGCCACCCCGGACCAGGCCAAGCGCACCGAGCTCTACAAAGAGGCCCAACACGTGCTCCAGCAGCAGGTGCCGATCACCCCGATCGCCCACTCCACGGTCTATCAGCCGATGCGCGCCAGCGTGAAGGACTTCCTGATCAGCCCGTTCGGCCGCAACAGCTTCTACGGCGTCTCCAACGGGCGCTGAGCAGAGGGGGCCGGGCAACCGGCCTCGATGCATTCCTCCAACCGGCACAGACCGGACGAGGCTTTCTCACCTGCCACAACGAACGCCAGGCGCCGTACCCGACACCCTCGGGCCGGCGCCTTTACCCACGCGGCCTAAACTGCTGGGAACGGCCACCTTTGTTGGCCGGCACGAATAAAAGATGAGGAGTGATTCGCCAAGATGCTGAGTTTCATTGCACGCCGACTGGGGCTACTGATCCCCACCTTCTTCGGCGTCACCCTGCTCACGTTCGCCCTGATCCGCCTGATTCCCGGCGACCCGGTGGAAGTGATGATGGGTGAACGCCGGGTCGACCCGGAAATGCACGCCCAGGCCATGGAACGCCTCGGCCTCAACAAACCGCTGCCGGAACAGTACCTGGACTACATCGGCAAGCTGGCGCAGGGCGACCTGGGCGAATCCCTGCGTACTCGCGAGGGCGTCTGGAGCGAGTTCCTCACCCTGTTCCCCGCCACCCTGGAGCTGGCCATCGCCGCGCTGATCTTCGCCGGCACCCTGGGCGTGCTGGCGGGGGTGATCGCCGCGCTCAAGCGCGGCTCGCTGTTCGACCACGGGGTGATGGGCATCTCGCTCGCGGGCTACTCCATGCCGATCTTCTGGTGGGGCCTGCTGCTGATCATGTTCTTCTCCGTGGGCCTGGGCTGGACCCCGGTTTCCGGTCGCATCGACCTGCTCTACGACATCGAGCCGAAAACCGGCTTCATGCTCATCGATACCCTGCTCAGCGAGGAGGAAGGCGCCTTCGTCGACGCCTTGCGCCACCTGATCCTGCCGGCGATCGTCCTGGGCACCATCCCGCTGGCGGTGATCGCCCGCATGACCCGCTCGGCGATGCTCGAAGTGCTGCGCGAGGACTATGTCCGCACCGCCCGCGCCAAGGGCCTGTCGCCGGCCCGCGTGGTCTTCGTCCACGGCCTGCGCAATGCGCTGATCCCGGTGCTCACGGTGTTCGGCCTGCAGGTGGGTACCCTGCTCGCCGGCGCCGTCCTGACCGAAACCATCTTCTCCTGGCCCGGCATCGGCAAATGGCTAATCGAGGCCATCGGCGCCCGTGACTACCCGGTGGTGCAGAACGGCATCCTGCTGATCGCCTGCCTGGTCATCCTGGTCAACTTCGTCGTGGACATCCTCTACGGCCTGGTCAACCCGCGCATCCGCCATCAACGCTGAGGAGACCTGACCTTGAACGCCATGCAACCCCAGGTCGACCCGAGCATCCTCTATCCGTCTCCGCTCAAGGAGTTCTGGAAGGCCTTCTCCCACAACAAGGGCGCCGTCGGCGGCCTTGCCTTCATGATCCTGATCGTGATCTGCGCGCTGTTCGCCCCCTGGATCGCGCCCCATGATCCCAGCGAGCAGTTCCGTGATTTCCTGCTGGCTCCGCCGGCCTGGCTGGAAGGCGGCCAGGCGCAGTTCCTGCTCGGCACCGACGAGTTGGGCCGCGACTTGCTCTCGCGCCTGATCCACGGCGCTCGGCTGTCGCTGCTGATCGGCCTGTCCTCGGTGGTGATGTCGCTGATCCCGGGCATCCTCCTCGGCCTGGTGGCGGGCTTCTTCCCGCGCCTGCTCGGCCCGTCGATCATGCGCCTGATGGACATCATGCTGGCCCTGCCCTCGCTGCTGCTGGCGGTGGCCATCGTCGCTATCCTCGGCCCGGGCCTGATCAACACCGTGATCGCCATCGCCATCGTATCCCTGCCCTCCTACGTGCGCCTGACCCGCGCCGCGGTGATGGTCGAACAGAACCGCGACTATGTCACCGCCTCGCGCCTGGCCGGCGCCGGCCTGTGGCGCCTGATGTTCGTCACCGTGCTGCCCAACTGCATGGCGCCGCTGATCGTGCAGGCCACCCTGAGCTTCTCCTCGGCCATCCTCGACGCCGCCGCCCTGGGCTTCCTCGGCCTCGGCGTGCAGCCGCCCACTCCCGAGTGGGGCACCATGCTGGCCTCCGCGCGCGACTACATCGAACGCGCCTGGTGGGTGGTCTCGCTGCCCGGCCTGACCATCCTGCTCAGCGTGCTGGCGATCAACCTGATGGGCGACGGCCTGCGCGATGCGCTGGACCCGAAACTCAAGAATGCAGTCTGAGGAGCCCGCCATGAACCGAATGACCTTTGTAGGATGGGTGGAGCGAAGCGATACCCATCATTTCCGGCCGACCTCCTCGATGGGTATCGCTCTGCTCCACCCATCCTACGGCCACGCTTGCGACCGCCAGGAGACCGCCGTATGAGCCTCCTTGAAATCAAGAACCTGTCCGTGCGCTTCGGCGACGCCAACGCGGTACCCGTGGTCGACGGACTCGACCTTTCGGTGGACAAGGGCGAGGTGCTGGCCATAGTCGGCGAATCCGGCTCCGGCAAATCGGTGACCATGATGGCCCTGATGGGCCTGATCGACGCTCCCGGCATCGTCAGCGCCGACAGCCTGCGCTTCGACGGCCACGACATGCTCAGGCTCAAGGGCAAGCAGCGTCGCCACATAGTCGGCAAGGACATGGCCATGGTCTTCCAGGACCCGATGACCGCGCTCAACCCCAGCTACACCGTGGGCTTCCAGATCGAGGAAGTGCTGCACCAGCACATGGGCCTCAAGGGCAAGGCCGCCCGCCAGCGCGCCCTGCAGCTGCTGGAACGAGTGGAAATCCCCGGTGCCGCCAGCCGCCTCGACGCCTACCCGCACCAGCTCTCCGGGGGCATGAGCCAGCGCGTCGCCATCGCCATGGCCATCGCCGCCGAGCCCAAGCTGCTGATCGCCGACGAGCCCACCACCGCCCTGGACGTGACCATCCAGGCGCAGATCATGGACCTGCTGCTCGACCTCCAGCGCGACCAGGGCATGGCCCTGGTGCTGATCACCCATGACCTGGCGGTGGTCGCCGAGACCGCCGACCGCGTCTGCGTGATGTACGCGGGACAGGCGGTGGAAGTCGGCGAAGTGCCGCGCCTGTTCGACGCACCCACCCACCCCTATACCGAAGCCCTGCTCAAGGCCATTCCCGAGCACAGCCTGGGCGCCCGCCGCCTGGCCACCCTGCCCGGCATAGTCCCCGGCCGCTACGACCGGCCCCACGGCTGCCTGTTGTCGCCGCGCTGCCCCTACGGCCAGCCCAACTGCGTGGCTCACCGTCCGACCCTGGACCCGCATGCACACGGCGCGGTGCGCTGCTTCTACCCCCTGAACCTGATCGAGGTGGCGCGATGAGTGCCGTATTGACCGCCCGCGAACTGACCCGCCACTACGAGATCTCCCGTGGCCTGTTCAAGCCCCACGCCCTGGTGCGCGCCCTGAACGGCGTGTCGTTCGAGCTGGAAGCCGGCAAGACCCTGGCCGTGGTTGGCGAATCCGGTTGCGGCAAGTCCACCCTGGCCCGCGCCCTGACCCTGATCGAGGAGCCCTCCTCCGGCTCCCTGCGGATCGCCGGCCGCGAAGTGACAGGCGCCAGCAAGGAAGACCGCAAGCAACTGCGCCGCGACGTGCAGATGGTCTTCCAGAACCCCTACGCTTCGCTCAACCCGCGGCAGAAGGTCGGCGACCAGTTGGCCGAGCCGCTGCTGATCAACACCCCGCTGTCCCGTGCCGAGCGCCGCGAGCAGGTGCAGGCGATGATGCAGCAGGTGGGCCTGCGCCCCGAGCACTACCAGCGCTACCCGCACATGTTCTCCGGCGGCCAGCGCCAGCGCATCGCCCTGGCCCGCGCCATGATGCTCAACCCCAAGGTGCTGGTGGCGGACGAGCCGACCTCGGCACTGGACGTGTCCATCCAGGCCCAGGTGCTCAACCTCTTCATGGACCTGCAGGAGCGCTACAACACCGCCTACGTATTCATCTCCCACAATCTCGCGGTGGTGCGCCACGTCGCCAACGACGTGCTGGTGATGTACCTCGGTCGCCCGGTGGAAATGGGCCCCAGCGAGCTGATCTACACCCGCCCGCTGCACCCCTACACCAAGGCCCTGCTTTCGGCCACGCCGGTCATCCACCCGGACCCGGGCAAGCCGAAGATCAAGATCGCCGGCGAGCTGCCCAACCCCCTCGACCCGCCGTCCGGCTGCGCCTTCCACAAGCGCTGCCCCTACGCCACCGAGCGCTGCACGGTGGAAGTACCGGAGTTGCGCCTGCTCGATGCCCGCCAGGTGGCCTGCCACCATGCGGAGACGATCAACGCCTGACGCTCTTCTGTGGGGGCGAATTCATTCGCTATGCGGGCCGAAGGCCCGCCCGACAGTATCCAAGGGGCCGCTTCGCGGCCCTTAGCGAATGAATTCGCCCCCACAAGGAAAAAGCACCACCTTCAGATATCCCGCAACAGCGCCAACCTCACCCCGAACCCCACCAGCACCCCGCCGAACAGCCACTGTTGCACTCGCTGCACCAGCGGCCGCCGCCCCAGCCAGCGGCCCAGCCCCGCGCCCGCCAGGGCATAGGCCGCGTCGAACGCCAGCCCCACCGCCACCAGCAGGGCACCCAGCCAGGCGAACTGCAACGCCAACGGCCCGGCCTCGGGGCTGACGAACTGCGGCAGCAGTACGGAACAGAACACCAGCGCCTTGGGGTTCAGCAGGTTGGTCAGCAGGCCCCGGCGCATGGCCAGCCAGTAGGCCCGCGATGGCTGCCGCCCACCCTCCACCACCAGGGCCGAGGTCTGCGCCTGGAGCAGCCGCAGCCCGAGCCAGAGCAGGTAGGCCGCGCCGGCCAGGCGCACCAGGTCGAAGGTCCAGGGCGCGGTTTTGAACAGCACCGCCAGCCCCAGGCCGGCCAGCGCCACATGGCAGCTGCGCGCCAGGGCCAACCCCAGTGCCGTGGCCAGGGCCATGCCGCGGCCCTGACGGGCCCCGGTTTGCAGCAGGAGGATCATGTCCGGCCCAGGCAGCAGGTAGACCACTGCCAGGGCGATAAGGAATCCGGTCATTTTTCCGCTCCAGAGCCGTGTCGAGAGGAAAAATTCTAGGCCCGAAGGCCGGGGCAGGTGCTTGCGTATTTGACTGGTACAGCCATGATTCATGGCATTTCCTGCCAACCCTATGCAGCCAAACAGACCACTCATGCCAAAACTGAAACTGGACGCCCTCGACCACCGGATTCTCGCCGCCCTGCAGCGCGACGGCCGCCTTTCCAACGTGCAGCTGGCCGACGAGATCGGCCTGTCCGCCTCGCCTTGCCTGCGCCGGGTCCGGCTGCTGGAGGAAGCCGGCGTCATCCGGGGCTACCACGCCAGCCTCGACCGCGACGAAGTGGGCCTGGGGCTGACAGTGTTCGTTGGCATCAAGGTGGAACGTCATCGCCAGGAACAGGCCGACGCTTTCCGCGAAGCGGTGATCAGCCTGCCGGAAGTCATCTCCGTGCACCTGGTATCGGGCGAGGCGGACTTCCTGCTGCAAGTGGTGGTGCCGGACCTGCGGGCCTACGAGCACTTCCTGACCGGCACCCTGCTCAAACTCCCCGGCGTCAGCGATATCCGCAGCAACTTCGCGATCCAGACGGTAAAGGCGCCCTCGCCGCTGCCGTTGAACCACTTGCCGAAATAGCCCGTTGCACGGGCCGCTTTTCTGTGGGGGCGAATTCATTCGCAAAGGGCTGCGCAGCAGCCCCCCTGCGGCGCTGAAGGGCACCCCTGCGGGCTGCTTAGCGAATGAATTCGCCCCCACAAGGAACCGGCAAGGTCGGTGCCCTACCGCCCGAAAAAGCGATAGAACTCCCGCAGCTCTTCCTGGGCATCCTCCAGGCTCATGGGGGTGAAGCGCAGCACCTGGTTCGCCGCGCACTGCGCCAGGCGTCCCAGGTCCAGCGGGTGGACCCAGCCGAGGATGGGGTAGCCGCCCATGGTCTGGCGGTCGGCCATCAGCACTATGGGTTGGCCGTCCGGCGGCACCTGGATGGCGCCGCTGACCACGCCCTGCGACCACTGTCGCTGCGGCGCGAGGATGGGCGCGCCTTGCAGCCGCGTACCCATTCGGTCCGACTGCGGGCTAAGTTGCCAGGGCTGCTCGAAGAAGGCGCGAGCCTCTTCCTCGGCGAAGCTGGCCGCGTCACCGCCCAGCAGCACCCGCATCAATTGCGCGGCCTTGTAGTCCGGCTGCCAGGGCCAGGGCACGCTAGCGCCGCGTGGAAAATCGGCGGCGCCGCCTTGTAGCAGGTCACCCTCGGCCAGCTTGGCGCCTTCACCGCCCAGCCCGCCCAGGCCTTCGCGCAACTGGCAGGCGACACTGCCCAGTACCGGCTCGGCTCGGATGCCATCCGCCATCGCCAAGTAGGTGCGCTGGCCACTGCGGGCGAAGCCGACCTGGAGGCGCTGCCCGGCCTCCAGACGAAAGCGCGACCAGTTGCGTCGCGGTTCGCCGTCCACGTCCAGCGGCATATCGGCGCCGGCCAGTGCCACCCAGAGCGTATTTTCAGCTTCCAATTCGACACCGCCCAGGGCAATTTCCAGCACTGGGCAGCCGAAAGGATTGCCCAGCAGCCGATTGGCCCAGGCCATCGCCAGCGGGTCCATGGGCCCGGCGGGGGAAACTCCCAAGTGCTGCCAGCCAAAGCGCCCGGCATCCTGCAGCAGGCTCAGCGGGCCGGGCTTGATCACCCGCAGGCCGCTCATGCCTCGCCCCCTTCGGCGCGGTAGCGCGCTTCGTCGATGGCGAAGAAGCGCACCCGGTCTCCCAGGGCCAGTGGGCAAGGCGGTTCGCGACTGGCGTCGAACAGCGACCAGGGGCACAGCCCCAGCAGGTGCCAGCCGCCGGGGGAGGCCTGGGGATAGATGGCGGTCTGGCGCTCGGCGATGGCCAGGCTGCCGGCGGGCACGCGGATGCGCGGACTGCCTCGGCGCGGCAGCGCCAGGCGCGCATCCAGGCCGCCGAGATAGGCGAAGCCAGGGGAAAAGCCGATGGCGCCGACGCGGTATTCGCCGCCGCTGTGGATATCCACTACCTCAGCCGCGGAAAGGCCACAGGATTCGGCCACCTTCGCCAGGTCCTCGCCGCAGTACCAGACGGGAATCTGGTGGAGCTTGCCGGCGTCGTTCGCAGCCGGCGCCTTCAGCCAGTCCTCGAGCAACGGCTCGATATGCCGGCCCAGGGCGAGATGGTCGGTGCGGGTCAGGTCGTAGTGCAGCAGCAGGGTGGTCCAGCCCGGCACCAGGTCCACCAGCAGGTGGCCGAAATGCTGGCGCAGGGTCTCGGCCAGCACGGCGATGCGCTGTGGCAGCCGCGCATCCGGTTCGTCGGCCAGCACCAGCAGCAGGGCTTCGGCGCCAGCGGGTTCGAGGCGGATCATAGGGCGTCCAGCTTGCCTCGCAGACGGCGCAGTACAGCCAGGGACTCCGGGTTATCGCCATGCACGCAGAGGCTGTCGGCGGTCAGCCGCAGCGGCTTGCCGTCGATATCGGGGAAAGGTTCGCCAGTGGCGATCGCCATGGCTTGGTCGAGGATGCGCTCGGGCTCGTGGTGCACCGCGCCCGCCAGGCGCCGGGGCGCCAGTTGGCCGTCGGACAGGTAGGCGCGGTCGGCGAAGGCCTCGAACATCAGCGGTACGTCGGCCGCGTCGGCCAGTTGCAGCTCGCGGCTGTTGTCCGCCAGGGCCAGGACCATCAGCGGCAGACCCTTGCGGTAGCTGGCGCAGGCGTCGAGCACCGCGCCGAGCAGCGCGTCGTCGCGCACCAGGTCGTTGTACAGGGCGCCATGGGGCTTCACATAGGCGACCTGGGTGCCGACGGCGCGGCAGAAAGCTTCCAGCGCGCCGATCTGGTAGAGCACCAGGGCGCGCACCTCCTCCGGCGTGCAGGCCATGTGGCGGCGGCCGAAACCAGCGAGGTCCGGGTAGGCCGGATGGGCGCCAATGCGCACGTTGTGGCGCAACGCCAGTTCGACGGTGCGTTGCATGGTCAGGGGGTCGGCGGCGTGGAAACCGCAGGCGAGGTTCGCCTGGTCCACCAGCGGCATGGCGTGCTCGTCGTTGCCCATGTTCCAGGCACCGAAGCTTTCCCCCATGTCGCAGTTCAGCAGGATTCGTCTGTTCATGAAGCCGATTATGGCTAAAAGCCGCCGTTCTTGTAGGGGCGAAACTCCACGTAGGTTGTGGCTGGGCTACCGGAGCCCAACATCCCGTGCGCCGACAGGGCCGCCGTTGGGCTTCGCTGCGCTCTGCCCAACCTACAGGACGCCCCCAAAAAACGCCCCGCACGAGGCAGGGCGAACATTTCCCCAGGAGCAGGGATCACTCGGTTCGGCGCACAGCGCCCTCAATACACGTCGCGGCGGTAGCGGCCTTCGTCGCTCAGCTGTTGCAGAGCTTGGTCACCCAGGATGTCGCGCAGGGTGCGGTCCACGCCTTCGGCCATGCCCTGCAGGCTGCCACAGACATAGATCACCGCACCCTCCGCCAGCCAGGCGCGCAACTCGTCGGCGGCCTCGCGCAAGCGGTCCTGCACATAGACCTTCTCGGCCTGGTCACGGGAGAAGGCGAGGTCCAGGCGTTGCAGCTCGCCCTCGGCCAGCCAGGCTTGCAGCTCACTGCGGCAATAGAAATCGTGGGCCTGGTTGCGCTCGCCGAACAGCAGCCAGTTGCGGCTGCGGCCAGCGGCGATGGCGGCCTTGAGCAGGCTACGCAGACCGGCGAGGCCGGTGCCATTGCCGATGAAGATCAGCGGGCGGTCTTCATCGATCAGGTGGAAGCGGCTGTTGCGGCGCAGGCGCAGGGGCACGGCGGCGCCCTGCGGCAGATGGTGGGTCAGCCAGCCGGAGGCGATGCCCAGGCTGCCGTCGGCATGCTGCTCCTGGCGCACGATCAGCTCGAGCACGCCGTCGCTGGCCAGCGAGGCAATGGAGTACTGGCGCACCGACAGGCCGATCAGCGCCTGCACCAGGGCTTGCGGCTGCAGGCCCACCAGGTGCTCGAAGGAGCCCGGCAGCAGGCGTCCGCCCAGGGCCTGGCGCAGCGGCTGGCGCACGCCGTCCAGTTCCACCTGGGCGTCGCCGTCCAGACCATGCTGGTCGAGCCAGGTCTGGATGCGCGGCTCGGCCTGACGCGGGAGGATCTCCACCAGGTCGCCGGCCTGCCAGTCCATCTGGCTGCCCGCCGGTGCACGCAGGCGCAGCAACCAGGTGGATTCGCCCTGGCTGCCGGGGTTGAGATGTTCGCGGCCTTCCAGGGTCCAGCTCTCGAAAGCCGGGCCACTCCAGGGCGTCAGTACGGCGTTACCGGAAACCTGGGCGAGCTGTTGCTGCCACTGCTGCAGGGCCCCGCTGTCGCCGTTGTCCACTTCCACCGGGTCGAACAGCTGGCTGGCGCCCTGCCCTTTCAGCCAGGCCTGCAGGCGTCGGCCGAAACCGCAGAACTGCTCGTACTGGCGATCGCCGAGGGCCAGCACGGCGAAGCGCAGGCCGGCGAGTTGGGAGGCCTGGCCGAGCACCTTGCGCTCGAAGCCACGGGCATTGTCCGGGGCCTCCCCATCACCGAAGGTGCTGACCACGAAGAGCGCATTGCGGGCCTGGGCCAGGGTGCCGCCGTCCAGTGCCGCCAGGGGCTCGACGCGCACCGGCAGGCCTGCGGCCTGCAGCTGGCCAGCGCTCTGCCAGGCCACCTGCTCGGCGAAACCGCTCTGGCTGGCGAAGCCGATCAGCCAGGAATCGTTGCCGGCACTCGCCTCCAGCCCGCCACGGGCGGCCTTGATCGCGCTCTTCTTGCGCCGGCGGTCGAGATAGAGCAACCAACCGGTGACGAAGAACAGCGGCATGCTCAGGCTGGCCAGCATCACCAGGATGCGCCCCGGCAGGCCGAAGTATTCGCCCACGTGCAAGGCGTAGATGCTGGTGAGCAGTTGGGCCTTGAAGCTCTTGTCGGTATAGCGGTCGCTGCGCAGCACCTTGCCGCTGGCCGGGTCGAGGGTGATCTGGTTCAGCGCGCGCGGATGGTCGGCGCCTTCCAGCAGGTAGAAGACGGTGGCCGGCTGGCCGCCCACCGGCGGCAGGCGCAGGTTGTAGGCGGTCATGTCCGGGCCCGCGGTGTCGCGGATGCTCTTCCACACCGCGTCATAGTCCACCACCAGCGGCGGGCCGGAGGGCGCATGCATGCCGGGGCGGCCGCGGCCTTCGCCACGGCGCTCGCCAGGCTTGCCCTGCTGCCCGGCGGGTGCATCGGAGAGCAGTCGATTGAGGCCTTCGCGGTACCAGTCGTAGGACCAGAACAGGCCGGTCAGCGCGGCCAGGAGATAGAACGCCAGGCACCAGGTGCCGGCCACCGCATGCAGGTCCCAGTTGAAGCTGCGCCCCTTGCGCGACCAGTCGAGGGTCAACCAGGCGCGCCAGCTGCCGGCCTTGCGCGGCCAGCGCAGGTAGAGGCCGGAGAGGCAGAAGAAGATCAGGATCAGGGTGCAGGCGGCGGTGATCTGCTTGCCGAACTCGCCCATGGCGAGGAACCGGTGCAGCTGCAGCATCAGGTCGAAGAACACCTGGCCGGACGGCTCGCCCAGCAACTCGCCGGTGTAAGGGTCGAAGTAACGCATGGGGCCACGGTGCTCGCCGGGCGGAGGCGCGAAGAAGACCCGGGCGGCTTGATCGGACCCGGTTTCCACCCCGAGGCGGACGACCTTCTTGCCTTCGGCAGCTTCTATCCTGCTCACCAGCTCGGCAGGCGGCAGCACGCCAGTGTCGCGCACCTGGACCTGCAGGGTCTCAGGGTTGAGCAGGCTTAGGATTTCCTCCTGGAAGCTATAGGCGGCCCCAGTGACGCCCATCAGGGCCAGTACCAGCCCGGCACTGATACCGAACAGCCAGTGCAGCTGGAACAGGGTCTTCTTCAACACGTGATCTTCCTCGGGCGCGCGCCTGACGGCGCGGCGGATCGCTCTTGCGGTCGGCCCCATGCCTGACCGGGAGGCGATTTTATTTGAGAACGGGATGCATTAAACCAGGAATCAGAGCTTTTACCTTTTATTTACAGCCTTGTCCGAGGACCCTGCCTTGCGCAGGGCCCCCGGGTCGTTCGTCAGAACGAGTAGGTCGCGGTCAGGATCGCCGACCGCGCGTCGCCGTACTCGACGGCCGAGGAGCGGGCATCGGTGCCGTTCTGCTGGCGTACGCGCTCCACGTAGTCCTTGTCGAACAGATTGTTGACGTTCAACTGCAGGTCCAGCTCTTTGTTGACCCTGTAGCCGACCATCGCGTTATGCACCCAGTAGGCATCCAGCTTGGCGGTGGTGCTGGAGCTGACGTTACGCTCGCTGACGTAGCGCGCGCCGTAGCCCAGGGTCCAGCCTTCCGGCAGTTCGTAGGTGGTCCACAGGTTGAAGGAGCGCGGCGGGGTGTTGCCCAGCGCCTGGCCTTCACGAGCGATGCCGGCGGCGGTGTTGGCCGCTTCGAGCGTCTCGCTATCCTGGAAGGTGTAGTTGGCGAAGACATCCCACTGCTCGGTGATGTGCCCGGTCAGACCGAGCTCAACGCCTTGCACCCGCTGCTTGCCTGCCAGCTGGGTGGAACCGTCGGCCATGGTTTCGCGCGCGTCGGTCTTCTCTACGCGGAACACCGCGCCGTCCACTTGCAGGCGACCACCCAGCAGCTCCCACTTGGTCCCCAGTTCCCAGGTCTCGTTCTTTTCCGGGTCCAGGTTTTCGGTATGGTCAGTCACACCGCCGCCGTTGGACGCCAGCGCCTCCGCGGAGGGGTTGAAGGAAGTGCCCCAGGCCACATAGATGCGGCCGTTCTCCACCGGCTTGTAGACCAGGCCGGCACGGCTGCTCAGCTCTTCATCCTTGGAGGTGAAGTCGCCAGTCTCGGCATGGGTCGCGGAGTAAGTCTTGCTGTTGCCGTCGAACCAGTCATAGCGCAGGCCCAGGTTCAAGTCCCACTGCTCGTGCAGGGCGATGGTGTCGAAGACATACAGCGCCTTGTCGTCCAACTGGTTCTCGGTATAGCTGCTGGTGGCCTTGGTGACCGGGCCATCCCAATGACCGGGCGGATTGCTCAGGTCGAAACCGTTGGACGGATACAGGGCGTTGCCGAGACCGTGGTTGTAGCTCTTGAGATCGAAGTCCTCACGGGATATCTCGGCACCGGTGACCAGCTCATGACCCAGTCCGAGGGTGTCGAAGCTGGCCCGCAGGTTGGTCTGGTTGATCCACATCTCGGTGGTGGTGTCGCGGCCGGAAGCCTGAGGCCCCGCCGGGCGGTAGCGGCCTGGCGGAACGCCTTCGATGTTGACGTGGGACGCCGAGACTATGGTGTTGCGGTCGATGCGGCTGTAGCGGGTGAGGTTCTGCAGGCGCAGGTTCTCGTTGAAATCGTGCTCGAGGTTCGCAGTGAAGGCGTTCTGGTCGATCTCGTCCTTGTCCAGGTTCTCCCAGCCGAAGTAGTCCTCGCGGCTGACGCCGGCGAGCTTCTTGCCGTTGCGGGCCGGTACGCCGTAGTCCGGCAGGTTGTCGTCGGTCTGGTGGAAGGCGCTCAGGGTCAGGCGGGTGGAATCGTTGAAGCCCAGGCGCAGGGAGGGCGCAACGCCCCAGCGCTCGCGGTCGATCTCGTCACGGCCGGGTACGTCGTTCTCGTGGGCCATCAGGTTCACGCGAAACGCACTGTCACTGCCCACGCCTTCCAGCGGCTGGTTGGCGTCCAGGGTCAGGCGGTGATAGTTGTCGGTGCCGAGGCCGCCGCCCAGGGTGGTGAAGGCGTTGTCATGGGGCTGCTTGCTGATGATATTGATGCTGCCGCCGGTGGTGCCGGCGCCGCCGAACACCGAGTTCGGGCCCTTGATGACCTCGACCTGCTCGATGTTGAAGGTGTCGGTGCGGCTGGTCTGGGCGCTGTCGCGCAGGCCATCGATCTGGATGTTGTTGTTCGCGGAGAAGCCGCGGATGTTGATGCTGTCGCCGGAACCGCCGCCACCCTCGCCGGCGTTGAAGGTGATGCCGGAAACGTTGGACAGTACCTGGCGCAGGCTCAGGGCCTGCTGCTCCTGGATGACTTCCTTGGGTACGACGGTAATGGTCTGCGGCGTATCCAGCAGCGGGGCGGTGTATTTGACGGAGGAGGATTGCTCGACCTTGTAGGTTTTCACTGCCTTGCCGTCGACCGTCACGCTATCGAGTTGCAGGGCCTGTTTCTGCTCTTCGGCCAGCGAAAAATTTGCGGACGATGCGACTGCCAGGCCGATGGCGCTGGCCAGGATGGCGCGTTGCGGCAGACTATTCTTGTTGCTCATAAGAATCACTCCCCAGTGAATTTGAGGCGCGATTCTATTTGCGAATGTTTATCAGTAAAGATAAATACACGTCCTTTACATAATCTTTACATTTATATCGGAAACTTCCCTCTCTAAAACGGGCCACGAATAGGTTGATATTGCCGGCTATTTCACCCAATTCCGGCGAATAGGACTGCCCACTGGTGCTATCCCGAAGCACGAAAAGAATCAAGCCGAAAAGTGACTTGCCAGTCACTTTTCGGCCTTGAAACTCTACAGAACGAGTTGCACCGCGAGCCGCGTCGTAGGGTGCGCCGTGGGCACCGCCCCCTTTGCCAGGAGCGGATATCGAGCCTGCCAACACCGATCTCCGGTGCGCACAGCGCACCCTACGCCACTGGACCTTTCCCTGGAGTCAGTGGGGGAGCGCTGAAGTACTCAGCGCCAGATCAGCGAAGCGTCGATGGAGGGCAGGTTCGGGCAGCCAGCCAGGGCCATGGCCACCTCCAGTTCCGTGCGCAGCAAGTGCAGCACGTGGGCCACCCCCGAAGCGCCTGCCGTTGCCAGGCCATGCACATAGGGCCGGCCGATCATCACCGCGTTGGCGCCCAGGGCCAGGGCCTTGAATACATCGGTGCCGCGGCGGATACCACCATCGAGCAATACCGGCACCTTGCCCTCCACCGCCCGAACCACCGCCGGCAGCACATCCAGGGTGGCGGGCATACCGTCCAGGGTGCGGCCGCCATGGTTGGAGACCACTATGCCGTCGACGCCCTGCTCCACCGCCCGCGTGGCATCCCGGGGGTTCATCACGCCCTTGACCAGCACCGGCAAGCGGGTGAGCGATTGCAGCCACTCGAGGTCCTTCCAGGTGGGCGCGTGCTCCAGCAGCGGGCTGCCGAACAACGGGCTGGCACCCGGCTGGGCGACACTTGGCGGCAGGCTGCGCATGCCCTTCAGATTGACGGCCTCGACACCATCCGGGAGGACGAAGCCGCTGCGCTGTTCGCGGTTGCGCATGCCGTTCACCGGTGCGTCCACCGTCACCACCAGCGCGCGGTAGCCGGCGGCCTCGGCGCGCTGCACCAGCTCACGGGTGAACCCCCGGTCCGGCTGGATGTAGAGCTGGAACCAGAGCGGCGTCTGCGCCGCCTGGGCGATAGCCTCAAGACTGACACCGGCCTGGGTGCTGACCACCATGGCCGCGCCCATGGCCGAGGCGCCGAGCACGCTGGCCAGTTCGCCGTCCGGATGGGCCAGTTTCTGGAAGGCCACAGGAGCCAGGAGAATGGGGTAGTCCAGATCGAGGCCACAGAGCTGCAGCCGCGTATGACCTCCCCTGAGGTCTTCCAGCACCCGATTGAGCAGGCGCACGCGCTGGAAGGCCGCGAGGTTGTCGGCCAGGGTGAGTTCGTCCGCCGCACCGCCGGCCAGATAGGCCCAGGCCTGGGGCGTCATCCGCTCGCGGGCGAAGGGCTCGTAGTCGGCGACCGCGGCGATTTCGGCGGGAATCTGCTGGAGCTTCGGAAGGGGCATCATGGCGGGCCTGCTCAGGTGTTCGACCAGTGCCGCAGCAGATTGTGGTAGACGCCGCTGAGACGCACCAGGGCCTCGCTTTCCGGCGCTTCTCGGGTCAGTTGCTGGATGGCGCGGTCCAGCTCCAGCAGCATGGAACGCTGGCTGTCCTCGCGGACCAGGCTCTGGATCCACATGAACGAGGCCATGCGCGCACCACGGGTCACCGGGTTTACCCGGTGCAGGCTGCTACCGGGATAGAGCACCAGATGCCCCGCGGGCAGCTTGACGCTGTGGCTGCCGTAGGTGTCTTCGACTATCAGCTCGCCGCCTTCGTATTCGTCGGGATCGCTGAAGAACAGGGTGGCGGAGAGGTCGCTGCGCACCCGGTGCTGCGTGCCCGGCACACTGAAGATGGCGTTGTCGACGTGGTTGCCGTAGGTGCCGCCGCCGCTGTAGCGATTGAAGCGCGGCGGCAGGACTTTCAGCGGCAGGGCCGCAGCGAAGAATTGCGGGTTACTGCCCAGGCGCTCGACGATGAAGTCACCGATCTCGATGGCCAGCGCGTCGTCCTGGGCCAGCTGCTGGTTGTCCTTGGCGCGGACGGCCATATGCCCTGCCGTGCCGCGACCATCGACCCAGTTGGCCTGCTCCAGTGCCGCGCGGATCTTGCGCACTTGCTCGGGCGTGAGCACGTCAGGGATGTGCAGCATCACGGTGGTTACCCTCCTAAGCGGCGCCCGATTGGAGAGCCGGCTGATAAGCGTTCGCAAATAAAACTGGCGCTCATCTTACTTGGGCAGCAAGGCGCAAGGAACCAGAGACAAGATGCCGCCCAGGAGAAAGGTGTGGCTTTTTTACCTTGGGTTGGCCGGGGTCAGAAGGACAGCGTGGCGGAAAGGACGGCCGAACGCGCATCGCCGTATTCGATGGCGGAAGACCGGGCTGCGTCGCCCAGGGTGGTGCGCACGCGCTCCACATAGTCCTTGTCGAACAGGTTGTTGAGGTTCAGCTGCAGGTCCAGGTTCTCGCTGGCCTTGTAGCCGAGCATGGCGTTGTGCAGCCAGTATTCGTCCAGCTTGATCCGGTCGTCGGACGAGGTCAGGTTGCGCTCGCTGACATAGCGCGTGCCATAGCCGACGCGGACATTGCCCGGCAGGTCATAGGTGGTCCAGAGGTTGAAGGAGCGCGGCGGCGTGTTGGCCAGGGCCTGCCCCACGGTTGCGAGGCCCTTAGGCGTGTTGGCGTCCTTGCGGGTTTCGCTGTCGAGGTAGGTGAAGTTGGCGAACAGGCTCCACTGTTCGGTGAGCTTGCCAGTGGCGGCCAGCTCGACGCCTTGTACCCGGCGATCACCCGCCAGGGCGGTGGAACCGTCGGCCATGGTGGCCCGCGCGTTCTTCTTCTCCACCTGGAAGATGGCGGCATCCAGCTCCAGGCGACGCTCCAGCAGCTCCCACTTGGTGCCCAGCTCCCAGGTCTCGTTCTTTTCCGGACCGAGCTTCTGGGTCGCCTCGCTCAGGCCCGCGCCCGAGGTCGCGAGGTTCTCCGCCGAAGGGTTGAAGGAGTTGCCCCAGGCGACATAGAGGCGGCCGAAATCGGTAGGCTTGAACACCAGCCCGGCACGGCTGCTGAGGCGCTCGTCGCTGGAGCTGTAGCCCTTGGCGGTCCAGGTGCCCTTGGCCTGGCTGCGGTTCTCGGCGTCGCCATCCACCCAGTCGTAGCGCAGGCCCAGGCTCAGGTCCCACATCTCGTCCAGGGCAATGGTGTCGAAGGCGTAGAGCGCCCGGTCGATCAGGCGCGTCTCGACCTTGGAGGACGTGCCCTTGTCGGTCGGCCCGCTCCAGTAGCCCGGCGGGCTGGCCAGGTCGTACCCGCCCTTCGGAAACTTGAGGCCGTAGGAATAGACGTCGCGGTCATAGGTCTCGCGGGAAACCTCCAGGCCACCTACGAAGGTATGCCCGAGTCCCAGAGTGTCGAAGTTGGCGGTGAGACTGGTCTGGTTGATCCACATCTTGCTGGTGACGTCGCGCCCATAGGCTTGCGGACCGGCCGGCAGATACTTGCCCGGAGGCAGCTTGTCGATGTTGACGTGAGCAGCGGAAATCACCGTGTCGCGGTGGACCTGGCTATAGCGGGTGAGGTTCTGCAGCGACAGGTCGTCATTGAACTGGTGCTCCAGCTTGATGGTGAAGGCGTTCTGGCTGATCTCTTCCTTGTCCAGGTTGCGAAAGCCGAAGTAAGCATCGCGGCTGACGCCAGCCACCCGCTTGCCGTTGAAGATGGGCACGCCATAGTCGGGCAGATTGTCGTCGGTCTGATGGAAATAGCTCAGGGTCAGCCGCGTGTCTTCGCTGAGCCCCAGCGCCAGGGACGGTGCGATGCCCCAGCGCTCGCGCTCGATCTGCTTGCGGTCTGGAACGTCGTTCTCATGGGCCATGAGGTTGAGGCGGAAGGCGCTGCCATTGCCGACCTCCTCCAGCGGCTGGTTGGTATCCAGAGTCAGGCGGTGGTAGCTGTCGGTGCCCAGGCCCGCGCCGATGCGGGTGAAGGCCTCGCCCTGCGGTTGCTTGGTGATCTGATTGACCGTGCCACCGGTGGTGCCCATGCCACCGAATACCGAGTTGGGGCCCTTGATCACTTCCACCTGCTCGATGTTGAAGGTGTCGGTGCGGTTGTTCTGCGCGCTGTCGCGCAGGCCGTCGATCTGCATGTTGGAACTGGCCGAGAAGCCGCGGATGTTGATGCTGTCGCCGGAACCGCCGCCGCCCTCACCGGCGTTGAAGGTAATGCCGGAGACGTTGGACAGCACTTCGCGCAGGCTCAGCGCCTTCTGGTCCTGGATCACCTCCTGGGGCACCACCGTGATGGTCTGTGGCGTGTCCAGCAGGGGTACGGCGTACTTCGCCGAAGCCGAGCGCTCGACCTTGTAGGGTTTGTCGCGCTTGCCATCGACAGTCACGTTGTCGAGTTGCATGGCCTTGCCCTGCCCATCGGCCATGGCATGACTGGCCAGGCTGGCGAGGGCGACGCCGACAGCGGCAGCCAGCAGGTTGCGCTGCGAAAGCTTGAGTGGTGCGGTTTGGTGCTCCATGAGAGGTCTCCCCAGTTGAATGGGGAGCGACTCTATTTGGGAATGGTTATCACCAACAGACATCCAACGCAGGTTCGGAAATGCCCTTGTCTGTCACGGAAAAACCCTACAACCAACGCGCCGCATAGGGCTTGGGAGGCAGTGATAGCTGGCGACCCGGACTCGCGATCCGTTGGGCTTCGCTGCGCTCAACGCCAACCTACAAAAAAACAAAGCCCGCCAATGCGGCGGGCTTTGTCTGAGCGCGTACAGCCATGTAGGTTGGGCAGAGCAACGCGAAGCCCAACAAGGAATGCGCAGCATTCCCCGGTGAGGAACCGTCCCCGGATTGTTGGGCTTCGCTGCGCTCAACGCCAACCTACAAAAAACAAAGCCCGCCATTGCGGCGGGCTTTGCGTGAAGCGGGTGCAGCCTTACAGGTAGAAAGCCTTCAGCGGCGGGAAGCCATTGAACTCCACTGCGCTGTAGCTGGTGGTGTAGGCACCGGTCGACAGCCAGTAGAGGCGGTCTTCGGCGGCCAGGTTCAGCGGCAGGCCGTACTTGTAGTTCTCGTACATGATGTCGGCGCTGTCGCAGGTCGGACCGGCGATCACCACCTCTTCCACCTCGCCCTTCTTCTCGACCCAGATCGGGAACTTGATGGCCTCGTCCATGGTTTCGATCAGGCCGGAGAACTTGCCCACGTCGGTGTAGATCCAGCGCTCCACGGCGGTGCGGGACTTGCGCGCCACCAGCACGACTTCGCTGACCAGGATACCGGCGTTGGCGATCAGGGAACGGCCCGGCTCGAGGATGATTTCCGGCAGTTCGTCGCCGAAGTCTTCCTTGAGGAAGCGGATGATTTCCTCGGCGTAGGTTTCCAGGCTGTTGGTGCGCTGGATGTAGTTGGCCGGGAAGCCGCCGCCCATGTTGATCATCTGCAGGGTGATGCCGTCTTCTTCCTTCAGGCGCTCGAAGATCACCTTGACCTTGGCGATGGCGGCGTCCCAGACGTCGATGTCACGCTGCTGGCTGCCCACGTGGAAGGACACGCCATAGGGCACCAGGCCCAGTTGTTTGGCGAGGATCAGCAGGTCCAGGGCCATGTCCGGGTTGCAACCGAACTTGCGCGACAGCGGCCAGTCGGCCGAGGTGGAGCCTTCGGTGAGGATGCGCACGTAAACCTTGGCACCCGGAGCAGCCTTGGCGATGTTGCGCAGGTCGGCTTCGGAATCGGTAGCGAACAGGCGCACGCCCTTATCAAAGAAATAGCGGATGTCACGGGCTTTCTTGATGGTGTTGCCGTAGCTGATGCGCTCCGGGCCAACACCGGTCTTCATCACCTTGTCCAGCTCGTAGATGGAGGCGATGTCGAAGTTCGAACCCTTGTCACGCAGCAACTCGGTGATCTCGCTGGCCGGGTTGGCTTTCACTGCGTAGTAGATCTTGGCGAAGGGGAAGCAGCTGACCAGCTGATCGTAGGAATCGGCGATGGTCTGCTTGTCGATCACCACGAACGGGGTTTCTTGCTTGTCGGCAAACGCCTTCATGCGCTGGAAAGTTTCGGGCGAGAAGTAATCTTCGACCTTGATCGACATGCGAGGGGCTCCATATGGCAAAACAAACGAAAGTTGTTAGGGGTGGCCGAGTCTTTGGACAACAGGCCTGAACGTCTGATCAGTTTCCCCACTTTGGTTCGCCTACTTCCCAAGGCATGTCGCCGAGGATTTTCAGTCGATCAGGACTTCAAACCTCTCGTCGTCAGTACTTGAGCCGGATGGATCGTTGCCAGCATGGACGTTCGGGCGCGAACTTTAGGACCACAGGCAGCACAGATCAATCAAAAATTGCCGCTTTGGCGCATCCCTTTGTCGCATCGCCAATTGACTGTTTCAGATATCCAACACAACGAACTGAAATACCGCACAATCGCCGAGATTCCTCTCGCCCGATGGACACCGCTTGGCCTGCGAATACCGCTATAATCGCCGCCTTTTTTGACAGACCGACTACTCGTCGACGGATTTCATTTCCATGAGCATTCAGGCCGCCGAAGTCGCGAAGCGCCGCACGTTCGCGATCATCTCCCACCCCGACGCCGGTAAGACCACCATTACCGAGAAGCTGCTGCTGATGGGCAAGGCCATCGCCGTGGCCGGGACCGTGAAGTCGCGCAAGTCCGACCGCCATGCCACCTCCGACTGGATGGAGATGGAAAAGCAGCGCGGCATCTCCATCACCACCTCGGTGATGCAGTTCCCCTACCGCGAGCACATGGTCAACCTGCTCGACACCCCCGGCCACGAAGACTTCTCCGAAGACACCTATCGCACCCTGACCGCAGTGGACTCGGCGCTGATGGTGCTCGACGGCGGTAAAGGCGTGGAGCCGCGGACCATCGCCCTGATGGAAGTCTGCCGCCTGCGCGATACGCCCATCGTCAGCTTCATCAACAAACTCGACCGCGACATCCGCGACCCGATCGAGCTGCTCGATGAGATCGAAGCGGTGCTGAAGATCAAGGCCGCACCGATCACCTGGCCGATCGGCTGCTACAAGGACTTCAAGGGTGTCTACCACCTGGCCGACGACAAGATCATTGTCTACATCCCGGGCCACGGTCATGAGCGCATCGAGACCAAGGTGATCGACAAGCTCGACTCCGACGAAGCCCGCGCCCACCTGGGCGACCTCTACGAGCGTTTCGTCGAGGAGCTGGAACTGGTGCAGGGCGCCTGCCACGAATTCGACAAGAACGCCTTCCTCAAGGGCGAGATGACCCCGGTGTTCTTCGGCACCGCGCTGGGCAACTTCGGCGTCGACCAGGTGCTCGACTGCATCGTCGACTGGGCGCCGCAGCCGCTTTCGCGCGCCACCCACGAGCGCGTTGTCGAGCCCACCGAGGAGAAGTTCTCCGGCTTCGTGTTCAAGATCCAGGCGAACATGGACCCGAAACACCGCGACCGCATCGCCTTCATGCGTATCTGCTCGGGCAAGTACGAGAAGGGCATGAAAATGCGCCACGTGCGCCTGGGCAAGGACGTGAAGATCGCCGATGCGCTGACCTTCTTCTCCTCCGAACGTGAGCAGCTGGAAGAAGCCTTTGCCGGCGACATCATCGGCCTGCACAACCACGGCACCATCCAGATCGGCGATACCTTCAGCGAAGGCGAACCCCTGGGCTTCACCGGTATCCCGCACTTCGCTCCGGAACTGTTCCGCCGCGTGCGCCTGAAGGACCCGCTGAAGTCCAAGCAGCTGCGCCAGGGCCTGCAGGAGCTGGCCGAGGAAGGCGCCACCCAGGTGTTCTTCCCCGAGCGCAACAACGACATCATCCTCGGCGCGGTGGGTGTGCTGCAGTTCGACGTCGTCGCCAGCCGCCTGAAGGAGGAATACAAGGTGGAGTGCGCCTACGAGGCGATCAACGTCTGGTCGGCGCGCTGGATCGATTGCAGCGACGAGAAGAAGCTCAAGGAGTTCAAGGACAAGGCCTTCGAGAACCTGTCCGTGGACGGCGGCGGCCACCTCACCTACCTGGCGCCGACGCGGGTCAACCTGGGCCTCATGGAAGAGCGCTGGCCGGATATCAAGTTCCGCGCCACCCGCGAGCACCATTGATAGCGGGCCCGCGCGTCGGGCCTACTGCCCTGCAGGGTGGATATCGCCTTTCATATCCACCATCACGGCTGATCCCAGCGCCGATGGTGGATCGGTGAAGCGTGATCCACCCTACGGCCGATGAGCGATCACGGATCGAGCGCACCGGAGGTCCAGGTGCTCGAAGGCGCCGAGCCGGTGAACTTGGCGACTATCGCCCCCTCCGGCACCAGCCGGTCGCGGTAGCGGGTGACCATCCGCCCCGCCTGAGGCGCTACCAGCACCTGCTCGCTGGCCGGGTCGCCCGGGATGGCGATGACTCGCGCGAAGCGCTCGCCGGCCTGGACGACATCACCCAGCTCCCGCTCGAACACCAGCACCCCTGCCGCTGGCGCGAAGACCGTTTCCATATGCCCGATGGGCACAGCCCTGCCCTGCCATTCCGGCAGCTCCGCCGCTTGCGCGATCAGGCCGCGGGCACAGAGGAAGGCGTAGAGGCCGTCGGCATCCTGCTGCGCCAGGGCATCGCTGACGTCGCCCTGGCCGCGCAATTCGACAGTGGCGACCAGGCGCCCCTCGAAGCGTCCCTCCGCCAGCCAGGGAGCGATCACCACTTCCTCGAAGGCACCATCGCTGTCGCCCTCCCAGATGATCGCCACCTCGGCCCTCAGGGCCGCCGCCAGGTCCTGGCCGGCGGGCCAGAAGCACTGGTGCAGGTAGACGTATTGCAGCGCCTCATCATCGGTATGCAGGTCGAGGACGATATCGGCATCCGCTGCGAGGCTGGCCAACGCCTTCTGCCAGACGGCCAGGTTACCCAGCGGGCGAGCCTGGGCCAGGGATGCGGGGAAGCCCCGATTGAAGTTGCGGCTACTGGGTTCATGCACCCGGCCAAGGATGCGTCCATGGCGGAACTGGCCGATACCCAGCGGATTGGCCTGGGGCACCAGGGTCACGCAGCCCCGCAGAAAGCCGCTCTCGGCGGCTGCCTGCAGGCGCGGCAGCAGCGTGTGCAGCACCAGCATGCCGGCGATCTCGTCGGCATGGACGCCTGCCTGCAGGTGGACCCTGGGTCCCGGCTTGCCGCTGTCCAGGCGCCAGGCAGGCACCCGCAGCAACGCGCCGGAATCACCCGGCACGCTCAGGGATACGTCTTCGATCATGTCCTACCCTCCTGATGGCCGCCGGGCGAGCCCGGACGGTTGGTTTGTCGCCTGGCCAGGCGGTACTATCCCGGCCGATCGAGCGAAGGAAATCGCCCTTGGATACGCCCCGCGAAAGACAGCCCCGAACCAACCCCGACGAACGCCGCGAACACCTGGTGCGGGCGGCCCTGCGCTGCCTGGTCGCCGAGGGCCATGCGGGCATTTCGGTGCGCCGCATCGCCAAGGAGGCCAATGTCGCCGTCGGGCTGATCAACCACTATTTCGGCAGCATCGATGCGCTGGTGGCCCAGGCCTACGAAACCCTGGCCAGCGAGGTCAACCAGGCCCTGTTGGCGCAAATCGACGCCGCCGGGCCGGCGCCTGCCGCACGCCTGGAAGCCTTTCTCACCGGTTACTTCTCGCCGGTAACCCTGGACCCCGACCTGCTCAGCCCGTGGGTGGTGTTCTGGAGCCTGATCCGCCACTCCCCGCAAGTGAACGAAGCCCACGAGCGCACCTACGGCGGCTCCCTGGTATTGCTGGAACAATTGCTCTCGGAACTCGCCCGGGAGGAAGGCTTCGCCATCGCCAAGCCGCGCCTGGCGGCAATCGGCCTGTCGGCATTGCTCGACGGCTTGTGGCTGGAATGGTGCCTCAACCCCGCCAACTTCAGCGCCGAGGAAGGCCTGGACATCAGCCGCCGCTGGGTCGACAGCCTGCGGCGCGGGGCGTATGCCTGACCTCTTGCGACCGAGGTTGAACCGAAACACGTTGTGGGGGCGAATTCATTCGCTAAGGGCAGCGAAGCTGCCCCAATTAACCTTACAGGCAGACCTGCGGCCTGCTTAGCGAATGAATTCGCCCCCACAGGTAATCTGTCAGCCCCTGTCAGCTTGCCCGGCGAAACATCGATCGTCGCTCCGCCAGGCCGAATCCCGTCTCGATCATGAAGGTCAGGCAGATGTAGATGCCGGCCACCAGCAACAGCGGCTGATAGATCTGGAAGGTCTGGGCGCGCACCACGTTGGCGGCGCCCAGCAGATCAACCACGGCCACGGTCGAAGCCAGCGCGGTGGACTTCAGCAGCATCACCGTTTCCCCCGCGAGCGTCGGCAGCAGCAGGCGGATCGCCCTCGGCAGCCAGACCCGGATCAGCACCAGTCGGTGACGCATGCCGAAGGCCGCCGCAGCTTCCAGCTCGCCCTTGGGCACCGACTTCATGCCGCCGCGAATCACTTCGCCGACATAGGCGCCCACCGAGAGCACCAGGGCGAAGACGATGTACCAGAAGCCATCGCGCAGGTAAGGCCAGAGAAAGCTGCCGCGGATCAGCGGGAACTGGGCGAAGAGGCTGCCCAGGCCGTAGTAGAAGATGTAGATCTGCACCAGCAGCGGCGTGCCGCGGATGACGCTGGTGCAGGCCAGGCTGGTGCCCGCCAGCAGCGGGTTGCGCGACATCCGCGCCAGGGCCACCCCTAGCGCCAGCACGAAGCCCAGCACGGCCGAGATGGCGAGCATCAGCAGGGTGGTGCCGAGGCCACCGAGCAGCAGTTTGCCGTAGTCGATTATCCAGGCAGCGGTCATCGTCAGCCCTCGCTCACACCGACGGGGTCCAGCGGCGGAAGCGCCGCTCGAGCCAGCCGGAAAACAGGTTGGAGAGCACGGTCAGCACGTAATAGAAGGCCGCCGCGGTAAGGTAGAAGGTCAGGTAGTGGCGGGTGGAGCCGGCCGCCTGCTTGGCGGTGAACAGCAGCTCGTTGGTGCCGACCACGCTGATCAGGGCGCTGTCCTTGATCAGGTTGACCCAGAGGTTTGCCATGCCGGCCAGGGCATTGGGCGCCATGATCGGCAGGGTCACCCGGCGGAACAGGCTGAGGCCGCCCATGCCGAAGGCCCGCGCCGCTTCGATCTGGCCAGAGGGAATGGCCTGGATGGCGCCGCGGAAGATTTCCGAGGCATAGGCGCCCTGCACCAGGCCGAGCACGGCGATCGCCACCACTGTGCCGTTGAGTTTGAGGTCACCGTAACCCAGCCAGGCAAACAGCTGGTTCAGGCCCATGGAGCCGACGTAGTAGAGCAGCAGGATCAGCAGCAGCTCAGGCACGGCGCGGCACAGGGTGGTGTAACCGCGCATCAGTTGCGCCACCGGCCGCGGCCCGCTGAGCTTGCCCATGGCGACCGCGAGGCCGATCAGCATGCCGACCAGGAAGGCGCCGACGGAAATCTGCAGGGTTACCCACAACCCCTTGAGCAGCGCCGGGCCCCAACCCTGGGCGCCGAAACCGACCAGTTCAAAGTAAGACTGCATTGCAGGCCCTCATCGAGGCGGAAATGCGCCATCCCGGAGCTGCCGGGATGGCTCCGGAGGTCACTGCTTCGGCGCGACGCTGACGTCGAAGTACTTGGCGGAAATGGTCTTGTAGTCCTCGCTGGCCAGCAGCTTGGCGATGGCTTCATCGAGCTTGGCCTTGAGGGCCGTGTCGTCCTTGCGCAGGCCGGCCCCGACGCCTCGACCGAACACCGGGTCGTAGGGCACCTCACCCTTGTTCTCGATGCCGGCGGCCTGGGCATCGGAGGATTTGACGAAGGCGCTGACGGCGATGCCGTCGGCCATCATCAGGTCGATGCGCCCGGCCACCAGATCGGCGTTCACCGAGTCCTGGGTGTCGTAGTAGCGCACGTCCGCGATGTCCTCGTAGTACTTCTTCAGGTAGTTGGAGCTGACGGTGGAGAGCTGCACACCGATCACCTTGCCCTTGAGCCCCTCTGGACTGATGGCGAAGTCCAGCGCCTGGGGCGCGGCCACGGCCACCGGAGTGTCGTAGTAGGCGCGGCTGAAGGCGATCTGCTTCTCGCGCTCCTCGGTGACGGACATGGAGTTGAAGATGATGTCCACCTTCTTCGCCATCAGTGCGGGGATCAGTCCGTCCCAGGCCACTTCGTCGATTTCGCACTTGGCCTGCATCTGCGCGCAGAGGGCGCGGATCAGGTCGGGCTCGAAGCCGGCCCACTGGCCGTCCGGCTGCTTGCTGGAGAATGGCGGATAGGGTTCGGCCGCCATCGCGAACTTCAGGGTTTCGGCCTGGGCGCCCGCCGCGCCGGCCACGAGCATTACCGCACCTGCCATCCAACTTGCCAGTCGAGACTTCTTCATGGTGTTCCCCTGCCCTGCTTGATGTTGTTGTGGTTAGAGCTTGTCGCGCTGGCCGCCGCTGGCGGCCGGGGTCAGCGATTCTGGTGCGCGGTGACGAACTGCCGGCAGCGTTCGCTGCGCGGGCGCAGGAAGACTTCCTGCGCTGGACCTTCCTCTTCGATCCGGCCCTGGTGGAGGAAGGCGACATGGCTGGATACGTCGCGGGCGAAGGCCATTTCGTGGGTCACCAGGATCATGGTGCGGCCCTCTTCGGCCAGCGAGCGGATCACCCGCAGCACTTCGCCCACCAGTTCCGGGTCCAGGGCCGAGGTGGGTTCGTCGAACAGCATCACCTTGGGTTCCACCGCCAGCGCGCGGGCGATGGCCACCCGCTGCTGCTGACCACCGGAAAGGAAGGACGGATACTCGTGGCGCTTGGCCGCCAGGCCGACGCGCTCCAGCAGTGCCTCGGCCCGCTCCAGGGCTTCGGCGCGGCTCTCGCGCAGCACCTGGATCGGCGCCTCGATGAGGTTTTCCAGCACGGTGCGATGGGGCCAGAGGTTGAAACCCTGGAACACCATGCCAAGGCGCGAGCGGATGCGGGTCAGCTGCTTCTGGTCGGCCACCACCGGCTCGCCGATGCGGTTGGTGGTGAGCCGGATGCTCTCGCCGTCGACCTTGACCGTGCCCTGGTTGGGAATCTCCAGCATGTTGATGCAACGCAGCAGGGTGCTCTTGCCGGAGCCGCTGGCGCCGATCAAGGACACGACGCCACCCTCATGGGCCGTCAGCGAAACACCCTTCAGCACTTCAAACTGGCCGAAGCGCTTGTGGATGGAATCCACTTCCACCATCTTCGGCCGTTCAGCCGGGGCGGCAGCGGGATTGGCCTTGCGGGTCGAGATCACCTCGATGGCCGGGCCGGGCTTCAGGCTGGAAGCGAAGCGGCGGATGCGCGCGCAGGCCTCCGTCAACTGCTCCTCGCCCAGGGTGTAGGACAGGCGCACGAACCCCGCGGCGGCCGGGCCGAAGGCTTCGGCATCGAGCACCGCGACACCGGTGGCGCGGAACAGCTGCCAGGCGAAGTCCAGCGAGCTGAGACCGCTGCCACGCACATCCAGCAGCACGAACATGCCGGCTTGCGGCTTCAGCACCTTGAGCGGGGCGCAGCCTTCCAGCGCGTCCACCACCAGATCACGGCGGCGCCGGTAGAGCTCACGCATGTCATGGGTCACCTGGTCGTAGGCGAGCACCGCGGCCAGCGCGGCCTCCTGCACGAAACCGGGCAGGCCGTAGAGCATGTTCAGCGCCAGGTTCTCGATATGCGCCACCAGTTCCGGGCAAGCGACCACCCAGCCGGTGCGCCAGCCGGTCATGGCGTGGGACTTGGACAGGCTGCCAATGCTCACGGTGCGGTCGCGCATCCCCGACAGGGTGGCGAAATAGAGGTGAGGCTGCTCGAAGGCGAGGCTTTCGTAGACTTCGTCCACCACCACCCAGAGGTCGTGCTGCCGCGCCAGCTCGGCGATGGCCTGCAGCTCCTCGGCATCGAGCACCACGCCCGTTGGGTTGTTTGGATTGGCGAAGAAGATCGCCCGGGTACGCTCGCTGATGGCCGCGCGCAGGGCCGCGAGGTCGGGCCGGAAGCCGCCTTCCGCTGGGCAAGGCACTCGCACCAGGTTGGCGCCGGAGGCCTTCAGGGTGGCTTCGTAGGTGACGTAGACCGGGTCGAAGACGATGACTTCGTCACCCTCTTCCAGCAGGCACATGGCGGCGGCGTAGAGGCCGTTCTGCGCGCCAGCCACCAGTATGGTGCTGTCGGCCGACACCGCCTGCCCGGTCAACCGGCCATGCAGGTCGGCGATGGCCTGGCGCAGTTCGGGGCGACCGGCCACGTCACAGTAATGGGTGTCGCCCGCCTGCAGCGCTTCGATGGCGGCTGCGGTGATGGGTTCTGGCGTGGCGATATCCGGATCGCCGATGCTGAGGACGATGACGTCTTCGCCCGCCCGCTGGGCGGCGATCGCCGCGTAGTGAATATCCCAGGCGGCTGTGCCTGGCCCTGCCATCTTCTTCACAAGCGAAGCGAAACGCATGTCCGAGCCCCATTGAAAATGGTGGAATCCGGGCCGCCTGGCTGCATTGGCCAAACGGCAAGTGGGCCAACCATAGCCCAGCATGAACGAGTGTTCAATAGCGTTTTTCACCCGGTTTCCGCAGGCCCGCGCCATGCCCCGAGGCAGAGCGGATGCACCACGGGAAACAGCCCGGACACCCCGGCAAGAGGCATGCTCCGGGGCCACTGCCGGTATATGCTGGCGAGCATGCTGATCGATACCCACAACCACCTGGACTTCCCGGAATTCGATGCCGACCGCAGCGAGGTGCTGGCGCGCTGCCGCGCCCTGGGCGTCCACCGCCAGGTGCTGCTCGGCGTGTTCCAGGGCAACTGGCAGCGGGTCTGGGACCTGGCCAACGCCGAGGACGGTTTCTACACCGCCTTCGGCCTGCACCCGGTCTACCTGGCGCAGCATCGCGCCGGGCACCTGGATGAGTTGCGCGAAATGCTGCAACGCCATGCTGGCCACCCCAAGCTCTGTGCGGTGGGCGAGATCGGCCTGGACTACTTCATCCCCGAGCTGGACCGCGACGGCCAGCAACGCCTGTTCGAGGCGCAGTTGGCCCTGGCGGCGGAGTTCGAACTGCCGGCGCTGCTGCATGTCCGGCGCAGCCATGCGGCGGTGATCGCCACCCTGAAGCGCTTCCGCCTCAAGCGGGCCGGCATAGTCCACGCCTTCGCCGGCAGCGTCGAGGACGCCAAGGAATACCGCAAACTGGGCTACCGCCTCGGCCTCGGTGGCGCGCCGACCTGGCCCCAGGCCAACCGTCTGCGCAAGGTGGTGGCGCAGTTGCCGCTGGAGGCCATCGTGCTGGAGACCGATTCACCGGACATGGCGCCGGCCATGCATCCCTATGGGCGCAACAGCCCGGAATTCCTTCCGGATATCTGCGCAGCCCTGGCTGAAATCAGGGGCGTCACACCGGAGGAGCTGGCCGAGGCCAGCACGCGCAATGCCTGCGAGGTGTTTGGCTGGTAATCCTGGCGATGAGGCGGTTTCTTCGTTGTGGGGGCGAATTCATTCGCTAAGGGCAGCGCAGCTGCCCCCAGGCTCCCAGGCAGACCTGCGGTCTGCTTAGCGAATGAATTCGCCCCCACAAGAACAGCGCCCATGAACAAGCCCGCCGAGCGGCGGGCTCATTCATGGGGCCGGATCAGACCCGGAAGGCGCCGATCAACTGCTTGAGCTGCGCCACTTGCCCGGACAACTCGCGGCTGGCCCGCTCGGTCTGGCTCGCGCCTTCGGCGGTGCGTTCGCCGGCGTGGTTGATCTCGACGATGTTCTGATCGATATCCTGGGCCACGGCGGTCTGCTGCTCGGCTGCAGCGGCGATCTGCTGGTTCTGGTCGACGATCATGCCCACCGCGCTGAGGATGTTCTCCAGCGCCGCCTGCACCTTGCCCGACTGGCTGACCGTGCCGTCGGCCATCTGGTGGCTGGTGCTCATCGCCTTCACCGCGGCGCCGACACCACCCTGCAGCCTGGCGATCATCTGCTCGATTTCCTCGGTGGATTGCTGGGTGCGTTTGGCCAGGGTGCGCACCTCGTCCGCGACCACGGCAAAGCCACGACCCTGCTCGCCGGCACGGGCCGCCTCGATGGCGGCATTGAGGGCCAGCAGGTTGGTCTGCTCGGCGATGCCCTTGATCACCTCCAGCACGCGGCTGATGGAAGCGCTGTCCGCGGCCAGTTGGTTGATCACCGCCACCGACTGGTCGATCTCGCCGGCCAGCCGCTCGATGCTGCCCAGCTGGGACTCCACCAGGGCCCGGCCGCTGACGGTTTCCTGGTTCACGCTCTGCGCGCTATCCACTGCGGCTGCCGCGCTGCGCGCCACTTCCTGGGCGGTGGCGGACATCTCGTTCATGGCCGTGGCCACCTGCTCGATCTGGCTGCGCTGCCCGGCCACCGCCTGGTTGCTTTCGCCGGAGACCTGCTCGACCCGCCCGGCCTGGCGCTCCACCTCGGTCACCGTGTGGCCGACCAGTTCGATCAGGTCGTGGATCTTCACCACAGTGCCGTTGAAGGTCTGGCCCAGCTCGCCCAGCTCGTCGCGGCTTTCGGCGCGGAAGCTGACGGTCATGTCGCCGGCGGCGACCTGGTCCATCACCTTGCCCAGGCTCTTCAGGGTGGTGCGGGTGGACACGTAGAAACCCGCGTAGAGGTAGAGGATGGCGACGAACACCACCAGCAGCGCCACCACCAGCAACGCGGTCTGCACACGCTTGTCGGCCAGGCGGCCTTCCAGTTCGACCTTGAGGAAGGCCAGGGAGCCGTCGTTGAGCTGGTAGGTCCTATCGAGGGCGGTGCTGACCTGGTCGTAGAACTGCTGCCATGGCGAGTCGAGGGTGTCGGCCATGATGACCTGGTCCTCGAACAGCGTGGCGCTCTGCTTGATGGTCGCGCGGCTGGCGGCAGTCAGGGCGTCCAGCGCCTGGTGGGCGCGCGGGCTGCCGTCCAGGGCGTCGGCAATCTTCAGGCCGTACTCGGCGTTGAGCTTCTCCAGGTCCAGCAGCAGGTCATCCAGCTTGGTGCTGGCCGCGGAATTGAGGAAGCCCTGCGCCAGGGAGTAGGCGCCGATGGCGCGCCCCTTGCCCAGGGCCATGGTGACCTGGGGCGTGGCAGTGGTGACCAGTTCGGTGATCTGGCGGACGTCGGCCTGGTCGTCCTGGCTGAGACCGGCCTGGGCGGCGACGAACTTGATGAAGACCTGGGAATTGCCCAGCAGCTTCTCGATCATCGCGCTCTTGCTCTGCAGCGAAGTTTCGCCCTTGGCCGCCTGCAGCGCCGAGAGCAGCTCATCGCGTTTGGCATTGAAGGCTTCGACCTGCTCGGCCTCGGACGCGACCGGCGCCAGGCCCTGCAGGGTAGCGAGCAGTTCCTGCTCCAACGTGGCGATGCGTTTTTCCAGGTCGCCTGACTGGCCTGACTGGCCAATCATCGCGTTGATCAGCACCAGGTCGTTGAGGCTTTCCAGGCCACGACGCAAGCCGAGGCTGGCGCCCAGGAGGTCAAGGCTCTGCAATTCGGAGCGGGTGCTGACGTACTGCCGATAGGAGTCGCGCACCAGGTAGAAGTTGGTGATCAGCATCGGCAGGAAAAATAGAACGCTGATCAGACTGAACTTCATGCCGAAGCTGAGGCGGTTCATCAGCGCGATGGCAGGATACAACAGAGTCTTCACGAGACGTCTCCTGTTCTCATTATTGTTATGGACGCGCTCCGCCCGCCTTGGCAGGCGAGTTGGCCAGTGCGTTGCAGTATCCCCACACTGCTCGGCGGCCACTTGGTTCTGTCAGATATCCCTGTGATCCAAGTCAGCTATTTCGGGCGCGGTCATCTGTGTACCCGATATCGGCAGGAGTTTCTGTAACTAAAGGTTAAGCATGGCGGGTGCCGCCCGGCGGTAGTGCCAGGCGGACGAGGGGACAGGAATCAGAACAGCAGGGCCCATACGGCGAAACCGGCGTACCAGAGCACTGCAGCGCGGACCAGCAACTGCCAGAGGGCGTCCAGGGTCGCCACGCCGGCGTCGCCGCTGACCGGTTCCGGCAGCTCGGCGGCTGCGCGGCCGGCCAGCTCGATATAGCGTCGAGCCGGGATTTCCCAGCTCAGCAGCTCGTGCAACAGCACGCGGCTGACGCCGACGAAGTTGCCCACCAGGGAGAAGCTGGCAGCCAGCACCCGGACCGGTAGCCAGTCGAAGGCATGGCGAATCATCCCGGCCTGCTCACGCAGCGCCGGGATGCCGGCATTTTCCGAGGCCAGGGCGAGCAGGCGGTAGGCCAGGGCCGCTACCGGGCCGAGCAGCGCGTACCAGAAGATCACCGCGAAGAAGCCCTCGTAGGCCTGCCAAAGCTGGTAGCCCTGCACCTGTTGCAGCAGGTCGGCACCCTCGTCCGCCTCCAGGCCGAGGTCGCGCTCGGCGACGTGGTAGGCGCCCTGGGTATCGCCGCGACGCCAGGCATCGCGGAACGGGCCGAGGTCGGCCAGCACGTCGCCGCGACCGAGGCTGTAGATGATCACCAGCAGATGCACCGGCAGCGCCAGCCAGCCATAGGCCACCGGCTCGACCAGCAGCAGGAGCAGTGCCAGCCCCACCAGGGGCAGCAGCACCAGCCGCACCAGGATCAACCAGGGCCGGTCAGCCAGCTGTGGGTTGGCCTCGGCCTTGGCCAGTTCGCGCAGCCAGAATCCGTCCTGCTGGATATGCCGGCGCCAGGCAGAAAATTTCTCGATCCAGAGCACCAGCAACAGCACCAGAAAATACATGGGTCCCTCCTCTTCCTATGGCGCGAGGGCGGCCCGCAGGCGCGCCCAATCGAATGCAGGCCCCGGATCGGTCTTGCGTCCCGGGGCGATATCGCTATGACCGCAGATGCGCGCCGGCGTTATGGCCGGGTAGGCAAGCCGCAGCTGCTCCACCAATGCGATCAGCGCAGCATACTGGGGTTCCGTGAAAGCTTGATCATCGGTGCCTTCAAGTTCTATCCCCAAGGAGAAGTCATTGCAGTTCTCCCGCCCATCGAACAGCGAGACACCGGCGTGCCAGGCCCGCTCGTTGCAGGAGACGAATTGGGTGATGGCGCCATCGCGCTCGATCAGAAAATGCGCGGACACCTTGAGATCGCGGATACCGTCGAAGTAGGGATGCTCGTCGGGATTCAGGCAATTCTGAAAGAACTCCTGCACCTTCCCCGTGCCGAACTGCCCGGGCGGCAAACTGATGTTGTGAATCACCAGCAGGGAAATTTCTCCCTGCGGGCGACAGTTGAAGTTGGGCGAAGGGCAGTGGCTGATGCCCTGGCACCAACCGGATGCGGGGTCCAGCTGCATGTCGGCTCCTTGGTCTGCCGCCCACTTTAGGCGCAGTGGAGCCATTTTAGCGAGTGAAGACGTGAGGAGCGTCAGGGGCGCCATGCGCACCGGGCGGAACTCACTGCCACATTCCTGTGGGGGCGATTTCAATCGCTGAGCGAACCGCAGGTTCGCCCTTCGACCTCGAAAGGGGCAGCTTCGCCACCCTTAGCGAATGAATTCGCCCCCACAAAGGATGACTACAGCATCCGGAATCAGGCTCAAGCACCCTTGAGTCGCCGCAGGTTACCGATCACCGACTCCAGGGCACGGTCGAACAGCAGGGCGTCGTCCAGCAAACGGATCGCCTTGCGGCGGAACTCCACGGCCAGACCCATGCGGGTCTTCTCCAGCACTTTCATGCCGGTGCGGTTGACGAAGATGTACTTGCCGGTGGGCTTGATCAGCGCCGCCAGCTTGCAACGCAGCTTGTGTTCCTCGTCTTCCTGGAACTCGACCCAGCTGCCGACCCGCAGGCTGTCGACGAAGCCCAGGGCCTCGTCGTCATCGGCCAGGCTGACCTCGGGTTCCTGGACCTGGGACTCGCCCGGCACGGCCAGGACTATTTCCTCCAGCACCGCCACCATGGCCGGGGCGGACTCGCCCGCTTCGGTTGCGGCTTCGTCCGGCAAGTCGAGCAGCAGGGGCGCCGATTCCAGATTGTCGTCGGCGAGCACTTCCACCGGCTCCGGCTTGCGGAAACGCTGGAAGCCCTGGACGTGCAGGGCCTCCAGCTGGCTGAAGAATTCGCTGGTGGAGAAGGGATCGAACGCGGCGCTGGCCAGCCCTTCGCGCAGGGACTTGAGCAGCCCCGGCACCAGCTCCAGCAGCCGGGCGCGGGCTTCGGGGGCCTCGTGGGACTCCACGCTCCAGACCAGGTCGTCCATGGTCTGCAGGGCGGCCCGCCATTCGGCCGACTCCACGCCGTGCTTCAGGCAGCTGAGCAGCAGGACCTTGCTCCAGGCCTCCTGCAACAGGCGCACCACCACTTCCGGCAGGGTGCGGCCGAGCAGGCGCTGGTTGAGCGCTTCCTCGACCTGTTTACGCGCCAGTTCGGCCTTGGCGCGGCCTTCCTCGGCGTCGCGGGTGCGCTGTTCCAGCAATTCGCTGCGGCGCCGTTCATCGCCGGTGTAGGCGAGAAATTCCGCCAGCAGCTCGGAGAAGATTGCCGGGTCGTCGACGAAATCGTTCAGCAGGCGCTGCACCACCTGCTCGATGCGGTGGTAGAGGCTGTCGCGCTGGGCGTCGTCCTGTTCCACCCAGCCCAGGGCGGCGGAGGCGATCTCGTTGAGCAGGCGGCGCGCCGGATGGCTGCCGCGGCTGAAGAAGGTCTTGTCCAGCAGCGCGACCTTCAGCATGGGAATCTGCATGCGGCCGATCAGGGCCTTGAGCGAATCCGGCAGGGTGCGGTCGTCGAGGATGAACTCGAAAAGCATGGACACCAGGTTGATGACGTCATCGTCCACCTGGCCCACCACCCGCACTCGGCCACTTCGGGCGCTGGCGCGGGTCAGCAACTGGTCAAGGCTGATGCGCAGGTCGTAGTCATCGCTGTGCTGCTGCGGCAGGTGCTGTTGCAGATGCGAGAGCAGGCGTAGCAGGTCGATGCTGCTGACCGGCACGGCATCGGCCGGGTGATCCCGACGCGGCAGCGCGGTGCCGCGAACCTGGGAAAGCAGCTCCTGAAGCACACCGAAGACTTCCTGCATGCCCTCCTCGGCCGTCTGGCTGCCGCCAGCAGGAGAACCCGAGCCGGTCTGAGCGGAACGCCCTGCGCCGCTGGCGCGTTCCTGCTGGCGACGCGGCGCCGCCGAGCGCAGGTCCGGCAGCACGCCGGCAGCGACCAGCGACTGGTTGGCCTCGGCGTAGAACTGATCCAGCTCCGTGAGGACATACTTCTCGAACAATTTGAGGATGATCAGCTTGACCTTGATCTCCACGCCCAGGCTGCGGCAGGCGTCGAGGAAGGCCTCGCAGAGCATGCGCGGGCCCAGGGGGTTGGTCTTGTCTTCGATCTTCTTGCTGATGAGGGTGTTGAGGCGAATGGTCAGGTGGCTCAGGGGAACCGCGTCGCGGCTCATCACCTTGGCGACCATGGCATCCAGGGCCACGGTTTCCTCGAGTTCGTCGTTCTGCACCAGGGACAGGCTGTCGAAGGACACCGCGTCCAATTGCGGCGCCTTGCCGATCTCGTACTGATTAAGGGAAGAGAGTGACTCGAAGACGTTCTGCAGGAAGGTCCGCTCGATGCTCTTGCGCTTGAGCCGCAAATCGCGCATCGCCTCGAAGAAGGCATTCTGCTCGGCATTGCTGGTAGCGCGATCCGCCATCTCGAAGAGGGTGTCGTCGGCATTGTCGAACAGCACCTGAAGCGTCTGCTTCAGCTGCAATGCCACTTTGTCGCGCACCTGGATCAAGGCCACGGGCAGCCTTCCTACCGGTGAGGTTGGCGATTGCTGGGCGGCTCCCTTGTTCAGAGGCACCACCTTCGCGTCGTTCTGCATCACGAGCCTCCCGCAGGCCACGCCCTTCCGAAGGGTACATTGGGCCACACGTCGATCATGGGAAGTCATCCATAACGTCAACTATCTGGCGTCAAAAATAGAAAATTCCGATGTCATTATATGGATGATGCCGTGACAACCAAGCGAAGTTTTCCTACAGACATGACTCAAGTCACAGATGCAGGGAAACCAACCGAGAAGCGCACGACATGCGAGACGCACTCCAGAGGTCTAGCAGAAAGCGCCGGCCGGCGGTCATCGACACTGCGCCGGTCGTCGGCAGCCTTTATAATCGCCGCCATTCTGCCTGCGGAGCCCACCATGCCCAACCTCCTCCTCGCCGACCTCAACGCCGAAATCGAGGCCAATGTACGCGCCGCCCTCAGGGAAGACATCGGCAGCGGCGACATCACTGCCCAACTCATCCCCGAAGACCGCCAGGCCCGCGCCACCGTGATCACCCGCGAATCGGCCATCATCAGCGGCACCGCCTGGGTGGACGAAGTGTTCCGCCAGATCGACCCACGGGTAACGGTGGAGTGGCAGGTGCAGGACGGCCAGCGCGCCGAGCCGAACCAGGCACTCTTCCACCTCGAAGGCCCGGCCCGCGCCCTGCTCAGCGGCGAGCGCAGCGCGCTGAACTTCCTCCAGTGCCTGTCCGGCGTCGCCACGCGCGTCGGCCACTACGTCGAGCTGGTCAAAGGCACCCAGGTGAAACTGCTCGACACCCGCAAGACCCTGCCCGGCTTGCGCCTGGCGCAGAAGTACGCGGTGACCTGCGGCGGCGGCCACAACCACCGAATCGGCCTGTACGATGCCTTCCTGATCAAGGAAAACCATATCGCGGCCTCCGGCGGCATCGCCCAGGCCATCGAAGCCGCCCACCGCATCGCCCGCGGCAAGCCCGTCGAAGTGGAAGTGGAAAATCTGGAAGAACTGCAGCAGGCCCTGGACGCCGGTGCCGACATCATCATGCTCGACGAACTCAGCCTCGACGACATGCGCACCGCCGTCACCCTCACCAATGGCCGCGCCAAACTCGAAGCCTCCGGCGGCGTCAACGAGACCACCCTGCGCACCATCGCCGAAACCGGCGTCGACTACATCTCCATCGGCACCCTGACCAAGGACGTCAAGGCCATCGACCTGTCCATGCGCCTCAGCCTCTGAGCAAACCCCGGCCAACAAAAAGCCCCGCAATCGCGGGGCTTTTCGTTTGAACTGAGTAACGGGCCCGCCTGCTACGCCTCAAGCGACCTGGATGAAGCGCCGAAACCAGTCGGTCGGGTGCGCCATGCGCACCCGCAGCCGAGCATCGCGCAAGGGCCGATTCCACAAGCCGACTTTCCGGGATTACTTAGCGACTGAAGGCAGACGCCTTGTGGGGGCGATTTCAATCGCTGAGCAGGCCGCAGGTCTGCCCTACGGACCGTCCCGGGGCAACTTCGTCGCCCTTGGCGAATGAATTCGCCCCCACAGCGCCGGTAGGGTGCGCCATGCGCACCAGCCGTTGAACCCCGCGCAGTGACTGACTCCGCAATCCGGCTACCAGAGATTACTTAGCGGCTGAAGCAGTAACCCCTGTAGGGGCGATTTCAATCGCCAAGCAGACCGCAGGTCTGCCCCACGACCCTTCCCGCGGCAACTTCGTCGCCCTTGGCGAATGAACCCGCCCCCACATGCGCCGGTATGGGTGCGCCATGCGTACCAGCAGTTGCCCCCCGCGCAGTGGCTGACTTCGCAATCCGGCTACCAGAGATTACTTAGCGGCTGAAGCAGTAACCCTTGTAGGGGCGATTTCAGTCGCTGGGCAGGCCGCAGGTCTGCCCTACGGACCGTCCCGGGGCAACTTCGTCGCCCTTGGCGAATGAACCCGCCCCCACAGCGCCGGTAGGGTGCGCCATGCGCACCAGCAGCCGAGCATCGCGCAAGGGCCGATTCCACAAGCCGACTTTCCGGGATTACTTAGCGACTGAAGGCAGACCCCTTGTGGGGGCGATTTCAATCGCTGAGCAGGCCGCAGGTCTGCCCCACGACCCTTCCCGCGGCAACTTCGCCGCCCTTGGCGAATGAACCCGCCCCCACATGCGCACCAAGTGCCGCCCGCTCATTACCCATGAAAAGTCGAAATAAACCTGCCCTTGCTTCACCCCAAAATGACCTAACCCAGGCGACCAGTTGCCTCGCTGTGATTCCGATCAGCCACCATACTTCGCCGTGAGCGAGCAGGGCCTACTCACTCGTCCTTAATTGCTTCCCGCGAAGTCCCCATCACCCATCGATGATCGGGGCGTCTTGGCGTGCGCGCCGAGCCGCCAAGCATTCACGCGGACGCAATTCGAGGGAGTAGTCGCTTCGTCGGTGCCGGGCCGGATGTGCAGGGCATGGCACCGCTTTCTCGATGTAGATGTAGTGGAACAACAGCGCTTGCGCTGTGGAAGCTGCTTCCGCAGTTGCATGAATGACCAGAAGAAGTTCCGTGATCATCAACGCCGGATCGATGCAGGCAATTGACATCGGAGTGACTCGACGAATCCTGATTTCGGCTGTCGCGTGCAAGGTATCGGTGGATAGGCTTCCGACCGACGGACAGAGCGGCAAGGGCGGGCAACCGCTGCCCCCGTTGCGCTCACAGGGACACACCTGAGAAGAACTGTGCCTCCGTCCACCTGAAAACCGAACTCCCGCTCGGGAAGACAGCCATGCATACCATCCGTAACACCTTGGTGGTAGTGGATCCGCAGCAACCTGAAACCCTGGTCCTGAACCGGGCCAGAATGATCGCCAGTGCCACCCAGTCGCACCTGCATCTGCTGGCTTGCGACAAGCACCGCGACCATTCCTCTCACCTCCAGGACCTGGGAGGGACACTGGAAAAGGAGGGGTTCAGTGTCAGCGCCCAGCAGGCCTGGCACCACAGCGCACACCAGACCATCATCGCAGTACAGCAGGCGCAGGACTGCGGACTGGTGATCAAGCAACACCTGCCCGATAACCCCCTCGTGAAGTCGATCCTCACCCCGGAGGACTGGAAACTACTGCGCTATTGCCCCAGCCCGGTTCTGATCGTGAAAACCGCTGCACCATGGAGCAGTGGCACCATTCTCGCCGCCGTCGACGTGGGCAACAGTGATATCGAACACCGCGTCCTGCATGCCGGCATCGTCAGCCACGGGCACGACATTGCAAAGCTGGCCGGCAGCGCGCTGCACATGATGAGTGCCCACCCCTACCCCATGCTCTCGGCGCGGGACCCTGTATTCCAGCGCAAGGAGAGCATCCAGGATTTCTACCGCGAGCAATGCAGGACACTGCAAAAGGAGTTCGGCATTGACGACGACCGCCTGCATATCGAAGAAGGCGCGGCCGATATCCTTATTCCGCAAATGGCCCGCAAACTCAATGCCGCGCTGACGGTGATCGGCAACGTGGCCCGCACCGGGTTGACCGGCGCCCTGATTGGCAACACCGCCGAGATGGTGCTCGACGCACTGGAGAGCGATGTCCTGGTGCTCAAGCCGGACGACATCATCACCCACTTGGAGGAACTGGCAGCCCCGGCGCAAGGCGCCCAGGAGCAGGCCACGCTAACGTCCTGGCCCTACAACCACCATAACCATCGACTGTAGGTTCACCTGCCTGCGACTCGTTGGTCGTGGCCGTGTGCCGCTGTTGAGTCTCTGATACCCGCCTTGCCGAGCCTCGGGACGTTGCCATGCGCCCCGAGCAAGGCTATGGTGCGGCCGTCCTGGCAAATTTCAGGACCGGGTTTGGCGACCCGAATTACAAGTTGGCGCTCAGGCGCCCCAGACTATTGCAGGCGCTTTTTTGTGCCCGCAATGCTGTGTCATGGCGGCTGTGCGCGGGAGACCGAAAGGTCTGCCGGGAGCCAACTTGCCCGGTTCGCCAACCTGCGCACAGCTGTCACCTCTAATCGTTTGGCGACGATTTTTGACAGCTCCATTTCTCAAGTTGGAGCCGCACTCATGAACATTGGAAGTCCGTATTCGCAAACAGCAGTGGGCAAGCCCCGCACTTGGCCAACCGCTATCGCCCTGGATCAGAGAATTGTTGGAGGTGGGCCATGAACACCTTCGCCCGCATTGCCGACCACCAAGGCGACCGCATCCTGACCGCCAGCTACGCCCTCGGCACCATCGCCGACCTGCTGGGGTGCGATGGCCTCGAACACCACCTGAGCAACCGGGACCTGAACGGCCTGCACCACGCCATCAAGATCATCTCGGACCTGATGCAGTGCTCGGCAATGGACCTGTATGGCGTTGCCGACAAAATTGGCAGAAAGGACTGAGAGGTTAGTGGCCAAGCCACCACGCAGTAGCCGAGCACCAAAAAACAAAAAGCCCCGCAGAACCTGCGGGGCTTTTTGTTTGGATCATGGTGCCGGTGAAAGGAATCGAACCCTCGACCTTCTCATTACGAATGAGCTGCTCTACCGACTGAGCTACACCGGCGGCGGGACGTAAGCTAACACTCTACCCCGTTCGAATCAATCGACTGAAGGTAGCAAAAAACACGAAGTCGCGAAGTAATCGGACGTCAGTTCAGGCACTCCGATACAGCTGATAGAGCATTAGCCCTGGCCACTAGGCAGAAGCGACTTTTATTTTGCCACCGAACCACCTCAGAAACCATGAACCATTAACTCATATTCGTCACCCTACATTTTTGGCAACACAACAGAACTCATCTCCGGATACCGCTGAAGTGCAAGAATATTCCAGTCTTTAATCGCCGCATCACAAATCCCAGTAGGATTCAGATCGCATATGAGCCTCATAGCCCATGTCGATTCACTCCCCCTATCATTTAATGCACTAGCCTGCGCATATCGGAACAACCCCCCAATTGTTGGATAACGTAAAACGGCACGATGCATCCGCTCAAGTTCTTGCCGAGGCATATTCCGCTTTGGAACAGCATCAAGGCTGTTAAGAGATACCTGTAGGGAGTTGAGCATTACCGCTTCCGGAAATACATGAGCACCAGCACCGGATATGTGCGCCGCCAAGAGTCGACGCGCATTCAACTCCTGCTCGACCCCACGGTACTCACGAAAAACAATCGCCAGAAGCACACTCAGCAGCAATCCAGCAACAACCAACAGGTAACGCGGCAACACGGCAACAACTTTATCATTGCCAAGCACACTAGCAACGCCTACAAACAGGCCCATCGGCAATATAAAGAACAAATAAAGATGAGGCAACTCAAGCATTGCATGTATAAAGAAAATACCGATCACCACCAGAACAACTCTATGAAGTTCAGTTGCCGCACTAAAAACTTGCCGCACCAGCCACCAAAGAATAGCTACAACCAGCACCACACCTAGCAAAACCCCATTCCAGAGAAGCAAATCGAGAAATAGGTTGTGCGCATGCCCCATGATCTCCTTAATCCCAGAGTACTTGTCAGCCAATGAAACATGCACCAGTATCACCTGATTCCAACCATACCCCAGCAGCGGCTTGTCCAGAATCCCCTCAATTGCCATCGCCCAGAATATTGGCCGCACTCCAGCACTGAACACCGCTCTCCCCGAAGCCCCAAAAAGAATCTCGCTTACTATGGGCTTGAACCCCAAAAGCAGAACAAACCACCCCCCCAGCAATATCAGCAATATGACCTTCCGCCACAAGTGGCGAGACTGCGCCCAAATCAATGCCGCCCCGGCAAGAAACGCGATCTGGAGACAGCCAGTGCGCGACCCCGTCAGAACGATTCCCAGCAGAAGAAAAGCAATGCCTAAACTAGCAGCACCAACGCCAATGTAGCGCCGACTGGATGCCCACCAAAACCCGGCACATCCCCATGCCAGAAGCGTGGAAAGATTATTCGGCTGCCCAATATGCGCTACAGCACGCCCACCGCCTACCGCCCCCGAAGGAACTAAAACCCCCAACCCCTCAAGAGCAAACCATTGATACAGGGCAAGTCCGGTCGACAACATCGACGCAATAATCAAGCTGAAAAATAGATAATCGACGACCTTGAAAGGCTGTATAGACTGACTTCGCTGCCCCAAGGATATCGCAATCGCAAAAGCCAGAATGTACGCAATAGACAAGACAGCTTCGCTAGAAAACAGCAGAATACCAAATACCGATTGATAAATCGGGATAAAGGAGACACAGGAAACAAAAAGCACCTGCCGCGTTATCAACCAGGGTTGAGCCGAGGTCCAAAAACACCACCCCACCCATGGAAGCACCACCACCACCATCAGAAACTCATTATAAAATGTAGTCCAGGGATCGGAATGTGTGGATACCAACCAGGGAAGTGACGCCAGCAAAACACAAACAAGCCATCCAACACCGCTTTGTTTCGAGTCCTTCCTATACTCATATTTTTCAGCCCCCCCCCCAACCTCTGAGACCTGATTCAAAATAAAACCATCTTTCCGCTTCGAACGAAGCCCCCCCTGAAAATAACTCATGAACAATTGAATCCACACATTAAACACCCCAAAAAAAAGAGGCGACCATTAGGCCGCCCCTTTTACCCCCACCAGTCACGCCGCCTTATCAACGGCACTCTTGCGGAACAAATTTGTCTGCAATAGCTGTGGCACAAACCCAAGTCAACTGACCGTTACCAGCATCAGTAGGAGTCAGGGTAATCGTTCCAGTAGCGTTCGGAACAGTGGAGGTTACTGTTACCACACCAGTGGCAGCAGTAACAGTAATGCCGGAAACATACTTCGTAGCCCCTGGGAAAGTATAACCAGAGTTTGCAGCAGTAAGAGATGCCAACCCCCCGAGCGAAGAGCTAGTTTCAGCAACTGCCAACTTGGCCGGAGCTGCCATTACAAGAACCTCGCTAATCTTGGCGCGAGTAGTGTAGTCCTGGTAAGCGGGTAGTGCTACAGCAGCCAAAATACCGATGATGGCAACCACGATCATCAATTCAATCAGAGTAAAGCCTTTCTGAGCTTTCATGTATTCATCCTCAAATGTGATAGGCCAAACGACCTACCACCTACCAAGCAAAGCGCACGCCAACTATCGATGCACTGAGAAAAAACTGCTGCCGCTGGCCAGAACGGCAACGGTATGTCGTAATTTTTGATGGCCTTCGAGGCCACAGGCGTCGTTCATGGAGTCCGAACCCTGCCAGAATGTGCCATATTTTGTCAGGTTGGCCGAGTCAGTTTGGTGGACGGACTCGACTAGGTTATAAGACTGAGTCAAACAATCGACCGACGCTCGCCATGACAGAGACTGCCCCTACCCTTTCAGGCTTGGCCAAACAACTCGTCTTGACCAATCTACTGGATGAAAGAAGTGCCCTGCAGGCCCATACCCAGGCTCAGCGCAACAAGATTCCGCTGATCACCTACCTGGTGCAGAACAAGCTGCTGAGGAGCCGGGATCTGGCGGAGATGGCGGCGGAGCAGTTCGGGGTGGCCTTCCTTGACCTGAGCTGCATCGACAAGGAAGCCCAGCCCAGGGAATTGGTCAGCGAAAAGCTGATCCGCCAACACCGGGCGCTGCCCCTTTGGCGTCGTGGCAACAAGCTGTTCGTAGGCATTTCCGACCCGACCAACCACCAGGCCGTAACCGATATTCAGTTCAGCACCGGGCTGAATACCGAGGCCATCCTGGTCGAGGATGACAAGCTGGGCGATGCCATCGAGAAATTCTTCGAAAGCGCTAATAGCGCCATGGAAGACCTAGGTGACGTCGACCTGGATGGCATCGATGTCGAGGCGGTCGATGATGACAAGAAAGACAGCCCCGGAGGCGTAGATGCCGACGATGCCCCGGTGGTGCGTTTCGTCAACAAGATGCTGCTGGACGCAATTCGCGGCGGCTCCTCCGACTTGCACTTCGAACCCTACGAACGCTCTTACCGCGTGCGCTTCCGAACCGACGGCATGCTGCATGAAGTGGCCAAGCCGCCGATTCAGTTGGCCAGCCGGATCGCCGCTCGCCTTAAGGTGATGGCCGCCCTGGATATTTCCGAACGGCGCAAGCCCCAGGATGGCCGGATCAAGATGAAGATCTCCAAGGCCAAGTCCATCGACTTCCGCGTCAATACCCTACCCACCCTCTGGGGCGAGAAGATCGTGATGCGGATTCTCGACCCCACCAGCGCACAGATGGGGATCGATGCCCTGGGCTATGAAGAGCATCAGAAAGAGCTATACATGACGGCCCTGAAGCAGCCGCAAGGCATGATTCTGGTAACTGGCCCCACCGGCTCGGGCAAGACGGTTTCCCTCTACACCGGCATCAATATCCTCAATACTGTGGATATCAATATTTCCACGGCCGAGGACCCGGTGGAGATCAACCTGGAAGGGGTCAACCAGGTCAACGTCAATCCCAAGCAGGGCCTGGATTTCGCCCAGGCCCTGCGCTCATTTCTGCGCCAGGACCCGGATGTGATCATGGTCGGCGAGATCCGCGACCTGGAAACCGCCGAGATTGCCATCAAGGCGGCACAGACCGGCCATATGGTGCTTTCCACCCTGCACACCAACAGCGCAGCCGAAACCCTGACTCGCCTGCGCAATATGGGCGTGCCTGCCTTCAACATCGCCACCTCGGTCAACCTGATCATCGCCCAGCGCCTGGCACGTAAATTGTGTAGCCACTGCAAGAAGGAACTGGACGTCCCGCGAGAAACGCTGGTCAAGGAGGGCTTCCCGGAGGCCAGGATCGGCAGCTTCAAGCTCTTCGGTCCGGTCGGCTGCGACAATTGCAACCAGGGTTACAAGGGCCGAGTGGGTATTTATGAAGTGGTTAAAATCACGCCGGCCATGCAGCAGCTTATTATGGAGGAAGGCAACTCCATCCAGATCGCCCAGCAGGCGCGCCGCGATGGCTTCAATGACCTGCGAACCTCGGGCCTGGTGAAAGCCATGAATGGCATTACCAGCCTTGAGGAAGTCAACCGCGTGACCAAGGATTAACCATGGCGGAAAAAGCGCTTAAAACCAGTACCTTCGCCTGGGAGGGTACCGACAAGAAAGGCTCCAAGGTTAAAGGCGAAATCAACGGGCATAACCCGGCGCTGGTCAAGGCCCACCTTCGCAAGCAGGGCATAAGCCCTACCAAGGTGCGCAAGAAGTCCACTTCCCTGCTCAGCGCGGGGAAGAAGATCAAGCCCATGGACATCGCCCTGTTTACCCGCCAAATGGCCACCATGATGAAGGCCGGCGTGCCGCTGATGCAGTCCTTCGACATTATTGGCGAAGGTTTCGACAAGCCGGCCATGCGCACCCTGGTCAATGAGGTCAAGCAGGAAGTGTCAGCAGGTAACAGTCTGGCCAACTCTCTGCGCAAGAAGCCCGACTATTTCGATGAGCTCTATTGCAACCTGGTGGATTCCGGCGAACAGGCCGGTGCACTGGAAACCCTGCTGGACCGTATCGCCACCTACAAGGAAAAGACTGAGGCGTTGAAGGCCAAGATCAAGAAGGCCATGAACTATCCCATTGCGGTGATAGTGGTGGCCATCATTGTGTCCGCCATTCTGCTGATCAAGGTGGTGCCGCAGTTCCAGTCGGTATTTGCCAACTTTGGCGCCGAACTCCCAGGCTTTACCCTGATGGTAATCGGCCTATCCGAGGCCCTCCAGAAGTGGTGGTTTATCATCCTGGCGGGATTCTTTGTCCTGGGCTTTGTGCTGCAACAGGCGCACAAAAAGTCAGAGAAGTTTCGTGACTGGACAGACCGCACTGTACTGAAGTTACCCATAGTGGGCGACATTCTCTACAAGTCTGCCGTTGCGCGCTTTGCCCGCACCCTCGCGACCACCTTCGCCGCCGGCGTTCCGCTGGTCGATGCCCTGGACTCGGTAGCCGGTGCCAGCGGCAATGTGGTGTTCAAGAATGCGGTGAACAAGGTCAAGCAGGATGTCTCCACCGGCATGCAACTGAACTTCTCCATGCGCACCACTGGCGTCTTCCCTGCGATGGCAGTGCAGATGACCGCCATCGGCGAAGAGTCCGGCGCGCTGGATGACATGCTCGACAAGGTCGCCAGCTTCTATGAAGCCGAAGTGGACAACGCCGTGGACGGCCTCACCGCCCTGATGGAACCCATGATCATGGCGGTCCTCGGCGTCCTGGTCGGCGGCCTGATCATTGCCATGTACCTCCCCATCTTCCAACTCGGCAACGTCGTCTAAACCATGCAGTTGATCGACTTTCTGGCCAGCCATGCGCTGGCCTTTGTTTTGTGCGTCCTGCTGCTCGGCCTGCTGATCGGCAGCTTCCTCAACGTGGTGATTTATCGCCTGCCAAAAATGATGTTCCACGACTGGCAGGAGCAAGCGCGGGAAGCGTTGAGCCTGCCGGCCGAACCCAAGGGCGCGGTGTTCAACCTGGTATTGCCGAACTCACGCTGCCCACACTGCAGTCATGAAATCCGCGCCTGGGAGAATATCCCGGTCGTCAGCTACCTGGCGCTGGGCGGCAAATGCTCGGCGTGCAAGGCGCCGATCAGCAAGCGCTACCCGCTGGTGGAACTGGCCTGCGGCCTGCTCTCGGCCTATGTGGCCTGGCATTTTGGCTTCGGCTGGCAGGCCGGCGCCTTTCTGCTGCTGACCTGGGGCCTGCTGGCGATGAGCATGATCGATGTCGACCACCAGTTGCTGCCCGATGCGCTGGTGCTGCCGCTTCTCTGGCTGGGCCTGATCCTCAATAGCCAGGGCCTGTTCACCAGCCTCGATCACGCGCTCTGGGGGGCGGTGGCCGGCTATATGAGCCTGTGGTCGGTGTATTGGTTGTTCAAGCTGGTGACCGGCAAGGAAGGCATGGGCCAAGGCGACTTCAAGTTGCTGGCCATGCTTGGCGCCTGGGGTGGCTGGCAGGTGCTGCCGCTGACCATCCTGCTGTCGTCCCTGGTGGGCGCCGTGCTGGGGGTGATCATGCTGCGCCTGCGCAACCAGGACAGCGCCACGCCTATCCCCTTTGGTCCCTACCTCGCCATTGCCGGCTGGATTGCGCTGCTCTGGGGTGATCAAATAACGGCGACCTATCTGCAGTTCGCCGGTTTCAAATGAATAAACCCTGGATTCTTGGACTTACGGGCGGCATCGGCAGCGGCAAGAGCGCCGTTGCTGCCCACTTCAGCGAGCTTGGTGTGCATCTGGTGGATGCCGACCAGGCCGCGCGCTGGGTGGTGGAGCCCGGCCGCCCTGCCCTGGCGAAGATCGCCGAGCATTTTGGCAGTGAAGTCCTGCAGGCTGACGGCCAGTTGGACCGTGCGGCGCTGCGCCAACGCATCTTCGATAACGCGGACGAGCGCCGCTGGCTGGAGAGCCTGCTGCATCCCCTGATCGGCCAGGAGATCAGCCAGTACCTGGCACGGGCCGAATCCCCTTACGCCATCCTGGTGTCGCCCCTGCTGATAGAATCCGGCCAGTACCGCCTGACCCAGCGCGTGCTGCTGGTGGACGCGCCGGAGGCCGTGCAGATCCAGCGCACCATGCAGCGGGACAATGTGCCCGAGGAGCAGGTCCAAGCCATATTGAAGGTACAGGCCAGCCGTGAGCATCGCCTCAAGCATGCCCACGACGTGCTGCTCAACGACCGCGACCTTGGCTGGTTGCGGAGCGAAGTGGAGCGCCTGCACAACTTCTACCTGACCCTGCGAGGAGGCCAGCCATGAGTCAACCCGTCACTGTGGAGTGCCCCACCTGCGGCGCTCCGGTGGAATGGGGCTCGCAAAGCCCCTCCCGCCCCTTCTGCTCCGAACGTTGCAAGCTGATCGACCTGGGCGCCTGGGCCGCCGAGGAACATGCGATCCCTGGCGACAATATGGAAGACGAGATCTTCTCCGGCAGCCTGCCGCCTCGCGAGCATTGATCCCCGAGCTCAGGGACGCATGAAACCGTAGTCCTGGTCCGGATCGAGATTATTCGCCAGGTAGATCAGCTCCTGGGCCAGATCCTCCGCGGAGCGCAGTCTCGTACTGCGCTCGACCACCGCGCTCAGCAGGGCGCGCAGGGCCAGTTCTTCGGCCTGCCCGTTCTGTTTCGCGTCGATCAGCTCCCGCTCCAGAGCTGCCCTTGCCCATTCATGTATGCCCATCGACTTGTCCTTTGGATACGTACGAGGCGGATATCGTGCTTCACGATCCGACGCCCATGGTGGATCGGTGAAGCGTGATCCACCCTACAAGGGGTGATGACCTACGTAGGGTGAAAATCCGCGTGGCGGATTTCCACCGTTACGCGTGATCCCGCGCTACTTGGCGGACCTTGGGCACCTTACCGCCCACAGCCTGCCGACCATTGACCCAGATCATGGGCAAACACGGCATGGAACCGATGAGTAAAGATCCACGTTCGTAAAACGTGGACTTGCTTTGGCCCCCTGGTAGAGGGGCCGCAACTCCTGCACTTGCCCCACCGTAGGGTGCGCCATGCGCACCGATTGCGGAGTCGGCCCCTGCGCGGCGCTCAACCGCCGGTGCGCACGGCGCACCCTACCGGCCGGCTACGTCGCTCGATCCGAACCACTTGAGTCGTAACAGGTGCGCCATGCGCACCGATTACCGAATCGGCCCCTGCCCGACGCTCAACCGCTGGTGCGCACAGCGCACCCTACCGGCCGGCTACGTCGCTCGATCCGAACCACTTGAGTCGTCACAGGCCGAGCCGGTTACTCATGACCATGCCCTGAGGACATGCTTTCCCAGGCTCAAATAAAGCGCCGTCAACGGGACTCGTCGTCCTTCCAGGGCGCCTGGAGGTAACGGGTGCGGTTGAAGGTCTCCAGCCAATCCGGGCAGAACACCACCAGGGCGGTCACGGCGGTGCCGTTGATGAAGGCCTCGGGGAACATCACCAGCCACAGGTAGCCGATGAAATCATCCAGCCAGGGCGGCATGGGGAAGACGCCATCGACCCACAGCAGCCCCAGGCCGATGAGGACGCACAGCAGCGCGGTCAATGCCGCTGGAAAGAAGCCGCAGCAGAAGATGTACACGAACAGGTTGCGCGGCTGGTAATACTCCACCCACTTGGCGCAAAGCTCGGTGACCAGCACCGGCAGCAGCACCAGCAAGGCGCCGTTGATGCCGAGGGCCAGGAGGTCCTGCTTGCCCAGGGCAAGCAGGCCGAGTTGCGCCACCAGGCCGCTCAGCACCGCCAGGGGCCAGTCCAGCAGCAAGGTCACGGCCGTCATGCCGATGAAGTGGTAGGACAGCCCCGATTCGAAGTCGCGCCGCATCAGCCAGAGCAGGAAGAGCGCCAGCACGGTGCCGAACAGCAGGTGCTGGCGGCGGAAATCGCTGAACAGCTCGACCCAGGGCGCGCGCCAGGCGGCCCAGGCCAAGACGGGCAGATAGAGCGCCCAACCCAGGCCCAGGGATTCTGCGGAGAGGAGTTCAGCAGCGATCACGGCGCAAGGGACTCCAGGGCGGCGCGCAATGCCGCGGCATCGCCGAACTCCCGCTGCTCGAGGAGCCGGCCCTGCTCCAGGCGCAACCACAGCACGCGCGACTCATCGCCCGGATAGCGGCTGACGACGCGGGACTCCCGGTCCAGCAGGACGCGGTAGTTGTAGTCGCGCATGGCGGGAACGGCGAAGAGCGAGGACACCAGCGTCGGCATGCGACTGATATCGGCCACGAACACCGCATGGCGGGCCTCCAGGTAGCCCTTGGGCTGGCCTGCCAGCGCCGCGTTCACCAGCTTGCCGCCCTCCATGCTGCGGGCCACCAGCAATACCTGCAGCCCATCATCCAGGCTGTAGGGTTGCTCGTACTGGTCCAGCAGCGTCCAGGGCGCCAGGCGTTCACCGGTTTCCAGCGCCTGGCTCAAGGTGGCCAGCAGGCTCAATATCAGCCCAAGGCAGATCCGCATCGATTCAGTCTCCAGTGGTCGAGTAGACCCGAATATCCTCACGCTCCGACCAGCCCCGCTGCATCTGCCAGAAAGCCAGAGCCTCCGGCGCATCCTCGAGGACGAAGACGTGGGACTTGCGTATGCCCAGCTGGGCCAGGCGGCGCAGCGCCTCCTGCAGTAGCGCCCGGGCCCAGCCCTTGCCACGGAAGGGCTGGGCAACGATCAGATGCTGCAGGTAGCCGCGGCGTCCGTCATGCCCCACCAGCAGGCAGCCGGCCACCCGCCCGGCGTCGTCCTCGAGCAACAGGCAGAGATCGGGATTGCGCTGCAGGTAAGCGCAGAAGGGTTCCAGTTCGTCTTCCGCACGCAGACGGATACCCGGCGTGCGACGCCAGAGATCGAACAGGGGGGCATGATCGGCTGGAGTGATGGGTCGAATGCGCATGGCGGGCTCCGGGCAGGGCACTTGAAGTTTACACCGCCAAACGGCACGTCAACCTGCGCGCATTTGTCGCGACGGGCTCTCCGCTGGCGTTCCAGGGGGTACCCAGAGCCCGGGCCATAAGGCTAAGCTGCGGAACATGAACGAGTCCGACTACCTGCGCCTGCTGACGCGGCAGGCCGAGCAAGCCAACGACTTCCTGTCGAATGCGCGCCGGTGGGAGCGCGAGCGCTGGGTCTGCCAGCGACTGCTGCAGGCGCTCAACCTGCCCTATCGGCTGGAGGATTTCAGCACCGGCCAGGAGCCGCCGGATGTGCTGTTCCGCGAAGCCAACTTCGAGGTGTTCTTCGTCCTCGACGAAGGCCGCCGTCTCAACGAGGAATGGCGCGCCGAGCTGGAGCGACGCCGCCGCGCCTTCTCTCTTGCGCAGCTGGTGCGTCGCGAAAGCCGCCCAAAACGCATTCCCACCGCTGAACTCCAGGCGCGCCTGGGACCGACCCTGCGCAAGAAGGCAAGCAACTACGGGGAACGCGGTCTCGACCTGGGCGAACTCGATCTGATCGCCTTCGTCAACCTCAAGCGCGCCACCCCGGACTTCAACAGCCCTTTTCCACCGCCCACCGAATACCTGCGCCAGGGCTGGCGCTCGCTGTCGTTGGTGGGGCCGAACTTCGCCCGCGTGCTGTTCGCCCATGCGGACGCGCCCGACTTCCTGCGCAGCAACCTGGGCCGCACCATCATGTTCGATGTGGGGATGGGCCTCTGACGGCGGCCAGGCGCGCGCAAATAACACCGGCTGCGCGTTGGCCCGTGTGAATTCGCCAGCTAGAATGCCCGTCAATCCAAAGTCGAGGCTCCCATGCCCAGCCGCCTGACTCCCGAAGACCAGCAGAAGGTCGACCAGTACCTGAACCTCCCGCAGCACCAGGTCGAACGCCAGCCGTTCCGCCCGTGGCGCCTGCTGTGGATGACGCTGGCCGTGGTCATCGCCCTGGGCATACTCAGCCGCCTCCTGAGCCGACTGGTGCTATGAGCTGCCTCCTGCGCTCGCCCTCGGCGACAAAGAATTCCTATAGCCTTGTGAGAACATCCCATGTCCCATCGCATCGTGATCGTCGGCGGCGGCGCCGGCGGCCTGGAGCTCGCTACCCGTCTGGGTAGAACTCTTGGCAAGAAAGGCCAGGCCAAGATCGTCCTGGCCGACGCCAACCTCACCCATATCTGGAAACCCTTGCTGCATGAAGTGGCGGCCGGCTCGCTGAACTCCACGGAGAACGAGCTGAACTACGTCGCCCAGGCGAAGTGGAACCACTTCGAGTTCCAGCTCGGCCGCATGAGCGGGCTGGACCGCAAGCGCAAGGTCATCCAGCTGGCCGCCACCCATGACGAGGATGGGCGCGAACTCGTGCCCGCACGCGAGCTGGCCTACGACAGCCTGGTCCTGGCGGTCGGCAGCACCACCAACGACTTCGGTACCGAAGGCGCGGCCCAACACTGCATCTTCCTCGACACCCGCGAGCAGGCCGAGCGCTTCCACCGCCAGCTGCTCAGCCACTACCTGCGCGCCCACGCCCAGCAGGAGGCCAACGACCAGATCAGCGTCGCCATAGTCGGCGCCGGCGCAACCGGCGTCGAACTGGCAGCCGAGCTGCACCACGCCGCCCATGAACTGGCCGCCTACGGACTGGACAGCATCCGGCCGGAGAACATGCGCATCACCCTGATCGAGGCTGGCCCCCGCGTGCTGCCGGCCCTGCCGGAGCGCATCAGCACCCCGGTACACCGCACCCTGGAGCAGCTCGGCGTCACCGTGATGACCGGCGCCGCCGTGCAGGAAGTCACCGCGGATGGCCTGAAAACCGCCCAGGGCGAGAACATTTCCGCCAGCCTCAAGGTCTGGGCCGCCGGCATTCGCGCTCCGGCCTTCCTCAAGGACCTGGATGGCCTGGAAAGCAACCGCATCAACCAGTTGGTGGTGCGTCCGACCCTGCAGACCACCCGCGACGACGACATCTTCGCCTTCGGCGACTGCGCCGCCTGCCCGCTCGGAGATGGCAGCGAGCGCAACGTGCCGCCGCGAGCACAAGCCGCTCACCAACAGGCTTCGCTGCTGGTCAAATCGTTCAAGCTGCGCCTGCAGGGCCAGCCCCTGCCCGACTACCAGTACAAGGACTACGGCTCGCTGATCTCGCTGTCGAGCTTCAGCGCGGTGGGCAACCTGATGGGGAACCTGATGGGCAGCGTGAAACTGGAGGGCTGGCTGGCGCGGATGTTCTACATCTCCCTCTACCGCATGCACCAGATGGCGCTCTACGGCGGTTTCCGCACCTTCCTGCTGATGCTCAGCGACCGCATCGGCCGCAGCACGGACCCGCGCCTGAAGCTGCACTGAGGCGCGCCCGAACCATTCCTTGCAGGAGCGGGCTTGCTCGCGAACAGCACCGCACGGGGCCATTCGCGAGCAAGCTCGCTCCTACACCGACACCTTTGAATTTTTTCGGGACAAACAAAAAAGCGGTAAGGCTTTCGCCTTACCGCTTCTTCGGACCTCCCGAGAGGTCTTGTATGGTGGGTCGTGTAGGATTCGAACCTACGACCAATTGGTTAAAAGCCAACTGCTCTACCGACTGAGCTAACGACCCAAATGTGATGTGGTCGGGGTAGAGAGATTCGAACTCCCGACATCCTGCTCCCAAAGCAGGCGCGCTACCGGACTGCGCTATACCCCGTCTGGAAGTTGGCTCCGCGACCTGGACTCGAACCAGGGACCCAATGATTAACAGTCATTTGCTCTACCGACTGAGCTATCGCGGAACTTCGATCTTCCAACCCTTCTGCGCCTTGCTCATTTGCTTTAGCGCTTCAGAGGCGCGCCATTTTACGGTTCCAGAACCGCCTGTCAACCCCTAAAAAAACGAATTCTGCCAATGATTTGCACATAGCCGTCCGAGTGCTATACCTGAGCCGTGGCGAGATCGTTACAGGTCGTGGTCGCGGCCTGTCTCCCAACAGGACGGCTATGAGCAATCAGGATCGACCCCCACCCCCTCCCGGCCCCGTGACGACCCTGGCCAACCGCGGCATACAACCGCGCTTCGGTGATTTGGTGCAGAGCTGTCGCAAGCTGGTGATGAACCGGCTGGCCGAGCATCTCACCGGCGTCTTCGCCCAGGTCGACGACACCCTCTTCGAATGCGCCGAGAAAGCCGAGAACAACCAGGTACAAACCCTCTTCTTCGATAGCATGCGGGACATCCGCAAGCAGCGCCCGCAGATAGAACGCACGTATCACCAGCACATCGCCAAGTGCTTCGAGGATTTCCTCAGCGGCAAGCTGAAGCCTGAACTCAAGGCCAGCGAGCTGGACGCCAACCATCTCCAATTGATCGAGAACGAGGAATACGAGGAAAACCTGCTGGTCACTAACATGGTCAGCCGGGTCAAGGCACGCTGCGCACAGTCCCTGTTCGCCCTCGACCAACGCCTGGCGGTACTCAACGGCGGGCGCAAGCTGGGCGACGACGACAACCCCGTCGGCCCCCAGGCGGTGGCCCTGGCCTTCCGCGAAGCGCTGCAGCCCTGCCCTTTCCCGCTGCGGATCAAGACCATCCTCTACATGCTCTTCGACCAGCATGTGATGCATGGGCTGGACAATATCTATGACGCGCTCAACCAGCGGCTGATCGAGGCCGGTGTCCTGCCCAACCTGAAATACAGCGTGCAGCGTTCCACCAGCGTGCCGCATCCACAGTCCAACGCGCCGGGGCAAGCCAGCACGCCACAGCAGCCACAGCCGGCGACTGGCGTTCCCCCCACTGCGCCGCCGAACCTTGCCGGTGCGCCGCCCAGCGATCCCGGGCAACTGTTCAGCGGCCTGGCCGCCCTGCTCGGCGAGCGCCGCCAGCACCACGGCGACGCGCCGCTGCCGGGCGGTACGCCGAGTATTTCCAGCTTCGCCCCGCGCGGCGCCACCCGCACCTACAGCGCCGCCGAACTCCTTGAAGCCCTGAACCGGCTGCAGCAGCAGTCCGCCCAGGACCTCGCCAGCAAGCTGCGCCAGCCGCAGCGGGTCGAAGGCCTGAAGGCGGACCTGCAACAACAGCTTGAGAGCCACAGCAGCCTGCCCGGCCAACAGAAGCTGTCCGACTACGAAGCCGACGTGATCGACCTGGTGGGCATGCTCTTCGACTTCATCCTCGACGACGACAACCTCGCCGACATCTACAAGACCGCCCTCTCCCACCTGCACACGCCCTACCTGAAGGTCGCCCTGCAGGACAAGGCACTGTTCACCCAGCACCACCACCCGGCCCGCCGCCTGCTCAACAGCATGGCCCAGGCCGGCGTCCTCTATGCCGACGAAGGCGGGGAGCGCGGCCTGCTGGCGAAGATGCACTGGGTGGTGGAGCGCATCGTCCATGGCTTCAGCGGCGACCTGCTGCTGTTCGACAGTCTGCTGGACGAGTTCAACGAGTACGTCGGCACCCTGCGGCACAAGGCGGAGCTGCGCGAACAACGCGCAGTGGAGGCCGCCAAGGGCCGCGACAAGCTGCTTGGCGCCCGCCAGCAGGCCGTGGACGCCATCGCCCGGGTCCTGGTGGACCGCGATCTGCCGGGGATCATCCAGCACTTCCTCGAACTCACCTGGACCGACGTGCTGGTCTTCGTCCTGCTCCGCCATGGCGACCGCAGCAGTGAATGGCAGCGCTCGGTGGAAGTAGCCGAACAGCTGGCCTGGAGCGGCACGCCACAGGACGGCCAGGGTCGTGCGCGCCTGCAACAATTGCGCATCCCCATGCTGGAAGACCTGCGCAAGGGCCTGGAGCTGCTGGGCGGCTACCACGAGGACGGCATCCGTCGCCTGCTCCAGGACCTGGTGGCCTGCCAACACGCCGTACAGTCGCAGCAGCCGCAGCTCGCCGCGCGCATCGACAGCCCGCTGCCGCAGAGCAAACTCGGCGAGATGCTCGGCGCCGATGCCGAACTGGCCAGCACCCCACGGCCGGCCAGCCTTTCCAGTCGCGCCCAGGCACTGATCAAGGAACTCGCCCAGCTGGAATTCGGCACCTGGTTCGAATTCATCGACGGCCCGGACACCCGGGCCCTCAAGCTGTCCTGGTACAGCCCGACCACCCGTAACTACATGTTCGTCGACCACAGCGGCCAGCGCGTGGCGATCATGCCCATCACCCAGCTGGCCCTGGACATGGAGCAAGGACTGGCAAGACTGGTCCCGCCGGAACGCAGTGCCCCCCTGGTCGATCGCGCCCTTGGCGCCATCTACCGGGTCCTGCAGCGCTTTACCGGACGCACCACCTGAGCCCGCCGAGGAGCCGCCATGGATGAACGTCGCCAGCAGAATCGCCACGCCACAGGGCTGCAGATGGAAGTATTCGATCTGCATTCGGAGCAGCGCCTGGGCCGCATCGTCGACTTGTCGATGGACGGTTTCATGCTGTTCAGCGAAATGCCACTGGTCGCCGATTCGGTGTGGGAATGCCGGCTGGTGCCGCTGACCTGGGTCGACGGCATAGAAGAGGTCCGGCTGGGCGCCGATTGCCTCTGGACTCGAGCTGGCGAAGACGAGCGGAACTGCTGGGCGGGCTTCCATATCATCGACCTGGCCGACGACCAGGCAGCCCTGCTGGAAACCCTGCTGGAGTTCGTCCGCGCGCCGTAGGGCAATGAAATGGATCACGCTTCACAGATCCACCATCGACACCGGCCAATGTGGGGGCGATTTCAATCGCTGAGCAGGCCGAAGGGCTGCCCCTCGATGCTTTCGGGGGCAGCTTCGCTGCCCTTAGCGAATTCATTGGCTATGTCTACGTTAGCTGTTGCAGAACGGCATAGAAGCGTCTAGCACGGACCTTTCAGACCTGCGCACCGGCCTGACACATCCCTCTCCCCCGCCCCTCTCCCAGAGGGCGAGGGGTGACTCGCGCCTGACAGGGCGCAGCAATCCTGATGCCTGGTTATTGCCTGAACCTGTGCAGAAGAGGTGGGGCAGCGACTCTGCCCCGTCAGGAGGCCGAGCGGAAGCGTTGCGCAGGGGGACAAGCGGCATGGATGCCGCGAGAGGCGTGCGGGGCCAGGGATGGCCCCTCACGCCGGGCCCCCGG
>NZ_SSOJ01000123.1:0-78 GCF_029871205.1 Pseudomonas sp. BN417 | reverse complement strand
CCGGATGCAGGGGCGAGCGTTCTTGGTTACTTCTTTGTGGTTCGGCATCCCGACGTTTGAAAGAAGTGACTCGCCGGG
>NZ_SSOJ01000122.1 GCF_029871205.1 Pseudomonas sp. BN417 | reverse complement strand
GGGGTGCTGGCGCTGCGCACATTGCCCAGGTTGGCCAGGCCGGCGGTGGAGGCCACGGTGTCGAACAGGCCGATAAAGGCCACTTGTACTCCCTGCCCGTAGCGGCCGCTCAGGTCCTTGCTGAAGGTGCTGGTGGTATCGGGGAACATCATGCCCAGCGGGCCGTTGCGACCCTTGGCCAGTTGGTTGGCGAAGTGGCGAGCCGCCGCTGCGCCGCGGCTGAAGCCGAAGATGTCGATGGTCAGTGATTCGATTTCATACTCGGGGTTTTCGTCGATGAAGTCGTAGCATGTTCTCCGGACATACCTGAATGCGTCCCGCACCTTCGCTTCCACGCCAGTGGCACCACGTCCTGTTCCGGCTCCGAACGGGCTGTCCTCTTCGCCTGCACGGGTTCCAATGCCTTCGACATAGACCCGACGATGAGCTTGTTTGGCGCTGGTCGGCAGCTTCTGGGTTTCGGGATACAGGTCGTGGAGCAGCTTGATATTGGTCACGCCATTGCCATAGCTGCTCTCCGGGTCGCGCATATAGGGCTTGCAGCTGGCGTCCAGGTCATCCTCGGTGATGGCGTGCTGGGCGCCGCAGAGCTGGCCCTGGGCGGCGTTGGCGGCGTTGTTGTAGGTGCCGTCGAAGAACACGCCGATGCGCAGGGCGACGCGCAGTCTGGCCTGTAGGGTGGGTGTGAAGGGTTTCCAATCGGGCGGGAGTTTGGACTCGGCGGGGGCGGTAGGCTGACCGCCGAAAAAGCCGAGATCATCGGTCCAGGAGCGCTGCTTGCCGCTCAGCGGCTTGAAGGGGCGCCGGCTGACCAGCAGCCAGTCGCCGCGGCGAACTTTCTCGAGAATTTGGTCCCGGTAGTACGGCCGTTGGCTGTCGCGGTAGTCGGTGCCGCATTCGCGGAGCAAGGCCTCGAGCCCGGTTAGTTTCCAAGGGGCGCCCAGTGCCCTGTCGACCGTCGCCACGGCAAAGAAGGGATCCTCCACCTGGTCTTCGTTGATGGGGTCGAGAAACGATCGTTTCACCAGTCTTTCCATCGCGCTGTGCCTCCTTCATGAGCTCCATGGCTGAAGCGATGAGGCTTGCACAGGCGCTAATCCATGTAGCCCCTGCGGCGACTGAAGCGGTTGTCGGACACGGCCGGTTATCTGGACGGACGTTGCTGCGGACATTGGGCTGTCTGCGGAATCGCCAGGAATTGCTGGATCTCGTTCCGCCCGGAGCTGAACGCTTCCCCGCAGACGCGAATGAATGAGTCTTTACTCCGGATGGGGCGGGCGGTGTTCCGCGAGCGAGGCGATACCCCTCAGTGACCGGGGGCTCGATGGGTATCGCTCCGCTCCACCCATCCTACGAAAGCGCGCTAACCACTCAGGTTTCAAGGAGGCCTCTGCGGATGTAAAGCCCTTGGACGGATGCCTTACAGCTGTAAAGCCGATGCTTTACAGGTGGTCATCGGCCATTGACCGCTTTTCAATAAAAAACCCTGTTAAAACAATGCTTTGAGCTTGTTCTGCAGCATTGGCACACAAGCTGCTCCCTGGCTATCGAGGGGCCGAAAAGGCACCCGGACGAATAACAACAACGTCGGCCACACCTGTTCCCACCTTGCAGGCGTGCCGGCAATAGCCTGGAGTTCTGCCATGCATGACTCATCGCCCATGGGCACCGCGCTCAGCCGCAGGCGCTTCCTCAGCCTGTCGGGCCAGTCCGCCCTGATCCTCGGCGCCAGCGCCGCCACCAGCCAGCTCATTCCCGTCACAGCCATCGCCGATGACCTGTTGCCCCAGCTGCCCGCCGGGCTGTTGCGCATGGGCCGCGACATCTATCCCCACGACCGTCTCGGCGATGCGCCCTACGCCAAGTCGCTGTTCGAGCTGGTCGGCAAGCAGCCGGACCTGGTCCGTGACGGCCTCAAGGCCCTGCAGGCCCGCGCCCGCGCCGTGCATGGCCGCGCCTTCGAGGACATCGCCGGCGAGGACGACCGCGTCGCCCTGCTGCGCGAGGTCGAGACCACCCCGTTCTTCCGTGAAACCCGCAGCGCGCTGATGTTCGGCCTGTACGACAACAAGACGCTGTTCCCGCTGTTCGGCTACGAGGGTTCGTCGGTGGAGAAGGGCGGCTATCTCGCCCGCGGCTTCAACGACCTCGACTGGCTCTGAGCGGCCATTTCCTTCGCGGCTCCTTCCATTCCAACAATGAGGGTTAACCCCATGGCAGCGAAATTCTCCCAGGACGACGGCGATGTCGTCGTCATCATCGGCTCGGGCGCCGGCGGCGGCACCCTGGCCCATGCCCTGGCCCGGCAAGGCATCCGCAGCGTGGTGCTGGAGGCCGGCAAGCGCTTCGAGATGTCCGACATCGAGAACGATGAGTGGGCCATGTTCAACAAGATTTCCTGGCTCGACAAACGCATCGCCACCGGTGGCTGGGACGTGGCGCGCAACCACCCGAACCTGCCGGCCTGGATCGTCAAGGCGGTGGGCGGCAGCTCCGTGCACTGGGCCGGCGTCGCCTTGCGCTTTCGCGATTTCGAGTTCCGCATGCGCACCGAGAATGGCGACATCAAGGGCGCCAACCTGCTCGACTGGCCGCTCAGCTACGAAGAGCTGGAGCCCTGGTACGTCAAGGCCGAGAAGCACATGGGCGTGACCGGGCCGAGCACCGGGATGCCGTACCACCAGTGGCACAACTCCTTCAAGGTGCTGGCCACCGGCGCCCAGCGAGTCGGCTACAAGGAAATCCAGTCCGGGCCGATGGCGATCAATACCCAGCCCTATGACAGTCGGCCCGGGTGCATGCAGATCGGCTTCTGCATGCAGGGCTGCCGCATCGGCGCCAAGTGGTCCACCCTCTACACCGACATCCCCCGCGCCGAGGCCACCGGCAACTGCGAGGTGCGTCCGCAGAGCATGGCGCTGCGCATCGAGCACGATGCCCGTGGGCGGGTCACCGGAGTGGTCTATGCCGACGCCCAGGGCCGCCAGCAGCGGCAGAAGGCGCGCGTGGTCTGCGTGGCCGGCAACTCGATCGAGTCGCCGCGCCTGCTGCTCAACTCCGAGTCCTCGATGTTCAAGGACGGCCTGGCCAACTCCTCCGGCCAGGTGGGGCGCAACTACATGTGCCACACCACCGCCGGCATCTACGCGGTGCTGCCCAAGCCGGTGCACATGTACCGCGGCACCACCTGCGCCGGGATCATCTCCGACGAGTCCTACAACGACACCTCGCGCGGCTTCGTCGGCGGCTACCGCCTGGAAATCCTTTCCCTCGGCCTGCCCTTCATGTCCGCCTTCCTCGACCCGACCCCGCAGGGCTGGGGCCGTGGCTTCACGGCGAAGATGGAGCGCTACGACCACATGTCCGGCGTCTGGCTGTGCGGCGAAGACCTGCCCATGGAGAGCAACCGCATCACCCTCCACGGCAGCGAGAAGGACCAGTACGGTCTGCCGATTCCGGTGGTGCACAAGGATGACCACGCCTTCGACAACGCCATGCGCGACCACGGTGTGGAGCAGACCCGCAAGTGCTACGAGGCGGTCGGCGCCACGGAAGTCATCCGCCTGCCGTCCTACCCGGCCAGCCACAACATGGGCACCAACCGCATGAGCGCCAAGGCCGCCGACGGCGTGGTGAACAAGTGGGGCCAGAGCCACGACATTCCCAACCTGTTCGTCTCCGACGGCAGCCAGTTCACCACCAGCGGCGGGCAGAACCCGACGCTGACCATTGTCGCCCTGGCCCTGCGCCAGGCCGAGCACATCGGCTCGCTGCTCAACCAGCGCGCCCTCTGAGGAGCCGATTCCATGACCATACCCAGCAACGACCAGCGCCTCTGGATGTTCGAGCAGATGCTCGTCAGCCGCTACCTGGAGGAGTCCATCGAGCGCATTTACATGGAAGGCAAGACGCCGGTCTTCAACATGGCCAACGGGCCCATCCCCGGCGAGATGCACCTGTCCAACGGCCAGGAGCCCTGTGCCGTGGGCGTCTGCGCCCACCTGACGACCGACGACATCGTCACCGCCACCCATCGCCCGCACCACATAGCCGTGGCCAAGGGCGTCGACCTCGACGAGATGGTCGCTGAGATCTTCGGCAAGAAGACCGGCCTGTCCGGTGGCCGGGGCGGTCACATGCACCTGTTCGACGCCAGGGTGAACTTCTCCTGCTCCGGCATCATCGCCCAGGGCATGGGCCCGGCCGTGGGCGCGGCCCTGTCGCGGCAGCTGCAGGGCAAGGCCGGCGTCGCCGTGGCCTACCTGGGCGAAGGCGCGGCGAACCAGGGCGCCTTCCACGAGACGCTGAACCTGGCCGCGCTGTGGAAGCTGCCGGTGGTCTTCGTTATCGAGGACAACGCCTGGGGCATCTCGGTGGCCAAGGCCGCTTCCACCGCCATCGAGCGCAACTACCTGCGTGCTGCCGCCTATGGCATGCCCGGCGTATTCGTCCCGGGCAACGACGCCGACGCCATCTTCGCGGCCGCCGCTGAAGCCCTCGCCCGAGCCCGCGCCGGGGATGGGCCGAGCCTGATCGAGATCGAGACCCACCGCCTGGCCGGCCACTTCATGGGTGACGGCGAAACCTACCGCCCGGCCGGCGAGAAGGAAGCCCTGGTGCAGAAGGACCCGATTCCGGCCTACCGCCAGCGGTTGCTGGAGCTGGGCGTGCTGGACGAGATCGGCGCCGCCGGCATCGAAGAGCGCGCCCGTGGCCGTGTCGATGCCGCCGTGCGGTTCGCCCGCGACAGTGACTACCCGGCACCGGAAGAAGCCCTGGAAATGGTGTTCGTGTGAACGGAACCCGGCACAACAACCACAAGAAGGAGACCGACATGTACCGACAACCGACCATGAAAGCCGCGGTCTGGCACGGCCGCCGCGACATCCGCCTGCAGGACGTCGCCCTCCCGCGGCAACCGCAGGCCGGCTGGGTGCAGATCCGCGTCGAGTGGTGCGGCATCTGCGGCTCGGACCTCCACGAATACCTGGCCGGGCCGGTATTCATCCCCACCGACACTGCCCATCCGCTCACCGGCCTGAAGGGCCAGTGCATCCTCGGCCACGAGTTCTGCGGCGAGATCGTCGCCCTGGGCGAGGGCGTCTCGCATTTCGCCGTGGGCGAGCGAGTCGCCGCCGACGCCTGCCAGCACTGCGGCACATGCTGGTTCTGCCAGCAGGGCCAGTACAACCTGTGCGAGCACCTCGCCTTCACCGGGCTGATGAACAACGGCGCCTTCGCCGAACGGGTCAACGTTCCGGCCAACCTGCTGTACCGCCTGCCGGAAGGCTTCCCCGCCGAGGCAGGGGCGCTGATCGAGCCCCTGGCGGTGGGCATGCACGCGGTGAAGAAGGCCGACAGCCTGCTCGGCCAGACGGTGGTGGTGGTCGGCGCCGGCACCATCGGCCTGTGCACCATCATGTGCGCCCGCGCCGCTGGTGCGGCGCGAATCATCGCCCTCGAAATGTCCACGGCGCGCAAGGCCAAGGCGCTGGAAGTGGGTGCCACCGAGGTCATCGACCCCAGCCAGTGCGACGCCATCGCCGCCGTGCGCGAGCTGACCGAGGGTTACGGCGCCGCGGTGTCCTTCGAGTGCATCGGCCACAAGGCCACCGCCAAGCTGGCCATCGACGTGATCCGCAAGGGCGGGCGTTGCGTGATGGTGGGCATCTTCGAGGAGCCCAGCGAGTTCAACTTCTTCGAAATCGTCGCCACCGAGAAACAGGTGATCGGCGCGCTGGCCTACAACGGCGAATTCGCCGATGTCATCGCGCTGATCGCAGACGGCCGCCTGGACGTCACCCCGCTGATCACCGGGCGGATCGAACTGGAACACATCCTCGAACAAGGCTTCGAGGAGCTGGTGAACAACAAGGACCAGAACGTGAAGATCATCGTCAGGCCCGCCGCTTCCGTCGTCGCGCCTGCCGATGCCTGTCACTGAACCGCCAAAATCGACACAGGAATTACGACAATGTCCACAGCGATCAAAGAGAGAAAACTGACCGTGGCCCGCGCCATGGCCGAGGCGGTGGCCCAGGAGATGCGCCTCGACCCGCGCGTGTTCGTGATGGGCGAGGACATCGGCCAGCTCGGCGGGGTGTTCGGCAATACCCGAGGCCTGCATGAAGAGTTCGGCAGCGCGCGCATCCGCGACACGCCGATCTCGGAAACGGCCTTCATCGGTGCCGCCGTGGGCGCCGCTTCCGACGGCATGCGGCCGATCGTCGAACTAATGTTCGTCGACTTCTTCGGCGTGTGCATGGACGCCATCTACAACCTGATGGCGAAGAACACCTACTTCTCCGGCGGCAAGGTCAGCGTGCCCATGGTGCTGATGGCCTCCACCGGCGCCGGCTATTCCGACGCCGGGCAGCACTCCCAGTGCCTCTACGGCACCTTCGCCCACCTGCCGGGCATGAAGGTGGTGGTGCCGAGCAACGCCTATGACGCCAAGGGCCTGATGACCGCCGCCATCCGCGACGACAACCCGGTGATCTACCTGTTCCACAAGGCCCTGCAGGGCATGGGCTGGCTGGGCACCGAGAAGGGCGCCACGGTGGCCGTGCCGGAAGACCCCTATACGGTGGAGATCGGCAAGGCGAAGACGGTGCGCGAGGGGCGCGATGTCAGCATCGTCAGCCTCGGCGCCGGCGTGCACCACGCACTGCGCGCCGCCCAGCAACTGGAACAGCAGGGCGTCAGTGCCGAAGTGGTGGACCTGCGCAGCCTGGTGCCGCTGGATCGCGAGCACGTCATCGCCTCGGTGCGCAGGACCGGCCGGCTGATCGTCGTCGACGAGGACTATCACAGCTTCGGCGTCAGCGGCGAAATCATCGCCAGCGTCGTCGAGCACGATATCGGCATGCTCAAGGCGCGACCGCAGCGGGTCGCCTTCCCCGATATCCCGATTCCGTTCACCCCGCCCATGGAGCAGTGGGCGCTGCCTTCCGCCGCCAAGATAGTCGCGGCCTACCAGAACCTGAAGAACGAGGAGTAAGCCATGTCCACCCCTATCCTGATCGCCGACGACCTCTGGGAAGGCGATGCCGAAGCCGTGATCACCTCCTGGCTGGTCAGTGATGGCGCCGAGGTCGCCCAGGGCGACCTGGTGGCCGAGATCATGTCCGAGAAGGCCCAGTTCGAGATCGAGGCGCCGGCTTCCGGCGTGCTGAAGATTCTCGAAGAAGAAGACGCGGTGGTCGCCAAGGGCGCGACCATCGCCCGTGTGGAGTGACCCATGGGCCAGATGCAGACACCGCCCCCGGGGAGCAGCACGCTCCCGCTCAAGGGCATGCGCAAGATGATCGCGGCGAAGATGAGCGAAAGCCTGCAGTCCGCCGCGCAGCTCACCCACCATGCCGAATGCGAGCTGAGCGCCCTGCAGGCGCGGCGCGCGGCGCTGAAGGCGGCCGGTAGCCAGGCCTCGTTGCAGGACCTGCTGCTGTGCGAGATCGTGCGCACGCTGCAGGACCATCCCGCGCTCAATGCCACCCTGCAGGACAACCTGATCACCCGGCACGTGGCGGTTCACCTGGGCCTGGCCATCCCCCTGCCGGACGACCTGCTGGTGGCGCCCGCGCTGTTCGACGCCGACCAGCTCGACCCGGAGGGGCTGGCCGCAGCGCGCCGGGCCCTGGTGGACAAGGCGCTCGCCGGCAAGCTCTCGGTGAAGGAGCTGACCGGCGCCACCGTGACGGTATCCAACCTGGGACTGTCGCGGGTGCGCTTCTTCACCCCCATCCTCAACGTGCCGCAGGTGGCCATCATCGGTATTGGCGGCACCCAGCGCCGCCTGCAGCGCGAGGCCGATGGCACGCTGGTGGAGCGGGAGTTCATGGGTTTGTCGCTGACCTTCGACCACCGGGCGGTGAACGGCGTGCCGGCGGCGGATTTCCTCGATGACCTGTGTCGGCGGATCGAGGGAGGCGCGCCGTCATGAGCCCGGTCTGGCGCCTGAGCGTCGAGGCCGGCCTGGAAGCCGAGCGGCAGCTGCTGGACGCGGTACACGCTGGAGAGGAGGAGTGGGCGCTGCTGTTCTGGCGCCCCTCGGACCGCGCCCTGGTGATGCCACGCCGGCTGAGCCGGCTGCCGGGCTTCCAGGCGGCGGACATCGGCTGCGCCGCGCTCGGCTGGCCCATCGCCTTGCGCGACACCGGCGGCGAACCGGTGCCGCAGTCGTCGGCGGTGCTCAACGTCGCGTTGGCCTATGCATTGCCGGCGGACGACGACGAGCAGGCCCGCATCGAAACCGCCTACCTGCGTCTCTGCGAGCCGATCTGCCAATGGCTGCGCGCCATGGGGCTGGTCCCCGGCCTGGGCGAGGTGCCGGGCGCTTTCTGCGATGGGCGCTTCAACGTCACTCTCGGCCGACGCAAGCTGGTGGGCACCGCCCAGCGCTGGCGGCGGCGGACGGCGGATGGCCGCCTGGTGGTGCTGGTGCATGGGGCGATCCTCCTGGAGGACCAGCGCGAAGCCATGGTCGAGGTGGTCAACCGCTTCTACCAGGGCTGCGGCCTGGGCCAGCGCTGCCTGGCGACCAGCCATGTGGCACTCGAGGAGTGGATGACCCCGGCCTGGCCGGAAACGGCCAGCCTCGGGCACTGGTTCGAGGCGCCTTGGGGGACTTGGCTACCGCCGTCCGGCGCGCGGGGGCATGCGGTGGACCTGACGACCCGGGCGGCCGAGGCGCCAGTGGGATGCCGTCGCTGATCCCGTAGCATTCGGAAGGTCTTGGGCTCAATCGGGTGGGAGGCGAAAAAAACCGGGCGCTCCTCGGGAAAAGGGGGCGCCCGGAAAGCGTGGTCAGAGTGCGTAGTTGGCCAGTTCCCGCGCGATGAGCAGCCGCTGCACCTCGCTCGAACCTTCGTAGATCTGAGTGATCCGCGCATCGCGGTAGTACTTCTCTACCGGGTAGTCCTCCAGGTAGCCGTAACCGCCATGCACCTGGATGGCGCTGGAGCAGACCTGCTCCGCGATCTCCGAGGCGAACAGCTTGGCCTGGGAAGCTTCCGACAGGCAGGGCAGGCCTGCGCTCTTCAGGCGGGCGGCGTGGAGGATCATCAGGCGTGCGGCGTTGAGTCGGGTCTGCATGTCCGCCAGCAGGTTGCCGATGCTCTGGTGCTCGATGATCGGCTTGCCGAACTGCACCCGTTCCCGCGCGTAGCCCAGGGCCGCCTCGAAGGCTGCACGGGCGATGCCCAGGGCCTGGGCGGCGATGCCGATGCGCCCGCCTTCCAGGTTCGACAGGGCGATGGCCAGGCCCTTGCCGCGCTGGCCCAGCAGGTTTTCAACCGGGATGCGGCAGCCCTCCAGGGTCACGGCGCAGGTATCGGAGGCCTTGATCCCCATCTTGTGCTCGCTGCGATCCACCACGAAGCCGGCGGTGTCGGTGGGCACCAGGAAGGCGGAGAGGCCTTTCTTGCCGAGCTCCGGGTCGGTCACCGCGAAGACGATGGCCAGCTTGGCGCGCTTGCCGTTGCTGACGAACTGCTTGGCGCCGTTCAGCACCCACTGGCCGTCCACAAGCTCGGCGCGGGTACGCAGGTTGTGCGCTTCCGAGCCGGCCTGGGGCTCGGTGAGGCAGAAGCAGCCGATGGCGGTGCCGCTGGCCAACTGCGGCAACCAAAGGTCCTTCTGCGCCGCGCTGCCGTAGTTGAGGATGGGCCCGCAACCGACCGAGTTGTGGATGCTCATCAGCGCGCCGAGGGCACCGTCGCCGGCGGAGATTTCCTCCACCGCCAGGGCATAGGCCACGTAGTCGATGTAGGTGCCGCCCCAGGCTTCGGGCACCACCATGCCGAGCAGGCCCAGTTCGCCCATCTGGCGCACCAGGTCGTCGTCGATCCAGCCGGCCTTTTCCCAGGCCTGCGCCCGAGGCGCGACTTCGGCGCGGGCGAAGTCGCGCGCCATGTCGCGGATCATCCGCTGCTCTTCGGAGAGTTCTAAATCCTGCATCGCAATGCTCCCGGACGGCTGCTCAGCCGTCGTGCCGGTAGAGTTTGATGATGGCGGAGAAGTCCAGGCCGCCGTGGCCCTGCAGACTGAAGCTCTGGTAGAGCTGCTGCGCGACGGCACCGAGGATCACCGGCTGGCGCGCCTGGCGGGCCGCCTCGGTGGCCAGGCCGAGGTCCTTCAGCATCAGGTCGCTGCCGAAGCCACCGCTGTAGCCACGCGAGGCCGGGGCGTTTTCCAGCACGCCGGGATAGGGGTTGTTGATCTCCGAACTCCAGCAGCGGCCGCTGGAGGTATTGAGGATGCCCGCCAAGGTTTTCGGGTCCATGCCTAGCGAGGTGCCCAGGGCCATGGCTTCGGCGACGCCGATCATGGAGATGCCCAGCAGCATGTTGTTCGCCACCTTGGCCACCTGGCCGTTGCCCGTGGCGCCGCAGTGGACGATGTTGCGGCCCATGCCGCTCAGCACGGGGTGGGCGCGGTCGAAGTCTTCCGCCTCGCCGCCGACCATGAAGGTCAGGGTGCCGGCCGCCGCGCCGCCGGTGCCGCCGGAGACCGGCGCATCCAGCATCGGGTTGCCCTGCTTGCGGGCGGCTGCGGCCACTTCGCGGGCGCTGTGGGGGTCGATGGTGGAGCTGTCGATCAGCAGCACGCCCGGGGCCACATTGGTCAACAGGCCGTCTTCGCCCAGGTAGACGGACTTCACGTGCTGCGCCGCCGGCAGCATGGTGATGATGATCTCCACATCGGCGCGGGCGATGGCTCCCGGGGAGTCCTCGGCGCGGGCGCCGGCTTCCACCAATTGCGCCACCGCCAGTTGCGACAGGTCGAAGACGTGCAGCCGGTGGCCGGCCTTGACCAGGTTGAGGGCCATGGGGCCGCCCATGTTGCCGAGTCCGATGAAGCCGATATTCATGGTTGATCTCACTTGAATGGCGTAATGGGGGGTGATCCCGTAGGAGCGAGCTTGCTCGCGAAATTCCGAGCCGCGCTGGTTCGCGAGCAAGCTCGCTCCTACATTCGGGTGTTCGTGCGTTATTTGAGGGTGATGGTGGTGTTCACCGCGCCGCCGACTTCGTCCTCGTCGAACCAGCGCGAGGTAACGGTCTTGGTCTGGGTGTAGAACTGCACCACCTGCTTGCCGTACGGGCCGAGGTCGCCGAGCTTGGAAGCGCGCGAACCGGTGAAGGAGAACAGCGGCACCGGCACCGGGATCGGTACGTTGATGCCCACCTGGCCGACGTCGATCTCTTCCTGGAAGTGCCGCGCGGCGGCGCCGGAGCGGGTGAACAGGGCGGTGCCGTTGCCATTGGGGTTGGCGTTGATCAGGGCGATGGCGTCATCCATGGTCGCGGCGTGCATGACGCAGAGCACCGGGCCGAAGACTTCCTCGCGGTAGATGGTCATCTCCGGGGTGACGCCGGCGAAGATGGTCGGGCCGACGAAGTTGCCCTTGGCGTAGCCGGACACCTGCGGGTCGCGGCCATCGAGCACCAGCTGCGCGCCTTCCTTCTCGCCGGCGGCAATCAGACTGCTGACGCGATCCAGCGCGGCGCAGGACACCACCGGGCCGACATCGGTGCCGGCCTCGACGCCTGCGCCGATCTTCAGGCTCTTGGCCTTCTCCACCAGGTCCGGCAACCAGGTTTGCGCCTCGCCCACCAGGATCACCACCGACAGCGCCATGCAGCGCTGGCCGGCCGCACCGAAGGCGGCGCCGGCGAGGTTGTTCAGGGTCTGCTGCTTGTGGGCGTCGGGCAGGACGATGGCGTGGTTCTTCGCGCCCATCATGCACTGGGCGCGCTTGCCGTTCAGGGTGGCGCGGTTGTAGACGTGGGTGCCGACCTTGGTCGAACCGACGAAGGACACCGCCTTGATGTCCGGGTGGTCGCACAGCAGGTTCACCGCGTCGGCGCCGCCATGGATGACGTTGAGCACGCCGGCCGGCACACCGGCTTCCATGGCCAGTTCGGCCAGGCGCATGGTCACCATCGGGTCCTGCTCGGACGGCTTGAGGATGAAGGTATTTCCGGTGGCGATGGCCATGGGGAACATCCACAGCGGAATCATCGCCGGGAAGTTGAACGGGGTGATGCCGGCGCAGACGCCGAGCGGCTGGTTGAGGGTGTAGGTGTCCACGCCGCCGGCGACGTTGTTGGCCAGCTCGCCCATCTGCAGGGTGCCGATGTTGGCGGCGTGCTCCACCACTTCCAGGCCGCGGAAGATGTCGCCCTCGGCGTCCGGCAGGGTCTTGCCCTGTTCGGCGGTGAGGATGGCGGCCAGCTCCTTCATGTTCTCGCGGATCAGCTGCTGGTACTTGAGGAAGATGCGCGCACGGGCGCCGATCGGGGTCTTGCGCCAGGTCTTGAAGGCTGCCTTGGCGCTGGCCACGGCGGCGTTCATTTCGTCCTCGGTGGCAAAGGGCACGCGGGCCAGGACTTCCTGGGTGGCCGGGTTGACCACGTCGCGCCATTGGCTGGTGCGGGACTCGACCAACTTGCCGTCGATCAGCAGCTTGACCGTGGGGATGGAGGTGTTCTGGCTCATGGTTCCTATCCTGTCGTGAGTGAATCGTCAGGGCGAAGATGCCCTGGGGCCGATGGCTCGGCCCCGGTGAAAGGGATGGGGTTCAGTTGGCGCTCTCGGTCCGCAGGGCGGGGAAGTCTTCCTCGAAGAACTCCAGTTCGGCCCGCGTGTGTTCCTGGCGGCGTTGCAGCTCGATGCGGCGCAGTTCGACGCGGCGGATCTTCCCGGAGATGGTCTTGGGCAGCTCGCTGACGAACTCGATGCGGCGCACCCGTTTGTAGGGCGCCAGGTGCTTGCGGCCGAAGGCGAGTATCTCGGCGGCCAGGGCCGGGCTCGCGGTGTGGCCGGGAGCAAGGATCAGGAAGGCCTTGGGCACCGCCAGGCGCACCGGGTCCGGGCTCGGCACTATGGCCACTTCCATCACGGCCTCGTGTTCGATCAGCGCGCTTTCCAGCTCGAAGGGGCTGATGCGGTAGTCCGAGGACTTGAACACGTCATCAGCGCGGCCGACGAAGGTGATGTAGCCCTCGGCATCGCGGGCGGCGGTGTCGCCGGTGCGGTAATGGCCGCCGCGGGTGACTTCGGCGGTCTTCTCCGGGCTGTCTTCGTAGCAGGTCATCATGCCCAGGGGGCGCGGGTCGAACTGCAGCGCCACTTCGCCTTCCTCGCGCGGGTTGCCGTCGGCATCCAGCAGCACCACGCGGTAGCCGGGCAGGGGGCGGCCCATGGAGCCGACCTTGAGTTTCTGGCCCGGGGTGTTGCCGATCAGCGCAGTGGTTTCCGACTGGCCGAAGCCGTCGCGCAGGGTCAGGCCCCAGGCTTCCTGGACGTGCTCGATGATCTCCGGGTTCATTGGCTCGCCGGCTCCCACCAGCTCCCGCAGGCTCAGGCGCGTGCGGTAGGCGGCGAGGTCTTCCTGCACCAGCATCCGCCAGACGGTGGGTGGCGCGCAGAGGCTGGTGATGCCATGGCTGGCCAGGGTTTCCAGCAAGCCGCGGGCGGAGAAGCGCGGCACGTCGTAGATGAACACGCAGGCGCCGGCGTTCCAGGGGGCGAAGAAGCAGCTCCAGGCGTGCTTGGCCCAGCCGGGGGAGGAGATGTTCAGGTGCAGGTCGCCGGGTTGCAGGCCGATCCAGTACATGGTGGAAAGGTGGCCGACCGGGTAGCTCTGGTGGCTGTGCAGCACCAGCTTGGGCTTGGAGGTGGTGCCGGAGGTGAAGTAGAGCAGAAGCGGGTCGGTGGCCAGGGTGATGCCGTCCGGCTCGAACTCGCTGGAGCAGGCGAGGGCGTCGGCATGGTCGATCCAGCCCTGCACCGGCTCGCCGACACTGATGCGGGTGTAGTCGCCGTCCAGGCCGTCGAACTTCTGGGTATTGGCGCTGCCGGCGATGACGTGGCCGACCCGTCCGCGGTCGAGGCGGTCGCGCAGGTCTTCGGGGGTGAGCAGGGCGGTGGCGGGGATGACCACGGCGCCGATCTTGAAGGCGCCCAGCATGATCTCCCAGAGCGCCACTTCATTGCCGAGCATCAGCAGGATGCGCTCGCCGCGCTGCACGCCGAGCTGCCGCAGGTGGTTGGCCACGCTGTTGGAACGGGTGGACAGGTCGCGGAAGCTGTAACGCTGCTCGCGGCCCTGGTCGCCGACTATCCAGAGCGCCGTGGCGTCGTTGTCCCTGGCCATGCTGTCGAAGTAGTCCAGCGCCCAGTTGAATTCCTTGAGCTGCGGCCAGCTGAAGTCGCGCACGGCGGTGGCGTAGTCGGTGCGGTGGGCCAGGAGGAAGTCGCGTGCAGCCAGGAAGGGGAGGCAATTGTTGCTCATGTGAGTCTCCATCGATCGCCGTGGGCGGCGGACAGGTGCGGATACGGAGGAGGTTCCGGGCTACTGGTCAGCCGGCGAGGGCCGGGGATCGAAGGGCGCCGGACGCGGAGCGCGATGCGGCTGGTGTTGCGGTTGGCGCGGGAAGGCTGCTAGGCATTGCTGAGGTCATGGTGGGTGCCCTTGTTTATTTTTATCGGGTCTTGTCCGGTTCCTGGCGCAGGTCGACCGGGTTGGTGGGTTGAGTATAGGCAGGCGCAAATCAGATAAGAACTCGCAAAATAACCGGTGCGTTGTGCATAAATATCATGGGTCGTCGAGCCGGCCGCAGGCTTGCGCGCCTGAAGATTTCTCTTGGCCCAGTGCTGTCGGGTGTGAGTAGATGCAGGCATCTATCCAGCATGAGCTGACGAAACAAGCCGATGGACATGCATAAAAGCACCAAGGTCGATCAGGTTAAGTGGGACGACCTGCGTTTCTTCCTGGAAGTCGCTCGCACGCGTACGGCGACCGGCGCGGCACGGCGCCTGGGCGTCGACTACACCACGGTCTCGCGCCGCGTTCGTGCCCTGGAGCAGGCGCTGGGCGCCTTGCTGTTCGAGAAGTCGCGGGCGGCCGGCTTTGTCCTCACCGTCGAGGGGCAGCGCCTGCTGGGCCATGCCGAGACGCTGGAGAGCACCCTGCAGGCCGCCTGCGAACAGGTGTCGGGCACACGCCTGGGTCTGTCGGGGCATGTGCGCATCGGCTGCACCGAGGGATTCGGCTCCTACTTCGTCACGGCACAGATGAGCCGCTTCCTCGAGCGGTATCCGCACATCTCGGCGGACATCCTGCCGGTGCCGCATTTCGTCAGCCTGTCGCGCCGCGAGGCGGACATCGCTATCACCCTGGAGCGACCGGAGCGGGGCCCCTACGTCTGTTCCAGGCTGTGCGACTACCGGCTGCGCCTGTACGCCTCGCCCGAGTATCTGCAACGCCACCCACCGATCGAGCGCCGCGAAGACCTGGCCGGCCACCCGTTCATCACCTATGTCGAGGACCTGGCCTTCAGTCCCAAGCTGCTCTACCTGAACGACCTGCTGCCCGGCGCCATGAGCCAACTGCGCAGCACCAGCGTGATCGCGCAGTACCAGGCCGCCCTGCAGGGGCAGGCGCTGGCCATCCTGCCGTGCTTCATGGCCGCGGGGGATCCGCGCTTGCAGGAAGTGCTGCCGCACGAGGTGGAGGTCACTCGGCAGTTCTGGATCTACTACAGCGAGGACCTGCGCAGGCTCAAGCGGATCACCCTGGTGGCGGAGCATCTGCACGCTTGCGCCGAGCTGAATCGGTCCTGGTTGATGGGCGAAAACGACTCGATGCTGTTCCCCTCCGGCTGACGGGAAACCACGCCACAAGCACGCTGTCCCAATTCCGCCAAACGGTAACCAATCTCCCCCGTAGCCCTGTCGGCAATGAACTATACAGCTCACTCTGCCCTGATTCTTCGTGATGCCACCGGCCTGAGGCAAAGGCCTGGAGCATCGCTTGGGGCAAGGGGAGGGCTCATGAAACACAGGCTTGAAACCCGGCTGCAAACCAGGCTCTCGGCCTTTCTGCCTGGCCATATCGTGAAGTGCACGATAGGGCCGGATGGCACTGTCGGGGTGGCGGTGGATTGCCCTGCGTCCGGCGAGAGCTGGCTGATCACCGGCATTACCATGCAATCGCTGATGGGGCGGGGAGCGTTGGAGAGCTCGGCTGACCAGATACTGGTAGAGATCAGCGTGGCCCGTGGCGAGGCGCCGCTGTTGCTGACGCAGCAGAAGGTGGAGTGAGTCGACGAGTCCTGCGATTCATCAAAAAGAAACCGCCACAGCGTGAGCACATCGCCGTGGCGGAAGGTCTGTTCAGCAAGGTTAACCATCACCCCCTAAGACCCAGTCGGGTTTCGGCGGCGATAGCTTTGTCCTCTTCCGGACAATTTCAGTTTAGGTCGTATGTATACCTGCATGTTTGTAGGTGACCGGCGGATCGAGCGGATGCCTGGCCGGATGCGCCCGCAGGTGTCGGTACGTTCGCTGACCGCCCCCTTTCGGCATTTGCAGCGGAGGGCGCCGCTACAAAAGTTGGTGATAATGGCGCCCCAACCTGAACAGGCCGCCAGCCGATGTCCTTCGTCGAACTCTTTCTCCTGGGCGTACCCGCCGTCCTGCTGACGGGCATTTCCAAAGGAGGCTTCGGCGGCGCCCTGGGCGGCATCGCCGTGCCGTTGCTGGCGTTGATGATGCCGCCCACCCAGGCAGCGGCGATCATGCTGCCCATTCTCTGCATGGCCGATATCACCGGGTTGCGCCGCTTCTACGGCAAGTGGGATTTGCGCAACCTGAAGATCATGCTGCCCGGCGCCCTGGTCGGCGTGCTGATCGGCACCCTGAGCTTCGGCCTGCTCAGCGAGCGCCTGATCGGTCTCCTGATCGGCGGCATCGCCATTGCCTTCTTCCTGCTCAATGTACTGAATGCAGCTGCCGCCCAGGCGCCCAGTTCGCCCGGGGTGGCCAAGGGATCGCTGCTGTCCGGCATCGCCGGCTTCACCAGTTTCGTCGCCCATGCCGGCGGCCCGCCGATCATGATGTACCTGCTGCCGCAGCAGCTGGACAAGGTGCGCTACGTGGCCACGGTGAACGTCTTCTTCCTCCTGACCAATGCGGTGAAGCTGGTGCCCTACGCACTGCTGGGGCAATTCACCGCCACCAGCCTGACCGCCAGCCTGGCGCTCGCGCCGATAGTAGTGTTGGGCGTGTGGCTGGGTATCTGGTTGCAGAGCCGGGTCAACCACAACTGGTTCTACCGCATCGCCTGGGCCGGCCTGCTGGTGACGGGGGTGCAACTGATCGTGCAGAACCTGTAGACGGCGGTTCCGGACCGGGGCTAGTTTCGTGCCTCGTTCGATTCAGGGAAGAAAGGAGTCCTGCCCCGTGAGCGATTACCTCAAGCTGAACAAGGCCAACTGGGACCAGCGCGCACCCCTGCATGCGGCGTCCCGCGACTACGCTGCCGAGACATTCGTCAGCGATCCGCACTACCTCTCGGACGTGGTGCGCTTCGACCTGCCACGCCTGGGCGATATCAAAGGCCTGCGCGGCGTGCACCTGCAATGCCACATAGGCACCGATACCCTGTCGCTGGCCCGCCTGGGGGCGCGGATGACCGGGCTGGATTTCTCGCCGGCGTCCCTCGAACAGGCCCGGCTGCTGGCGCGGCGCTGTGGGGCGGAGCTGGACTTCGTCGAGTCCGATCTCTACCAGGCCGACCAGGTGCTCCCGGCGGGGGCCTTCGACCTGGTCTACACCGGCATCGGCGCCCTCTGCTGGTTGCCCGGCATCGACGGCTGGGCCCGTGTGGTCGCCGCCTTGCTGAAGCCCGGCGGGCGCCTGTTCATCCGCGAAGGGCACCCGATGCTGTGGGCAGTGAACGAGGCGCGGGAAGACGGTCTGGTGATCGAGTATCCCTACTTCGAGCGTGCGGAGCCCGTGATCTGGGACGACGATGGCACCTACGTGGAAACCGACGGCACGCTGACCTCGACCCTGACCCACGAGTGGAATCACGGCCTGGGCGAGATCATCAGCGCGCTGCTGACGCACGGAATGGCGATCACCGCTCTGGTGGAGCACGACAGCCTTCCCTGGGAGGCGCTGCCCGGGCGGATGGTGGTGGACGACGTGGGCGAATGGCGGCTGGACCGGGATCGCTGGCGGTTGCCCCTGAGCTACACGCTGCAGGCTGTGAAGCGCGGGTAAGGCGGCGGGCGTAAAAAAAGTCGCCACGGCGCGAGCAACTTACGGGGGGAGGTGGCGGCCGTGACGACTTTAACTGTCCTCTGCAAGGGGACGTATTCAACGTAGTCAATGCCGGGCGAAGCTGCGCTGAAATCCAGGGCGCTTTACGACTTTGGTGCAACACCGTTTGTCGCTTCGTAAAAACAAGGCAGAACGCCACCGCGGGCCGCATCGATTCGGGCAATGGAACGCTGGTTCCAGTCGCCAGACGGTGCAAACAGCAGGTGCGAATGGCCCGCCCGTGCGACTGGCTGGCGTCCATGCTGAAAAGGCTCGATCCGACGAGCGTTGGCTGGCACGGAACCCTTGCCATTGCGTCAGGCCCGTGCCGGTCCTTTTTCCACTTCAAGGACGAAGCCCTTGAACAGCCCGGCCGCGCCTTCAGGCGCGGCCGGCAACCCATTCCAGCGCCGCAGCCTCTAGTCGAGGAGCCGGCGCAGCTCTTCGGCCAGCGGCATCGGCTTGAAGGCGCTGACCCTGGCCCGGCCGGTATTGCCCAGGGGCACCCAGAGGCGGGAGAAGAGCAGGGCGGCGGGAATGCGCAGGGCCTGGCCGAGCACTTCGCGTAAATCGCGCTGTTGCCAGCCCGCCAGCAGCATCAACCAGTGGCTGCGGGCATGGGGCAGCGGCAGGCGCTGGCTGAGGATATGCGCGCGCTCGAGCCAGGGGTAGGCGCGTTGCGGATCATGCGCGGCGAGTGCCTGCCGGGCCTGGTGGAAAGCCTGGTCGATGGCGATGTGCAGGGCGGGCTTCATCGGGGTGTTCATCCGTGCCGGGGGACGCGCGGGAGTGAACACCCTGTAGCTGCTTCAGGGTCAAGGGGCTTCTACAAGGGGGCGGGAGGCAGGCGCAGACGCGAAGGCCTGCCTTCGCATTTCGGATTATCAAACGCGTTCGAGGCCCTGGCCACGGTGTGCCTGGAAATACTGGCGGAAGAACTCCACCGCCACGCGGATCTTCGCCGAGGTGGCCAGCGGCGCGGCGTAGACGGCCCAGATATTCGCCGGCTGGCGGTACTCGGGAAGGATGTGCACCAGGCGGCCGTTGTCCAGGCTCTCGCCCACGTCCCACCAGGAGCGCAGGGCGATGCCGCGTCCATCCACCGCCCACTGGTGGACGATCTCGCCATTGTTGGCTGAAAGTGGGCCGGTGACCTTCACGTTTTCCTCGCCGGTCGGCCCCTGCAGGCGCCAGAGGCCGAAGGGGTGGTCGCGCTCCTTGATTACCAGGCAGTCGTGGCCCGCCAGTTCCGCCAGGCTGCCGGGTTCGCCACGGTGCGCCAGGTAGGCGGGGGAGGCGCAGAGGATGCGGCTGTTCTCGGCGAGCGGCTTGGCGATCAGGTTGGGGGCGATGTTGTCGCCGATGCGGATGTCCAGGTCGAAGCCTTCGTCGATCAGGTCCACCAGGCGGTCGGAGAGGTCAAGGCGGATATCCAGCGCCGGGTAGCGCGCCGACAACTCCGAGAGCGCGGGGGCCACCAGGCGACGGCCGAGGCCGAAGCTGCTGACGATGCGCAATTGCCCCCGCGGCTCCTGGTGCAGTTCGGAGACTTCGTCGGTCATCCGCTCCACCGCCTCGAAGATGTGCTGCGCCCAGCGGTATACCCGTTCGCCATCCTCGCTCACCGCCACCCGCCGCGTGGTGCGGTGCAGCAGGCGCACGCCGAGGCTTTCCTCCAGCAGGCGGATGCGCTTGCTTACGAAGGCGGGGGAGGTCCCCATTTCGCTGGCGACTGCGGCGAAGCTGGAGCGGCGAGCCACCAGGACGAAGACGCGGAGGTCTTCCAGGTTGGGCAGACTATTCACGATTCGTGTCTTATCTATCAATGGACTGCTGGATTATCTTTGTGTGGAGTCCTTATAGCATGGTCGCCATCCCGCCTGAACATGGCTTCTTCACCAAGGGCACGACCAGCATGAGCAAGACATTCAAGATCGCCGCCATCGCCGGCGACGGCATCGGCAACGAAGTTCTCCCCGAAGGCCTGCGGGTCGTCGAGGCAGCGGCCCGCAAGTGGGGCCTGGACCTTTCCTTCGAGACCATCGAGTGGGCCAGCTGCGATTACTACCTGCAGCACGGCAAGATGATGCCGGACGACTGGTTCGAGCAGCTGAAGGGCTTCGACGCCCTCTATTTCGGCGCCGTGGGCTGGCCGGACAAGGTGCCCGACCACATCTCGCTCTGGGGTTCGCTGTTGAAGTTCCGCCGCGACTTCGACCAGTACGTGAACATCCGCCCGGTGCGCCTGTTCCCCGGCGTGCCGTGCCCGCTGGCGGGCCGCGAGCCGGGCGACATCGACTTCGTGGTGATCCGCGAGAACACCGAGGGCGAATATTCCTCCCTGGGTGGCCGCATGTTCGAGGGCACCGAGCATGAATTCGTGCTGCAGGAATCGGTATTCACCCGCCGTGGCGTCGACCGCATCCTCAAGTACGCCTTCGACCTGGCCCAGACCCGCGAGCGCAAGCAGCTGACCGCCGCCACCAAGTCCAACGGCATGGCGGTGAGCATGCCCTACTGGGACGAGAGGGTCGCCGCCATGGCGGAGAAGTACCCGGAGATCAAGTGGGACAAGCAGCACATCGACATCCTCTGCGCGCGCTTCGTGCTGCAGCCGGACCGCTTCGACGTGGTGGTGGCGTCCAACCTGTTCGGCGACATCCTTTCCGACCTGGGCCCGGCCTGCGCCGGCACCATCGGCATCGCGCCATCGGCCAACCTCAACCCGGAGCGCAAGTTCCCCTCGCTGTTCGAGCCGGTACACGGCTCGGCGCCCGACATCTACGGCCGCAACATCGCCAACCCCATCGCCATGATCTGGTCCGGCGCCCTGATGCTGGACTTCCTCGGTAACGGCGACGAACGCTACAAGGCGGCCCACGACGGCATCCTGCGCGCCATCGAGCAGGTCATCGCCGAAGGTCCGGTGACCCCGGACCTGGGCGGCAAGGCTTCGACCCAGGAAGTGGGGGAGGCCATCGCCAAGGCATTGTGAGTTTCATCCGGCCGCCCGTGAGAACGGGCGGCCGGCGTTTGTACGCAGGTGACAGACGGCCGGCGAATTGTCCGACAGGAGTTGCTTTGAGGGCTTATTTCGGACAAGCTGTTAACCAATGGATTAACGTAAACCAATGATTAACAAATAGCGTAGTCCGGTGGCCCTCTGCCTGATGGGGTGCCGGGTTATCCAGTTCCAGGAGACATCAATGTCCAACAACAATAAGAAAGACATGTTCTTGATCACGGCGAGCCTGATCGCCGTGGCCTTGACCGTGATCGGCCTTGCAGCTTTCCCCACCGAGTCGGAGGCCATGGCCAACCGGCTCTTCGAGATTTCCACCCGTACCTTCGGTACCGCGGTACAGCTGTTCGTCTTCGGCGCCGCCCTGGCCGTGCTGTACCTGGCCTTCAGCAAGTACGGCAACATCCGCCTCGGCAACGGCAAGCCGGAATACACGAACATGACCTGGGTGTTCATGTTCATCTGCGCCGGCATGGGCTCCTCGACCCTCTATTGGGGTGTCATGGAATGGGCCTACTACTACCAGACGCCGGGGCTGAATATCGCCGCCGGCTCGCGTCAGGCCCTGGAATACAGCGTCAGCTACTCCTTCTTCCACTGGGGCATCAGTGCCTGGGCGCTCTACGCCCTGGCGTCCCTGGCCCTGGCCTATCACTTCCACGTGCGCAAGAAGAGCGGCCTGGGCCTGGCCTCGATCATCGAAGCCGTTACCGGCTTCCGCGCCAACGGCCCGGTGGGCCGGTTGGTGGACCTGATCTTCCTGCTGACCATGTTCGGCGCGCTGACGGTGTCCCTGGCGCTCACCGCCTCGACCCTGACCCGCGGCCTGGCCGGCCTCACCGGCGTCCCGGATACCTTCGTTACCCAGTTGGTGGTGATAGGCGCGGTGGCGGTGATCTTCTCCCTCAGTTCCTACATCGGCATCGATGGCGGCATGCAGCGCCTCTCCAAGATGGTCTGCGTGGGCGCGCTGGCTTTCGCCGGCGTGGTGTTCCTGGTCGGCCCGACCCAGTTCACCCTGAACAACACCGCCAACGCCATCGGCCTGATGATCCAGAACTACGTGCACATGAGCCTGTTCACCGACCCCGCTGGCGACGGTGCCTTCACCCGCAACTGGACGGTGTTCTACTGGCTCTGGTGGGTGTCCTACGCGCCGGGCGTGGCCATGTTCGTCACCCGCGTCTCCAAGGGCCGCAAGATCAAGGAAGTGGTCGCCGCGCTGCTGCTCGGCGGTAGCCTGGGCTGCTGGTTCTTCTTCGGCGCGCTGGAGAGCTTCAGCATGCACCAGTTCATCACCGGGGCCATCGACGTGCCGCGGATCCTCAGCGAGCAAGGTGGCGAGACTGCCGTCGAGATGCTGCTGACCTCGCTACCGTTCGGCAAGGTGTTCCTCGCGGTGTACCTGTTCATCATGGCGGTGTTCTGCGCCTCCCATATGGATGCGGCTGCCTACGCCGTGGCGGCCACCAGCACCCGCAACCTCAAGGAAGGCCAGGACCCAACCCCGACCCACCGCCTGTTCTGGTGCGTGATGCTGACCCTGATCCCGCTGGCCATGCTGTTCGCCAAGGCGTCGCTGTCCACCATGAAGACCGCGGTGGTGCTGACCGCGATTCCCTTCCTGCTGATCCTGCTGACCAAGATCTACGGCTTCTTCAAGTGGATGCTGGAAGACTACGGCAGCATGCCGGCCCACCTGATCGAGGAAGAGGCGGTGCGCCGCGGTCTGGACGAGAGTGTCGAGCCGCCGCAAGCGGAAGAGGGCGTGCGCCTGAACACCGCTACCGCGCAATGAGTTGAGTTGCGCCCCGCGCATGGACGCGTGGGGGACCTTTGTGGATGCATTGTTTTTGTAGGTTGGGCTGAGCTCCGCGAAGCCCAACGGGAGGTCCGAGCATTCCCTGTTGGGCTTCGCTTCGCTCTGCCGCAACCTACCGGCCTTTGGCCCAAAAAATTTTGCCCGATCTGTTAACTGACAGATTTGCGTTAACCAAAAGTAAATAGCTGTGATGGCCCGGCCCAGCCGGTGCCCTGAAAATGCCTGGAGTACAGACGATGAACGATATCCAACGCCTGCCTGCCGATTTCTGCGCCAACGCCGATGAGGCCTACACCATTCCCGCCAGCTACTACACCCGCCCGGAGATCTTCGAGCACGAGCAGGAAAAGATTTTCGCCAACAGCTGGGTCTGCGTGGGGCATCGCAGTGAGGTGGCCGAGAGCAACGCCTACATCACCCGCGAGTACATCGGCGAGAGCATCATCGTCGTGCGGGGCCGCGACAGCGTGCTGCGTGCCTTCTACAACGTCTGCCCGCACCGTGGCCACCAGTTGCTCCAGGGCAACGGCAAGGCCAAGAACGTGATCACCTGCCCCTATCACGCCTGGACTTTCAAGCTCGACGGCGAGTTGGCCCATGCGCGCAACTGTGACCACGTGGAGAACTTCGACAAGGAGAACTCCAGCCTCGTGCAGTTGCGGGTGGAGGAATACGCCGGCTTCGTCTTCGTCAACATGAACAAGGACGCCGGCCCGGTGGAAGAACAACTGCCTGGCTTCGAAGCGCGCCTGCGCCAGGCCTGCCCGGTGGTGGACGACCTGCACCTGGCGGCGCGTTTCGTCACCGAGACCCCGGCCAACTGGAAGTCCATCGTCGACAACTACATGGAGTGCTACCACTGCGCGCCTGCCCACCCGGGTTTCTCCGACTCGGTGGACGTCGGCCAGTACAGCCACACCATGTTCGGCAACTGGTCGCTGCAGTATGGCGTGGCCAAGCCGTCCGAGAAGTCCTTCAAGTTCGACGAGTCGGTCAAGGACCCGTCCTTCAGCGGCTTCTGGGCCTGGCCGTGCACCATGTTCAACGCACCGCCCGGCGGCAACTTCATGACCGTGATCTACGAGTTCCCGGTCAGCGCCGAGGTCACCCTGCAGCACTACGACATCTACTTCCTGAACAAGGACATTACCCCCGAGCAGCAGTCGCTGATCGAGTGGTACCGCGATGTCTTCCGTCCGGAAGACCTGCGCCTGGTGGAGAGCGTGCAGAAGGGCCTGAAGTCCCGCGGCTACCGTGGCCAGGGTCGGATCATGGCCGACCGCCAGCGCAGCGGGCAGAGCGAGCACGGCATCGCCCACTTCCACAACCTGATCGCCGTCGCCCACCTGGACCGTTGATGGCCGTGGCCGCCGCCTGTGTGCGGCGGCCCGCCTTGCGTACAAGAGGTATTCCCGCGTGAACCTGAAAGACAATGAGCTGTTCCGCCAGCAGGCGTTCATCGCCGGCGCCTGGAGCGACGCCGACGACGGCCGCACGGTGGACGTGACCGACCCCGCCAACGGCGAGCTGCTTGGCCGCGTGCCGGACATGGGCGGCGCCGAGACCCGGCGCGCCATCGAAGCTGCCGACGCCGCGCTGTCGGCCTGGCGTGCGCGCACCGCCAAGGAGCGCGCGCAGATCCTGCGTCGCTGGTTCGAGCTGATGCTGCAGCACGAAGACGACCTGGCGCGCCTGATGACCCTGGAGCAGGGCAAGCCCCTGCTTGAGGCCATTGGCGAGATCCGCTACGCCGCTTCCTTCATCGAGTGGTTCGCGGAAGAGGGCAAACGCGTCTATGGCGACGTGATTCCTTCGCCCGCCGGCGACAAGCGCCTGCTGGTGGTCAAGCAGGGCATCGGCGTCTGCGCCGCGATCACGCCCTGGAACTTCCCCTCGGCGATGATCACCCGCAAGGTAGCGCCGGCCCTGGCGGCGGGCTGCACCATGGTGGTCAAGCCGGCCAACGAGACGCCGTTCTCCGCCCTGGCCCTGGCCGAGCTGGCCAAGCGTGCCGGCGTGCCCGACGGCGTGCTGAGCATAGTCACCGGCGACGCCGTGGCCATCGGCGCCCAGCTCACCAGCCACCCGCTGGTGCGCAAGCTGAGCTTCACCGGCTCCACCCCGGTGGGCCGCCTGCTGATGGGCCAGTGTGCGCCGACTATCAAGAAGGTCTCCCTGGAGCTGGGCGGCAACGCGCCCTTCATCGTCTTTGACGACGCCGATATCGACGCCGCCGTGGAAGGCGCCCTGGTCGCCAAGTACCGCAACGCCGGCCAGACCTGCGTCTGCGTCAACCGTTTCTATATCCACGACGCGGTCTACGACGCCTTCGCCGAGCGCTTCGCCGCGCGGGTCCGCGAGCTGCGCGTCGGCCATGGCCTGGAAGGCGCCACCCAGATCGGCCCGCTGATCACCGGCAAGGCCCTGGAGAAGGTGCGCAGCCTGATGGCCGACGCCGTGGAGAAGGGCGCCGAAGTGCTGGTGGGCGGCGAAGTCCACGGCCTGGACGGCAACTTCCTGCAGCCCACGGTGCTGACCGGCGTGGCGCCGGGCATGCAACTGCTGGACGAGGAAATTTTCGGCCCGGTGGCGCCCCTGGTGCGCTTCTCCTCGGACGAGGAAGTGCTGCGCCTGGCCAACGACACCCTCTACGGCCTGGCGGCCTATTTCTACAGCCGCGACATCGGCCGCGTGTGGAAGATCGCCGAGCAACTGGAGTACGGCATGGTCGGCATCAACACCGGGCTGATCTCCAACGAGGTGGCTCCTTTCGGTGGCGTCAAGCAGTCCGGCCTCGGCCGCGAAGGCTCGAAGTACGGCATCGAGGACTACCTGGAAATGAAGTACCTGTGCCTCGCCGTCTGACGGCGGGCACCACGCACCATCAGGGCGGCGCCCGGCGCCGCCCGCAGTCGCAACAGAGGTGAGCGATGGCCAACTCCTATGAAATGATGCCTGCCCGCGTGACCGCGGTGGAGCAGGCGACCCCCCTGATCAAACGCTTCACCCTGGAGCGTACCGACGGCCAGCCGCTGCCGGCCTTCACCGGCGGCAGCCACATCATCGTGCAGATGAAAGGCGCCGACGGCCGCCAGTTCAGCAACGCCTATTCGCTGATGAGCGACCCGGCGGACACCTCCAGCTACCAGATCGGCGTGCGCCTGGAAGAGCAGTCCAAGGGCGGTTCGGCCTTCATGCACCAGCAGGTGGAAGTGGGCAGCGAACTGGTGATCTCCAATCCGAACAACCTGTTCGCCATCGATCCTGCCGCCGGCAAACACGTGCTGATCGCCGGCGGCATCGGCATCACCCCCTTCCTCGCCCAGCTCCCCGAGCTGCGCGCCCGCGGCGCCAAGTACCAACTGCACTACGCCTTCCGTAGCCCGGAGCACGGCGCCTTCCAGGTTGACCTGGCCGAGGGTCCCCATGCCGAACAGGTACGCTTCCATGTCGACAGCCTGGGCACCCAGCTCAACCTGTCCGAGTTGATCGGCAACCTGGAGGCCGACGCCCACCTCTATGTCTGCGGTCCCAAGCCGCTGATCGATGCGGTGATCGCCACTGCCAGGGACCAGGGCGTGAGTGACGCCCGCGTGCACTGGGAACAGTTCGCCGCCGCGCCAGCCACCGGTGGCGCCTTCACCCTGGTGCTGGCCAAGTCCGGCCGCGAGCTGCAGGTGGAGGAGGGCATGACCATCCTCCAGGCCATCGAGAAGAGCAATGCCGCCGGGGTGGAGTGCCTGTGCCGCGAAGGCGTCTGCGGTACCTGCGAGACGCGCATCCTCGAAGGCGAGGCGGAGCACTTCGACCAGTACCTCTCGGATGACGAGAAAGCCGCCCAGCAGACCATGATGCTGTGCGTCTCCCGCGCCCGGGGGCAGCGTCTCGTGCTCGACCTCTGAGGGGCTGGCAGGGGCGGAGCTGGCGACGTGTATACTGCGTCGCCTGGCTCAGGGACATGTCTTGCCATGACAGAAAACAGCTTCGCCTTCCGCCTCAAAGAACTGCTCGAACACCAGAAACTGACACTCCAGGCCGTGGCCACGGTGCTCGGCATTTCGCGCACCGCCGTGCACAAATGGACCCGTGGCGGCGAGATCGACTACGACAACCTGCGCAAGCTGGCGACCTTCCTCAAGGTCAACTGGATCTGGCTGCGCTACGGCGACGAAGCCCTGCAGGATGCCCAGCACGTCGAGGTGCAGGACCTGCCCATGACCGATGTGCGGCGCAAGTACACCGCCGAGATCATGGAAAGCGAAGCGCGCATGAAACTGGCCCAGGAAAGCGCCGGCATCGTCAACTGGGAATGGAACCTGATCACCGACGAAGTCTCCTACTCGGCCAACGTCGAGGCTGTGTACGGATGGCCGGTGCGCCGCAACGAGGATTTCTGGGCACATCTGCATCCCGAGGACGTGGAGGCCCTGCAAGCCATCTACCGCGAGTGCGTGGCCGAGGGCAAAGGCTACGAATTCGACTTTCGCATCTTCCATCCCAATGGCGAGCAACGCTGGATCACCTCCCGCGCCACCTCCCTGCAGGACAGCGCCGGGCGCTCGGTGAAAATGGTCGGCGTGAGCCTGGACAGCACGGAACGCAAGCGGGTGGAGGATGAACTGCGGCAGAGCGAGGAACGCTTCCGCGCCATCTTCGAACTGGCCGGCGGCGCCCTGGCCTACATCGGCCTGGACGGGCAGTGGCAACGGGTCAACCAGCCGCTCTGCCAGCTGCTGGGCTATGACGCCGAAGAGCTCGCCGGCCTGACCTTCCACGCGCTCACCCACCCCGACGACCTCGCCGCGAACCTGGCCCAGATCAAGCGACTGCTGGATGGCGAAGAGTCCGTCAGCACCCTGGAAAAACGCTTCCGCCGCAAGGACGGCAGCTACATCTGGGTGAAGGTCCGCACCTCGGTCCAGCGCAATGCCCGTGACGGCAGCCCGGAGCATCTGATCAGCGTCTACGACGACATCACCGCGAGCCGGGCGGAGCGCCAGGCCCTGGAGGCGCGGGTGGCGGAGCTGGAGGCGCAGTTGCGGGAAGTGCGGGGGAGTTAGGCTGGATTCACCCCTCGCCCTTCAGGGAGAGGGGCCGGGGGAGAGGGCACCAGGCTGCACGGACCTTCAGTAGGGGCTGCGGTGCAGCCCGATCGCGAACGATCCACGTTCCTGGAACCTGGACCTGCGTTTGCCCCCCTGGAAGGGCCCAGGCCTGCCCTCGCATGCGACGTATCGCTCCGGCACTTGGCCCACCCTACCGGCCGGCTTCGTCGCTCTATCCAAACCACTGGGGCGTAATAGGCATAGCCGGTCACTCATTACCGCGTCCCAGTGGACGTGGTTTCCCAAGCTCAAATGAATTCGCTTCCGCGGGGCCGTTGATCAATTCAACCCGTACCGGGCCAGCTCGTCGCGGGTCAGCACGCGCATCCTTGTCGGTTCGATGCCGTTCATCTCGTCCAGCAGGCCGAGCGGCACGTTCATCTCCTTGAGGTAGGCCGCCGGGCTGTAGCGGGGGCCGGCAGAGGAGTCGGCCAACGCCGAATCGCCATAGGGAAAGTAGGGTCGATGCAGGCCGACGTAGCCTCGCACCGTCCTGCTGCGGCCAGCCGCCAGCAGGTAGACGCAGCTGCCCTGGCAGACGCCTTCGCTCGGTACCATGGTGTCGAAGCCGGTTTCCCGCAGCAGGCGTCCCATGCGGATGGCCTCGGTCACGCTGCCGCCGATGTTGTCCAGCAGCACCAGCTTGCGGGCGAACGTGCCGGGGTTGTCGCGAATGCCCTTCATCAGTGCCTCGTAGTCACCAGGGGCGATGTCCCCGGAAATCTCCACGGCCAGTATCCGGCCCACCTTGTTGTGCTGGACGGGCTGGACCTCCACCTTGGCGAAGGTGGCGGCCGAAGATAGGGCGGCAAGGCAGAAAACAGCGGCCCGGAATGCGCGACTGCTCATGGATCAGGCGGGTCCTGTGGGGTGCGGATGGCGATGAACCGAGAAGATACCTGCAAAGGGGCCCGGGCTCCATATGCGGGATCCCTGGTGCGCATGGCACACCCTACGGGGTGTCAGGTCGTGTCCCGGATGAGATCCGGGACCAGGGCATCAGTCCCAGTCATCCGGCTTCTTGTTCTTGCTTGGCGCGTTGTCGCTCATACGCTTCACATCCGGCGCCGGAACCTGCTGCGGCGGCTGGCTGGGGCCCTGGGGCCTGGGCGCGGGTGTACGCACATTCGGGTCGGTGTTCATCGCGGGCTCCTTTGGCGGGATCCTTTCCCTAAGCCCAGCACAACCTGGGTCCGCTCGACGACCGCCGGTCGCCCGGCGGTCTGCCAGGCATACACTGGAGCCATCGGTGAACGTGGAGGCTAGACCATGAGCAGCAATGTCGACCTGAACCAGCGGCCCCCTTACGACCAGGTGATCCAGGACATCGCCGACTACGTGCTGGATTACCGGGTCGAGTCTGCGGAGGCCCTGGATACCGCGCGCAACTGCCTGATGGACAGCCTCGGTTGCGCCTTGCTGGCGTTGCGTTTTCCCGAGTGCACCAAGCTGCTCGGCCCGCAGGTGGAGGGCACCCTGGTGCCCCATGGCGCGCGGGTGCCGGGCACCAGCTTTCGACTGGACCCGGTCAAGGCCGCCTGGGACCTGGGCGCGATGATCCGCTGGCTGGATTTCAACGACACCTGGCTGGCGGCCGAATGGGGTCACCCCTCGGATAACCTCGGCGGCATTCTCGCGGTGGCCGACCACTTGTCGCAGCGGCGCCTGGCCTGGGGCGAAGCACCACTGACGATGCGGGTGGTGCTGGAGGCCATGGTCAAGGCTCACGAAATCCAGGGGGTGTTCGCCCTGGAGAACTCCTTCAACCGCGTCGGCCTGGACCATGTAGTGCTGGTCAAGCTGGCGTCCACCGCTGTCTGCGCCTGGCTGATGGGGGCCGATCGCGAGCAGCTGCTCTCGGCCATTTCCCAGGCCCTGGTGGATGGCCAGGCGCTGCGCACCTACCGCCATGCGCCGAACGCCGGCTCGCGCAAGTCCTGGGCCGCCGGCGACGCCACTAGCCGCGGCGTACGCCTGGCCGATATCGCCCTGCGCGGCGAGATGGGCATTCCCGGCGTGCTGAGCGCACCTCAATGGGGCTTCTACGACGTGTCCTTCAGCCACACCAACAAGGACCTGGCGACGAAACCGGAGGACAAGCGCCGCTTCAGCCTGCTCCAGGGCTTCGGCTGCTACGTGATGGAGAACATCCTGTTCAAGGTCAGCTACCCGGCCGAGTTCCACGGCCAGACCGCGTGCGAAGCGGCGGTGCGCCTGCATCCGCAGGTCAAGGACCGCCTGCAGGAAATCGATCGCATCCGCATCGTCACCCAGGAATCGGCCATCCGCATCATTTCCAAGGTCGGCCCCCTGGCCAACGCCGCCGACCGCGACCACTGCATCCAGTACATGACCGCCGTGGCCCTGGCCTTTGGCGGGCTGGTCGCTGAACACTACGAGGACGACTTCCACCAGGCCAACCCGATCATCGACCAGCTGCGCGGCAGGATGGAGATAGTCGAGGACCCGCGTTACAGCCGTGAATACCTGGAGCCCGACAAACGCTCCATCGCCAATGCCGTGCAGGTGTTCTTCAAGGACGGCAGCAGCACTGCTCTGGAGGAAGTGGAGTACCCGGTCGGTCATCGCCGCCGGCGCGCCGAGGGCATCCCGTTGCTGGAAGAGAAGTTCAAGGCCAGCCTGGCCACCCGGTTCGCGCCTCAGCGCTGCGCGCTGATAGCTGCGCTATGCAAGGACCAGGCGGCGCTGGAGGCGACTGCAGTGGACCGCTTCATGGAGCTGTTCGCAGGCTGAGGGCTGGCGCCGCTGCCAGCGGCTCCTCGGGATAGGCCGTTGCGTGGCCAACGTTTCGTGGCAGGTCGTCAGGCTACGCCCTGGCGCGATGGCAGGCTCGTATACTCAATGGACCTTGGTCGGGCGCGTTTTGCGTTCCGTTGGAGGGGGGCGGCAAGGCGGCGGGATGTGTGCCGCTTGCCGGATGAGAGAGGTTGGCCGAGAGGCCGGCGGATGGTCTGACCCCATGAGCGCCGTGACGGGCATCACGGGAACAGGAAGGGTCCTGTTCCGGCCCGGCAGCTTGATATTTCGTGCGCTGTTCGTCGCGTGGCTGGTGGCGCTGGCGGGGTGCGCCTCGCGAGCCCCTGAGGCACCGGCGGTGCCGGTCTCGGCAAGCACCTGGCAACTGGTCGACCGCGATATCGTCGCCGCCTCGCTGGCTGCAACGGGCCAGGCCGAGAGTTACGCCCACAATTCCATGGAAGACTGGATGGACCTGGTCTACAAGCGCACCGACACCAACTTCATTCCCTGGTTCTCCAGCTATTGGACCCGCCAATGGCTGAGCATGAAGGTGGCCTGGTACCGAATGACTTCCGACGGCGAGAAGGAGCAGACGGTAAACCGCCTCGCTGGCTACCTGCAGGAGGAATACAACGACCGCGTACTGGACCCGGTTTCCGGGGAGATCAATCCCGATGGGGTGATGGCGCAGGCCACCAGCCTCTACGTCCGCCAGCTTGAGGCAAGCCTGCAGTCGATCCCCCAACGCCGTGGCGTGCCCATGGACCAGTTCGACCGGCATCTGCAGAAGATTCCGGCGATCGAGCTGGCGCCGCCCCCCGAGCACAGCGCCTCGCTATACCAGCTCATCCATGCCGATCCCCTCGAAGAGCTGCCGGCCTACGTCGCCCTGATCGATCGCATCAGCAATACCCCGAGTGGCGCGGGTGCCTGGATGACGGACGCGGGATTGTCGTCGATAACCCTACGCACCAGCGAGCAACTGGAGTCCGAGATGACTACCAGTGGCGTGGCCAGTGTCATCGGTACCTTCGCCGGGCGGGTCGCCGGCACCGTGATCTCTATCGGCGTGGCGGGATTCACCGCCATGGCCCGGGAGAACGAACGGCCGGCAATGGAGAAGCGGCTGCGTACGAACCTCAACGAGGCCTTCGACGAAGAATGGCTGGAGCTGTTGCGCAATCCCGACACCGGTGTAATGGCCGGGGTCTACCACCTGTCCGGGCAGATCGAGGGAAGCCTCAGCCGGACGGAAACCCTGCCCATCCAGTTCGAGCCGGTGCCCAGGGTAGTGCCCTTGCCTGGAGAGTGAGGGGGCGAATCAGCAAGGCTAGGACGGCCGGGTCAGTGATAACAGTACATCGGCGTACCACGCGCAGTTCAGGCCCAGGGCCTCGTCCAGCTCGGCATCGCGCGATCTGTCATCCAGGCGTGAGGAGTGCACGCCGAGCAGAATCCAGGGGAAGTCCGCTTCATGGCCGCCCGTCGTGCGCATCACCACGGGAGCGCCGCTGCTGCCCCGATGGGTCCGCGCATCCACCAGGAAGTAGCCTTTGCCCTGGAAGCGCAAGCCGAATGGCGAGGCGACTATGCCGTGGCGTGCCACCGGCGTGCGGTGCAAGGGGTCGTGGAAGCCGAGTGGATAGCCGATCACCAGCAGCGAGCTGCCCACCTCGATGGCGTCTCCGCTATCGAGCAACTGGTGCTCGCTGAAGGGCCGGTAGAGCGCCGTGGCCGGGAGCAGGGTGCGGTCCAGCTCCAGGGTGGCGACATCGATCTGGCCGGCATCATCGGTGGCCTGGTGCCAAAGGCTCAAGCCATTCCGGTAGAGCGGGAGGCGCACCTGTGCCACTTCCGCCAGGTTCTCGGCGTTGGTGTGCAATTCCAGGGTCACGTGGCTGGGAAAATGAGCGCTCGGCTCATCGAACAGGACGTGCCCGCTGGTCACCAGGAAAAGTCGGCCCCCCCTGGCGAAGAGGAAACCGGTGGCGTTGGTCAGGCCTGCCTCGCCGTTGAAGGTACGGATGAGCACTGTGCTCAGCAGCAACGGGTCGATTGGCGGTCTCAAGCGGGAACCGTCCATCCTGTCACTCCTGGCTGCGACTCAGCTCTACGTCCCTCAACGACCTGCACGTGGCGAAAGGGGGATGGGCACCGAACGGGCGGCAAGCCCATCTCGACGGGGCCTGGTTTGCGGTCAGGCGAGTTGCACCTGTTCGGCCTGCGGCCCCTTGGCACCCTGGGTGACCACGAACGTCACGGCCTGGCCTTCGCTCAGGCTCTTGAAACCGGTGCCTTCGATCGCACGGAAGTGTACGAACACGTCAGGGCCCTGTTCGGGGGTAATGAAACCGAAGCCTTTTTCATCGTTGAACCATTTGACGGTGCCGCGTTGGCGATTGGACATTTCGCATCTCCCGGGTTTTCTGGACGACCGGCAACAACCGCGCGCAGCCTGCCGGGCTGAGTGCAAAGTAATAGAGAGACCGAGGCGATGAAGAACGGCGGGTCATCAGATCAGTGTCGCAGTGACACTCTGCACAGCAGCCAGAAGACTATACAACCTTGGTGATGGACCGCCCGGCCAGTTGCCGGGAAACCGCCGAACGGTGAGTCCGCTCCCAAGCCCACACCGTGCGGGTGAGGGGCGGTGCACGCACTTGCCGGGGCCTGGCAGACGAAGGCACAGGGTCGGGAAATGGCCGCTCCCAGTGGCTTCCTTGCGCGGTTCGGGTCTGTCCTGGTGCCCGGAAAATAAACCTGTACAAAGCCGCCCAACCGGGTATAGTCGCGCCACTGTTCTGCAGTTGTCTCTGCGATACTTGGCTTGATGCTCTGATTGATATTCTTACATCTCCTTGATTCGTTACAGGCTTCGCAACTCAGTAACTTCCTGAATTCGAACTCAGGATTATTCAGTTATCAACTTGGAGATATGAAATGTCCAATCGTCAATCTGGCACCGTCAAGTGGTTCAACGATGAGAAAGGCTTCGGCTTCATCACCCCGACCGAAGGCCCGGATGTATTCGTACACTTCCGCGCCATCGAAAGCACTGGCTTCAAGAGCCTCGCTGAAGGCCAGGCCGTGACCTTCGAAGTGGTCAAGGGCCCGAAAGGCCTGCAGGCGGAAAAAGTCCAGGCAGTCTGAGACTTTCCGGCAAAGAAAGCCCCGCGTTGCGGGGCTTTTTCATTTTCGATGTTTGAAATTTGAAATAGCCCACCAGATTGATCGCTGGTGTGGATCATTTTTGCTATTCGCAAGCGCCTGGATCTGCGGGTGATTTGTATCGCGATAGCAAACCCTGTGCTTTGGCCGGCATGGATCATCGTCCTCAAGAGTTCCGCATGCTTGGTTATCAGGTTAAGTATCAGGAAATATCGATCGGCGGCATGGAGTTCAATATCCGCTCGCTGTTCGATCATCAGCAGTATCACGATCCCGAACTCGAAGCGGAGCGCCTGGGCATCTGCCCCGACAGCTGGCCCCTATTCGGCCAGGTCTGGCCATCGGGCCAGGTCCTCGCGCGCTCCATGCTGACGATGGACCTTGCGGGAAAGCGCATCCTCGAAGTGGGCGCCGGCCTCGCGCTGGCCAGCCTGGTGGTGCATCGACGCGGGGGCGATATCACGGTCAGCGACTATCACCCGATGATTCCCGAATTCCTCGATGAAAACCTGCGGCTGAACAATCTCGCCCCGATCAAATACCAGGCTGCGGACTGGTCCAAGGTCAACGAAGAACTGGGCATGTTCGACCTGATCATCGGCAGTGACCTCATCTACGAATGGGACCAGCCAGCCCTGCTCGCCAACTTCATCGACCGTCATTCGGCCGACAAGGTGGAGGTGTTCATCGTCGACCCCAACCGGCCCAACAGGTCCGTGCTCTGCGAGGAAATGTCCGAGCTGGAATATGCGGGAAGCATCAGCCAGGCGGATTGCATCCTCGGCAATGGCGAGGCTTTCCAGGGCTCGCTGCTGCATTTCCAGCGCGACGATGCCCGGTTCAATCAGTAAACAGGACGACCCGGCTTGCGCACTGCCTCAAGCGGGATGATTGTTCATCCAGTGCCGGGCAATCTCCTCCCGCCGGCAGATCCACACCGCGTCGTGACCTTGAACATGATCGAGGAAGCGGGCCAGGGCCATCGCCCGGGCGGGATGGCCGCTGATGCGGCCGTGGAGGCCGACGCTCATCATCTTCGGCTGCTTCGCGCCCTCCTGCCAGAGCAGGTCGAAGGCGTCCTGGAGCAGGCGGAAGAAGTCCTCCCCGGAGGCAAAGCCATTCGGCAACAGATAGCGGGCATCGTTGTTGACCAGGGTGTAGGGAATCACCAGGTGCGGCGGCGAGCCGGGGAGCCAGTAGGGCAGGTCATCGTTGTAGGCGTCCGAGCTGTAGAGCAACTCTCCTTCCTCGCGTAGCAGGCGCCGGGTATTCGGGCTGACCCGCCCCGTATACCAGCCCACCGGCCGCTTGCCGCAGAGGCGCTCGATCACCTCGAGGGTCAGGCGGATATGGCGGCGCTCTTCGTCTTCCGGAATGCCGCGATAGTCGAGCCAGCGGTAGCCATGTCCTGCGACCTCGTGGCCGGCAGCGCCGAGCGCCTGGCCGATCTCGGGGGCAAGCTCCAGGGCCCGGCCCACGGCGAAGGCGGTCAGCGGCAAGCTCCGCGCATTGAACAGATCGAGGATGCGCCACACGCCGGCCCGAGAGCCGTATTCGTACATGCCCTCGACGCTCAGGTCGCGCTCGCCCAGGCGTGGCGGCCGGCCCGGCAGCTCGTGGAGATAGGCTTCGGACTGGGTATCGCCATTGAGGATGCAGGACTCCGCGCCTTCCTCGACGTTCAGTACGAATTGCAGCGCGATGCGGGCATTCCCCGGCCAGTGCGGCTGGGGTGGGTGGCCGCCGTAACCGACCAGGTCGCGCTCGGCCATCAGCCCAGCTCGAAGGTGGTGACGCCGAAGACCCGCTCGTGCCGGAGCGCGGGAGCGGGGCCGAGATACATCCGTGCGCAGCCGAAGACTTCGGTCATCCCGTGTCGCTGCACGAGCTCCATCGCCGCCGGGTTGTTCTCCGGCGCGTCGAGGAACAGCTGGCCGCCTGCGGCGAACAGGGCCAGGTGCGCGTAGAGCGCTTCGGCAGCCTGGGCGTCGTCGGCGAACAACGGGCCGATCTTGCAACCCTCAGCGCAGCGCCGCACCACGCCATAGCCGCTCAGCTCGCCATCGCGCCGGCAGGCGAGGGCGAGCGCATCGGGCTGGGCTATCCAGCCGCTGAGGAAGGTCGGGCGCGGGGCAGGGAAGCAGGTACGGTCGTAGTCGAGCACCTGTTCGAAGGGCAGGGCGCCCAGCGGCACCAGTTCTTCGTCGCCAGGCGGTGGGACGGTCGGGCGCGCGGGGATCTCCGCGCGAAAACGCAGGTTGCGATGGGAAAACACGAAGCCGCCCTTGGCGTAGTAGTCCTGCATGGCGAAGACACCATCCATGCCGATGCTCGCTCCGGTTTTCAGGCGGGCGATCAAGCGCTCGCGACGGGCGTGCCAGAGGGTGTTGCCGAGGCCCTGCCCGCGGTACTCCGGGCGGACGATGAAAAATCCCATGAAGCCGAACTCGCCACCATAGGAGGTGATGGCGCCGCCGCCGATCAGCTCGCCGTCCAGTTGGGCCGCGATGAAGGCGGCGGGGTCCGTGCCCCAGAACAGCCCTGCATCGTGAAGGCCGGGATTCCAGCCTTCGCGCGCGGCCCAGCCGACGAGCTCGTCCAGCTCGGAGCGGGTCATGTTGCGTATCACCAGCTGATCCGACATCGCGAAGCCCTCCCCGGTGACCAGTCGAGCGCGGGTCCGCGTTCGAATGCTTTCGGTATAGCGTCAACCCGGGGCCCGCTCCAGCTCCAGTGGCGGGCGCGTCAGGCGAATCCCTTGAACACCGCGAAGGCTTCGACCGGCGCCCGCTCGGAGCGAAGGCCATTGACCGGCGCCCCGGGTTCGGGATGACCGAGGGCCATGCCGCAATAGACCAGCTCCCGTTCGGGCAGCTCGAAATGCCGGTGCAGGCGCTCGCGTACCATGCCCCAGGCCTCCTGCATGCAGGTCGCCAGCCCCTGCTCCTCGGCGGCCAGGGCCAGCGATTGCATGAACATGCCGAGGTGGGCCCACTGCCCGTGGCCCATGCAGCGATCGATGACGAAGAAAATCCCGACCGGCGCACCGAAGAACTGATAGTTGCGCGCCACCTGGCGCAGGCGCGCGGGCTTGTCTTCCCGGGGAATGCCCAGTTGCGCGTACAGGTCTTCGCCGATCTTGTAGCGTCGGGAGCGGTAGGGCTCCTCGAGGCCCTCGGGGTAGATGGGGAATTCGCCGGCCTCGCCCTTGGGCGCCTTCAGCAGGGTTTCCACCGCGAGACGTTCCAGCGTCGTCTTTTCGGCGCCGCTGACCACAATCACCTTCCAGGGCTGCAGGTTGCCGCCCGATGGCGACCAGCGCGCACTGTCGAGCAGGCGATGCACGGTCGCCTGGTCGACGGGCTGGTCGGTGAAGGCGCGGACCGAAATGCGTTTTCTCAGGAGTTCGGCTACGGACATCGATGGGGTCCTCATGGCGGGCGCCGCGCGACGGCGTCGGGGAGTCCGTCAGCGCAGGTGCGCCGGCGGAATGGAGTAGGTGCCCACGACATGGGCCACCGGCTCGGCAAGTCCTTCCGAATAGAGCGAAACCTCGCCGATCGCCAAGGTCTTGCCGACCTTCATCAGCCGGCATTCGCCCCTGATGCGCTGGCGGGCTTCGGGCTTCCTGAGGAAATTGATGGTCAGGCTGGTGGTGACGGCCAGGGGGACGATACCGATCTCGCCGAGCAAGGCGACATAGAGCGCCACGTCGGCTATGGCCATCAGCGTCGGCCCCGATACCGTGCCGCCGGGGCGCAGATCTGCTTCGCCCACCTCCTGGGATACCGTCGCGCAGCGGTCGCCGACCGCTTCGACCACGACGCGGGTCTGGGGAAACTCTGTCTTGATGAATCGAGCAATCTGTTCTTTGTCGGCCACACCGGACTCCTTGTCAGCTGACGAACGCCAGGACGGCCGGCAAGGCTTCGCCGGCTCGTCGCCATCAGCGCGAGACAGCCTTCGGCAAGGGCGCAGGGCCTTGCGCGACATGGCTGTCGAGCGCAGGAAAGGTATGACGCTGCCACAACGTCAAGCGACAAGGCAATCGGGGCGAACCAGGGTGGGGTACCGGATGGGCGTTTCAGGCGTTGCGCAGGAGGTCGTGGGCATCGAGCAGGCGGTAGGCGATTTCCGGGTGCTTCTCCAGTCCCCGACGGATGGCCGCCGGGATCGACTGACGGGTCTTGCGGCAGAGGCCAGGCAGTTCGTCGATGCGGATGTCGATGCCGCGCATGCTGCGCACTTCGTTGAAGCCCGGGGCGATCGCCAGGCGAATACCCAGCTGTTCGTACATCCGCCGCTGCATGCGTTCCAGGTCTTCCAGGCTCTGCAGGTTTTCCAGCCGATCGAGCAGGCGCCGTTCCTCCTGGCGGGTCAGGAGCAGGATGCGCAGGTCGGCGCCGGGCGCTTCCTGCAATTGCTCACGCCCGCAATTGCAGGCGCCGGGCGGGCAGGGCTGGCGGATCGGAAGTGAGGAGGTCATGGACACCGATCATAGCCATGGCGATTCACCCTTGCCCATAGGTGCCATTCACGATCTGGCGAGCGGCACCTCGGCCTGCCGAGCGCGACTATGCTGGTTGTCACGGAGCTGCGCAGTCATCTCGACGCTGTGCCGGCTGCCCGGCTCGTGCGCCGGGCCAACCACGATCAGTCCGCTGAAGGAGAGCACTGATGGGGAACACCCTGGAACTGCTGGTCAAGCGCGACCAGATCACCGAATGCCGCGTCCGGGAAGGCCAGTTTCAGGCCGGGGATCTTGGCGAAGGACAGGCGCTGCTGCGTATCGACCGCTTCGCCTTCACCGCCAACAACGTCACCTATGCCGCCCTGGGCGAGACGATGCGCTATTGGCAGTTCTTTCCCGCGGGGGAGGAGGGGATGGGCATCATCCCGGTCTGGGGCTTCGCCGAGGTGGTGAAGTCGAACTGCGCGGGGCTGGAAATTGGCGAGCGCTTCTTCGGCTTCTACCCCATGGCCAGCCACCTGCGGGTGACGCCGGACAAGGTGCAGCCCAGCGGCTTCGTCGACGCCGCGGCACATCGCCAGGGCTTGCCGCCGCTCTACAACCAGTATCTGAACTGCGCCAGCGATGGGCTCTATCGCGGCGACACCGAAGCGCTGCAGATGCTGCTGCGGCCGCTCTTCACCACCTCCTTCCTGCTCGACGGTTTCCTCGCCGCGCAGCAGTTCTTCGGCGCCGAGGACCTGGTGGTGACCAGCGCATCGAGCAAGACCGCCATCGGCATGGCCTACCTGCTGACGCGCAGCCGCAAGGCCCGTGGCAAGGACTACCAGGTGGTTGGCCTGACTTCGCCGGGCAACAAGGCCTTCGTCGAGATGCTGCGCTGCTATGACCGGGTGCTGAGCTACGACGAACTGGGCCAGCTGGAAGGCGAGCGGCCTTCGGTGCTGGTGGATTTCGCGGGTAATGGCGAGCTTTTGACCCAACTGCACGGCCAGCTGGCGCCGGCACTGAAGTACAGCTGCATGGTCGGCGCGTCCCACTGGAATCAACGCCAGGGCCGTGGCGCCGAGCTGCCCGGGCCGAAACCCGTGATGTTCTTCGCTCCGAAGGAGGCGCAGCAGCTCATCCAGAAAGTGGGCGGCCAGGCTTTCCAGCAGGCCCTGGTGGATCGTTGGCAGGCGTTCGCCGACTACACCCAGCAATGGTTGGTCATGGAATACGGCCACGGCCCGGCCGCCGTGATGTCCGCCTACCAGGACGTGCTGCAGGGCCGCGTCGGTCCGCGGGTCGGCCACCTGCTGTCGATGTAGTGGCCGGCCGCCTAGCGGAGAAAGTCCCCTACGGCCTGGAGCACCAGGTCGGCGTTCTCCCGGTGGGGCACATGGCCGCAGTCATCGATCAGCAGGACCTGGGAGTGATTCCGCGTCAGCTGCGCGATCCGCTGGGGGTGGGCGGCCGAGCCGAATTCGTCCTTTCCGCCGTGGATCGCCAGGACCGGGCAATCCAGCCGCTGCACCTCGGCCTCCAGGTTCCAGCCGGCGAACTCGGGCGATAGCCAGGTCTCGGTCCAGGCATCCAGCACCCAGCGTGCCTTTTCGCCGTGATATCGGCTCAGCCGCTTCAGCTGGCCTTCCGCCTGGAACTCCCGCTTGGCCAAGCGGATACCTTCCAGCGTGCGGTCCTCGACGAAGGCCTGGGCCGACTCGGTGACCAGCGCCTGACAATGCGCCCGGTGGCGGTCCGCGCAGTGGACGGCCATGCCACCACCGACGCTATGGCCGAAGGCAATGAAGTCGCGGATGCCCAGTTGCTCCTTCAGCGCCGAGAAGGCGCTTTCCGCCTCGTTGCCGACGAAACCGACCGACAACTCGCCGGGATGGGCATCCGACCTGCCGAAGCCGAGCCGATCGTAGGCGACGACCGCCTTGCCCGTGGCGGCGGCGAGTTGGGCGGGGAAGTCTCGCCACAGCTCGACGCAGCCGAGGGAGTCATGGAGCAGGACGATGGGCGCATCCTCAGCGGACAGGCCCTGCCGGTCGGCGCTCCAGATGCAGGCGAAGAGCCGGCCGTGGCCGGTCTCGACACGAAGGTCCCGGGAGTGGATGTGGGTTGGCACGGGTTACCTCGATGGTTCGGGGGGGCGGCCCTATGCGCCGCTGGAAATCGATGCGGGCGACAGTAGCAAAAAAACACTTTATCGCGGAATTTCGGGGAAGAGGGCGCTTGAGGTTCTGTTGTTCAGCTCGTTGCCGAGTGGGCTTCGGGTTTCTGTTTCGCCTCCCCAGGCGAGTCCCTTTTCCAGTCGTTGAAAAGGAACCAAAAAACTTGCCCCTGCATCCGGGTTTGGCTTCGCCAAACTTCCCTCCCTCCATCGTCGCTCCGGGGGCACGACGTGAGGGGCCATCCATGGCCCCACACGCCTCTCGCGGCATCCATGCCGCTCATCCCCCTGCGCAACGCTTCCGCTCGGCCTTCTGAAGGGGCGATGTCGCTGCCCCACCATGTGTGCTCAGTTTCAGCTCTACATGAGCCTCAGGTTTGCTCTGGGCTCGCAGGCGCGAGTCACCCCTCTACCTCTGGGGCGAAGAGGCACGCTGTCGGAAGCACCGCTTCCGGTGTCGATTAGCGACTGAGCGCGAAGTGATCAGGCTGGGGCGCAGGGCGGGGGCCGGGGGAGAGGGAAATATCCGGCTGCACGGAGCCAATCCAGAGCACTCAGACAATCTTGCCAATCCGGCATAAGCCAAATACTCGCGCGGCACTCCACGACGAACCAGAAAACGGTGGTGCCAACGATCCTGTCGCTCCGCTGGCACTCCATCGGCGCATCCCTTTAAGCTGCGTCTTTCTCCCCAAGGAAGACTCCCATGACCACAGCACTCCTGATCATCGACGTCCAGCGCGCGCTCAGTGTCGGCGACGAAGCCGCTTTCGAGATCGACCGGGTCATCGACAGGATCAACGCCATCAGCGCCCAGGCCAGGGATGCTGGCGCTCCGGTATTCCTGATCCAGCATGAAGAGGCCAGCGGGGCCTTCCGCTTCGGCAGCGAAGGCTGGCAGCTCGCCGAGGCGCTAGCGGCACTGCCGGGCGATATCCGGGTGCGCAAGACCACGCCGGACTCCTTCCACAATACCGAGCTGCACCAGGCGCTCCAGGAGCGCGGGATCAAGCGATTGATCGTCTGCGGCGCGCAGAGCGACTTCTGCGTCGATACCACGGTCCGCCGCGCCCTGGCGCTGGGCTACGAGGTGGTCCTGGTGGCGGACGCCCATTCGACGCTGGACAACGGGGTGCTCTCGGCCGCGCAGATCATCGCCCATCACAACATCACCCTCGGCAACATGACCAGCTTCGGCGTCCGCGCCGCGGTGGTTCCCGCCGAGGCGGTGCGCATCGACGCCTGACTTGACCCAAGCTCCCGTCGACCCACGGGATTATCGGAGATAACCCGCGATGGACGCTTCTACGCTGTTTCTCTACGTCGTCGCCTTCAGCGTGGTGGCGATGACTCCCGGGCCGGCCATGCTGCTGGCGCTGAGCAATGGCGCCTCCCATGGGATGCGCTTGGCGTCCTTCGGCAAGGCCGCCCACCGGGTCCGCCCGTTGGCTGGCAAGGATGCACGGCAAAAAAGGACCGTCACGGAGCCAAGGCGCATTCCGGCACTGCATTCCGTAACGGCCAAACTCCATGAGCGATGAGCTTTTTTCAGAATGCATGCTTTTCGCACATGGCGGTGCGCCACTGGCGCGAGCCAATTGACCACTCGGTAGGTCGCTCCGCCAGAGGCGGGCCAGGAGCCCGCAGCCGCCCCCCCATCACGCGCTGCCAGCCCTGCCGGCGCAGCTACCCGGAGCCATGCCTCGGCTGAGCAGGTGGGCCGCCCCCTTTCACTGGGTAGGGCAAGTCCAGGCGTTGGTGGAGGAGGCGACGAGGTTCTGCTTTCGCGAATGAATTGGCTATGTCTGCATTAAGTGTTGCTCGAACGTCCAGAGCCGAGTTGCTTATCGAGTGGCCTGCGAGTCCCTGTTTCGCCTCCCGGCGAGTCTCTTTTTTCAGTCGTCGGAATGCCGCCCACAAAAAAGAAACCAAAAACGCTTGCCCCTGCATCCGGAACTCGGCGTCCCCGTCTGGCTTCGCCAAACTTCCCTCGCTCCATCATTGCTCCGGGGGCGCGGCGTGAGGGGCCATCCCTGGCCCCGCACGCCTCTCGCGGCATCCATGCCGCTCGTCCCCCT
>NZ_SSOJ01000121.1 GCF_029871205.1 Pseudomonas sp. BN417 | reverse complement strand
TGACGGGGCAGAGTCGCCGCCCCACCTCTTCTGCACAGGTTCAGGCAATGACCAGGCGTCAGGCTTGCCGCGCCCTGTCCGGCGCGAGTCACCCCTCGCTCTCCGGGGCGAAGAGGCACGCTGTCGGAAGCACCGCTTCCGGTGCCGATGAGCGACTGAGCGCGAAGCGATCAGGCTGGGGCGCAGGGCGGGGGCCAGGGGAGAGGGATGTGTCAGGCAGGTGCGTCGGTCTGAAAGGTCCGTGCTAGACGCCTCTATTCGGTTCTGCAACAGCTAACGCAGACATAGCCAATTCATTCGCCAAGGACAGCGCAGCTGTCCCTCCTGGCCAGTCGGCCGGGCATCGCAGCTCGCGACTCACTCCGCTTGACGCCCCACGTAGTCGATGCGGTAGATGGCGCCGGCGTAGTCATCGCTCACCAGCAATGCGCCGTCCGGCGTCACCAGCACGTCCGCTGGCCGACCCCAGACATCGCCGTCCTCGAGCCAGCCCTCGGCGAACACGCTCTGGCGCTTCAGGCTGCCGTCCTCGTTGAGTTCGACGCGCTTGATGCGGTAGCCGATCTTCTCGCTGCGGTCCCAGGAGCCGTGCTCGGCGATGAACAGGTTGTTGCGGTAATCCGCGGGAAACTGGCTGCCGGTGTAGAAGCGCAGGCCCAGCGGCGCCACATGGGGGCCAAGCTTGGCCACCGGGGCCACGAATTCGCTGCAGGGGCGTTGGGAGAATTTCGGGTCCGTCACGTCGCCGGCATGGCAGTAGGGAAAGCCGAAATGCTCGCCGGGTTTCGTCAGGCGATTCAGCTCGCAGTCCGGCACATCGTCGCCCATCAGATCGCGGCCGTTGTCGCTGAACCAGAGCTCGCCGGTCCGCGGGTGCCAATCGAAGCCCACGGTGTTGCGCACGCCCCGCGCCACCAGCTCAAGGCCGCTGCCGTCGGGGTTCATGCGGTGGATGGCGGCGTAAAGGTCAGGGTCCTCGTCACAGAGGTTGCACGGCGCGCCTACCGGTACGTAAAGCTTGCCGTCGGGACCGAAGGCGATGAACTTCCAGCCGTGGTGGGTCTTTCGCGGAAAGTCGGCGTAGACCACCTCGGGTTTGGGTGGCGAATCCAGTTGCGACTCTATGTCGCGCAGGCGCAGGATTCGGCTGACTGCCGAGATGAAAAGATCACCATCCTTGTAGGCGACACCCACGGGAAGCTGCAGGTCGCGGGCGATGGTGCGGACCTTTCCGCTGGCGGTGTCCAGGGCGTAGACCTTGCCGGCTGCATTGCTGCCGACGAACAGTGTGCCGCGCTCGCCCCAGGTCATCTCCCGGGCATTGGGCACTTGGTCGCTCACCAGGCTGATGCGGAAGCCCTCGGGCAGTTTGATGCGATCCAGTGGCAGGGCGGCGTTGGCCAGCCAGGGCAACATGCAGAGGAAAAGCACAAGCAGCCGGCGCATGGCGTTCTTCTCCAGATAGGCAACCCCTTCCATCCTAGACGGCCGCCTTGAAAGCTCGGGGTCCTTTCCACTACCGTAACGCCCTTCCTGATAACCCATCGGAGCCGCCATGTCCCTGGCCAGCCCGCGTTCGCTCTTCCTGCTCGCATTCCTCGCCTGCGTCACAATCATGGGTGGTGCGCTGTATCTCGAGCATGCCCTCGGCCTCGAGCCCTGCCCCCTGTGCATCGTCCAGCGCGTCTTCGTCATCGCGTTCGGCATCGTCTGCCTGATCGCCGCTCTGCACGGCCCGGAACGTGTCGGCCGCCGCGTCTACGCTGCGCTGGCGCTGTTGTTCGCCGCGGGCGGCGCCGCCACCGCCGGCCGCCAGGTGTGGTTGCAGAGCGTGCCCGCCGACCAGCTGCCGGCCTGCCTGCCGAGCCTCGACTACATGATGGAAGCCTTGCCCTTCCAGGACATCGTCAAGCTCATGCTCCACGGCACTGCCGATTGCGCGGAAGTGACCTGGACCCTGTTCGGCATGAGCATCCCCGAATGGAGCCTGCTGGCCTTCGCCGGCTGCATCCTCTTCGCGCTCTATCAGCTGCTGCGCCGCGCTTGAGCGCGCGGGGCGCATGGGGCCTCCATGCGCTCCTCGGACGCCGGGTCCCGGTCCTCTCCGGGACTTTTCCCGTTGCGCCAATGGGTCGCGCACTCCCCAGACCTACGGCCAGACCGGCCGCGGCCTATCGATTAAACGCTCGTATGAATTTTTTCCTGCCAGCGCCTTGATGGCACTGCCCCGGCGGGCATACTCTGGCCCGCACGCGCCGCCGGAATATTGCCGTTTTTGCGGCGCCTTCCCAAGATCTTGCACCGGTCGACAAAAAACCGTCTCGGAGCAGACGTATAAACGGCATTACCGAATTAGGGAAGTGAGGTCGTCACCATGCTCGAAAGTTGCCAGAACGCTCAGGAACGTTGGGGTGGCGTGCACCAGTTGATCGACCGCTGGCTGCAGGAACGCCAAGAGCTGATCCGGGTCTACAGTTCGCTGAACGAGAAGCCCCAGGCCCCCAGTGCCAACGCAGAAGGGCTGCAAAGGTTTTGTGAGGTCCTGCTGGACTACGTGTCCGCAGGGCACTTCGAGGTCTACGAGCAATTGCTCAACGAGGCGAAAGCGTTTGGCGACCAACGCGGCCTCGACCTCGCCAAGCAAATCTATCCTCGCATCGAAGCCATCACCGAAGTTGCACTGGCCTTCAACGACCGCTGCGACAACGGCGACTGCCGTGATATCTGCCTGACCAGCGAACTGACGAATCTTGGTCAGCTGCTTCACGAACGCTTCGAGCTGGAAGACTGCCTGATCGAAGTGCTGCACAACGCCCATCAGGGTGAGGCTTCGCAACCGGCCTGATGGAGTTCCTGCCCGGCGCCGGATTCCGGGATGCGCGATGTGGCCGCATCCCCGATTCCAGAGCCTTTGCGGCGCCGTGCAGCGGTTGGTGCGAAGTCTGTTCCCGGCCTCGTTTTTTTCGAGGTAGGAGCGCATTGCGCAATGGGCTTCGGGCAAATAGTCGCAAGGCCTTGGCGGGCTGAATGGCGCGGCCTCTGGCGACTCGCGAAACAGGCGACTAGTATGGGCCAAATGACGCCCGCCAGGAGGCATACCATGTCGGCCAAGAAGAAGCCCGTAAGCACCCCGCTGCATCTGCTGCAACAGCTTTCCAACAGCCTCATCGAACACCTTGAAAACGCCTGCACGCAAGCAGCGGTCGACGCAGAAAAACTGCTGGCCAAGCTGGAGAAACAGCGTGGCAAGACCCAGGACAAACTCCACGCTGCACGCGTCAAGCTGCAGGATGCGGCCAAGGCCGGCAAAGCCAAGGCGCAAGCCAAGGCCAAGGACAGCATCGGCGAACTCGAGTCGCTGCTGGACACCCTGAAGAATCGCCAGACCGAAACCCGAGCCTATATCGCGCAGCTCAAGCGTGACGCCCAGGAGAGCCTGAAGCTCGCCCAGGGCGTCGGCAAAGTGCGTGAAGCCGCCAGCAAGGCCTTGACCGCCCGCGCCGCCAAACCGGCCGCCGCTGCCAAGCCCGCGGCGAAACCTGCCGCCAAGCCAGCAGCCAAACCCGCTGCTAAAGCTGCAGCCAAGCCAGCTGCCAAACCGGCCGCCAAGGTCGCTGCTGCCAGGCCCGCCGCTAGAGCTGCCGCCAAACCTGCTGCTAAACCGGCTGCGAAGCCAGCAGCCAGGACCGCTGCAGCCAAGCCAGCTGCCAAACCCGTAGTAGCGAAACCGGCCGCCAAGCCTGCCGCAAAAGCCGCAGCCAAACCTGCTGCGAAGCCGGTTGCCAAGGCCGCCGCCAAACCTGCTGCTAAACCGGCTGCGAAGCCAGCAGCCAGGACCGCTGCAGCCAAGCCAGCTGCCAAACCCGTAGCAGCGAAACCGGCCGCCAAGCCCGCTGCTAGAGCTGCAGCCAAGCCCGCTGCGAAACCTGCTGCCAAGGCCGCGGCCAAGCCCGCTGCCAGTGCTGCGAAGCCGGCTGCAGCCGCCAAGCCGGCAGCCAAACCTGCGGCGAAACCGGCAGCGACTGCCGCCGCCAAGCCCGCTGCAAAACCGGCTGCCAAGCCCGCGGTGAAGAAAGCCCCGGCCAAGCCTGCCGTGAAGAAGGCCGCTCCGGCCAAGCCCTCCGTAGCCAAGCCAGCCGCTACTCCGGCCAAGCCCGCTGCAGCCAAGCCGGCCGGTGCTCCGGTGAACCTGGCTGCGGCCGTCAAGTCGGCTACCGGTGCTGCACCGGCCGCTCCGGCTGTACCCGCCGCCGCTCCGGTCGCCAGCGTGGCTCCGGCCAGCAGCAACGGCGCCGCACCGACCTCGCCGTCGAGCTAAGGCGCCAGGGCCGCGGCGCGCAGCAGATCCAGCGCGTCGCGGTCCAGCCCCTCCAGACTCGGGGCACAGCCCTGCAGCCAGTCCTGTAACTGCTCCGTTTCGTCTCCGGCCCAGCCGGCGGCTACCTGCTCAAGCCGCGCCAGCAGCTCATGCTCGGCGTCCAATTCGATTGCCTTGATCCGCTCCCTCAGCCCGGCCAGGGCCGGGTCGGCTTGCGCCTGTGCGCGCCAGGCCTGTCGCAGCGAGCGCAGGGGCCTTACCACCTGTTCCTGCCAGGGCTCGCACAGTTCTTTCAGGGTGTCCGCCCGCGTGGTCGCGAAGGCTGTGCCGCGCCGACCCAGCCAGCAGGCGCAGAGCAGCAGGCAGACGTCGGCGCCGCCCGCTTGCAGGCGCAGGCAGGCCTGCTCCGCGCCGGGCTGGGCATAAAGGCGTAGGGCAAAGGTCCACAGGTCTGAAGGCATGGCGCTCCCCGGGCGGTGGGGCGGCGAAGCTGATAAACTCCGCCGCCATCATGATCCGACTGCAAAATCTCACTCTACAGCGTGGTCCGCAGCGCCTGCTAGAAGGCGCTGAACTGACCCTGCACGCCGGCCAGAGGGCCGGCCTCATCGGCGCCAACGGTGCCGGCAAGTCCAGCCTGTTCGCCCTGCTGCGTGGCGAGCTGGGGCCGGATGCCGGTGACTGCCAGCTGCCCGCCGACTGGCGCATCGCCCATATGCGCCAGGAAGTGGACAACCTGGAGCGCCTGGCCGTGGACTACGTGCTCGATGGCGACCAGCATCTGCGCCAGGTACAGCGCGACCTGGCCGCCGCCGAAGCGAGCCACGACGGCACCGCCATCGCCCGCCTGCACAGCGAGCTGGACAGCGCCGACGGCTACACGGCCGACGCCCGCGCCCGCAAGCTGTTGGCCGGTCTCGGCTTCACCAGCGAGCAGATGGATCGCCGCGTCGGCGACTTCTCCGGTGGTTGGCGGATGCGCCTGAACCTGGCCCAGGCGCTGATGTGCCCGTCCGAACTGCTGCTGCTCGACGAACCGACCAACCACCTCGACCTCGACGCGATCCTCTGGCTGGAGGAGTGGCTCAAGGGCTACCCCGGCACCTTGCTGCTGATTTCCCACGACCGCGACTTCCTCGATGCGGTGGTCGATAACGTGGTGCACCTGGAGCAACGCAAGCTGACGCTCTACCGCGGCGGCTACTCGGCCTTCGAGCGCACCCGCGCCGAACGCCTGGCGCAGCAGCAGCAGGCCTACGAGAAGCAGCAGGCGCAACGCGCGCACATGGAAAAATTCATTGCCCGTTTCAAGGCGCAGGCCACCAAGGCCCGCCAGGCGCAGAGCCGGATCAAGGCCCTGGAGCGCCTCGAGGAGCTGGCGCCGGCGCATATCGATTCGCCCTTCGACTTCAGCTTTCGCGAGTCGGACAAGATCTCCAGCCCGCTGCTCAATCTCTCCGAGGCGCGCTTGGGTTACGGTGACAAGACCGTCCTGGAGAAGGTCAAGCTGCAACTGGTGCCCGGTGCACGCATCGGCCTGCTGGGCCCCAACGGCGCCGGCAAGTCGACCCTGATCAAGACCCTGTCCGGTGACCTGGGGCTGCTCGCCGGCGAACTGGGCTGCGGTGAGAACCTCGCCATCGGCTACTTCGCCCAGCACCAACTCGACTCCCTCGACGCCAAGGCCAGCCCCCTGCTGCACCTGCAACGGCTGGCGCCGAGCGAACGCGAGCAAACCCTGCGCGACTTCCTCGGCGGCTTCGACTTCCGGGGCGATCGCTGCGACGAGCCGGTGCTGAACTTCTCCGGTGGCGAGAAGGCGCGCCTGGCCCTGGCCCTGATCGCCTGGCAGAAGCCCAACCTGTTGCTGCTCGACGAACCGACCAACCACCTCGACCTGGAAATGCGCCTGGCGCTGACCATGGCGCTGCAGGATTTTTCCGGCGCGGTGGTGGTGGTGTCCCACGATCGGCACCTGCTCAAGAGCACCACCGACGAATTCCTGCTGGTGGCCGACGGTCGCGTGCAGGCCTTCGATGGCGATCTCGACGACTACGCCCGCTGGCTGGTGGATTTCCGCGCGCGTCAGGCACCGGTGGCAAGTGCGCCGGTGAGCCCGGACAAGACCGACAAGCGCGCCCAGCGCCAGGCCGCCGCCGCGCTGCGCCAGCAACTGGCCCCGCACAAGCGCGAAGCCGAGAAGCTGGAAAAGGACCTGGGCAAACTGCATGAGCAATTGGGCAAGGTCGAAACCCGCCTGGGCGATTCCGCCCTCTACGAGGCGGCGCGCAAGGATGAACTGCGTGATCTGCTGGCCGAACAGGCGCGCCTGAAGGCCCGCGAGGCCGAACTGGAAGAGGCCTGGCTCCTGGCCCTGGAAAGCCTGGAGGAGCTGCAGCGGCAACTGGAGGCCGCGGATTGATGGACGACCTGCAACTCTTGACCACCTGGAGCGAGCCGTTGATCCGCGCTGCCCAGGTGCTGTTGATCGTGCTGTTGGCCTGGCTGGTGCAGCGTATCGTCACCCGTGGCATCACCCGCCTCGGCCAGCACTACCCGCAACTGCCCCAGGAATTGTTGCTGCCACTGCGTGGCCTGCTGCGCTGGATGATCCTCGGCAGTGCCTTCATGCTGGTGCTGGAGCGCTTCGGCGTTTCTGCCGAGGTGCTCTGGGCCGCGCTGACCGGCTTCACCGCGGTGGCGGCGGTGGCTTTCTTCGCCATCTGGAGCGTGCTCTCCAACATGTTCTGCGCGGTGTTGATCTTCTCCCTTGGGCCGTTTCGCATGGGCGACCAGGTGGAAGTTGTGGAAAGCGCAGACAAGCTGGGGGTGAAGGGCAGGGTGATCGCGATCAACCTGTTCTACACCACCCTGGAGGACCTCAGTGAAGGCAACCAGGGGGCGGTCGTGCAGGTGCCCAACAGCCTGTTCTTCCAGAAGGCTGTGCGCCGCTGGCGCTGAAGGGACTGTGCAGGTGTTTTCCCAAGGGGTAGGCTGAGCGGCCTGCCCCTTTTCGTTTTCGAGGTATCTGCCATGGCGCTTCAGACTTGGCTCGCTTTTCTGGTCGCCTGCTGGGTGATCAGCCTGTCGCCGGGTGCCGGTGCCATTGCTTCCATGTCTTCCGGCCTGCAATACGGCTTCTGGCGTGGCTACTGGAACGCCCTCGGCCTGCAGCTGGGCCTGGCGCTGCAGATCGCCATCGTCGCCGCCGGCGTCGGCGCCATCCTCGCCGCGTCGGCCCTGGCCTTCAGCCTGATCAAGTGGTTCGGCGTGGCCTACCTGGTCTATCTGGCGGTCAAGCAGTGGAAGGCGCTGCCCAGTGACCTCGCGAACGGTTCCGCCGAGCGTCCCATCGGCCGCCCCCTGACCCTGGTGCTGCGCGGCTTCCTGGTGAACTTCAGCAATCCCAAGGCGATCGTCTTCATGCTTGCCGTGCTGCCGCAGTTCATCGACCCCCACGCGCCGCTGGTGGAGCAGTACCTGGTGATGGGCGTGACCATGATCTGCGTCGACCTCATCGTCATGGCCGGCTACACCGGCCTTGCCGCCCGCGTCCTGCGCCTGCTGCGCACGCCGCGCCAGCAGCGGGTGATGAACCGCAGCTTTGCCGCCCTGTTCGTCGGCGCCGCGGCGCTGCTGGCCACGGTGCGACGCGCGGCCGCCTGAGGCGGCTGCGTTCCGGCGAGCGTCCGCTCGCCGGGTTCCTTTCCGTCGGAAAGCCTTTCCTCCGGTCTCCTTGCGGTCCTTGCTGATATTTGTCAAAGCCCGATGGCGTGTGGCCTGCAGCCGAATTCTAGGACCAGGCTTCGCAAGGATTTCGCATGTTTGGGGTTGAGCTGGATCGTTAGGAAGGTAACAATTCCACTCCCCATTCTCATTTGAGATTGACTCATGTTCTCCATTCCGAGATTGCTCGGCTGGCTGCTGATGCCGTTGATGGCGCTCTGCAGCTTCAGCCTGATGGCCGACCAGGCCGAAGGGGCCGCCCAGGCTCTGCACCTGCTCAGCTACATAGGGGCCGACTACCCGGCCACCGTGGTCGATGGCAAGGTCATCGATGCCAGCGAATACCGCGAACAGATCGAATTCCTCGGCGTGCTGCAAGGCCTGATCGTCGCCTTGCCGGCCCGCAACGGCCAGCAGGATCTGGAGCAGGGCGTCACCAGCCTGCGCCAGTCCATCGAGTCGCGCCAGAACGGCACCGACGTGGCACGCCAGGCACGCCAGCTGGCCGCCCAGCTGGCGGCGGCCTATGAAGTCAGCCAGGCACCGGCCATCACCCCCGATCCGGCCCGCGGCGCGCCGCTCTATGTCCAGCATTGCAGCGTCTGCCACGGCGACGCCGGTGCCGGCGACGGCCCGGCAGGCATGGGGCTCGAGCCGCCCCCCGCCAACCTGCGCGACCAGGCGCGGATGGACCGGCTCAGTCTCTACGATCTCTACAACACCCTCGGACTGGGCGTCGAAGGCACTGACATGCCGGCATTCGCCGACCAGCTCGACGACCGCCAGCGCTGGGACCTGGCCAGCTATATCGCCGGCTTCAGCGCCGACCCATCGGTGAAGGGCGAGGCCATGCCGCTGGGCGAGTTGGCCGGACGCACCCCTGAAGAGATTGGCGCCAGCCAGGGCGCCGCGACTCAGGCGCTGTTCCGCGCCCAGCGTGCCCAGCCGCCGCTGCAGCAGCGCGGACCCAAGGAGCTGATCGGCCACACCCGTGCCACCCTGGAGCAGAGCTTCACGGCCTACCGCGATGGCGATGCGGACCAGGCCTACGATCTCTCGGTGGCGGCCTACCTGGAAGGTTTCGAGCTGGTGGAAAGCTCGCTCGACAACCTCGATGCCGTGCAGCGCAAAACTACCGAGCGCGCATTGATGGCCTATCGGCAGGCCCTGCAGGACCGCCAGCCGGTGGCCAAGGCGGCGCAACTGCTGGAGCAGGCCAAGGTGGATCTGGACAAATCCGCCGAGCTGCTCGGTGCCGATGGCCTGAGCGGCTCGCTGAGCTTCGTCTCCAGCCTGCTGATTCTGCTGCGTGAAGGCCTGGAAGCGATCCTGGTGCTGGCGGCGATCCTCGCCTTCCTGCGCAAGACCGGACAGGAACACGCGGTGCGCAGCGTGCACATCGGCTGGGGCCTGGCCATAGTCGCCGGCTTCGCCACCTGGGCGGTGGCGGCCTACCTGATCGACGTCGGCGGCGCCCAGCGCGAACTGATGGAAGGCTGCACGGCGCTGTTCGCCTGCGTCATGGTGCTCTGGCTCGGCGTGTGGATGCACGACCGCCGCCACGCCGCCGCCTGGCAGAGCTATATCAAGGATCACCTGCTCGGCAGCAGCGGCCGCCTGGGCTTCGCCACCCTGGCCTTCTTCTCGGTGTACCGCGAGCTGTTCGAGGTCATCCTCTTCTACGAAACCCTCTGGCTGCAGGCGGGACCGGCCGGCCACGGCATGGTCATCGCCGGCGCGGCCACCGCCCTGGTGCTGCTGGTGGGGCTGGCGTGGATCATCCTGCGCGGCTCGGCCAAGCTGCCGCTGGGAATTTTCTTCAGCGCCAACGCCGCCCTGCTCTGCGCCCTATCGGTGGTGTTCGCCGGCCATGGCGTGGCCGCATTGCAGGAAGCCGGCGTACTGGGCACTCGCCCGGTGCCCTTCTTCGAGTTCGACTGGCTGGGCATCCACCCGGACGCCTACAGCCTGTCCGCCCAGGGCCTGGCGCTGCTCGCCATCGCCCTGCTCTACGGCCGCAGCTGGCTGCGCGAACGCAGCCTGGCCCAGGCTTGAACCGGGGGCGGGGAGTGCGATACTTCCCGCCCTTCTTCTTTGCGTAAGGTGTTGCGATGCGCGTCTGGATCGATGCCGATGCCTGCCCCCGGGCGGCCAAGGACCAGGTGATCAAGTTCGCCTTGAAGCGCAAGTTCGAGGTGGTGCTGGTGGCCGGGCAGAGCCAGGTCAAGCCGGCTTTCGCGTGCGTGCGTCTGATCGTGGTACCCAGTGGTCCGGACGCGGCCGATGACTATCTGGTGGAGAACGCCGCGCCCGGCGAACTGGTGATCTGCAGCGATGTGCCGCTGGCCGATCGCCTGGTCAAGAAGGGCGTGGCGGCCCTGGATCCGCGCGGCCGCGAGTTCGACGAGCGCAACATGGGCGAGCGCCTGGCCGTGCGCAACCTGCTCACCGACCTGCGTGACCAGGGGCAGATGGGCGGGGGACAGGCCGCCTATGGCGAGAAGGAGCGGCAGGACTTTGCCAATGCGCTGGACAGGTTGCTGACCCGCCTGCGCCGCACCTGACTCAGGCGCATTGCGCTGGGGGGGATAGACACGCGCCATCCCCTGGCTCGTAGGGTGCGCCATGCGCACCAACAGCGGTGGTAGGAACTGGGTCCGGTGCAAGCCTCGGCTCCGCCTGGTGCGCGCAGCGCACCCTACCGATCCGGCATTGCGCGGGGCTCGAAGGGCCTTCGCGAATGAATTCGTTGCCACGGATGCAACGCTTGATTCAGCCGCACAGATAGGTGCCCGTACCCACCGCCACCAGCGTGCCGTCGTCGGCGTGCAGTTCCGAGCGCACCACGGCCACCTTGTTGCCGGAGCGCAGCAGCACGGCGGTGGCGGTGAAGTGCTTGCCACGGCCGGGACGCAGGTAGTCGATACGCAGGTCGATGGTGCCTAGCTTGGACAGCCGCGCCATGCGCTCGGTTGTGGATAAGTGCTGGTGCCGCTCGAAGGCGCCGATCAGCGCCATGGCACCGCCGACCACGTCGAGCAGGCTGGAAATCACCCCGCCGTGGAGGATGCCCTGGACGAAGTTGCCGATCAGTTCGTCTTTCATCGGCAGGTGCATCACCACCTTCTCGGTATTCATCTCGCCGAGCTGGATGCCGAGCACGCGGTTGAAGGGGATGCGTTCGAAGAAGCCGGCGACGGCCTGCTGCAGTTCGGGGGTAAGGACGAAGTCGGTCTGGCTCATGGCGGCTCCTGGAGGCGTATAGGCTGCGACGCTGAAGCAGAAACGGCCGGGATGCCAGAGGGGCGGCGGGAGAGGCGGGTGGATTGGCCGGATCGGCACGGGGCGGGCAGCCGGCGCTACCCGCCCGAACCCGTCAGTGGGTCAGTTCCAGCACCCGGTCCACCAGCTTGTAGATGCCGGAGGCCGCTTGGCTGATGGATTGCGCCAGCATGTAGGCCGGAGTGGTCACCAGTTTGCGCTTCTCGTCCTCGACTATCTCGCTGACCACGCAGTCGACGTGCTGGGCGCCCATCTCGGCCAGGGCCGCGGCGGTGCCGGCGTCGTCGCCGATGGTGCAGGTCACGCCTTCACCGTAGATCTTCGCCGCCAGGGCCGGGGCGATGCAGATCAGGCCCACCGGCTTGCCGGCTTCGGCGAAACCGCGGGCGGCGGCCAGTACTTCGGCTTGCACGGTGCAGGCGGCGCCGCTGATGGCGAAGTCGGAGAGGTTCTTGGCCGCGCCGAAGCCGCCCGGGACAATCAGGGCATCGAAGTCGGCGGCGTCCAGTTCGCGCACGTCCTTGATCTCACCGCGGGCGATGCGCGCCGACTCCACCAGCACGTTGCGGCTTTCCGGCATCTCTTCGCCGGTGGTGTGGTCGATCACATGGTGCTGCGCGATGTTCGGGGCGAAGCACTGGACCTTGGCGCCGCGCTGGTCCAGGCGCAGCAGGGCGATCACGCTCTCGTGGATCTCCGCGCCGTCGTAAACGCCACAGCCGGACAGGATCACGGCAACTTTCTTGGTCATGGACATCTCCAGGTCATTGGGCCGGTCCGAGGTTTTCGCGAAGGAACGCCAGGGCGCGTCGCTGGGCATCCTGGGCCAGGCCGGGTTGGTAGGTATTCAGGTCGCTGCGCTGGTCGAAGACGTGGTCGGCGTTGCCGTACTGCACCAGTTCCAGGCGCTCGCCGGCGAGGCTGCCGAGGGCGGAGAGGCACTGCTGGTGGTCGGTGATGTGGTCCTTGCCGCCGAGGAACATCAGCACCGGGGCATCGTGGACCAGGCCGTCGCGCAGGTGAGCGGGGAAGCCGCAATAGGGGTAGAAAGTGATCACGCCGCGCACGCCGGCGAGCACACCCTTGCCGGTGGCGGGGAAGCCGTGGCCGGCACTGCCGTCATAGGAAAGGGCGTCGAGTATGGTCCAGCCGCCGTGGGAATAGCCCAGCAGGGCCAGCCGGCGGCTGTCGATGGCGGGGTTCTTCCGCGCCAGGGCCAGGGCCGCGTAGACGTCGAAGGCGCGCTCGTTGCCCCATAGGCGCTTGCCGTCGCACACCGGGCGCCAGTCGCGGATGCCGCGGGCGGCATGGCTGTCGACGAAGAGCACCGCGTAGCCGGCCGGCAGCAGCCAGTTCTTGACGTTGCGCACCAGGCCGGGGTTCTGGCCATTGCAGCCGTGGAACACCAGCACTGTGGGGAAAGGACCGGAGCCGTCCGGGGTGAAGAGGCTGAGGTGTCGCGCCAGGCGCTGCTCCGCCGCGTTCAGGTCGGCGCTCTGCGGCAACAGGGCGGCGCGATAGGGATAGAGACCGAGCAGGGCCGTACAGGCCAGGAGGAGCAGGGCGATCAGGGCGGGTTTCAGGAGTCTGCGCATGCTGTCGTCATATGCCGCTTGGGTTGGCACGCCATGCCGAGGGGCCGGGCTGGCTCCAGGAGTAGCATCTACCGGGCAATCCTAGCAGGCCGGGGAATCAGGCCGCGAGCGCCGCGCCATCCTTCATCGAAACCTGCGGGAAACCGGACAAGCATAACGACAAGGCCGCCCCATGAATTACGTGCTCTACGCAGTGCCTTTATTCTTTCTCCTGATCGGCATCGAGCTGCTGGCCGATCGCTGGCGCGGGATGAGCAGCTACCGCACCGCCGATAGCCTGAACAGCCTGAGTGCCGGGGTGCTGTCCACCACCAGCGGCTTGCTGACCAAGGTGGTGGGGCTCCTCACTTACGGCTTCGCCTGGCAGCACCTGGCGCTCTTCGAGCTGTCGCCGGAGAGCCCCTGGGTCTGGCTGCTGGCCTTTGTCTTCTATGACTTCTGCTACTACTGGAACCACCGCCTGGGCCACGAGCGCAACCTGCTCTGGGCTGCCCATTCGGTGCATCACCAGAGCGAGGAGTACAACCTCTCCACCGCCCTGCGGCAGACCAGTACCGGCTTTCTCATTGGCTGGATCTTCTACCTGCCGATGGCCGTCGCCGGGGTGCCGCCGCTGGTGTTCCTCACCGTGGGGGCGCTGAACCTGCTCTACCAGTTCTGGGTGCATACCCGCCATGTGCCCAAGCTGGGCTGGTTCGAATGGGTCTTCATCACCCCCTCCAACCACCGCGTCCACCACGCGCAGAATCCGGTCTACATGGATCGCAACTACGGCGGCGTGTTCATTCTCTGGGACCGCCTGTTCGGCACTTTCCAGGAGGAGCTGGACGACGAGCCGGTGATCTTCGGCGTGACCACGCCGCTGGCCAGCTGGAACCCGCTCTGGGCCAACCTGCAGTTCTATGTGCAGCTGTGGCGCGACGCGGCGCGGGCCGATTCCTGGTGGGACAGGCTGCGCATCTGGTTCATGCGCACCGGCTGGCGCCCGGCGGATGTGGCCGAGCGTTATCCCCTGGCCAAGCCGGACCTCGCCCGCTTCGTCAAGTTCGAGGTGCCGCTGGGCCTGGGGCAGAAGTGGTACGCCGGGCTGCAGTTCGGGCTCTACGTCGTCGCCGGCACTTGGCTGCTGGGGATTGGCGGCGAAGTTTCGCTGGCCGGGCTCTGGCTGGCCTTGGGCTGGATGGTCTTCGGACTCTATGCGCTGGGTGCCTGGCTGGAGAACCGGCCCTGGGCGCGCGCCCTGGAGCTGGCGCGGCTGCTGGCGAACTGGCCGGCGCTCTGGGCGGCCGCGGCGCTGGGGTTGTTGCCGATGGGGAGCTCGGGTTGGTGGCTGCTGGCGCTCTACAGCCTGGTCAGCCTGGCCGCGCTTTTCGGCCTGCCGCGTCGCGAGGAGGCGCTGGCGCTCTGATCAGCGCCTGCCGTTGCTGCGCAGGCGGCGCCGCAGCCAGAGGAGGCCGCCGATGGCCAGCAGGCCGCCGAGGACCATCAGCTCGTAGCGCTTGAGGTTGCCCAGCATGCCTTCGAGCACGGCGCCGAAGTGGAAGGCGGCGAAGCCGAGGGCCAGGGCCCAGATCAGGGCGCCTATGCCGTTGAGGATCAGGTAGCGTAGTGGCGGGTAGCCGGACAGGCCGATGGCCACCGGCATCACCGTGCGCAGGCCGTAGACGAAGCGGAAGCTCAGCACCCAGATATCCGGATGGCGGCGGATGTGGGCCAGCGCGCGGTCGCCCATGGCCTGCCAGCGCGGCTTGCGGGCGAGGATCTGCCGCCCCTTGTGGCGGCCAAGGTAGTACCAGAGCTGGTCGCCGGCATAGCTGCCGAAGAAGGCGGTGGCCACCACATAGTTGATGTCCATGTAGCCGCGGAAGGCGAGGAAGCCGGCCAGGACCAGGATCGTCTCGCCCTCGAAGAAGGTGCCGAGGAAGAGGGCGAAGTAGCCGAAATCCTGGAGAAATTGTTGCAGCATGGTTGCGGTGCGCAGCGAAATGAACGCGCAGCCTAACCGGGATGACGCCCCGGGAAAAGCTCCGGGCGCCGCCGATCACGCTGGAGTTGACCTCGGACAATGCCCAAGGCGCCGAAGGATGAGCGGTACGCCGGTCGACGCGACTCTGGGTCGCTGTCGCGGATTGTTACCATTCGTTCATAATCGGCCCTTATATTTGTCACACTGCGTCCATTCCGGGCCCTGGAGTCTGCTGTGAGCTTTACCCCCGCCAATCGCCTGTTCCCCGCCACCCGCCTGCGCCGCAACCGTCGTGACGATTTCTCCCGCCGCCTGGTGCGCGAGAACGTCCTGACCGTCGACGACCTGATCCTTCCGGTGTTCGTGCTGGACGGCGAGAACCGCCGCGAAGCCGTGCCCTCGATGCCCGGCGTCGAGCGCCTGTCGATCGACCTGCTGCTCAAGGAAGCCGAAGCCTGGGTGGCCCTGGGTATCCCGGCGCTGGCGCTGTTCCCGGTAACGCCCCTGGAGAAAAAGTCCCTCGACGGCGCCGAGGCCTGGAACCCGGACGGCATCGCCCAGCGCGCCATCCGCGCCCTGCGCGACCGTTTCCCCGAACTCGGCGTGATCAGCGACGTGGCCCTGGACCCCTTCACCACCCATGGCCAGGACGGCATCCTCGACGAGAGCGGCTACGTGCAGAACGACGTGACCGTCGACGCGCTGGTCAAGCAGGCGCTGTCCCATGCCGAGGCCGGCGCCCAGGTGGTGGCCCCCTCGGACATGATGGACGGGCGCATCCAGGCCATCCGCGAAGCCCTGGAACTGGCCGACTTCACCAATGTGCGCATCATGGCCTACTCGGCCAAGTACGCCAGCGCCTACTACGGCCCCTTCCGTGACGCCGTCGGCTCGGCTGCCAACCTCGGCAAGGGCAACAAGGCCAGCTATCAGATGGACCCGGCCAACACCGACGAAGCCCTGCACGAAGTCGCCGCCGACCTCGCCGAAGGCGCCGACATGGTGATGGTCAAGCCGGGCATGCCCTACCTCGACATCGTTCGTCGGGTGAAGGATGAATTCCGCGTGCCGACCTTTGTCTATCAGGTCAGTGGCGAGTACGCCATGCACATGGCAGCCATCCAGAACGGCTGGCTGAGCGAGGCGGTCATCCTCGAATCCCTGGTGGCCTTCAAACGTGCCGGCGCCGATGGCATCCTCACCTATTTCGCCGTACGCGCCGCAGAAATGCTCAAGACGGGAGCCTGATCTCCCCCCAGGAACTGCAGATGAACACCGAAGGACTCAATCCCAGCGCATTGCTCGAACCCCTGAAGGAGGCCACCGAGATCCCGGTGGCCCCTCCGGCCCCCGAGGCCCCCGAGGCACCCGAGGCGCCCGTCGCCGACGCGGCGCCTGTGCCGGCCCCGGCCCCGGCGCCTGCCCCGGCACCGCTGGTGGTGCCGAGCCTGGATGACAGCAGCCTGTATATCCACCGTGAACTGTCCCAGCTGCAGTTCAACATCCGCGTGCTGGAACAGGCGCTGGATGAGTCCTATCCCTTGCTCGAACGTCTGAAGTTCCTCCTGATCTTCTCCAGCAACCTGGACGAGTTCTTCGAGATCCGCGTCGCCGGCCTGAAGAAGCAGATCACCTTCGCCCGCGAAAAGGCCGGCGCCGACGGCCTGCTGCCGCACCAGGCGATGGCGCGCATCAGCGAGCTGGTGCACGAGCAGGTGACCCGCCAGTACAGCATCCTCAACGACATCCTGTTGCCGGAGCTGGCCAAGCACCAGGTCAACTTCATCCGCCGCCGTTACTGGACCACCAAGCTCAAGAGTTGGGTGCGCCGCTATTTCCGCGACGAGATTGCGCCGATCATCACCCCCATCGGCCTGGACCCGACGCACCCCTTCCCGCTGCTGGTGAACAAGAGCCTGAACTTCATCGTCGAGCTGGAAGGCGTGGATGCCTTCGGCCGCGATTCCGGTCTGGCGATCATTCCTGCGCCGCGCCTGCTGCCGCGGGTGATCCGCGTGCCCGAGGATATCGGCGGACCGGGGGATAACTTCGTCTTCCTGTCCTCGATGATCCACGCCCATGCCGACGACCTGTTCCCCGGCATGAAGGTGAAGGGCTGCTACCAGTTCCGCCTGACCCGTAACGCCGACCTCTCGGTGGACACCGAGGACGTCGACGACCTGGCCCGCGCCCTGCGCGGCGAGCTGTTCTCGCGCCGCTATGGCGATGCAGTGCGCCTGGAAGTGGCCGACACCTGCCCGAAACAGCTGTCGGACTACCTGCTCAAGCAATTCGGCCTGGCCGAGAGCGAGCTGTACCAGGTCAATGGCCCGGTGAACCTGACCCGCCTGTTCAGCATCACGGGACTGGACAGCCACCCGGAGCTACAGCACCCGTCCTTCACTCCGCTGATTCCCAAGCTGCTGCAGAAGGTCGAGAACCTGTTCAGCGTGGTCGGCAAGCAGGACATCCTGCTGCTGCACCCCTTCGAGTCCTTCACCCCGGTGGTGGACTTCCTGCGCCAGGCGGCCAAGGACCCCAGCGTCCTGGCGATCAAGCAGACGCTGTATCGAGCCGGCGCCAACTCGGAAATCGTCGACTCCCTGGTGGAGGCGGCGCGCAACGGCAAGGAGGTCACCGTGGTGATCGAGCTGCGCGCGCGCTTCGACGAGGAGTCCAACCTGCAGCTGGCGAGCCGCCTGCAGCAGGCTGGTGCCGTGGTGATCTACGGTGTGGTCGGCTTCAAGACCCACGCCAAGATGATGCTGATCCTGCGCCGCGAGAACGGCGAGCTGCGTCGCTATGCCCACCTCGGCACCGGCAACTACCACGCCGGCAATGCGCGGCTGTACACCGACTACAGCATGCTGACCGCCGACGACGCCCTCTGCGAGGACCTGCACAAGCTGTTCAACCAGCTGATCGGCATGGGCAAGACCCTGCGCATGAAAAAGCTGCTGCACGCGCCCTTCACCCTGAAGAAGACGCTGCTTGACATGATTGTCCGCGAAGCCCAGCACGCCAGCGAAGGCAAGCCGGCGCACATCATGGTCAAGATCAACGCGCTGACCGATCCCAAGGTCGTCCGCGCGCTCTACAAGGCCAGCCAGAGCGGCGTGCGCATCGATCTGGTAGTGCGCGGCATGTGCTGCCTGCGTCCGGGCATCCCCGGCGTTTCCCACAACATCCAGGTGCGCTCGATCATCGGCCGTTTCCTCGAGCACAGCCGCATCTACTACTTCCTCAATGGCGGCGACGAGAAGATGTACCTCTCCAGCGCCGACTGGATGGAACGCAACCTGGACATGCGTGTCGAGACCTGCTTCCCGGTAGAGGGCAAGAAGCTGCTGACGCGGGTGAAGAAGGAACTGGAGGCCTACATCAGCGACAACACCCAGAGCTGGGTGCTGCAACCGGACGGGCGCTACCTGCGCAACAGCCCGAGCGGCAATCAGAACTCGCGCAACGCCCAGGCGATTCTGCTGGACAAGCTGACCAACCCGCCGATCAGCGTGCGCTGAGCACGGAAATGAAAACGGGGCCTTCGGGCCCCGTTTTTCATGCAGTGGCGGATTCTCCGCCTACTTGGGGTGGAAAGCGCTTCTCTTTCCACCTCCCGGCCGCCGATCAGCGCACCTTCAGCGCCACATCGATGCGATTGAGCCACTCGGCTTCCTGCTCGAAGTCCGCCTGGGTCAGCGGATTGGCCTCCAGCCAGCCTTTCGGGAACTGCACCTCGAAGCTGTTTCCGGAGGCCTTGAGCTTCACCTCTGGCATGGCCGAGGTGCCGCGGATGTGGTGGAAGAGGATGGCGAAGCGCAGCAGCACGCAGAGGCGCAGGAGCTTCACGCCTTCCTCGCCGAACTCGGCGAACCTGTCCTTGGGGATGTTGCGGCGATGGCCGCGGACCAGCAGCGCCAGCATCAGCTGGTCCTGGCGGGAAAAGCCGGCCAGGTCCGAGTGCTCGACCAGGTAGGCGCCGTGCTTGTGGTAGCTGTAGTGGGCGATGTCCATGCCGATCTCGTGGACGCGCGCGGCCCAGAGCAGCAGGTCGCGGTGCTGGTCATCCTCCAGCCCCCAGCTGTCGGCGACCTGTTCCAGGGCTTCCAGCGCCTTGGCCTCGACTCGCGCGGCCTGCTCGAGATCCACGTGGCAACGCTCCATCAACGCGCTCAGAGTGCGCTCGCGAACGTCCTCGTGGTGGTGGCGGCCCAGCAGGTCGTAGAGCACGCCTTCGCGCAGGGCGCCTTCGGAGTGGGTCATGCGCTTGAGATCGAGGGCTTCGAAGATGGCCTCGGCTATCGCCAGGCCCGCCGGGAAGATGGGCCGGCGATCCGGCTTGATGCCGTCCAGGTCCAGCTTGTCGACATCACCCAGCTTGAACAGCCTGCGCTTGAGCCAGGCCAGCCCTTCCGGGTTGATCTCGCCGTTGCCGAGACCCGCGGCCTGGATCGCCAGGCCAACGGCGCGAATGGTGCCGGAGGCGCCCACCGCTTCCTGCCAGCCGAGGCGGCGCAGGCTGTATTCGATGCCCATCAGTTCCAGGCGCGCCGCGGTATAGGCCTGGGCGTAGCGCGCCGGGGTGATCTTGCCGTCGCGGAAATAGCGCTGGGTGTAACTGACGCAGCCCATCTGCAGGCTCTCGCGCAGCTGTGACTCGAAGCGCTGGCCGATGATGAACTCGGTGCTGCCGCCGCCGATGTCCGCCACCAGGCGGCGGCCGGGGGTGTCCGGCAGGGTGTGGGAAACACCCAGGTAGATCAGGCGCGCTTCCTCGCGGCCGGAGATTACCTCCACCGGGTGGCCGAGGATTTCTTCGGCGCGGTGGATGAACTCGGCCCGGTTGTGGGCTTCACGCAAGGCGTTGGTGCCGACGATGCGCACTGCGCCTTCGGGCAGGCCGGCAATCATCTGGGCGAAGCGGCGCAGGCAATCCAGGCCGCGCTGCATGGACTCCTCACTGAGGTTGCGTGCCTCGTCCAGGCCCGCCGCCAGCTGCACCTTGTCGCCGAGCCGTTCCAGGATACGGATCTCGCCATGGTCGGCTTTGGCCACCACCATGTGGAAGCTGTTCGAGCCGAGGTCGATGGCGGCGATCAGGGACGGGATTTCGGCAGGCTTTTGCGGCATGGTTTCGGGTCTCGAGGCTGAACCGCGCAATCCTGCCACGGTTGCCCCGTCGAGCCAACGCGAATCGCGGTACATTCGTACCAGGTTCGGTGTTGGCCACGAACGGACGTGGGGTGTGCGGTTTTCTGGCGAATAGCTGGCTGTGCACACTATAGGTGGGATATGACAACCGCGCGCTGGCAGGGCCGGCGGTCCGCTCAGGCGCTACTCGGATCGGCTGGTGGATTGACGCGGCGGCATCCATCCATCAGTTTTGCCCGGTAATGCCATAGCGAAGCTCAATCAGCCTTCGCTTTCGGTCCCGGGAAAGCCGGGCTATGATGGCTCCACTTTTTTGCTTCCGAACCACGGAGATCCTTCCATGAGCGAATTCATCACCAATGTCACCGATGCCAGCTTCGAGCAGGACGTGCTCAAGGCCGACGGCGCGGTGCTGGTCGACTATTGGGCCGAGTGGTGCGGTCCGTGCAAGATGATTGCCCCGGTCCTCGACGAGATCGCCAAGGACTACCAGGGCAAGCTGAAGGTCTGCAAGTTGAACATCGACGAGAACCAGGACACCCCGCCGAAGTACGGCGTGCGTGGCATCCCGACTCTGATGCTGTTCAAGAACGGCAACGTCGAAGCCACCAAGGTCGGCGCCCTGTCGAAGTCCCAGCTGGCGGCCTTCCTCGACGCCAACATCTGATTCCGCGCGGCCTGCAGCGCCCGCATCAGAAGCGTCCGGAGAAGCCCCGCCAATCGCGGGGCTTTTTCATGGATCGGCACTAGACTACCTCGTTGCGCCGGTGTTACATTCGATCCGCTGCCATGTCTATGCAGCCCTCCACGCCGTCGCCGACGCACCCCAATTCGAATAAGCACAGCGATCCTGTCGCCTTCTCTGCGGCGCGGTCTTCAAAGCTCGATGCTTTCCCTTCTCCATATCTATCTACTTCATTCCTATGAATCTGACCGAACTCAAGCAAAAGCCGATTGGCGAACTTCTGGAAATGTCCGATGCCATGGGCCTGGAGAACATGGCCCGCTCGCGCAAGCAGGACATCATCTTCGCCCTGCTGAAAAAGCACGCGAAGAGCGGCGAGGAGATCTCCGGTGACGGCGTGCTGGAGATTCTCCAGGACGGCTTCGGCTTCCTGCGCTCCGCCGACTCGTCCTACCTGGCTGGTCCGGACGACATCTACGTCTCGCCCAGCCAGATCCGCCGCTTCAACCTGCGGACCGGGGACACCATAGTCGGCAAGATTCGTCCGCCGAAGGAAGGCGAGCGTTACTTCGCGTTGCTCAAGGTCGACTCCATCAACTACGACCGCCCCGAGAACGCCAAGAACAAGATCCTGTTCGAGAACCTCACGCCTCTGTTCCCCAATGAGCGCCTGAAGATGGAAGCCGGCAACGGTTCCACCGAGGATCTCACCGGCCGCGTGATCGATCTCTGCGCACCGATCGGCAAGGGCCAGCGCGGCCTGATCGTCGCCCCGCCGAAAGCGGGCAAGACCATCATGCTGCAGAACATCGCGGCCAACATCACCCGTAACAACCCCGAGTGCCACCTGATCGTCCTGCTGATCGACGAGCGCCCGGAAGAAGTGACCGAGATGCAGCGCACCGTGCGCGGCGAAGTGGTCGCCTCCACCTTCGACGAACCGCCGACCCGCCACGTGCAGGTTGCCGAGATGGTGATCGAGAAGGCCAAGCGCCTGGTCGAGCACAAGAAGGACGTGGTCATCCTGCTGGACTCCATCACCCGTCTGGCGCGTGCCTACAACACCGTGATCCCGAGCTCCGGCAAGGTGCTCACCGGTGGTGTCGACGCCCATGCCCTGGAGAAGCCCAAGCGTTTCTTCGGCGCCGCGCGCAACATCGAGGAAGGCGGTTCGCTGACCATCCTCGCCACCGCGCTGGTCGAAACCGGTTCGAAGATGGATGAAGTCATCTACGAAGAGTTCAAGGGCACCGGCAACATGGAGCTGCCGCTGGATCGCCGCATCGCCGAGAAGCGCGTGTTCCCGGCCATCAACATCAACCGTTCCGGCACCCGCCGCGAAGAGTTGCTGACCGCCGACGACGAACTGCAGCGCATGTGGATCCTGCGCAAGCTGCTGCACCCGATGGACGAGATCGCCGCCATCGAGTTCCTGCTCGACAAGCTCAAAGACACCAAGACCAACGACGAATTCTTCCTGTCGATGAGACGCAAGTAAGTCTTGGATGTGCCGCAAGGGCCGGGGAAACCCGGCCTTCGCATTTCTGTACCGGTCCTTTGTCCTTCTGAATAACCCAGTTCGGCGCTAAACTTTGCGCCCCGACCTGCACGCCTCAAGGGGCTCAAGCATGCAGTATCGCGATCTGCGCGAATTTATCAGCGGCCTGGAACAGCGCGGCGAGCTCAAGCGCATCGCCACTCCGGTGTCGCCCGTGCTGGAAATGACCGAAATCTGCGACCGCACCCTGCGCAAGCAGGGCCCGGCGCTGCTCTTCGAGAAGCCCACCGGCTTCGACATCCCTGTGCTCGGCAACCTCTTCGGCACCCCCGGCCGCGTGGCCCTGGGCATGGGCGCCGAGGACGTCGGCGAGCTGCGTGAAATCGGCAAGCTGCTGGCCTTCCTCAAGGAGCCCGAACCGCCCAAGGGGCTGAAGGACGCCTGGAGCAAGCTGCCGATCTTCAAGAAGGTCATCGCCATGGCGCCCAAGGTGCTGAAGGATGGCCCTTGCCAGGAAGTGGTGGAGGAGGGCGACGACGTCGACCTGACGAAGCTGCCGGTGCAGACCTGCTGGCCCGGCGACGTCGCCCCGCTGATCACCTGGGGCCTGACCGTCACCCGCGGCCCGAACAAGGAGCGGCAGAACCTCGGCATCTACCGCCAGCAGGTGATCGGCCGCAACAAGGTCATCATGCGCTGGCTCAGCCACCGCGGCGGCGCGCTGGACTATCGCGAGTGGTGCAGCAAGCATCCCGGCCAGCCCTTCCCGGTGGCGGTGGCCCTGGGCGCGGACCCGGCGACCATCCTCGGCGCCGTCACCCCGGTGCCGGATAGCCTCTCCGAATATGCCTTCGCCGGTCTGCTGCGGGACAACCGCACTGAACTGGTGAAGTGCCGCGGCAATGACCTGCAAGTGCCGGCCAGCGCCGAGATCGTCCTCGAAGGCGTGATCCACCCCGGCGAGATGGCTGACGAAGGTCCCTACGGCGACCACACCGGCTACTACAACGAAGTGGACAGCTTCCCGGTGTTCACCGTAGAGCGCATCACCCGCCGGCAAAAGCCCATCTACCACAGCACCTATACCGGCCGGCCGCCGGATGAGCCGGCCATCCTCGGCGTGGCGCTGAACGAAGTCTTCGTGCCCATACTGCAGAAGCAGTTCCCCGAGATCACCGACTTCTACCTGCCGCCGGAAGGCTGCTCCTACCGCATGGCGGTGGTGACCATGAAGAAGCAGTACCCGGGGCACGCCAAGCGCGTAATGCTGGGTGTGTGGTCGTTCCTGCGACAGTTCATGTACACCAAGTTCGTCATAGTCACTGACGACGACGTCAATGCGCGGGACTGGAACGACGTGATCTGGGCCATCACCACGCGCATGGACCCCAAGCGCGACACGGTGATGATCGACAACACGCCGATCGACTACCTGGACTTCGCTTCGCCCGTCTCCGGTCTCGGCTCCAAGATGGGCCTGGACGCCACCCACAAGTGGCCCGGCGAGACCAATCGCGAATGGGGCCGGGTGATCGTTCAGGACGAAGCGGTCAAGCGCCGCGTCGATGAGCTCTGGTCCTCTCTGGGAATCGATTGATGCGTGTCACCCTGCAACCCTCAGGCGCGGTATTGGAGACGGCTCCCCACGAGCGCATCCTGGATGCGGCGCGCCGGCTCGGCTACGAGTGCCCGCAGAGCTGCCGCAACGGCAATTGCCATATCTGCGCGGCGCTGCTGGTGGAGGGTCGCGTGCGCCAGAACGGCGCCGAGTTGACCCAGGGCGAGCTCTTCACCTGCCTGGCCGAACCCCTGGAAGACTGCGTGCTGCACTGGGATGGCGTGCTGGCGCCGGGCGAGCTGCCGGTGCGTTCGCTCAGCTGCCAGCTCACCGAGTGCACCCCGGTGGGCGGCGATGTCTGGCGCGTGGTCCTGCGCGCCCCCGCCGGCAAGCCGCCGCGCTACCACGCCGGGCAGTACCTGCTGATCGAGCGGGACGACGGCGAGGCCTCGGCCTTCTCCATGGCCTCCGCCCCCAGTGCCGGGCGCGACATCGAACTGCACATTCTCGGTCGAGAACCCAGCGCCCGTGCGCTCATCGAACAGCTGCAGCGCACGCGCATGGCCAAGGTGCGCATGCCCTTCGGCGACACCCACCTGGCGGAGTTGCCGGACGGCCCGCTGGTGCTGATTGCGGCGGGCACCGGCATGGGCCAGATACACAGCCTGATCGAGCATTGCCGCGCCACTGGCTTCAAGCACCCGGTGCACCTCTACTGGGGAGTGCGCCAACCGGATGACTTCTATCAGTTGGCACAGTGGGAAGACTGGCAGCGCCTGGAGAACCTCACCCTGCACAAGGTGGTCAGCGACCAATGTGGTTGGCAGGGGCGTTGCGGCATGCTGCACGAGGCGGTTTGCGAGGACTTCCCGGACCTCAAGCAATTGCGCGTCTACGCCAGCGGTTCCCCGGCCATGGTCTACGCGACCCTGGATGCCCTGGTGGCGGCGGGGATGGATGCCCACCAGATGCGCGCGGATGTGTTCGCGTATGCGCCACGCTCCTGAATGCTGTGCATGCAAAAAGGCCGCCCTCGGGCGGCCTTTGCATTTCTCCCCTCTCCCTCTGGGAGAGGGGTTGGGGGTGAGGGAAGCGTGGCGTGGCAGGTAGCTGGCCCGCATCGCGAATGAATTGGCTATGTCTGCATTAAGTGTTGCTAGAACGTCCTGAGCCGAGTTGCTTATCGAGCGGACTGCGAGTCCCTGTTTCGCCTCCCGGCGAGTCACTTCTTTCAAACGCCAAAGAAGTAACCAAG
>NZ_SSOJ01000120.1 GCF_029871205.1 Pseudomonas sp. BN417 | reverse complement strand
CCTGCGCAACGCTTCCGCTCGGCCTGCTGACGGGGCAGAGTCGCTGCCCCACCTCTTCTGCACTGGTTCAGGCAATGAGCAGGCATCAGGATTACCGCGTCCTGTCAGGCGCGAGTCACCCCTCGCCCTCCGGGGCGAAGAGGCACGCTGTCGGAAGCACCGCTTCCGGTGCCGATAAGCGCCTTAGCGCGCAGCGATCAGGCTGGGGCGCAGGGCGGGGGCCGGGGGTGAGGGATGCATCAGGCAGGCGCGGAGGTCTGAAAGAGCCGTACTAGACGCATCTATTCGGTGCTGCAACAGCTAACGCAGACATAGCAACTGAAATCGCCCCTACGGCAGCAGAGCCCTGCAAGACTGAGCCGGCGGGGCGGCGAGGGGGGATCAGCGGCTGTATTCGCCGGCCGCCTCGGGCTGGTATTCGACAGCCAGCAGCGTCAGCTTGAAGGTCTTGCCGCCGGGAACCGGCCAGTCGATGTGCTGGCCGACGGACAGGCCGAGCAGCGCACTGCCCACCGGGGCGAGAATGGAAACCTTGCCCTCGCCACCCGCGTCTTCCGGGTAGACCAGGGTCAGGTGGTAGTCCTTGCCGCTGCCTTCTTCGCGGCAGTGCACACGGGAGTTCATGGTCACCACGCCTGGCGGCACCTCGTCGTGGCCAACCACCTGGGCGCGCGCCAGCTCCCGCTCCAGCGCCTCGGCACCGGGGCCGAACTCCTCCAGGCTGTCGAGCAGGCGCTCGAGGCGTTGCAGGTCGAGACGGGTAATGGTGATGGTCGGCTGGGTGTTCATGGCGAAGGCAAGACTCCTTGTGTGACTCGAAAAAAGCGAAACCCCGCCCGAAGGCGGGGTTTCAGAATTTGTCTGCCCGGACAATTTGCCCGGAGGCCTGACAGTACGTCAGCACGGCGGCGATTGGCAAGACCGCGCGGTCAGCCGGGCATCGGGCGCCGCCGTTGCTGGGCAGCAGCGCAGATCTCGCGGCGACGCGGGTCGCTGGCCTGGTTCCATTCGCAGATTTCCGCCAGGGTTCGACCGCAGCCTACACAGACGTCGGTCTCATCCAGACAGCAGCGTCGGACACAAGGCGACGGGTGGCGTGCCGCAGAGGCGCTGTCAGAGTTCGTCGAACTCAAGGTCTTCGCCCGCCTGTTCGCGGGTCACGCGGTTGAGCAGCTCGCCCAGGGGCTCGTCGCTGCTGTCGCAGATCCAGCGGCCGCTCGCTTCATCGTAGTCGAAGTGGAAGCCGCCCGAACGCGCTGCCACCCAGAGCTGGCGCAGCGGTTCCTGGCGGCTGAGGATCACCTGGCTACCGTTCTCGAAGCGCACGGTGAGCACGCCGGCGCTGTTCTCCAGGTCAATGTCCAGGTCACTGTCATCGAATGCGTCTTCCACCTGTTCCTGGACGGCATCGACCAGGTCGTGGAATCGGGCTTCGCTCAAACTCATCGGGGTTTACCTCAGGGCATAGGGTGTGAAGGGCGACGGTACTCGCCGAGGCTCTGTCCGGTCCAGCGGCGGAAGGCGCGGGCCAGGGAGCCGGGCTCGCTGAAACCGACCAGGAAGGCGATATCGGCCAGTTCCAGGGCCGGATCGCGCAGATAGTGCAGCACCAGCTGCTGGCGAGTCTCGTCCACCAGCTGGCTGAAGGATAACCCGGCCTCCCGCAGGCGGCGCTGCAAGGTTCTCGGGCTGAGGGAAAGGGCCTCGGCGAGCCGCTCCAGGTCCGGCCCCTCGGCGGCCAGTTGGGCGGCCAGCGACTCGCGGGCGCGGTCGAGGACGCTATGGCCTTGGCGCAACTCGCCGAGCAGGCGCTCGGCATAGGCATCGAACAGGCGGCGAACCTCGGCGTCGGCCTGGCCGAGCGGCGTCGACAGCAGGCGCCGGGGAAAGACCAGGGCGTTGTCCACCTGGTTGAACGATACCGGGCAGCGGAAGATGCGCAGGTGCTCCGAGACGTCCGCCGGCGCCGGATGCTGGAAGCGCACCTCGGTGGGCGGGATGTCCAGTCCGGTTATCCAGCGGCCGAAGGTCACCCAACCGGCCAGGGTCTCCTCCGCCAGCAGGACCCGCTGCTGCGGCAGAAGCGGCTGCCAACTGTGCGCCACCTGCGGCTCCAGGCCTTCGCGTACTGGTTCGTCGGCCAGCTCCACGCGGCCGAGGTTTCCCACTAGCGCCGCATAGCGCGCCTGTCGATGGAGGGCGTCGGCCAGGGTGGCGCAGCTCATCAGCAGGTAACCCAGCACACCGTAGTAGCCGGGCCGCACGGCCTCGCCCAGGTGCAGGCCGAGCTGCGGGTCGCCGGACAGGCGCGCGGCCTGGCCGAGCAGCTCCAGGTAGGCGCTGGCGGCGATGCGCTGGTCGCGCTGGGCGAGGATGGCCGGGGTCAGCTGCACATGCCCGAGCAGCTCGGCCGGGGCCACGCCGCTCTGCCCAAGGTGCTCCACCAGTCCCTGCAGATAGGCGACCGAGACGGAGCCGGCAAGGGATGCGCCGATGTCCATGGGATCTCCTTTTTCCAGGGGCCAATGCTAGCCCCGCGCAGGCCCGCAGGCCACGCCGGACGGGAATTCCGCCGAATAGGCAAGGCGTCGGGGGGTCGGTATACTCCGGAACAATTCACGTTTTCTGCAAGGATTCCGTCATGAAGCGACTCCACGCCCCCTTCGTCGCCCTGCTCGCCGCCGCCTGTCTGCTGGCCGGCTGCGGCCAGAAAGGCCCGCTTTATCTGCCGGACGACGAAAAAGCAGCGAAAGAACACCAGAAAGACGTGTACATCCGCTGACCGGGAGAGTCGCCATGGACGCTTTCACTTACCGCGACGGTGAGCTGTTCGCGGAAGGCGTAGCGCTGTCCGATATCGCCGCCCGGTTCGGCACGCCTACCTACGTCTATTCCCGTGCCCATATAGAGGCCCAGTACCAGGCCTATGCCGACGCCCTCGCCGGCGCGCCGGGCATGGTCTGCTACGCGGTCAAGGCCAACTCCAACCTCGGCGTGCTGAACCTGCTGGCGCGCCAGGGTGCGGGCTTCGACATCGTCTCCAGCGGTGAGCTGGAGCGCGTGCTGGCTGCGGGCGGCGATGCCTCGCGCATCGTCTTCTCCGGCGTCGGCAAGAGCCGCGACGACATGCGCCGCGCCCTGGAGGCCGGCGTGCACTGCTTCAACGTCGAGTCGCGCAACGAGCTGGAACGCCTGCAGAACGTGGCCGCGGCCATGGAAGTGAAGGCCCCGGTGTCCCTGCGGGTGAACCCCGACGTGGATGCCGGCACCCACCCCTACATCGCCACCGGCCTCAAGGAAAACAAGTTCGGCATCGCCATCGACGAAGCGGAAGCCGTCTATGCCCATGCCGCCACCCTGTCGAACCTGGACGTGATCGGCGTCGACTGCCACATCGGCTCCCAGCTCACCAGCCTGGAGCCTTTCCTCGACGCCCTCGACCGCCTGCTGGCGCTGATCGACCGCCTCAAAGCGCGCGGCATCGCGATCCGCCACCTCGACCTCGGCGGCGGCATCGGCGTGCGCTACCGCGACGAGCAGCCGCCGCTGCCCGGCGACTACATCCAGGCCGTGCGTCAGCGCATCCAGGGCCGCAACCTGGCGCTGCTGTTCGAGCCAGGGCGTTCCATAGTCGCCAATGCCGGCGTGCTGCTGACCCAGGTGGAATACCTCAAGCACACTGAACACAAGGATTTCGCCGTGATCGACGCGGCCATGAACGACCTGATCCGCCCGGCGCTCTACGACGCCTGGATGGACGTGGTGCCGGTAGAGCCCCATACCGGCGAAGAACGTACCTACGACCTGGTCGGCCCGATCTGCGAAACCGGCGATTTCCTCGCCCGCGAACGCACGCTGGTGCTGGCCGAGGGCGATCTGCTGGCGATACGTTCCGCCGGCGCCTACGGTTTCGTTATGAGTTCCAACTACAACACCCGCGGCCGCGCCGCCGAAGTGCTGGTGGACGGCGAGCAGGCCTTCGAGGTCCGCCGCCGCGAAACGATCGAAGACCTTTACGCCGGCGAAAGCCTGCTGCCGCAGTGAGGGCGCAGCCATGCTATTGCGCTTCACCAAGATGCACGGCCTCGGCAACGACTTCATGGTCCTCGACCTGGTCAGCCAGCACGCGCACATCCAGCCCAAACACGCCAAGCAGTGGGGCGACCGCCACACCGGCATCGGCTTCGACCAGTTGCTGATAGTCGAGGCGCCGACCAATCCGGATGTCGACTTCCGCTATCGCATCTTCAACTCCGATGGTTCGGAAGTGGAGCAATGCGGCAACGGCGCACGCTGCTTCGCCCGCTTCGTCCTCGACAAGCGCCTGACGGTGAAGAAGCGCATCCGCGTCGAAACCAAGGGCGGCATCATCGAGCTGGATGTGCGGCCCGATGGCCAGGTCACCGTGGACATGGGGCCGCCGCGCCTGGTCCCGCAGCAGATCCCCTTCAGCGCCGACGGCGAAGCCCTGAGCTACCCGGTGGACGTGGATGGGCAGACCGTCGAACTGGCGGCCATCTCCATGGGCAATCCCCATGCGGTGCTGCGCGTCGATGACGTCGCCACTGCGCCAGTGCACAGCCTGGGGCCTAAGCTGGAACATCACCCGCGCTTCCCGCAACGGGTGAATGTCGGCTTCCTGCAGATAGTCGACCGCAAGCTGGCCAAGTTGCGTGTCTGGGAACGCGGCGCGGGGGAAACCCAGGCCTGCGGCACCGGCGCCTGCGCCGCAGCGGTAGCGGCGATCCGTCAGGGCTGGATGGACTCCCCGGTGCAACTCGACCTGCCGGGCGGCCGGCTCTGCATCGAGTGGGCAGGCCCGGGGCACCCCGTTATGATGACCGGACCCGCCGTCCGCGTATTCGAAGGACAGGTTCGCCTATGACCGACCAGCACCAGGATCAGGATCAGGATCAGCCGCATCACCTCGACGCCGAGACCGTGGCCGCCTACCTGCGCCTCCATCCGGAGTTCTTCGTCCACCACGAAGAGCTGATTCCCGAAATGCGCATCCCCCACCAGCCGGGCGATGCCGTGTCCCTGGTGGAGCGCCAGATCAAGCTGCTGCGCGAGCGCAACATCGAGATGCGCCATCGCCTGTCGCAGCTGATGGACGTGGCCCGGGAGAACGACCGGCTGTTCGACAAGACCCGCCGTCTGGCGCTCGACCTGCTCGACGCCTCCTGTCTGGAGGAAGTAGTGGGCGCGGTGGAAGACAGCCTGCGCCATGAGTTCCAGGTGCCCTTCGTCAGCCTCATCCTGTTCAGCGAGAACGCCCTGCCGGTGGGCCGCAGCGTCAGCGCAGCCGAGGCGCACCAGAGCATCGGCGGCCTGCTCGCGGGCGGCAAGACCATCTGCGGCGTGCTGCGCAGCCACGAGCTGGAGTTCCTCTTCGGCAGTGATGAGCGCGACCAGGTCGGCTCCGCCGCCGTGGTCAGCCTGACGCACCAGGGCCTGCACGGCGTGCTGGCCATCGGCAGCCCGGACCCGCAGCACTACAAGAGCTCCCTCGGCACCCTGTTCCTCGGCTATGTCGCCGAAGTCTTGGCCCGAGTGCTGCCGCGCTTCGCCACACCGCTGCGTTCGGTGAGATAACCGCACACCGCGCATCCCAAGGAAGTCCCATGCAAGCCGACCTGGATGCCTACCTGAACCACCTGCGCAGCGAGCGCCAGGTCTCGGCCCACACCCTGGACGGCTATCACCGTGACCTACTGAAAGTGCGCGCGCTCTGCGAGAAATTCGCCATCGCCGACTGGAACGACCTGGACGTGCGCACCCTGCGTAGCTTCGTCGCAAGGCTGCACCAGGATGGCCTCTCCAGCCGCAGCCTGGCCCGCCTGCTCTCGGCCGTGCGCGGCCTCTATCAGTACCTGATCCGCGAAGGCCGCTGCCGCCACGACCCGGCCAACGGCTTATCTGCCCCCAAAGGCGCCCGACGCCTGCCCCGGGCGTTGGACGCCGACCGCACTCTGCAGCTGCTGGACGGCGCCGTGGAAGACGACTTCATCGCCCGCCGCGACCAGGCCATGCTGGAACTCTTCTACTCCTCCGGCCTGCGCCTCTCCGAGCTGGTGGGGCTGGACCTCGACGGCCTCGACCTCGCCGCCGGCCTGGTGCGCGTGCGCGGCAAGGGCAACAAGACCCGCGAACTGCCGGTTGGGCGCAAGGCCCGCGAAGCGCTGGACGAGTGGCTCCCGCTGCGCGCCATGGCCGGCCCCGGCGACCAGGCGGTGTTCATCAGCCAGCAGGGCCGCCGCCTGACCCCACGAGCCATCCAACTGCGGGTGCGCCAGGCCGGTGTTCGTGAACTGGGCCAGCATTTGCACCCGCACATGCTGCGGCACTCCTTCGCCAGCCATATGCTGGAGTCGTCCCAGGACCTGCGGGCGGTCCAGGAACTGCTCGGCCACGCCGACATTTCCACCACCCAGATCTACACCCACCTGGACTTCCAGCACCTGGCCTCGGTCTACGACCAGGCCCACCCCAGGGCCAAGCGACGCGGAGCGGACGAATGAGCATCCGACTGATCACCTTCGACCTGGATGACACCCTCTGGGACAACCGCCCTGTAATCGAGGGTGCCGAAACGGCCATGCGCGACTGGCTGATGGAACACACCCCAGCCCTGGGAACCCTGCCGGTGGAGCACCTCTGGGCCATACGCGCCGAGGTCCTGGCCGCCGAGCCGGCCCTCAAGCACCGCCTCAGCGAGCTGCGCCGGCGCACCCTGCGCCGCGCGCTGCAGGGCGTCGGCTATTCCGCCGAGGACGCCGTAGACCTGGCCGAAGGTGCCTTCCAAGCCATGCTCCACGCGCGTCACCGCATCACCTTCTTCCCCGACACCGTGCCCACCCTGGAGCGCCTGGCCAACCGCTATAGCCTGGGGGTGATCACCAACGGCAATGCCGACGTGCGCCGCCTGGGCCTGGCCGACTACTTCAAGTTCGCCCTCTGCGCCGAGGAACTGGGCATCGGCAAGCCGGACCCGGTGCCCTTCCTCGAAGCGCTCAAGCGGGGCGGGGTCAGCGCAGGGGAAGCCGTGCACATCGGCGACCATCCGGCCGACGACATCGAAGGCGCACGCCGCGCCGGCCTGCGCGCCATCTGGTTCAATCCCCTTGGCAAGGAGTGGAGCGGCGAGCAGCTGCCGGATGCGGAAATCACCAGCCTGGCCGAGCTGCCCGGCGTGCTGGCGCGCTTGGCGCGCTGGCATTGAGGGAAGAGCCTCTCTCGTAGGGTGGATCACGCTTCACCGATCCACCATCGGCGTTCGGCATGGCAGACCTGGTGGACAAAAGAGCGCTGTCCACCCGACAGATCCGACGGGCGAGCCCGCGGACTTTCGCGAATGAATTCGCCCCCACAAGTGCCCGCCCCACGCCATTCCAATCGCCCATGAAAAAGCCCGCCATATAGCGGGCTTCTTCGACGGGTGCCTGCCTCAGATGGGGCGGCTGCCGTACTTGCTGTCCGGCTTCTTCGGCGGGTCGGCTACCACGTTGGGCTCGACCTCTTGCACCTTGCCGCCACGGGCCAGGAAATCTTCCATGGCCTTGGCCAGGGCGTCACGCTCTTTCTGCTTGGCTTCGATGCTGGGCATCTCTTCGACTTCGACTGCGGCCTTGGCCTTCTTCCCGGAGGGAGCAGGGGCCTCGCCTTCGTCGTCGCTATCACCATCATCGGCTGCAGCCAACTCTTCGCCGTCGTCCTCGTCGGCCGCTTCCAGCTCGTCTTGTTCCAGTTCTTCGTCGCTCATGTTCTACCTCATGCCTTGCCAAAGCAGGTTAGTTATAGCCCAGCTGCGCCAGCTTTCTAACGCTGCCGGAAAAAATTCAGGGCACCTCGCCGTGCAAGGTCGCCATCACCCTGCGCGCACCGCCCTGGTCGCGGTGCTCGCCCAGGTAGACACCCTGCCAGGTGCCCATCGCCAGTTGCCCGTCATGGACCGGCAAGCTCAGCTGGCAGCCCAGGAGACTGCCCTTGAAGTGCGCGGGCAGATCGTCCGGCCCTTCATAATCATGTTCATAGTCGCTTTCACCCTGGGGCACCAGGCGATTGGAGAATCGCTCGAAATCCCGACGCACTGCAGGGTCGGCATTTTCGTTGACCGTCAGGGAAGCCGAGGTGTGCTGCAGCCAGAGGTGCAACAGACCGACGCGGTAGCGCCTCAGTTCCGGCAATGCCGCGAGGATTTCATCCGTGACCAGATGGAAGCCACGCGGCCTCGGGCGCAAGGTGATCAGGGTCTGCTGCCACATCCGCAAATACCTGTCTCGGCTCGTTCGGCGGGCATTCTAGCGCGGCCGCTGAAAAAACAAAGGGCGCCTTGCGGCGCCCTTTCGGCTTTCTTGCCAATTCCCCCGCCGGCAGCTGCCGAACGGGGAAATCACAAGGATCAGAGGTTGTAGCCGCGCTCGTTGTGCTGGGCCAGGTCGAGACCGACAGTCTCTTCCTCGTCGTTGACTCGCAGGCCCATGACCACGTCCAGCACCTTGAGGATCACGAAGGTGACGATGCCGGTGTAGACCACGGTGAAGGCCACGCCTTGGAACTGGGTCAGCAACTGGGCGCCGATGTCTTCGACGGTGCCGAAGCCACCCAGCGCTGGGGCTGCGAAGACGCCGGTCAGCAGGGCGCCGACGATGCCGCCGACGCCATGCACGCCGAAGGCATCCAGGGAGTCGTCGTAGCCCACCTTGCGCTTGAGGCTGGTGGCGCAGAAGTAGCAGATCACGCCAGCGACCAGGCCGATGACCAGGGCACCCATCGGGCCGACGGTACCAGCGGCCGGGGTGATGGCGACCAGGCCGGCAACCACGCCGGAAGCGATGCCCAGGGCGCTCGGCTTACCGTGGGTCAGCCACTCGGCGAACATCCAGCCCAGGGCAGCGGCGGCGGTAGCAATCTGGGTGACCAGCATGGCCATGCCGGCAGTACCGTTGGCGGCTACCGCGGAGCCAGCGTTGAAGCCGAACCAGCCGATCCACAGCATGGCGGCGCCGAGCAGGGTGTAGCCCAGGTTGTGCGGGGCCATCGGGGTGTGCGGGTAGCCCTTGCGCTTGCCCAGCACCAGGCAGGCCACCAGACCGGCGACACCGGCGTTGATGTGCACCACGGTGCCGCCGGCGAAGTCCAGCACGCCCCAGTCCCACATCAGGCCGCCGTTGCCGCTCCACACCATGTGGGCGATCGGCGCATAGACCAGGGTGAACCAGACGGCCATGAAGATCAGCATGGCGGAGAATTTCATGCGCTCGGCGAAGGCGCCGACGATCAGGGCCGGGGTGATGATGGCGAAGGTCATCTGGAAGGTGATGAACACGCTCTCAGGCACCGCGTACACCAGGCTGCTGGTGTTCAGGCCGCTGAGGAAAGCCTTGGACAGGCCGCCGACGAAGGAGTTGAAGTTGACGACGCCCTGTTCCATGCCCGTGGTGTCGAAGGTCAGGCTGTAGCCGTAGACCACCCACAGGATGCTGATCAGGCCGGTGATGGCGAAGCACTGCATCATCACCGAAAGAACGTTCTTGGACCGCACCATGCCGCCGTAGAACAGTGCCAGACCGGGAATAGTCATGAACAGCACCAGCGCGGTAGCGACGATCATCCATGCCGTATCGCCGCTGTTCAGCACGACCTCGTCGGCGGCCATGGCCAGGCCGGGGGTAACGAGGGACAAAAGGGCTCCTAGCCCTGCGGTTTTACGCAGAGTCATGTTGTTTTCTCCTGGGGCGTTGGGGTTCGGCGGCTTAAATCGCGTCTGTGCCGGTTTCGCCGGTACGGATACGGATGGCCTGTTCCAGATTGACGACGAAAATCTTGCCGTCACCGATCTTGCCGGTATTGGCTGCCTTGGTGATGGCCTCGATGACCCGATCCAGCTGGTCGTCGGCGATAGCCACGTCAATCTTCACCTTGGGCAGGAAATCGACAACGTACTCGGCGCCACGGTACAGCTCGGTGTGGCCCTTCTGCCGTCCGAAGCCCTTGACCTCGGTGACCGTGATGCCCTGCACACCGATCTCCGACAACGACTCGCGCACGTCGTCGAGCTTGAAAGGCTTGATGATGGCGGTGACTAGCTTCATGAAACTTCTCCCGTGTTTGGTTGACTTGCCCCAGGAAAAACGAACCCGGCTCAAGTCTAAGCGCAGTGTCTGGCTTTGTAACGCGTCGGACCGCCCTGGCTCGGCACTCCGACAAAAAAACCAACCGCTTCTGGCGAAACACTCCCCCGCCTCGCCCGGTGCACCGGAACTGCATCGGTGCATGCGTCGCTCACCACCTAGCAGAAATCTTGCCAGCTCCCTGCAAAGTGTCTCTTTTCAAGTAGATACTGGCGCAGTGCCGGCCTTTGGCCGCAAAAGCCCCACCCATAACGCACCAAAGAAGTGCGCCACGCCCCGGTGCCCTGCTCAAAAAGTGTGCGCCGGCCATCGCCCGCCCCGGCTCCGGCCACGTGGTAGACTCCCGCCCCATTCACCTCTGGATACCCACCATGCTGCCGCCCAAAGCCCTGCTCGATACGCTTGCCTCCACTGCTTCACGCCTGTTCAGCGGTGATAGCCCGCTGCCTCGCGCCGAGGTCGAGGCGCAGTTCAAGGCCCTGCTGCAGAGCGCCTTCGGCAAGCTCGACCTGGTCAGCCGCGACGAGTTCGACAGCCAGATGGTCGTCCTCGCCCGTACCCGCGCCCGCCTGGAGGCCCTCGAAGCCAAGGTCGCCGAACTGGAAGCCAAGCTGAATCCGCCGTCGGCCGACTGACCCCGGTCCTGCCCGGCGGACCGATCAAGGAGTGATCATGTCCCTGGCCATCGTCCACAGTCGCGCACAGGTCGGCGTCGAAGCCCCTGCCGTGACCGTCGAAGCCCACCTCGCCAATGGCTTGCCGTCCCTGACTCTGGTCGGCCTGCCGGAAGCCGCCGTCAAGGAAAGCAAGGACCGCGTGCGCAGCGCGATCCAGAACAGCGGCTTCGATTTCCCGCCTCGCCGCATCACCCTCAACCTCGCCCCGGCCGATCTGCCGAAGGATGGCGGCCGCTTCGATCTGGCCATCGCCCTCGGCGTACTCGCCGCCAGCGGCCAGTTGCCCACCAACGCCCTGGACGAAGTCGAATGCCTGGGCGAGCTGGCTTTGTCCGGCGCCCTGCGCCCGGTCCAGGGCGTGCTTCCCGCCGCCTTGGCCGCCCGCGCCGCCGGACGCACCCTGGTGGTGCCGAAGGAAAATGCCGAGGAAGCCAGCCTGGCCGGTGGACTCAAGGTGCTGGCCGCCGGGCACCTGCTGGAACTGACAGCCCACTTCGCCGGCCATACGCCGCTTGCTCCCTACGAAGCGAAGGGGCTGCTGGAAGAACGCCCGCCCTACCCCGACCTGGCCGAGGTCCAGGGCCAGGCCGCCGCCAAGCGAGCGCTGCTGGTGGCCGCCGCCGGCAGTCACAACCTGCTTTTCTGCGGTCCGCCGGGCACCGGCAAGACCCTGCTCGCCAGCCGCCTGCCAGGCCTGTTACCGCCCCTGGAGGAAGACGAGGCGCTGGAAGTGGCGGCCATCCACTCGGTGGCCAGTCATGCACCGCTGCAGGCTTGGCCGCAGCGCCCGTTCAGGCAGCCGCACCATAGTGCCTCTGGCGCCGCGCTGGTGGGCGGGGGCAGCCGACCCAAGCCGGGCGAGATCACGCTAGCCCACCAGGGTGTGCTCTTCCTCGATGAACTACCAGAATTCGACCGCAAGGTTCTGGAGGTCTTGCGCGAGCCCCTGGAAAGCGGAGAAATCGTCATCGCCCGCGCCCATGACAAGGTGCGCTTCCCGGCACGCTTCCAACTTGTCGCGGCGATGAACCCCTGCCCCTGTGGATATCTCGGCGACCCCGGCGGACGCTGCCGCTGCACACCCGAACAGATCCAGCGTTACCGGGCCAAGCTCTCCGGCCCGCTGCTGGATCGCATCGACCTGCACCTGACGGTGGCCCGCGAAGCCACCGCCCTGGAGCCCCCCACCAGTACCGGCCCCGGGAGTACGGAAGCCGCCGCCGAAGTGGCCCGGGCGCGACGCCTGCAGCTCCAGCGCCAGGGCTGCGCCAACGCCTTTCTCGACCTCAAGGGCCTGCGCCAGCACTGCGCCCTGGAGGGCACCGACCGCAACTGGCTGGAGGAGGCCTGCGAACGCCTCAACCTGTCCCTGCGCGCGGCCCATCGCATCCTCAAGGTGGCCCGCACCCTGGCCGACCTCGAACAGGCCGAGCACATCGGCCGCCACCACCTGGGAGAAGCCTTGCAGTACCGGCCGGAGTCCATGACCTGAAGCGGGGGCGTACCTGAGAACAACTGTAGGAGCGAGGGGGACGCCGAGTTCTTGCTCGCGAAAGATCGTGCTCGGGCTGTTCGCGAGCAAGCTCGCTCCTACAGGTCCGTAGCCTGGATGAGTTCCGGGAAAGTCCCGTCGCCGCTCTCCCTCACGCCTACAAAAGACGGTCTTCGCCCGAGTCAAAATGCAGATTAAAACTATCAGAAACATCCTACCGAAAGCTCTGCTCTATCGATTGTGCTAGGATTGCGCGCCTTCCGCCCTTGGCGGCCATCCGATTACAAGGAGAGCTAGCTCAATGGAGGCAATCAAGTCTTCGCAATCCACCCTCAACCCGCCGGTCTTTTTCGGCTCCGCTTTCCTCATCATCGCCCTGGTGCTCTTCAGCACCCTCGCCCGTGACCAGGCCCAGGCCCTGTTCGGCGAGATCCAGAACTGGATCGTGCAGAACGCCAGCTGGTTCTATGTGCTCAGCGTGGCGCTGATCCTCATCACGGTACTTTTCCTCGCCGTCAGCCGCCTCGGCGATATCAAGCTGGGGCCTGACCACAGCCAGCCCGACTACAGCAACGGCACCTGGTTCGCCATGCTGTTCGCCGCCGGCATGGGCATCGGCCTGATGTTCTTCGGCGTCGCCGAGCCGCTGATGCACTACGTCAATCCGCCGGTGGGCGATCCCAACACCGTGGCCGCGGCGAAGGAGGCGATGAAGCTGACCTTCTTCCACTGGGGCCTGCACGCCTGGTCGATCTACGCCATCGTTGCGCTGATCCTGGCCTACTTCTGTTTCCGCCACGACCTGCCGCTCACCCTGCGCTCCGCGCTCTACCCGCTGATCGGCGAGCGCATCTTCGGCCCCATCGGCCACGCTGTGGATATCTTCGCCATCCTCGGCACCGTGTTCGGCATCGCCACCTCCCTGGGCTACGGCGTGCTGCAGATCAACAGCGGCCTGCATCACCTGTTCGGCCTGCCGGTGAGCGTGCCGGTACAACTGGTGCTGATCGCCGTCACCTGCGCATTGGCCACCCTTTCGGCGGCCAGCGGGCTGAACAAGGGCATCCGCGTACTCTCCGAGCTCAACCTCGCCCTGGCAGCGCTGCTGATGCTGCTGATACTTGTCCTCGGCCCCACCGTGTTCCTGCTGCAGACCTTCGTGCAGAACACTGGCGGCTATCTCTCCGAGATCGTCAGCAAGACCTTCAACCTCTACGCCTATGAACCCACCGACTGGATCGGCGGCTGGACCCTGCTCTACTGGGGCTGGTGGCTGTCCTGGTCGCCCTTCGTGGGGCTGTTCTTCGCACGCATTTCCCGTGGGCGCACCATCCGCGAATTCGTCTGCGGCGTGCTCTTCGTCCCGGCCGGCTTCACCCTGCTGTGGATGACCATCTTCGGCGACACGGCCATCCACATGGTGCTGCACCAGGGCGTGACCAGCCTGGTGGATACCGTCCGCGAAGACAGCTCGCTGGCGCTGTTCGCCTTCCTCGAACAATTCCCCTTCTCCACCCTGCTGTCGCTGATGGCAGTGATGATGGTGGTGGTGTTCTTCGTCACCTCTGCCGACTCGGGTGCCCTGGTGCTGGACATGCTGGCTTCCGGCGGAAAGGAAAACACGCCGCTCTGGCAGCGGCTGTTCTGGTCGATCCTCACCGGCGTGGTGGCCATGGCCCTGCTCCTGGCCGACGGCCTGAAGGCCCTGCAGACCGCCACCATCGCCAGCGCCCTGCCCTTCGCCGTGGTGCTGCTGGCCGCCACCTGGGGGCTGCTCAAGGCCCTGCGCCTGGACGCCACCAAGCGTGATATCCGCTACCAGGCGCTCAACCTCTCGCGCCCGCCCCAGCGCCAGGAGGGCGGCTGGCAGCGGCGTCTGCGCAACATCCTGATGTTCCCCCGCCGCGTCCACGTCACCCGTTTCATCGACGAGGTAGTGCGCCCGGCCTGCCAGGAAGTGGCCGAGGAGCTGCGCAAGCAGGGGTGCCAGGTAGCGGTGCAGAACGGCGAGGACGGCCGCTGCAAGCTGAACGTCGGCCACGGCGATGAAGTGGACTTCTCCTATGAGGTGCGTCCCCGCTCGCTGCTCCTGCCCCGCTTCGTCGCCCGTGACAACGGCGAAGAGAATGGAGACGCACGCAAGTACTTCCGCGCCGAGGTCCACCTGCGTGAAGGCGGACAGGACTACGACGTGATGGGCTGGAGCCGCGAGGAAGTGATCGGCGACCTGCTCGACCAGTACGAGAAGCACCTGCACTTCCTGCACGTGGTGCGTTGAGTCCTCACCCGGCAACCACAACCTGGCTTTTTGTGGGGGCGAATTCATTCGCTAAGGGCAGCGAAGCTGCCCCCTGGAGTTCCCAGGGGCAGACCTTCGGTCTGCATAGCGAATGAATTCGCCCCCACAGGAAAGGCCCCCCCGCTCAGAGCAGCGCCCGAAACATTTATCCACAGCCTGGCCCTGCCCTCACCACGCCAGCTTGCGATACTCGCCGCCTGTTCCAGCGGAGACCAGCATGACCAGCTTCAACCTCGGCCCCTTCGCCATCCCCATGCAGCATGCGCTGCTCTACCTCGGGTTCTTCGCCGCGCTGTTCACCGGCTGGCTGGCCGGTCGCAAGCGCAAGGCCAATCCCGAAGGCACACTGTTCGTGATGCTGGTCGGCGGCCTGCTGGCGGCGCGGGTGGCCTTCGCCGCCAGCTACTTCGAGCAGTATTCGGACGAGCCGTTGGGCCTTGTGGATATCCGCGATGGCGGCTTCCTGCTCTGGCCCGGCCTGATCGCCGCCGCCCTGCTGGGAGCCCTGCTCGCCTGGCGCCAGCCGGCCCTGCGGCACCCCCTGGTGATCGCCCTGCTGGTGGGCTGCAGTGTCTGGGGTGGCGGCCAGGCGGTGGTCTCGGCCCTGGAACGCAGCCGGCAGCTGCCAGCCCTGAGCCTGATGGACCTGCAAGGTCGCCCGGTGGACTTGCGCGAACTGGATGGCCGCCCGCTGGTTATCAACCTCTGGGCCACCTGGTGTCCGCCATGCCGCCGCGAAATACCGGTACTGGAAGCGGCGCAGAAGGCCCGCCCACAGGTGCGCTTCCTGCTGGTCAACCAGGGCGAACATGCCGAGGCGGTGACCCGCTACCTGGCCGAGCAAGGCCTGGCGCCCCGGGAAGTCCTGCTGGACAGGGGCAATCGCCTGGGCCAGGCCACCGGTTCCTTCGGCCTGCCCACCACACTCTTCTACGACCCGCAGGGCCGGCTGCGGCACAGCCAAATGGGCGAGCTGTCGGCGGCAAGCCTGGAGTACGGCCTGCGCCAGTTGCCTTAGCCCAGCGGTTCGCGCCCCAACCTGCCGAACCCGCAGGGCCGTCCAATGCCTCCTGGACGGCCCTGCCCACTCGACCCCGCCGATGGGTTGAGTTTTCCCACCGCGAACTTCCGCGCCATCAACCCGCCCAAACTCCGCCATTACTGACTGTATTGAACGGTCAGAAACTTCCTTCAGAAAAACACAAATCCATATTCAGAACTTACGCACCAACTTCAATCCGGCACTTGGTTGCCGCCACCTGTTGATACAGATCAAATAAAAACATGAATTTCCTACTTTGTAGGAAAAACCCTACAAGCCAATGAGAGAAAACCAGTAGTCCCGTAGGAATGGCTTTATAGATGTGCTTCTAAGTTTCCTTGAAAATTTAACCAACTCCCAAGGAGTTCAACGACGCAAAAACCTCAATCAGCCAAAAGGAAGTTCTATCGTGACTATCTCCATGAAAAGTCTGCTGGCCGCCGCTGTCGCCAGCCTCCTGGCCAACGGCGCAATGGCCGCCGACGGCACCATCAACTTCACCGGCGAAATTGTCGCCGCCTCCTGCGGCATCTCCGGCGGCGCCGGTACCGGTGTCAGCGGTGAAAAAGGCAACAAGATCATCGACGTCGAACTCGGCAAGGTCTCCATCGACACCCTGGGCGGCACCGCCGGCGGCGGCATCGCGGGCGGCACCAACATCAACCTGAACCTCGACTGCGGCGGCACCGGCACCGGCCTGACCCACGTCCAGCTGAAGTTCGACCCGGCTTCCGGCTCCGGCTTCGACAGCAACACCGGCCTGCTGAAGACCACCGGTGACGCCAAAGGCGTCGGCATCGGCCTCTACAAGGCCGACGGCACCCGCATCAACCTGGCCAACTCGAGCGACGTCTTCGAGGCCGAACTGGTCAAGAGCGGCACCGAGCCGGACGTCACCTACAAAGCCGACATGAACCTGCGCGCCGGCTACGTCATGAGCGGCAAGGTGGAAGACGTCAAGCCGGGTACCGCCGAAGGCACCCTGCCCTTCACCCTGACCTACCGCTAATCCATCAATACCGGAGGGGGCTCGCCCCCTCCGCACCAGAGGCGAGTTCACCATGAGCTATCAACTGTCTTCCAAGATCCTGCTGGGTGGTTGCCTGCTGCTCGTTTCCAGCCTGGCGTCGGCCGGCATCACCCTGGGCAGCACGCGCGTCGTACTCAGCGCCCCCGCCAAAGAGGCCTCGGTGCTGGTCAAGAACCAGGCGAGCCAGGACATCATGATCCAGTCCTGGATCGAAGACGAAGGCGCCACGGGGAAACAGGATGTTCCGTTCGCCATCACTCCCGCGCTGAGCCGCCTGGGCGGCAACAAGCAGCAGAACCTGCGGATCCTCTACTACGGGCAAGGCCTGCCGACCGACAAGGAATCGCTGTTCCGCCTGAACGTACAGGAAATTCCGCAGAAGGCGAAATCCGAGAACACCCTGCAGATCGCCCTGCGCCAGCGGATCAAGTTCTTCTATCGCCCCGCCGGCTTGCCGGGAAAAGTCGAGGACGCTCCCGCCGCCCTGAAATGGCGCCTGACCGGCAAGGGCCTGGAAGTGAGCAATACCTCGGCCTTCCATGTTTCCTTCGGCCGAGTGAAGTTCATCAGCGCCGGCAAGTCCTACGACGTGGACGCAGACATGGCCGCGCCGGGGTCGACACTCGAACTGGGTATCAAGAACTTCCCCGGCAACACTTCCGGTTCCCGGAAAGTCGAGTTCGAAACCATCAATGACTATGGCGGAGTCGACAAGCACACGAGCGAACTCGCCAACTAAATAGCAAGTTTCATCGCCCCAATATCAACGCCTGAAGTCAATCAGCACATTTCAAAAGAGTTATTTCCTCCGGCACGGGGAATTCGACTCAAGGGATAGTTACATGGCCAATTTCATGAAAAAGTTCAATTTCAAGATTGCCGCCTATTCCGGGTCGTCCTGTTTCCTGGCCCTTGGCCTGACCATGCCGGGCGACATCCTGGCCGCGGAGTTCAACGAGCTGTTCCTGAACCAGAGCGGCGGAGCGGTCGAACTCGAGTACTTCGAAAAGGGCAGCAGCGTGCTGCCGGGCTCCTACAGCGTCGATATCTACCTGAACCATGCACTGGCCACCCGCCAGGACATCAACTTCGCCGCCGATGCCACGACCGGCATCGTACGGCCACTGATCCAGCTGGGCCTGCTGAAATCCCTGGGCGTGGATGTCGCCCGGCTGATGCGGGAAAACATCCTCCCGGCGAACCTGGAAGACGTCGCGCCGCTGGATGTCGCCGCCACCATCCAGGGCGCCTCGGTGGAATTCGAGGTCACCGAGCTGGCCCTGATGATCAGCATTCCCCAGGCCTACGTCCGGCGAAATGCCCGCGGCTACGTCGACCCCGCCCTGTGGGACGACGGCATCACCGCCCTGTTCAGCAACTACCAGACCAACTTCAGCCGCAACATCCAGGACGGCCGGACCAGCGACTACCGCTACATCGGCCTGCGCAACGGCTTCAACCTGTTGGGCTGGCGGCTGCGCAACGATTCCTCGCTGACCGGCGGGACGGGCATGCGCAACACCTTCCGCAGCAATCGCACCTATGCCGAACGGGACATCCGTCGCCTCAAGGGCACCCTGGCCGTGGGCGAGCTCTACAGCCCGGGCGAGATCTTCGACAGCGTGCGCATGCGCGGCGTGCAACTCAATTCCGACATCGGCATGCTGCCCGACAACGAGGCCGGGTACGCCCCGGTGGTACGCGGCATCGCCGAGACCAACGCCACGGTGGAAGTGCGCCAGAACGGCTACGTGATCTACTCCACCAGCGTGACGCCGGGGGCCTTCGAGATCACCGATATCTACCCCAGCGGCTCCAATGGTGACCTGGAAGTCCGGATCATCGAAGCCGACGGGCGCGAGCGCAGCTTCCAGCAGTCCTTCTCCTACCTGCCGGTGATGACCCGGCGCGGCAACCTGCGCTACAGCTTCGCCGCCGGCCAGTACCAGACCGATGGCCTTGCCTCGCCCAACTTCACCCAGGGCACCGCGGTCTACGGCATGACCGACAACCTCACCGGCTACGGCGGCGCGGTGGTGGCGGACAAGTACAACGCGGCCAACCTCGGCGTGGGCGTCAACACTCCCATCGGCGGCCTGTCCTTCGACGTCACCAACAGCCAGTCCAAGGCCCGCAGCGGCAACAAGAACCAGGGCCAGAGCGCGCGCTTCCTGTACGCCAAGACCCTGGCCGCCACCGACACCACCTTCACCATGGTCGGCTACCGCTACTCCACCGAGGGTTACCGCACCCTGAACCAGCATGTGGAGGACATGGACTACATCAGCGGCACGAGCGTGGGTCGGCAGAAAAGCCGTTTCGACATGAACATCAACCAGACGCTCAACGGGCGCAGCTCCCTGTTCCTCGGCGTAGGCGAAACCAACTACTGGAACCGCCAGGGCAGTACCCGTCGCTGGCAGCTCGGCTACAGCAGCAGTGTGCGCTCCGCCAGCTACAGCCTCTCCATGTCCCGCACCCAGGACTCCGGCCCGGCGGCGCAGTCGGATACCCAGTTCACCGCCTCCATCAGCATTCCCCTTGGCAGCGGCGCCCGCTCGCACCGGGTCAATGCCAGCGCCATTTCCTCGAACGATGGCGACTCCAGCCTGCAGACCAGCGTTACCGGCTATCTGGACGAAGGAAACACCGTCAACTACGCCGCCCAGGCCAGCCACAGCGATCGCGGGGGCAGCTCGGGCAGCCTGGGCATCGGCTGGGATACCCCGAAATCCAAGCTGAACGCCAACTACAGCCAGGGCCGCGACAACAAGCACATGGACCTGAGCGCCGCGGGTTCCGTGGTGCTGCACAGCGGCGGGGTGACTTTCGGCGCGCCGGTGGGGGAAACCTTCGCCCTCGTCGAGGTACCGGAAATCCGCGGGGTCGGCGTCGAGGGCTACCAGTCCGTCCGCACCGACCGCAAGGGTTACGCCGTGGTCCCCTATGCCCAGCCCTACCGCTACAACTGGCTGAACCTGGACACCAATACCCTGGGCAGCGATACCGAAATCGCCGACAACGCGCAGATGGTCGTGCCGACCCGTGGCGCCATCGTCAAGGGCCGTTTCGCCGCCGAATCCGGCCGCCGCGTGCAGTTCGACCTGAGCCAGGACAACGGCCAGAAGATTCCCTTCGGCGCCCAGGCACATGACGAGAAGGACAAGGTACTGGGCATGGTGGACAACCTGTCCCGCCTGTTGGTGTTCGGCATCCAGGAGCAGGGCCGGCTGGCGATCCGCTGGAGCGAGGGTGCCTGCACGATCGACTACTCCCTGCCGCCGGTGAACAAGGAGCTGGCCTACGAACGGGTCGCCGCGTCCTGCCGTCCTAGCCCCATCGAGCAACCCCTGTGAAGGCCGAGGAGTTAACGCGATGTTCCCCAACGTCCTGAACAAACTGATGCTGACCAGCCTGGCCCTCGCCGCGAGCCTGGCCTGGACCAATGCCTACGCCACGTGCACACCCAACCACTCCAATATGGAGAAAGGCATCACCCTGCCCGCCAGCATCTCCATCAAGGCCGCCAAGATAGGCAGTGCGCGGGGATTAGCTTGGAATCTTGTAGAGGAACTTTATAAATGACGCATATTAAAGGACTCATCATCGGTTGCTTTACGCTACTACTTCTGCCTTCCCTTGCTTATGCAAACTCCTCAGCAAACAATGTGTGTCGCAGTAGCTCATCCGCTTCACCGGGGAACAACACAGTTAACGTCAAACTATCTAGTTTGCGCCCCTTCAACCTCACCCCGTTGAATGGAGTGCTGGGCACTATCGCCATGTCTGGCAACATCACCTGTTTTGACGAACCGAATTCCATATGGAATTCCAGATATGATTTTTATATACAAGTCAAACCCAACGAGGGATCAGGTAACGTTTGCCCCACTCCGCTCGACGGAATAGGAATTCGTTACAGGAATATAAATGGCGAATACATATCCTGTAGCGGATGGTCGGAAGTCTTCAAGATAGAGAAGCCATCACGCGGCTCCTCTCACGCGATGAGTGTTCCCGTTCTGGCCGAACTGGTGAAAACCAAAGCCAGTACGACCCTTGCTCCAGGGCTTCATGACGTAAGCCTCTCCACGAAGGGCAAGCTTTTATCTTATTGGTATGCTGGGTCTAACAGTACTGACTGGGCCCCTTTGAAACTTAGCACCTCCGCCCAACTGCTGGTGACTCCGTGCAGCATTACCGATGTACAGCAAACCGTTGATTTTGGATTCGTAGCCGCAGCCAATATTATCAACGACACTATCAGGAAGCCATTTAAACTAGGAATAGGCAACTGTGGCAGCCAGCAGAATGCCGAGTTCTTCAACAATGCCGCGTCATTTCGTTTCGAATCAGCGAATCTCCGCACCGATGGAAGCCTCGATATAAAGTGCAAAGGCTGTGCTACAGGCGTGGTCATCGAGATAGAAACCGAAGACGGAAAAACGATAGACTTGAATAGAACCTTCAAACTTAAAGACGGCACTTTCGATATAGATAGTCAGACGATAAAACAACGATTCAACGCCAAGCTCAAACGCGATCCATCGAGTCCTCTCACAGTAGGGAAAATCGATTCGATACTGACAATCGTCATCGACACTCTATAAACACCATCACGCCACTTTCTTGAAAACGCTCACTTGGTTGCCCATATGGTGTGCCGACATTATCGGCTACAACTGGATCATTATCGTGCAGATAGGGGACTGCACGCTCACATGCTTGGCCCCGGCCCTTTAACTGGCTACACGATAAGTGTCGACCATCGTCGGCGGATTGGCCGGTAGCCGTGCTGGAGTCTCGCACGGCCCCGACATCCAAGCTTGAATTGCTCGCGTTCTCGGCAGCCCCGTCTCCCACTCCAAACCAAACAGTCATGCCGGCCCGATGAGTTGAAGCCTGTACAAGGTATGCCCCTGCTGAATCTGCTCTGGCGTCACGATCACCCAGTTCTTCTCCGCCGTCACCGGCAGTCCGGCCTTGGACTGGACGGCGGAATGCTCCCTGATCATCCCGTTGACCTGGCCCATGTACTTGGCCTTGTGTTTGATCCACAGGTGCATGCCGTTTTCCGCGGCGCCATTGAGCAGCATGTAGCCGCCGCTGGCCGGAGTGTCGCCGGCGACCAGGATCGGCCGCTTCAAGCGGTCGATATAGGTGAAGATCGCCGCCTGTTACTTGAGTTGTTGGGTTCGAATTCAATCATTCAACTTCCTCCTATTCCACGATCAGGAAGACGTTTCCTACAAGCCAAAAAATGGAAAGCCGATAGACCAAATGTGAAAAAACTGCAAACTTTTGGCAATTCAGCCATGAAGCTTAAAGTCGAAAGACCCAAGAAAAACAGAGCTCACATTTATGATACGGAGTGAATCTTCAGGAATAGCAATACCATGGCGCCATGACGTTGCGATGTCATTTAATCCTATGTATTGCAATGGCAAAGCCAAAATAATTAACTCAAGAAGCCATAAATATCATCATTTACATGACGCCATAAACCTCTTTGGGAAAATCCCAAAAAGAGATGCACAAACAAAAACATGCATTCGATCAGGATTAAACTTCCGCACAATTAACAAAATCCGCTTTTCATTCTTCCCATTGCTCTTTCTACTCTTGGCAGGGCCATCCACAAATGCCAGGGCGGAACTCTCCTTCAACGGGGAAAGCCGCTTCATCATGGCGGACGCTCGCCTGACCATAACTCTGGCCAACGAAGACAAAGAAGCCGCCCTCGCGCAAGTCACCCTCGACTGGGGAGATGGGGAAGAGGCGCGGGACCTGCCCATGGCGCTTTCCACGCCACTGATGCGAATTCCGGCGCGGCAGAAAGCGACAGTGGATGTTTTCTACCTGGGCCACGGGCTGCCCGAGGATCGCGAATCCTACTTTCTGCTCAGCGCGCTGGAAGTCCCGAAGGCGCCAAAGGACCCGAACGTGCTACAGATCGCCCTCCGGCATCGCTTCAAGTTGTTCTATCGCCCGGCCCTGCAGATGACTCCGGACGCAGCCAGAGCCGCATTGACTTGGGAACGGCAGCCAGGGAACGAAGGCCATACCAGGGTCAGCAACCCCTCCCCCTACTACCTGACCCTCAGCGATATCGAAGCCAAGGCGCCCGATGGCCGCAGCTGTGGCACGCCGATCGAACACTTGATGCTTTCGCCCTTCTCATCGCACGTCCTGGACACGCCCACCTGCCCGCCTGAGGGTTTCCACTACCAGGTCATCAGCGACGCAGGTAACCCACGCGCCTACCACGTGGCACTCGAACCTGGCGGGAAAAGCCAGGGTTCCCCCCGCTCCTGACCCAAGGAAAAACGAACATGAAGAACATGATCCGATTGGTGTTCCTCGGCCTGATGCTTGCGCTGGCCCAGAAGAGCTTCGCCCTGGCCTGCCTGAAAGACACCAGCAAAAACGGTTGGCAGATTACTGGAGAAGTCTCTGATACGGCTTACATAGACACCACCATTGCCGTGTCCAACACCTTGCCGAAGAACACGGTGTTATGGCGTTCGCCGGAATACAGCATAAGTATCACCTGCTGGCAGGACCGCTCCGCGAGTGGTGAATACGTTTACTTCTATTTGAGTCCGGACGATCCGGGTTACACCAAATTGGGCCCGGACCTGGAGTTGGGCATTCGATTGGATGGCCATGATTATTACTGCGACAACGGGATGGAGCGGTTCCAAGGCCGTTGCCGGAAGAAACTCGAGTATTTCTACTTCTATTGCGGCACGAACACCGCGCCAGGTGGCAACGGGTGCCCGGACAAGGCCATTACGAAACAGTTGAGCTACAGCTTCTTCGTTTCCAAACGCAGCGCACCGAGTACAGGCAAGGAAGGCAAGCTGACAGGGGTCGTCGGTGCTTACGGCGCCTTCCAACTGGACGGCGTCGGCGGTATGAACGACCACCTCGACAAGAACTTCCGCATGTATGTGAATGGCCTGAGCAACATGCGCTACATCGCCTGCGGCGCGACCCTGAGCATTTCCCCCGAAACGGTCTACTTCGGCCACATCCACCCGAGCCTGGCCGAAGCAGGCAAAGAGATAAAGGAACTGCCGCTGACCATCACCGTTAACAAACCCTGCTCCAGCGTCTATGGCCTTGGCGCCCAGCTCACACCGATCAATGCCAAGGCAAAGGACGGCTACACCCTGATACCGAACGACAACTCATCCGTCGGCATTCAGTTGTTCCGTAAGGAGACGCTCGCTCGCATTCCGTTCAACAAGGAATTTCTCCTGATGGCCAATACCGCCAGTAACGGACAAATACCGCAGAACTTCCTGGCCCGGCTGAAATGGACCAGCAACGAGGCGATCATCGGCCCGTTCAATGCCTCGGCGTCAGTGGACATCTACTACAAGTGATTGGTGGGCCTGGCGTAAGCGGCACTATTCCAACACTTGATCCACGTCCTACCGAGGTGTCGATTACAACTGGATCACCGGTGAGAGCGAACTTGCGATATCCATCAGCCCTGTCCGCATGGGTATCGCTCCGCTCGCGGAACGCCGCCCGACCCATCCTACGTGGGGCGAGGCCACCTGTAGTCGGTAGCCCGGATGAAATCCGGGGAAATCCAACCGCCGCTCCCGGATTTCATCCGGGCTGCGATTTGGCGATTCCACCTAGCCCAGCAACTCCACCTTCGGCAGGACCATGGCCGCCACTTCGGCCTGGAGGAAGTCGCGCAACCGGCGCAGGCGGTCCTGGCCGCTGCGGGCGCGGGGCCAGGCCAGGTAGTAGCTGTCGCCGCTCGCCACCGCCGTCGGCCAGGGCAGGCCGATGCGGCCTTGGGCAACATCTTCGGCCACCATCACCAGGTCGCCGATGGACACGCCATAGCCCCGGGCTGCGGCGACTATGCCCAGTTCCAGGGTGTCGAATACCTGGCCGCCCTTCAGCGAAATCTCTTCGCCCAGCTCCATGCGCTGCAGCCAGCGCCGCCAGTCGCGGCGGTCGGGCGTGGGGTGCAGCAATTCGGTTTGCTGCAGGCGCTCCAGGCTCCAGGGCTCGGCCGCCTGGGATGGCTCGCAGACCGGGATCAGCCATTCGCTGAACAGCAGGGTCACTTCCCAGTCCTGGTTGAAATGGCCGTCGCTGAGCAGCACCGCGCAGTCGAAGGGCTCGTGCTGGAAGTCGACCTTGTCCACATCCATCCAGGCGCTGGTGAGCTGCACCTCGATGTCCTCGTTCAGGTGCCGGAAGCGCGACAGGCGCGACAGCAGCCAGCGCATGGTCAGGGTGGAAGGCGCCTTCAGGCGCAAGGTGGCGTCGTCGATCCGCAGGGTGATGCAGGCCCGTTCCAGGGAGTCGAAGCCCTCGCGCAGGCCAGGCAAGAGCATCCGCGCCGGTTCGGTGAGTTGCAGGCTGCGTCCCTGGCGCTCGAACAGGCGGCAGGAGAAATGTTCCTCCAGGGTGCGGATATGCCGGCTCACCGCACTCTGGGTGATGGCCAGCTCTTCCGCGGCGCGGGTGAAGGAGGCATGGCGGGCTGCGGCCTCGAAGGCACGCAAGGCGTAAAGCGGGGGCAAGCGGCGGGACATGAGGCCATCCATGAGTCAAAGTCATGAGTGGCATCATTTTTTTCCTTTTGTGCCTGATGTTCAAGGCTCGGAGAATTGGCGAATTCCAAGCCGGCCGAGGGAATCGGCCGGCCCTCCGAGACAGTGAGCCTTACTCATGCCCCAGAGCATACGCAATGAACTGCTGGCCATCCTGCGCCTGGCCGGCCCGCTGATCGCCGCCCAGCTGGCGCACGTGCTGATGGTCTTCACCGATACCGTGATGATGGGCCTGCTCGGTCCGGCGGAACTCGCCGCCGGCGGCCTGGGCGCGGCCAGCTATTCCTTCGTGTCGATCTTCTGCGTCGGCGTGATCGCCGCCGTGGGCAACCTGGTCGCGATCCGCCATGGCGCGAATGACACAATGAGTGCGGCGCGCCTGACCCAGGCCGGGCTGTGGCTCGGCTGGGGACTGGCGCTGGCCGCCGGCCTCTTGCTGTGGAACCTCGAACCGCTGCTGCTGCGCTTTGGCCAAGAGCCGCAGAACATCGAAGGCGGCATGCGCTTCCTCTCCACCCTGGTGTTCGCCCTGCCCGGCTACATGAGCTTCATGGCCCTGCGCGGCTTCACCAGCGCCATCGGCAGGCCCGGCCCGGTGATGGCGATCAGCATCGGCGGCGCGCTGGCCAACTTCGCCCTCAACTATGTACTGATCCACGGTTGGTTCGGCTTGCCGCAACTGGGCCTGGCCGGCATCGGCCTGGTCACCGCGCTGGTGATGAACGTCATGGCCCTGCTGCTGGCCTGGCACGTCACCCGCCATCCGGCCTATGCCGCCTACTCGTTGCGCCAGGGACTGTTCGAACCGCGCCTGGACGACCTCAAGGAGTTGCTGCGCCTGGGCCTGCCCATCGGCGGCACTTACGCGGTGGAATCGGGCCTGTTCGCTTTCGCCGCCTTGTGCATGGGGGCGCTGGGCAGCCTGTCGCTGGCCGCGCACCAGATCGCGATCATGTCGGTGTATGTGGCCTTCATGGTGCCGGTGGGGATTTCCTATGCCGTGACCTTCCGCATCGGCCAGCACTATGGCGCCGGCCGGCTGGAGGAAGCGCGCCGCGCGGGGCGCCTGGGCATCGGCTTCGGCGCCGGCTGCATGTTGGCCTTCGCGGCGCTGTTCTGGGTAGCGCCGGAGTGGGTGGTGGGGCTATTCCTCGATCGCCACGCGGCCGAGTACCAGGAGGTGGTGCGGCTAGCCGTGAGCCTGCTGGCGGTGGCCGCCTGGTTCGAGCTGTTCGACGGCACCCAGACCATCGCCATGGGCGCCATCCGCGGCCTCAAGGACGCCAAGACCACCTTCCTGGTCGGCCTCGGCTGCTACTGGCTGGTGGGCGCGCCGGCGGCCTGGCTGCTGGCCTTCCCCCTGGGCTGGGGCGCCGAGGGCGTGTGGTGGGGCCTGGCCCTGGGCCTGGCCTGCGCGGCGCTGGGGCTGACCCTGGGCTTCGAATGGAAGACGGCGCGGTTGCTGCGGTCGGAAATGAATTCAGTGGAAGTGTCGGGAATTGGCGCGCACCAGTAACCCCGCACGGTCTCCACGGTAGGGTGCGCCGCGCGCACCGGGCACGGCCGATTCCCCCGCGCGAAAGTCATCGGTGCGCACAGCGCACCCTACGGTCCAGTTCGCAGGATGGGTCGGGCGGCGTTCCGCGAGCGGAGCGATACCCTGCGGACAAGGCTGATGGGTATCGCAAGCTCCACCCATCCTACGGAAATGAATTCAATCGGGAGTTGGCGCGCACCGGTGACCCCGCACGGCCTCCACGGTAGGGTGCGCCGCGCGCACCGGGCACGGCCGATTCCCCCGCGCGAAAGTCATCGGTGCGCACAGCGCACCCTACGGGGAGCCTCGAAGGTTGGGCAGAGCTCCAGTGCCGTCAGGACTCCTGGGTGGCCAGGTGCGGCCGGCGCGGGCTGAATACCAGGAAGCGCGCCAGCTCGGCCAGCGGCAGGGGGCGGCTGATCCAGTAGCCCTGGGCCTGGTCGCAGCCGAACTGGCGCAGCAGCGCCAGCTGCTCGGAGTTTTCCACACCCTCGGCCACCACCTCCAGCTTGAGGTTCTGCGCCAGGTTGATCATGGCCTTCACCAACTGGCGGTTTTCCGGCCGGTCGTCCATGCCGCCGACGAAGCTCCTGTCGATCTTCAGCAAGGCGATGGGCAGGCTGTTGAGGTGGACGAAGGAGGAGAAGCCGGTACCGAAGTCATCCAGGGAGAAGCGCACACCCAGCTGGCCCAGTGCGTCCATGGTCTGCCGGACTTGTTCGCTGCGGCGCATGATCGCGGTTTCGGTGAGTTCGAACTCCAGCCAGCGGGCATCCACGCCGCGCTCGTGGATCAGCCGGCTCAGAGTGGTCAGCAGCTGGCTGTCCTGGAACTGCCGGAACGACAGGTTCACTGCCATGTGCAGCGGCGGCAGGCCGCGCCCGCGCAGCCATTGCATGTCTCGCAGGGCGCGGGAGATTACCCAGTAGCCGAGCGGCACGATCAGCCCGCTTTCCTCGGCGAGCGGCACGAATTCATTGGGGGTGAGCAGCCCGCGCTCGGCGTGGCGCCAGCGCACCAGGGCCTCCAGGCCGAGGATGTTGCCCGTCTTCAGACAGAGTCGCGGCTGGTAGTGAAGCTCCAGCTCGTCGCGGCGCAGGGCGCGGCGCAACTCGCTCTCCAGGTCAGCTTGGCTGCGTGCGCTGCGGTTGATGCGCTCATCGAACACATGGAAGGTGCAGCCCTGGCTGGCCTTGGCTTGCTGCATGGCGATATGGGCGTGCCACATCAGCGGATCGGCGCCTTGGCTGGCGCGGGAGTGGGCGATGCCGAGGCTACAGCCCAGCAGCAGGCTTTCGCCGTCCACCTGGTAGGGCTCGGCCAGGGCTTCGGCGATGCGTTCGGCGACCTGTTCGGCGCGGGTCGGGTCACGACGGACGTCCAGCAGCAGGGCGAACTCATCGCCCCCCAGGCGCGCCAGCTGGTCGCCGGCGCGCAGCTGCCCTTTGAGCCGCGCCACCACCTGCAGGATCAGGCGGTCGCCGGCCTGATAGCCGAGGGAGTCGTTGGCGTGGCGGAAGTTGTCCAGGTCCAGGTGGCCGAGGGCCAGGCCACACCCTTCGTATTCCACAAGACGCGCCGCCAGCAGGGTCTGGAATCCCTGGCGGTTGGCGATGCCGGTGAGCGGGTCCTGTTCGGCCAGGCGTTCCAGGGCGTGCTGCAGGTTGCGCCGCTCGCGCACATGGCGGAGGGTGCGACGCAGGGTGTCGGTGTTGAGGTGTTCACGCACCAGCCAGTCGCTTACCCCCTGGGGTGCATCAAAGGGCTCCTCCTCCAGCAGCAGGATGATCGGCAGCGGGCAACGCCCGGCGGCCGGAAGCAGGCGCGGGGTGCAGAACACCAGGGAGCAGTCGAGTTCGTCCGCCACGCTGCTGGCGGCATCCCAGGAGCCCGCGGTGATCAACGGGGACGCGCTGCCCATCGCGGCCAGCAGCTCGCGTAGGGGTTCCGCCCAGGCCGGCGTATCCGCCAGCAGGAGCATGCGCATGGGCTCAACGAGCGCGGACAAATGACCTCCCCAGGGTCACAGAGACTACGGCGCTTTCGCGCCGGGTTGCGCCATTTCTGGCGTCATTCTTTCCACGCGTCCCTGCGCAGCCTTCCCGGAACGCCGGCACAGGCGGGACCATCGTACTGCTTGCACGGAATTTTCCAAGCACTACCCACCGGCAAGGGGCGATGCGTCACAGTTGCCCAGAGGTACTTCGGTACACCCCGGCCGGCCTGCTAGAATGCGCGGCCATTCGCCTTGATCCAGCCCCAGCATGTCCCGACTCAACCCCCGGCAGCAGGAAGCCGTGAACTTCGTCGGTGGTCCGCTCCTGGTGCTCGCCGGCGCCGGCTCCGGCAAGACCAGCGTGATCACCCGCAAGATCGCCTACCTGGTGCAGCAGTGCGGCATCCGCGCGCAGCACATCGTCGCGGTGACCTTCACCAACAAGGCGGCGCGCGAGATGAAGGAGCGCGTCAGCTCCCTCCTGCGCGGCAGCGAGGGCAAGGGCCTGACGGTCTCGACCTTCCACAACCTCGGCCTGAACATCATCCGCAAGGAGCACTCGCGCCTGGGCTACAAGCCGGGGTTCTCGATCTTCGACGAGTCGGACATCAAGGCGCTGCTGACCGACATCATGCAGAAGGAATATGCCGGGGATGATGGTGTCGACGAGATCAAGGGCTACATCGGCAACTGGAAGAACGACCTGATCATGCCGGAGGAGGCGCTGGCCAAGGCGCGCAACCCGAAGGAGCAGACCGCCGCCGTCGTCTACCTGCACTACCAGCGCACGCTCAAGGCGTACAACGCGGTGGACTTCGACGACCTGATCCTGATGCCGGTGAAGCTGTTCCAGGACAACCCCGACATCCTGGAAAAGTGGCAGCAGCGCGTGCGCTACATGCTGGTGGACGAATACCAGGACACCAACGCCAGCCAGTACCTGCTGGTGAAGCTGCTGGTGCAGCACCGCGCGCAGTTCACCGTGGTGGGTGACGACGACCAGTCGATCTACGCCTGGCGCGGTGCGCGCCCGGAAAACCTGATGCAGCTGAAGGAAGATTTCCCGTCGCTTAAGGTGGTGATGCTGGAGCAGAACTACCGCTCCACCAGCCGCATCCTCAAATGCGCCAACATCCTCATCGCCAACAACCCCCACGTGTTCGAGAAGCAGCTGTGGAGCGAGATGGGCGTGGGCGACCCGATCCGGGTGATCCGCTGCCGCAACGAGGACGCCGAGGCCGAGCGCATCGCCATGGAAATCCTCACCCTGCACCTGCGCACCCAGCGCCCTTACAGTGAGTTCGCCATCCTTTACCGGGGCAACCACCAGGCCAAGCTGATGGAGCTCAAGCTCCAGCACCACCAGGTGCCCTATCGCCTGTCCGGCGGCACCAGCTTCTTTGGCCGCCAGGAAGTGAAGGACCTGATGTCCTACTTCCGCCTGCTGGTGAACCCGGACGACGACAACGCCTTCCTCCGGGTGATCAACGTGCCGCGCCGGGAAATCGGCTCCACCACCCTGGAGAAGCTCGGCAACTACGCCACCGAGCGCGGCATCTCGATGTACGCGGCCAGCGACGAGATGGGCCTGGCCGAGCACCTGGACGGCCGCTTCACCGAGCGCCTGCAGCGCTTCAAGCGCTTCATGGACGGGGTGCGCCAGCAGTGCGCGCAGAACGACCCCATCGCCGCGCTGCGCAGCATGGTGATGGACATCGACTACGAGAACTGGATACGCCAGAACGCTTCCAGCGACAAGGTCGCCGATTTCCGCATGGGTAACGTCTGGTTCCTCGTCGAGGCGTTGAAGAACACCCTCGAGCGGGACGAGGAAGGCGGCATGACTATCGAGGAAGCCATCGCCAAGCTGGTGCTGCGCGACATGCTCGAGCGCCAGCAGGAAGAGGAAGACGGCGCCGATGGCGTGCAGATGATGACCCTGCACGCCTCCAAGGGCCTGGAGTTCCCCTATGTCTTCATCATGGGCGTGGAGGAGGAGATCCTCCCCCACCGCTCCAGTATCGAAGCCGACACCATCGAAGAAGAACGCCGCCTGGCCTACGTGGGCATCACCCGCGCGCGGCAGAACCTGGCCATGACCTTCGCCGCCAAGCGCAAGCAGTACGGCGAAATCATCGATTGCTCCCCCAGCCGGTTCCTCGAGGAATTGCCCCAGGAAGACCTGGAATGGGAAGGCATGGAAGACGCGCCAGTGGAAGTGAAGGCCGCGCGCGGCAACACGGCCCTGGCCGACATCCGTGCCATGCTGAAGAAGTCGTAACCAAAGCACCCCGGCACAGACCGGGCTACAAATGAGGGTAAGGGCGTGGAAGCGCTGAAACAGAAGATTCGTGAAGAGGGCATCGTACTGTCCGACCAGGTACTGAAGGTCGACGCCTTCCTCAACCACCAGATCGACCCGCGCCTGATGCAGCAGGTCGGCCATGAGTTCGCCGAACGCTTCCGCGGGCAGGGCATCACCAAGATCGTCACCATCGAAGCCTCGGGGATAGCCCCGGCGGTGATGGCCGGCCTGGAACTGGGCGTGCCGGTGATCTTCGCCCGCAAGTTTCAGTCGCTGACCCTGAAGACCGACCTGCTGATCTCCAAGGTGTTCTCCTTCACCAAGCAGACCGAGAGCACCATCGCCATCTCGGCCCGGCACCTGACCGCTGCGGACAAGGTGCTGGTGATCGACGACTTCCTCGCCAACGGCCACGCCGCCAAGGCGCTGATCGACCTGATCCAGCAGGCGGGCGCGAGCATTGCCGGCATCGGCATCGTGATCGAGAAGTCCTTCCAGGAAGGCCGTGCCCTGCTGGAAAGCGAGGGTTACCGGATCGAATCCCTGGCGCGGATCGCATCCCTGGCCGACGGCCAAGTGACCTTCCTCGACTGAGTTCGGAGCGGTCGCTTCATCGATTGCGGACGGACCGGACGATGGCTGCGACAACAGGTCGCAGCGAACAGGCACAAAAAAGCCGCCCTTGGGCGGCTTTTTCGTCGGTGTCGGGACTGTTACAGGCCGGACATCTTCTTGATGGCGCCTTTCAGCTCATCATCGCTGCAGTCGGCGCAGGTGCCCTTCGGCGGCATGCTGTTGACGCCGGAGATTGCCTTGGCCAGCAGACCATCGACACCACCTTCTTTAGTGGCGCGCTCTTTCCACGCTGCGCCGTCGCCGATCTTCGGCGCGCCCAGCACGCCAGCGGTGTGGCAGGCGCCACAGTGCTTGGCGATGATGTCGTCCGGCGTGCGAGCACCGCCGCCAGCGGCTGCGGTTACGGCGCCAACGCCCTTGCATTCCTGACCCTGTACGCAGACCTCGCCCACCGGCTTGATGCGCTCGGCAATGGCCTCGTCGGTCGCGGCCTGGGCGCTAACAGCCCACAGGGCCAATACGGCAGCATGGGCCGCCAGCATCTTCTTGATTAGGTTCACCCTTACACCCTCATCGTGGCTAGTATCGCCCGCGGCCACGGTTTCGCGGGCGGGCGCAAGTATATACGGTTAGTCCGCCACGCTGAAACAACCCAACTTGTCGCAGGGAAATGGGCGTGGCGGTTGCGGAATTCAGAAGTTCGCCGGCGTGGTGGCGCTGATCAGGCGCGCAGGGGCATCGAAGGGATTGCGGAAGCGGTGTGGCTTGCTGCTTTCGAAGTAGTAGCTGTCGCCCGGTTCGAGGATGTACACCTCGTTGCCTATGGTCAGCTCCAGACGGCCTTCCACCAGCATGCCGGCCTCTTCGCCATCATGGGCGTACATCTCGTCACCGGTGTCGGTACCCGGCGGATAGGTCTCGTCGAGGAAGGCCAGGGCGCGGCTGGGATGGGCCTTGCCCACCAGCTTCATGGTGATGGCGCCGCTGCAGATATCGGTGAGTTCGGAGGCCCGGTAGACCACCTGGGTCTGGTTTTCCTGCTCCAGGTCGAGCGAGAAGAACTCCACCAGCGACATGGGAATACCCCCCAGCACCTTCTTCAGCGAGCTGATGGAAGGGCTGACGCTGTTTTTCTCGATCATGGAAATCGTGCTGTTGGTGACGCCCGCCCGTTTGGCGAGTTCACGCTGGGAAAGGCCTTTCAGCTTGCGGATGGCTTGCAGTCGAACACCGACGTCCAATGGCGGGATCCTCCTTGGGGATCAGGGGTATTCACGGTCGCCGTATCATGGCAACAGCGTTCAGTATTTACAACACTTCGGTCGTCAATACTGCGCGAACTTTCCCCGTCCCAAGTAAAATCTCAGTAAAAGCAGGTACTTGGCGGATAACGTCGGTGAACCGATCGATTTCCTGATCACTTGAGATCAGTCGTAGACGAGCGGCACCCGGCGCAGGTTGCAGAAGATCTGGTAGGGAATGGTGCCCGCCTGGGCCGCCACTTCGCTGGCCAGAACCTGTTTGCCCCAGAGCTCGACACGGCTGCCCAGCCCCGCCTGGGGCAGGTCGCTGAGATCGACCGTGAGCATGTCCATGGACACGCGGCCGATCAACCGGCTTGGCTGGCCGTCGATGCTCACCGGGGTGCCGGTGGGGGCGTGACGCGGGTAGCCATCGGCATAGCCCATGGCGACCACGCCGACGCGGGTGGGACGTTCGGTGACGAACTTCGCGCCATAGCCGACTGGCTGGCCGGCGGGCAGTTCGCGCACGCTGATGACCCTGGATTCCAGGGTCATCACGGGTTTCAGGCGCTCCGCCAGGGGGTGGGCCTGCTCGAAGGGGGTGGCGCCGTAGAGCATGATGCCGGGGCGTACCCAGTCGCTGGGCACTTGCGGCCAGCCGAGCAGGGCCGGCGAATTGCGCAGGCTGACTTCGTCGGCAAGGCCGGCGCGGGCCTGTTCGAACACTGCCACTTGTTCGGCGCTGCTGGCGCAGTCCAGCTCGTCGGCGCGGGCGAAGTGGCTCATCAGCACGATCTTTTCCACCTTGCCGCTGGCCTTCAGGCGCTGGTAGGCGTCGCGGTATTCAGCCGGGTGCAGGCCGACCCGGTGCATGCCGGAGTCGAGCTTGAGCCAGACGGTCAGCGGCTTGCGCAGGCTGGCACGTTCGATGGCCTCGAGTTGCCAGTTGGCGTGCACCACGGTCCAGAAATCATGTTCCTGGATCAGCTCCAGTTCGTCAGCCTCGAAGAAGCCTTCCAGCAGCAGGATCGGCTTGCGGATCCCCGCCGCGCGCAGCTGTAGCGCTTCCTCGATGCAGGCCACGGCAAAGCCGTTGGCTTCGGCCTCCAAAGCCTCGGCGCAGCGCACCGCACCATGGCCATAGGCATCGGCCTTGACCACGGCCAGGGCCTTGGCGCCGCTGACTTCGCGGGCGAGACGGTAGTTGTGGCGAAGGGCTTCGAAATCGATCAGGGCACGGGCGGGACGCATGGCGAAGGCTTCTTCTATTTGGGCTGGTGGAAAAAACCCGGCGCGAACGCCGGGCTGAGCAAGAAACTTAAGGCAGGGCGGCGATGACGGTCATCTCCACCAGCACGTCGGGCGAGTACATCGCCGCCTCGACGCAGGCGCGGGCCGGGGCGGCGCCTTTCGGCACCCAGGCGTCCCACACCGCGTTCATCGCGGCGTAGTCGGCGGCCATGTCCTTGAGGTAGATGGTCACCGACAGGATGCGGCTCTTGTCGGTGCCGGCCTCTTCCAGCATGCGGTCGATGGCGGCCAGGGTCTCGCGGGTCTGCTGGCCGATACCCTCGCCATGGTTCTCATCCAGTTGGCCGGCCAGGTAGACCGTGCCGTTGTGGATGACGATTTCGCTGTAGCGGGTTTCAGTGCGCAGGCGCTGGATTGACATTGTTCGGGGTCTCCTTGGAATTGCCATAACGGAAGATGTCCAGGCCTTCGGCGCTGATCTGCGGACGCTTGCGCGCCATCAGGTCGGCGAGCAGGCGACCGGAGCCGCAGGCCATGGTCCAGCCAAGGGTACCGTGTCCGGTGTTGAGGAACAGGTTGCGGAACGGCGTGGCGCCCACGATCGGGGTGCCGTCCGGGGTCGCCGGACGCAGGCCGGTCCAGAAGCTGGCCTGGGTCAGGTCGCCACCTTCCGGGTAGAGGTCGGCGGTGATCATTTCCAGGGTGTCGCGGCGAGCTGGATTCAGGTCCAGATTGAAGCCAGTGATCTCGGCCATGCCGCCCACGCGGATGCGGTTGTCGAAACGGGTGATGGCCACCTTGTAGGTCTCGTCCAGGATGGTCGAGGTTGGCGCCATGTCCGGGTTGGTGATCGGCACGGTCAGCGAATAGCCCTTGAGCGGATAGACCGGCGCCTTGATGCCCAGCGGCTTGAGCAGCTGCGGGGTGTAGCTGCCAAGGGCGAGCACGTAGCGGTCGGCGGTTTCCAGCTTGCCGTCGATCCACACACCATTGATGCGGTCACCGGCGAAGTCCAGGCCCTCGATGTTCTGCCCGAAACGGAATTCGACGCCCAGCTTCACCGCCATCTCGGCGAGGCGGGTGGTGAACATCTGGCAGTCGCCGGTCTGGTCGTTGGGCAGGCGCAAGGCGCCGGCCAACTTGTGCTTGACGTTGGCCAGGGCTGGTTCGACGCGGACGATACCGTCGCGGTCGAGCAACTCGTAGGGCACGCCGGAAGCCTCGAGCACGGCGATGTCCTTGGCAGCGGCGTCGACCTGGGCCTGGGTGCGGAACAGCTGGGTGGTACCGAGCGAGCGGCCTTCATAGCTGATGCCGGTTTCAGCGCGCAGCTCGTCGAGGCAGTCGCGGCTGTACTCGGACAGACGCACCATGCGCTCCTTGTTCACCGCATAGCGGGCCGCGGTGCAGTTGCGCAGCATCTGCGTCATCCACAGGTACTGGTCGATGTCGCTGGTGGTCCTGATGGCCAGCGGCGCGTGCTGCTGCAGCATCCACTTGACGGCCTTCAGCGGCACGCCGGGCGCCGCCCAGGGCGAGGCATAGCCCGGGGAAACCTGGCCGGCGTTGGCAAAGCTGGTTTCCATGGCCACAGCGTTCTGGCGGTCAACCACGACCACCTCGAACCCTGCTTGGGCCAGGTAATAGGCGCTAGTCGTACCGATCACACCACTGCCAAGGACCATCACTCGCATGTCTGTCTCCAGTCGCGGCGGGGAAACCGCTGCGTTTGTTATCTTGAGCGTCGATGGCGCGAAGTATAGGAAGACGACACCAGTGATATTCACTATATAACTAGCTATATTTGGCGATAATTCTCGGCAGAATGCGCTCCAGCGGAGGGGCATCCACCATGCGCACCCAGCATCAATCCCGGCGTGAATTGGACAAGATAGACCGGAATATTTTACGAATCCTGCAGGAGGACGGCCGCATCTCCTTCACCGAACTCGGCGAGCGCGTGGGGCTTTCCACCACGCCCTGCACCGAGCGGGTCCGCCGCCTGGAGCGCGAGGGCATCATCCTCGGCTACAACGCCCGGCTGAATCCGCAGCACCTGAAGGCCAGCCTGCTGGTGTTCGTCGAGATCAGCCTGGACTACAAGTCCGGCGACACCTTCGAGGACTTCCGCCGCGCCGTGCTCAAGCTGCCCCATGTGCTGGAGTGCCACCTGGTGTCGGGCGACTTCGACTACCTGGTGAAGGCGCGGATCAACGAGATGGCCTCGTACCGCAAGCTGCTCGGCGACATCCTGCTGAAGCTGCCCCATGTGCGCGAATCCAAGTCCTACATCGTCATGGAAGAGGTGAAGGAATCGCTGAACCTGCCGATTCCCGACTGATTTCCCACTGATTTGGTACTCGCGGTCCAAACCCCTTGGCATTGCCGAGGGGTTCGCCTTATCCTGCACGAGCGTAAAATTTTCCACACAATAAAATCAGGATTTCGCACATGAACGCCCGCGTTCGCAACCCGGTGCATACCGAACGGCACGCCCCCTCCTATTACGCAGCGAGCGCCAACCGGCGCATCGACTACCCGCCGCTGGCGGGTGAGGAGTTGGCCGACGTGTGCATTGTCGGTGGCGGTTTCTCGGGGCTGAACACGGCGATCGAGCTGGCTCGCCGCGGCCTCTCGGTGGTGCTGCTGGAGGCCCGGCAGATCGGCTGGGGCGCCAGTGGGCGCAACGGCGGGCAGTTGATCCGTGGCGTCGGCCACGGCGTCGAGCAGTTCGAGCCGGTGATCGGCGCGGACGGCGTGCGCGCGCTCAAGCTGATGGGCCTGGAAGCGGTGGAGATCGTCCGCCAGCGTGTCGAGGAGTTCGCCATCGACTGCGACCTGACCTGGGGCTACTGCGACCTGGCCAACCGGCCGCGCGACCTGGCTGGCTTCGCCGAGGACATGGAGGAGCTCAAGGGCCTCGGCTACCGCCATGAGCTGCGCCTGGTGCAACCGCACGAGATGCGCAGCGTGGTGGGCTCGGACCGCTACGTCGGCGGCCTGATCGATATGGGTTCCGGCCATCTGCATCCGCTCAACCTGGCCTTCGGCGAGGCCGTCGCGGCGACCCAACTGGGCGCCCGCCTGTTCGAGCATTCGGCGGTCACTCGCATCGACTACGGCCCCGAGCTGAAGGTGCATACCGCCCAGGGCCATGTCCGCGCCAAGACCCTGGTGCTGGGCTGCAACGCCTACATGAATGACCTCAACCCGGCCCTTGGTGGCAAGGTGCTGCCCGCCGGCAGCTACGTGATCGCCACCGAGCCGCTGCCGGCCGAACTGGCCCATGAACTGCTGCCGCAGAACATGGCGGTCTGCGACCAGCGCGTGGCCCTGGACTATTACCGCCTCTCGGCCGACAACCGCCTGCTGTTCGGCGGCGCCTGCCACTACTCCGGACGCGACCCGGCGGATATCGGCGCTTACATGCGGCCGAAGATGCTCGAAGTATTCCCGCAGCTGAAGAATGTGCGCATCGACTACCAATGGGGCGGCATGATCGGCATCGGCGCCAACCGCCTGCCGCAGATCGGCCGGCTGCCGGACCAACCCAATGTCTACTTCGCCCAGGCCTATTCCGGCCACGGAGTGAACGCCACCCACCTGGCCGGCAAGCTGCTGGCCGAAGCCATCTGCGGTGAGCAGAGCCAGGGCTTCGATGTGTTTTCCAAGGTGCCCCACATCACCTTCCCGGGCGGTCGCCACCTGCGCTCGCCGCTGCTGGCCCTGGGCATGCTCTGGTATCGGCTGAAGGAAGCGGCGGGGATCGCCTGATCCCCTTTGGTGGAAATCCGCCACGCGGATTTCCACCCTACACAAGCGCCGATCCACCACCGTCCGAACCCTGTGGGGGCGAATTCATTCGCGAAGGGCCGCAACGCGGCCCCACTCCACTACCCCTGGTCGCCAACGGCTTCCACGCCGTCTTCGAACAGCTCCCGAGTCCAGGCCAGCCAGACGAATCCGGCAGCGCCGAGCGCCATCATCAACGGCAGCGCGTGACCGGTCGCCCACTGGCTCACGGCACCGGTCACCAGCGGCCCGACCAGGCAGCCTATCCCCCAGAGCTGGGCGATATGGGCGTTGGCCCGCACCAGTTCGTCATCGCGATAGCGTTCGCCGATCAGGATCAGCGCCAGGGTGAAGAGACCGCCTGCGCTGGCGCCGAACAGCACCCAGGTCGGCCAGATCAGCACGGTATGCAGCAGCACCGGTATCGCCAGGCTACTGATGAGCAAGGCCACGCCGCAGACGCGGAACAGGGTGCGTCGGGACATGCGGTCGGCCAGCCAGCCGATGGGCAACTGCAGGGCGGCATCCCCCACCACGACCACACTGGCCATCAGCAGCGCCACGTCCTGGGTGAATCCCTGGCGCAGGCCGTAGATCGGCAGGAGGGTCAGCATCATGGCCTCGAAGGCGGCGAACAGCACCACGGCCCAGGCGATGGTCGGCAGGCGCATGCAGAACGACCAGAGGCCCCGTCCCGAGGCGCTGTGGGCATCGACGCTGGGCGCGCCGGTACGGCCGAGGAGGAGCAGCGAGCCGCCCACCAGCAGGCCGGTACCGGTCCAGAAGCCGAGGTCGTTGCCGGTACCCAGGGCGCTGAGCAGCAGCGGGCCGGAGAGCTGGCTCAAGGCATAGCCGGTGCCGTAGAGCGCCACCAGGCGGCCGCGCCACTGCTCCACCGCCAACTGGTTGATCCAGCTTTCGCCGAGGATGAACACCACCGTCAGGGCCACGCCAATCAGCAGGCGCAGCACTACCCAGACCGGATAGCTCTGCACCAGCGCCAGCAGGGCCACCGACAGGGCGCCCACCAGCAGGCACAGCTGCATCAGAGTGGTGGTGCCCAGGCGTGCCGCCAGGCGCCCGGCCAGGACGGCGCCGAGCAACACGCCCACAGCCGGGGTCGCAGCCATCACGCCGATGGCGAAGGTGTCGTAACCCCAACTCTCCAGCCGCAGCGACACCAGCGGCATGGTCACGCCAAGGGCGAGCCCGATGCTGATGACCGCGCCGCAGACGGCGAAGTAGGTACCCCAACGCATTGCCCAAGCCCTCCATTGCAGGTGAAAAAGCAAAACGGCCGGGTTCCTGTAAAGGAAACCCGGCCGCAGGTGTGGCTCGAAAGAGCCGGCCCCTCCCTGGGGAAGGGCGGACCTTGGGCGGTTACCCGCCCGATGTCAGAGCTTGATCCAGGTGGCTTTGAGCTCCGTGTACTTGTCGAACGCGTGCAGCGACTTGTCGCGGCCGTTGCCGGACTGCTTGAAGCCGCCGAAGGGCGCGGTCATGTCGCCGCCGTCGTACTGGTTGACCCAGACGCTGCCGGCACGCAGGGCCTTGGACACCAGGTGGGCCTTGGACAGGTTGCTGGTCCAGACCCCGGCAGCCAGGCCGTAGATGGTGTCGTTGGCGATGGCGACGGCTTCTTCCGCGTCATCGAAGGCGATGACCGAGAGCACTGGGCCGAAGATCTCTTCCTTGGCGATGCGCATGGCGTTGTCCACGCCGTCGAAGATGGTCGGCTCGACGTAGGTGCCGCCGGTTTCCTCGAGCACGCGATTGCCGCCGGCCACCAGCTTGGCGCCATCGTCATGGCCGGCCTGGATGTAGGCCAGCACGTTGTTCATCTGGGTAGTGTCCACCAGGGCGCCGACGTTGGTGGCCGGGTCCAGCGGGTTGCCCGGTTTCCAGGCCTTGATCGCCTCGACCACCATGGGCACGAACTTGTCCTTGATCGAGCGCTCCACCAGCAGGCGCGAACCGGCGGTGCAGACCTCGCCCTGGTTGAAGGCGATGGCGCCGGCCGCGGCTTCGGCGGCGGCCTGCAGGTCAGGAGCGTCGGCGAAGACGATGTTCGGGCTCTTGCCACCGGCTTCCAGCCAGACGCGCTTCATATTGGATTCGCCGGCGTAGACCATCAGTTGCTTGGCGATCTTGGTGGAGCCGGTGAACACCAGGGTATCGACGTCCATGTGCAGGGCCAGGGCCTTGCCCACGGTGTGGCCGAAGCCCGGCAGCACGTTGAACACGCCAGCCGGAATACCGGCCTCGATGGCCAGTTGGGCGAGGCGAACGGCGGTCAGCGGGGACTTCTCGGACGGCTTGAGGATCACCGAGTTACCGGTGGCCAGCGCGGGACCGAGCTTCCAGCAAGTCATCAGCAGGGGGAAGTTCCAGGGCACGATGGCGGCGACCACGCCGATCGGCTCGCGGGTCACCAGGCCCAGCTCATTGTGCGGAGTGGCGGCGACTTCGTCGTAGACCTTGTCGATGGCTTCGCCATTCCAGCGGATGGCGCGGGAAGCGGCGGCGACGTCGATGCTCAGGGAGTCGCTGATCGGCTTGCCCATGTCCAGGGTTTCCAGCAGGGCCAGCTCCTCGCCGTGGGCGTCGATCAGGTCGGCGAAGCGGATCAGCACTTCCTTGCGCTTGACCGGCGCCAGGCGCGACCAGACACCGGATTCGAAGGTGGCGCGGGCGTCCTTGACCGCCAGCTCGGCGTCGGCCAGGTCGCAGCTGGCCACCTTGCCCAGCAGGCGGCCGTCGACCGGGCTGATGCAGTCGAAGGTCGCGCCGGAAACGGCATCGGTGTACTCGCCATGGATGAAGGCGCGGGTTTCGATCTGCACGGACTTGGCGCGCTGTTCCCAATCTGCACGGGTCAGGGTGGTCATTGGAGCTTTCCTCTTATTAGAAGAGTGCCGCCAGCTCAGGCATGCACTGTCAAAAATTCTGCAAGGCCGACCTGTCGATGGCCATCCTCGCAACCCTAAACCAGAGAGACTAGCCTTTTCAATATATTTTACAGATGCCGGCCAAACACCCTTGTCATGTTCGTTATATTAAACATAGACTCCGGCGAAATCACTACAACACTGCACCTTGCCTTTTCTGGTGGCCACAATGACAAACAGCAGTTCGCCGCAACCGGGCAGAATATCCAACAGTCTCGACGACTTCTGGATGCCCTTCACCGCCAACCGCCAGTTCAAGGCCAATCCGCGCCTGCTGGAAAGCGCCGAAGGGATGTACTTCACCAGCACCGACGGAAGCCAGGTGCTCGACGGTACCGCCGGTCTCTGGTGCTGCAACGCCGGCCACGGTCGCCGCGAGATCACCGAGGCGGTGAGCCGGCAGATCGCCAAGCTCGACTTCGCCCCGACCTTCCAGATGGGCCACCCGCTGCCCTTCGAGCTGGCCGAGCGCCTGGCCGACGTGGCACCCAAGGGCCTGAACAAGGTGTTCTTCACCAACTCCGGCTCGGAATCGGCGGACACCGCCCTGAAGATCGCCCTTGCCTACCAGCGCGCCATCGGCCAGGGCACCCGCACCCGCCTGATTGGCCGCGAGCTGGGCTACCACGGCGTCGGTTTCGGCGGCATCTCGGTGGGCGGCATGGTCAACAACCGCAAGGCCTTCCCCGCCCTGCTGCCGAACGTCGACCACCTCCCGCACACGCTGGATATCCAGCGCAACGCCTTCAGCCGCGGCCTGCCGGAGTTCGGCATCGAGAAAGCCGACGAACTGGAGCGCCTGGTCACCCTGCACGGTGCCGAGAACATCGCCGCGGTGATCGTCGAGCCCATGTCCGGCTCCGCCGGTGTGATCCTGCCGCCGGTGGGTTACCTGCAGCGACTGCGCGAGATCACCCGCAAGCACGGCATCCTGCTGATCTTCGACGAAGTGATCACCGGCTTCGGCCGCGTTGGCCAGGCCTTCGCCGCCCAACGCTGGGGCGTCACCCCGGACATCATCACCTGCGCCAAGGGCCTGACAAACGGCGCCATCCCCATGGGTGCGGTGTTCGTCGCCGAAGAGATCTACCAGGCCTTCATGCAGGGTCCGGAAAGCGCCATCGAATTCTTCCACGGCTATACCTATTCCGGTCACCCGGTGGCCTGCGCCGCCGCACTGGCGACCCTGGACATCTACCAGGGCGAGCGCCTTTTCGATCGCGCCATCGAATTGGAGGGCTACTGGCAGGACGCACTGCTCGGCCTCAAGGAGCGACCCAACGTGATCGATATCCGCGCGGTAGGCCTGGTCGGCGGCGTGCAGCTGCAGCCCAGCGCCGAAGGAGCAGGCAAGCGCGGCTTCCAGGTCTTCGAGCAGTGCTTCCGCGACGGCGTGCTGGTGCGCGTCACCGGCGACACCATCGCCATGTCGCCGCCGCTGATCGTGGAAAAGGAACAGATCGACACCCTCGTCGGCACGCTCGCCGACGCCATCCACAAGGCCGCCTGAACAGGGACAACAGCATGAACATCCAGCAGATAGTCGACTTCGCCCAGGCCACCACCGCCCCGGAACACTACCGCCCGGCGCCCGAGAAGATCCTCAAGGGCGACCCCGAGCAGAGCGTGCGCAACCACTACGGCAGCCCCTGCGGGCAGTTCAACGTGGGCATCTGGGAAGGCGCCGTGGGCCACTGGACGGTGAGCTACAGCGAGCACGAGTACTGCGAGATCCTCCAGGGCGTATCGGTGATCCGCGACCAGGAGGGCAACGCCAAGACGGTGCGCGCGGGTGATCGCTTCGTCATCCCGGCCGGCTTCTCCGGCACCTGGGAAGTGCTGGAGCCCTGCCGCAAGGTCTACGTGATATTCGAACAGGCCGCCCGCTGAGCCTGTTCACCCCCATGCTTGTCACCCTTCAGCCCGCCATTGGCGGGCTTTTTTTATTGTGGGGGCGAACTCATTGGCTATGTCTGCGTTAGCTGTTGTTGCATCGAATAAAACGCCCTAACACGGTATTTTCAGACCTCCGCACTTGCCTGATACATCCCTCACCCCCGCCCCTCTCCCAAAGGGCGAGGGGTGACTCGCGCCTGCCAGGGCGCGGCAATCCTGATGCCTGGTCATTGCCTGAACCTGTGCAGAAGAGGTGGGGCAGCGATTCCGCCCCGTCAGGAGGCCGAGTGAAGCGTTGCGCAGGGGGGACGAGCGGCATGGATGCCGCGAGAGGCGTGTAGGGCCAGGGATGGCCCTTCGCGCCGT
>NZ_SSOJ01000119.1 GCF_029871205.1 Pseudomonas sp. BN417 | reverse complement strand
CGGCATGCGCGTGGTGGTGACCGCCTGCGACGCCCGCGGCAACGTGGACATCGCCGACCTCAAGGCCAAGGCCGAGGAGCACAAGGAGCGCCTGGCCGCACTGATGATCACCTACCCGTCTACCCACGGCGTGTTCGAGGAAGGCATCCGCGAAATCTGCGCGATCATCCACGACAACGGCGGCCAGGTGTACATCGACGGCGCCAACATGAACGCCATGGTCGGCCTCTGCGCCCCGGGCCAGTTCGGCGGCGACGTGTCCCACCTCAACCTGCACAAGACCTTCTGCATCCCCCACGGCGGCGGCGGCCCGGGCGTCGGCCCGATCGGCGTGAAATCCCATCTCGCGCCCTTCCTGCCCGGCCACGGCCACATGGAGCACAAGCTCGGCGCGGTGAGTGCGGCGCCCTTCGGCAGCGCCAGCATCCTGCCCATCACCTGGATGTACATCCGCATGATGGGCGGCGAGGGCCTGCGTCGCGCCACCCAGATGGCGATCCTCAACGCCAACTACATCGCCCGCCGCCTGGAGGAGCACTACCCGGTGCTCTACACCGGCAGCAACGGCCTGGTGGCCCACGAGTGCATCCTCGACCTGCGCCCGCTCAAGGAAACCAGCGGCATCAGCGTCGACGACGTGGCCAAGCGCCTGATCGACTACGGCTTCCACGCCCCGACCATGTCCTTCCCGGTGCCCGGCACCCTGATGATCGAGCCGACCGAGAGCGAGTCGAAGGAAGAGCTGGACCGCTTCTGCGAAGCCATGATCCGCATCCGCGAGGAAATCCGCGCAGTGGAGAGCGGCGAGCTGGACGCCAACGACAACCCGCTGAAGAACGCCCCGCACACCGCCCAGGAGCTGGTCGGCGAGTGGGTCCACCGCTACAGCCGCGAACTGGCCGTGTACCCCACCGCCAGCCTGGTGGAAGGCAAGTACTGGCCACCGGTGGGCCGCGTGGACAACGTCTACGGCGACCGCAACCTGGTCTGCGCCTGCCCGTCCATCGAGGCCTACCAGGACGCCTGATCACTGGCGCGATCTCTGTGGGGGCGAATTCATTCGCTGAGCAGGCCTGCCCAGCGAAGCTGCCAGGGGCTGCTGCGCAGCCCATCGCGAATGAATTCGCCCCCACAAGGGTTCCGAACACCGGTTCGCGGTCGGCACCTCGGGTTCCGTCCGCCGGGCTGTCTACGCTGATAAATAAGAAAAGCCGAGCGCGAGCTCAGGAGCGCGACATGTCCCTCAGCGTCTTCGACCTGTTCAAGATCGGCATAGGCCCCTCCAGCTCCCACACCGTGGGCCCGATGCGTGCCGCCGCGCGCTTCGTCGAGGGCCTGCGGCGGGAAAACCTGCTGGCCGACACCGAGCGCCTGAAAGTCGAGCTCTACGGCTCCCTCGGCGCCACCGGCAAGGGCCACGGCAGTGACAAGGCCGTGCTCCTGGGGCTGGAAGGCGAACAGCCGGACACCGTGGATACGGAAAGCGTGGATGCGCGCCTGGCGGCCATCCGCGAAAGTGGCGTCCTGTGCCTGGGTGGGGAAAGGTCCATCCACTTCGTGGAGAAGGAGCACCTGGCGATGATCAGGAAACCGCTCCCCTACCACCCCAATGGCATGATCTTCCGCGCCTTCGACGACGCCGGCATCCAGATCCGTTCGCGCGAGTACTACTCGGTGGGCGGCGGCTTCGTGGTGGACGAGGAAGCCGCCGGGCTGGATCGCATAGTCGAGGACCGCACGCCGCTGCCCTATCGCTTCAAGTCCGGCAAGGAAATGCTCGCCCATTGCAGCGCCAGCGGACTCTCCATCAGCGACCTGATGCGCGAGAACGAGAAGGCCTGGCGTACGCCTGAAGAAACCAGCGACGGCCTGATGAAGATCTGGCAGGTGATGCAGGACTGCGTGAAGGCTGGCTGCCGCAAGGAAGGCATCATGCCCGGCGGGCTCAAGGTCAAGCGCCGCGCCGCCGCGCTCTACCGCCAGCTCAGCGAGCATCCGGAAGCCAGCCTAAAGGACAGCCTGGCGGTGCTGGACTGGGTCAATCTCTACGCCCTGGCGGTGAACGAGGAAAACGCCACCGGCGGCCGCGTGGTCACCGCGCCCACCAACGGCGCGGCGGGCATAGTCCCGGCGGTGCTGCACTATTACGCGCGCTTCATCCCCGGCGCCAATGACGACGGCATCGAGCGCTTCCTGCTCACCGCCGCCGCCATCGGCATCCTCTACAAGGAGAACGCCTCGATCTCCGGCGCCGAAGTCGGCTGCCAGGGCGAGGTGGGCGTGGCCTGCTCGATGGCCGCCGGCGCGCTCTGCGAAGTCATGGGCGGCACCCCGCAGCAGGTGGAGAACGCCGCCGAGATCGGCATGGAACACAACCTCGGCCTGACCTGCGACCCGGTCGGCGGGCTGGTCCAGGTGCCCTGCATCGAGCGCAACGCCATGGGTTCGGTGAAGGCGATCAACGCCGCGCGCATGGCCCTGCGTGGCGACGGCCAGCACTTCATCTCGCTGGACAAGGTGATCCGCACCATGCGCCAGACCGGCGCCGACATGAAGAGCAAATACAAGGAAACCGCCCGCGGTGGGCTGGCGGTGAACATCATCGAATGCTGATCAGCCGTCCGTAGGGTGCGCCGCGCGCACCACAGACGTTCATCGGTGCGCATGGCGCACCCTACTGGAGATTCCGCGTGACTACCGAAACCCTCGCCAAGACCCCGCTGCACGCCCTGCACCTCGAACTCGGCGCACGCATGGTGCCCTTCGCCGGCTACGACATGCCGGTGCAATACCCGCTCGGCGTGCTCAAGGAGCACCTGCACACCCGTGAACAGGCCGGCCTGTTCGACGTCTCCCACATGGGCCAGATCATCCTGCGTGGCGCCAATGCGGCCCGGGCGCTGGAAAGCCTGGTGCCGGTGGATATCCTCGACCTGCCGGTGGGCATGCAGCGCTACGCCATGTTCACCGACGACAACGGCGGCATCCTCGACGACCTGATGGTGGCCCGCCTGGCCGAGGACGAGCTGTTCGTGGTGGTCAATGCCGCCTGCAAAGAGCAGGACCTGGCCCACCTGCAACAGCACCTGGCCGGCCAGTGCCAGATCGAGTCGCTGTTCGAATCCCGCGCGCTGCTGGCGCTGCAGGGTCCCAAGGCCGCCGAGGTGCTCGGCCGCCTCGCACCGAAGGTGAAGGGCATGACCTTCATGCAGTTCGGCAGCGTGCGCCTGGAAGGCGTGGAATGCTTCGTCAGCCGCTCCGGCTATACCGGCGAAGACGGTTACGAGATCTCCGTCCCCGTGGCCCAGGCCGAAGCCCTGGCCCGTGCGCTGCTGGCCCAGCCGGAAGTCCAGCCCATCGGCCTCGGCGCCCGCGACTCGCTGCGCCTGGAAGCCGGCCTGTGCCTCTATGGCCATGACATGAGCACCGCGACCACGCCGATCGAGGCCAGCCTGGCCTGGGCCATCTCCAAGGCACGTCGCGCCGATGGCGCCCGTGCCGGTGGTTTCCCCGGCGCCGAGCGCATCCTCGAGCAACAGCGCGACGGCGTGACCGGCAAGCGCGTCGGCCTGCTGCCCCTGGAGCGCGTACCGGTGCGCGAAGGTGCCGAGATCGTCGACGCCGACGGCAGCGTGATTGGCCGCGTCTGCAGCGGCGGCTTCGGCCCCAGCCTGGGCGCGCCCGTGGCCATGGGCTTCGTCGCCGCCAGCCATGCGGCCCTGGACAGCGAAGTCTGGGCCCTGGTGCGCGGCAAGCGCGTGGCCATGAA
>NZ_SSOJ01000118.1 GCF_029871205.1 Pseudomonas sp. BN417 | reverse complement strand
CGGCATGCGCGTGGTGGTGACCGCCTGCGACGCCCGCGGCAACGTGGACATCGCCGACCTCAAGGCCAAGGCCGAGGAGCACAAGGAGCGCCTGGCCGCACTGATGATCACCTACCCGTCTACCCACGGCGTGTTCGAGGAAGGCATCCGCGAAATCTGCGCGATCATCCACGACAACGGCGGCCAGGTGTACATCGACGGCGCCAACATGAACGCCATGGTCGGCCTCTGCGCCCCGGGCCAGTTCGGCGGCGACGTGTCCCACCTCAACCTGCACAAGACCTTCTGCATCCCCCACGGCGGCGGCGGCCCGGGCGTCGGCCCGATCGGCGTGAAATCCCATCTCGCGCCCTTCCTGCCCGGCCACGGCCACATGGAGCACAAGCTCGGCGCGGTGAGTGCGGCGCCCTTCGGCAGTGCCAGCATCCTGCCCATCACCTGGATGTACATCCGCATGATGGGCGGCGAAGGCCTCAAGCGTGCCTCGCAGCTGGCGATCCTCAGCGCCAACTACATCGCCCGCCGCCTGGAGGAGCACTACCCGGTGCTCTACACCGGCGAGAACGGCCTGGTGGCCCACGAGTGCATCCTCGACCTGCGTCCGCTCAAGGAGAGCAGTGGTATCAGCGTCGACGACGTGGCCAAGCGCCTGATCGACTTCGGCTTCCACGCCCCGACCATGTCCTTCCCAGTGGCCGGCACCCTGATGGTGGAACCCACCGAGAGCGAGTCGAAGGAGGAGCTGGACCGCTTCTGCGAGGCCATGATCCGCATCCGCGAGGAAATCCGCGCGGTGGAACGTGGCGAGCTGGACGCCGAGGACAACCCGCTGAAGAACGCCCCGCACACCGCCGCCGAACTGGTGGGCGAGTGGACCCACCCCTACAGCCGCGAGCTGGCGGTGTATCCGCTGCCGTCGCTGGAAGAGGCCAAGTACTGGCCGCCGGTGGGCCGCGTGGACAACGTCTATGGCGACCGCAACCTGGCTTGCGCCTGCCCGCCGATGGCGGTGTACCAGGACGCCTGACCACCGCTGGCGCGGCGAATTCATTCGCTATGGGCTGCGCAGCAGCCCCCTGAAGACTTGCTCGGGCAGGCCTGCGGCCTGCTCAGCGAATGAATTCGCCCCCACAAGGTCACTGCCCCCTTACCGAACAAGAAGGAAACCGACCATGTTCCACAAGAGCCTCACCCTGTCCGATTTCGACCCTGCACTGTTCGACGCCATCCGCCGCGAGGCCCAGCGCCAGGAAGACCATATCGAGCTGATCGCCTCGGAGAACTACACCAGCCCGCAGGTGATGCAGGCCCAGGGCACTGAGCTGACCAACAAGTACGCCGAGGGCTATCCGGGCAAGCGCTACTATGGCGGCTGCGAGTACGTGGATGTGGTGGAGCAGTTGGCTATCGACCGCGCCAAGGCGCTGTTCGGCGCCGACTACGCCAACGTCCAGCCGCACTCCGGTTCCCAGGCCAACGCGGCGGTCTACCTGGCGCTGCTGCAAGCCGGCGACACCATCCTCGGCATGAGCCTGGCCCATGGCGGCCACCTGACCCACGGCGCCAAGGTGTCGTCCTCGGGCAAGCTGTACAACGCGGTGCAGTACGGCATCGACGGCAACGGCCTGATCGACTACGACGAAGTGGAGCGCCTGGCCCTCGAGCACAAGCCGAAGATCATCGTCGCCGGCTTCTCCGCCTATTCGAAGACCCTGGACTTCCCGCGCTTTCGCGCCATCGCCGACAAGGTGGGCGCCTACCTCTTCGTCGACATGGCCCACGTCGCGGGCCTGGTAGCCGCCGGCCTGTACCCGAATCCGCTGCCTTATGCGGACGTGGTCACCACTACTACTCACAAGACCCTGCGCGGCCCTCGCGGCGGCCTGATCCTCGCCTGCGCCAATCCGGAGCTGGAGAAGAAGCTCAACGCCGCGGTGTTCCCGGGCGGGCAGGGCGGTCCGCTGATGCACGTGATCGCCGCCAAGGCGGTGTGTTTCAAGGAGGCGCTGGACCCGTCCTTCAAGGACTACCAGGCCCAGGTGATCAAGAACGCCCAGGCCATGGCCAAGGTGTTCATGGAGCGCGGCTATGACGTGGTTTCCGGCGGCACCGACAACCACCTGTTCCTGGTCAGCCTGATCCGCCAGGGCATCACCGGAAAGGACGCCGACGCCGCCCTCGGCCGTGCCGGCATCACGGTGAACAAGAACGCCGTGCCCAACGACCCGCAATCGCCCTTCGTCACTTCCGGCCTGCGCATCGGCACCCCGGCGGTGACCACCCGTGGCTTCCAGGTGCCAGAGTGCCGCGCCCTGGCCAGCTGGATCTGCGACATCCTCGACCACCTCGGCGATGCCGATGTCGAGGCGCAGGTGGCCAGGCAGGTGGCGGCGCTCTGCGCGCGTTTCCCGGTGTATCCGGCCTGACCGCCGGCAGGGCTTTCTGGGAGTCGAGATATGTCGCTAAGCGTTTTCGATCTGTTCAAAGTGGGCATCGGCCCCTCCAGCTCCCACACCGTGGGGCCGATGCGTGCCGCCTCGCGCTTCGTCCTCGGGCTGAAGTCGGACGGGCTGCTGGGCCGGGTGGCGAGCGTGAAGGCGGAGCTTTACGGCTCCCTCGGCGCCACCGGCAAGGGCCACGGCAGCGACAAGGCCGTGCTGCTGGGGCTGGAGGGCGAGTACCCGGACCTGGTGGATACCGGTACCGTGGATGCGCGCCTGGCAACCATCCGCAGTAGCGGCGCGATCAACCTGCTGGGGGAAAAGCCCATCCGCTTCGTGGAGAAGGAGCACCTGGCGATGATCCGCAAGCCGCTCCCCTACCACCCCAACGGCATGGTCTTCCGCGCCTTCGACGACGCCGGCCTGCAGGTCCGTTCGCGCGAGTACTACTCGGTGGGCGGCGGCTTCGTGGTGGACGAGGAAGCGGTGGGCGTCGACCGAGTCGTCGAAGACCGCACGCCGCTGCGTTACCCCTTCCGCACCGCGAAAGAACTGCTGGAGCAATGCACTGTCCACGGCCTGTCCATCAGCCAGCTGATGGCGGAGAACGAAACCGCCTGGCGTCCGGTGCAGCAGACCCGGCGTGGCTTGCTGCACATCTGGCAGGTGATGCAGGACTGCGTGAAGGCCGGCTGCCGCAATGAGGGCATCATGCCCGGCGGGCTCAAGGTCAAGCGCCGCGCCGCCGCGCTCCATCGCCAGCTCAGCGAACGGCCGGAAGCCAATCTGCGCGACAGCCTCAGCGTGCTGGACTGGGTCAACCTCTACGCCCTGGCGGTGAACGAGGAGAACGCCAGCGGCGGCCGCGTGGTCACGGCGCCCACCAATGGCGCGGCGGGCATAGTCCCGGCGGTTCTGCATTACTACACGCGCTTCGTGCCGGGAGCGGACGAGGAGGGCGTGCAGCGCTTCCTGCTCACCGCCGCCGCCATCGGCATCCTCTACAAGGAGAACGCCTCGATCTCCGGCGCCGAAGTCGGCTGCCAGGGCGAGGTGGGCGTGGCCTGCTCGATGGCCGCCGGCGCGCTCTGCGAAGTCATGGGCGGCACCCCGCAGCAGGTGGAGAACGCCGCCGAGATCGGCATGGAACACAACCTCGGCCTGACCTGCGACCCGGTCGGCGGGCTGGTCCAGGTGCCCTGCATCGAGCGCAACGCCATGGGTTCGGTGAAGGCGATCAACGCCGCGCGCATGGCCCTGCGTGGCGACGGCCAGCACTTCATCTCGCTGGACAAGGTGATCCGCACCATGCGCCAGACCGGCGCCGACATGAAGAGCAAATACAAGGAAACCGCCCGCGGTGGGCTGGCGGTGAACATCATCGAATGCTGATCAGCCGTCCGTAGGGTGCGCCGCGCGCACCACAGACGTTCATCGGTGCGCATGGCGCACCCTACTGGAGATTCCGCGTGACTACCGAAACCCTCGCCAAGACCCCGCTGCACGCCCTGCACCTCGAACTCGGCGCACGCATGGTGCCCTTCGCCGGCTACGACATGCCGGTGCAATACCCGCTCGGCGTGCTCAAGGAGCACCTGCACACCCGTGAACAGGCCGGCCTGTTCGACGTCTCCCACATGGGCCAGATCATCCTGCGTGGCGCCAATGCGGCCCGGGCGCTGGAAAGCCTGGTGCCGGTGGATATCCTCGACCTGCCGGTGGGCATGCAGCGCTACGCCATGTTCACCGACGACAACGGCGGCATCCTCGACGACCTGATGGTGGCCCGCCTGGCCGAGGACGAGCTGTTCGTGGTGGTCAATGCCGCCTGCAAAGAGCAGGACCTGGCCCACCTGCAACAGCACCTGGCCGGCCAGTGCCAGATCGAGTCGCTGTTCGAATCCCGCGCGCTGCTGGCGCTGCAGGGTCCCAAGGCCGCCGAGGTGCTCGGCCGCCTCGCACCGAAGGTGAAGGGCATGACCTTCATGCAGTTCGGCAGCGTGCGCCTGGAAGGCGTGGAATGCTTCGTCAGCCGCTCCGGCTATACCGGCGAAGACGGTTACGAGATCTCCGTCCCCGTGGCCCAGGCCGAAGCCCTGGCCCGTGCGCTGCTGGCCCAGCCGGAAGTCCAGCCCATCGGCCTCGGCGCCCGCGACTCGCTGCGCCTGGAAGCCGGCCTGTGCCTCTATGGCCATGACATGAGCACCGCGACCACGCCGATCGAGGCCAGCCTGGCCTGGGCCATCTCCAAGGCACGTCGCGCCGATGGCGCCCGTGCCGGTGGTTTCCCCGGCGCCGAGCGCATCCTCGAGCAACAGCGCGACGGCGTGACCGGCAAGCGCGTCGGCCTGCTGCCCCTGGAGCGCGTACCGGTGCGCGAAGGTGCCGAGATCGTCGACGCCGACGGCAGCGTGATTGGCCGCGTCTGCAGCGGCGGCTTCGGCCCCAGCCTGGGCGCGCCCGTGGCCATGGGCTTCGTCGCCGCCAGCCATGCGGCCCTGGACAGCGAAGTCTGGGCCCTGGTGCGCGGCAAGCGCGTGGCCATGAA
>NZ_SSOJ01000117.1 GCF_029871205.1 Pseudomonas sp. BN417 | reverse complement strand
AGGGGGCAACTGCGTTGCCCTTCGCGAATGAATTCGCCCCCACAAGGTAATGGTGCCGCCGAGGGGATTGGTGCGGGCTTGGGCTGCGTTCTTCCTGTGGGGGCGATTTCAATCGCGAAGCAGGCCGCAGGGCTGCCCTTCGAGCTTGCAGGGGGCAACTGCGTTGCCCTTCGCGAATGAATTCGCCCCCACAAGGTAATGGTGCCGCCCGAGGGGATTGGTGCGGGCTCGGTCCGCTTTCTTCCTGTGGGGGCGATTTCAATCGCGAAGCAGGCCGCAGGCCTGCCGTAGGTTGGTGTCGAGGAACGAGACCCAACGTTGGGTTTCGCTGCGCTCTACCAGAACCTACGTCGCTTCCCTCCCATACAAGGAGGGGGGGCCGCCGTCAGAAGGCGAAGCAGGAACAGCCCAGCGCGCCCCAGAAGCCCTGGAAGTCACTCACCGGCACGCTCGACTGGCGCGCCCGCTCGTGGCTGTGGGCATGCACGGCGCAGGCGCCGACGCACTGATGCACCTGGGCGGCGAGCGGCGCGGTGGGTTTCCAGTGGCCGGGGACCTTGGCCACCGGCGACCACTCGGGCAGCACCGGCAGCTGCGGCGGGCCGAGCTTGTCGAACTCGGCGGCGGCGTACACCACCTTGCCGTCCACCACCGTCAGCACCGACTCGATCCACTTGATGGCCTCCTGCTCGACGCTGAAGAAATCCGCCGACAGCGCCGCGAGATCGGCCAGCTGGCCCACCTTGATCTGGCCTTTCTTGCCCTGTTCGCTGGAGAACCAGGCGCTGCCGTGGGTGAACAGCTGCAGCGCGGTCTCGCGGGAAAGGCCCTGGGGGTAGAGCTCCATCCCACCGACGGTGCGGCCGCTGACCAGCCAGTAGAGCGAGGTCCAGGGGTTGTAGCTGGACACCCGGGTGGCGTCGGTGCCGGCGCCCACCGGCACGCCCTCACTGAGCATGCGCTGGATCGGCGGGGTCTGCTCCGCCGCCTTGGCGCCATAGCGGTCGACGAAGTACTCACCCTGGAAGGCCATGCGGTCCTGGATGGCGATGCCGCCGCCCAGGGCTTTTACCCGCTCGATGTTCTTCGGGCTGATGGTTTCGGCATGGTCGAAGAACCAGGGCAGGCCGTTGAAGGGGATGTCGCGGTTGACCTTCTCGAACACGTCGAGCATGCGCGAGATGGATTCATCGTAGGTGGCGTGCAGGCGGAACGGCCAGCGCTGTTCCACCAGGTGGCGCACCACCGGCTCCAGTTCCTGCTCCATGGTCTGCGGCAGGTCCGGGCGCGGTTCGAGGAAGTCCTCGAAGTCGGCGGCGGAGAACACCAGCATCTCGCCCGCGCCGTTGTGGCGGAGGAAGTCGGTGCCGTCGCCCGGCTTGACCTGCTTGCTCCAGTGCTGGAAGTCCTGGAGTTCTTCCTTGGGCTTCTGGGTGAACAGGTTGTAGGCGATGCGCACGGTGAGCTGGTCCTGCTGGGCCAGTTCCTGGATCACCTGGTAGTCGTCCGGGTAGTTCTGGTAGCCGCCACCGGCGTCGATGGCGCTGGTCAGGCCCAGGCGGTTCAGCTCGCGCATGAACTGGCGGGTGGAGTTGACCTGGTACTCCAGCGGCAGTTTCGGCCCCTTGGCCAGGGTGGCGTAGAGGATCATCGCGTTGGGGCGGGCGATCAGCATGCCGGTGGGGTTGCCGTTGGCGTCGCGCTGGATCTCGCCACCGGGCGGGTTGGGGGTGTCCTTGGTGTAGCCGACGGCCTTGAGCGCGGCGCGGTTGAGCAAGGCGCGGTCGTAGAGATGCAGGATGAACACCGGGGTGTCCGGCGCGGCGCGGTTGATCTCTTCCAGGGTGGGCATGCGCTTCTCGGCGAACTGGAACTCGTTCCAGCCACCGACCACCCGCACCCACTGCGGGCTGGGCGTGCGTTCGGCCTGGTCCTTGAGCATGCGCAGGGCGTCGGCCAGGGACGGCACGCCTTCCCAGCGCAGTTCCAGGTTGTAGTTGAGGCCGCCACGGATCAGGTGCAGGTGCGAGTCGTTGAGGCCGGGGATGACGGTGCGC
>NZ_SSOJ01000116.1 GCF_029871205.1 Pseudomonas sp. BN417 | reverse complement strand
GTAGATACCGTCTTGGAACCTAGTGCGCAAGGGCCAGTTTTGCATCGAAAGGCTGGCCCGATTTCAGGACGCCATAAGCGATGTGCAGCAGCTTGCGCATCGCGGCGCAGACGATCTGCTTCCCGGCCTTGCCTCGACTTCGCAGGCGTTGTCCCAGCGCTTTGATCGCCGGGTTGTGGGTCAGCGCAACGATGGCCGGCATGTAGAGACCCGCGCGGAGTCGGCTGGAGCCCATCCGGGAAATGCAGGCGTAGGCCTTTTGGGTGCCGGACTCCCGCAGCTGCGGATTCAGCCCGGCAAACGCCGTGATGGCCCGGGCATTCTTGAATTGCAGCGGGTCTCCCAGCTCGGCCAGAAGCAGGGCCGCAGTCTTGTCCGCGACGCCGTCGATACTGGTCAGCAAGTCGCGCTTACCCCGTAAATCGGGATCGTCGTCAATGTGCGCCTGAATCGCCTTCAAGGTTTCGGCGATCTGCTGTTCGATGTGTTGCAGCACCGAACGAATCGAGTCCTGCACACTGACATCGGCGACGTCCAAGCGATTGCGCTCCATCTGGGCAATCTCCTGGAGGTCCTGCAGGCGCCGTACCAGGGCCCGCAGGCGGCGGATGGCCGGCGGTTCGGGCCGCCAGGCACGCAACTCGTCCACGTGCCGGGCGCCATAGTCGGCAATCAGCTTGGCATCGACCTGGTCCGTCTTCACCCGTTGCAGTTGGCTGCGGGCATAGAGGGCAATCTGCGCCGGATTGGTCACGCAAACCCGGTAGCCCAAGCCATGGAAGTATTCGGCCAGCGCCTCGTGGTAGGTCCCCGTGGCCTCCATCACGATCCAGGCCCCTGGTTCGCTGTATTTGAGCAGCCACTCCTGCAGTACCTGAAAACCCGCCGCGCTATTGGCCAGCTTGGCTTTGGTGCGGTACTTGCCGTTGGCCTGCTGGGTGGCGATATCGAAACTGTGCTTGGCAATGTCAATGCCAACGATGCCGGACATGCGAACTCCTCAATCTCTCCAGAAGGATCATCACTGCACTCGGCACGACCTTGTGAATGCGAGCTCTCACCTGAGGTGGGCTCTGGATACCGTTCGAGCTATTCGAGTGAGTGTGGAGGGCAGGAGCACTATCTACGTTGCTGGCTCGAGGCCTTAGGGTGGAAACGGCTTCCTGACCCTCCCCCGATGATCAGTCGGGAACTATCGCCCCATCACAGAGCGATAGTCGAGATACAAGGGTGGAAATCCACGAAGCGGATCTCCACCATCGGAGCCCGTTTGAGCCTCGATTGGTGGACATGAAGAGCGATGTCCACCCTACAAACTGGGCACCCTCGTAGGTTGCGGCTGAGCTATGCGAAGCCCAACATCTCCCGGCCTCGGCCCCGCACGTTGGGCTTCGCTGCGCTCTGCCCAACCTACGCAGGCGTGCTTCTTGTGGGGAGCGAATTCATTCGCCCATCACACGTTGTACTCCACCGGCGGCGGCGGCAGTTCGCCAATCAGCTCCTGCAGCCCCTCGGCCCAGCGGCGGCGGATGTCGGCGAAGTACTTGTCCTCCTCGGTCACCCGGTAGCCGGCCGGGATGATCAGGCTGTCGCGGTGGTAGACCAACAGGTCCAGCGGCATGCCCACAGACAGATTGCTGCGGATGGTGGAGTCGAAGGACACCAGTGCGCAGCGCAGGCCCTCCTCCAGGTTGGTGTCGAACTCCAGGTTGCGGTCGAGGATGGGCTTGCCGTACTTGCTCTCCCCCAGCTGCAGGAAGGGCGTGTCTTCGGTGGCCTGGATGAAGTTGCCCTGCGGATAGATGCTGTAGAGGTCCGGCGGGTTGCCCGCGATCTGCCCGCCCACCAGCATGGAGCAGGTCAGGTCGGTGTTGCCGGCCAGTGTCACGCCGTCGCGGGCGATGACCTCGCGAATGGTTTCCGCCACCAGGGCCGTGGCGTCGTAGAGGGTGGGCACAGTGTGCAGGTTGGGTCCCGGGCCGTTCAGGCGTTGCTTGAGCAGGTTCACCACCGATTGCGAGGTGGCCAGGTTGCCCGCGCTCTGCAGCACGATCAGTCGCTCGCCGGTGACGCCGAAGGTGTAGAGCTTGCGGAAGGTAGCGATATGGTCGATCCCCGCGTTGGTCCGCGAGTCGGAAACGAACACCAGGCCCTCGGCCAGATGCATGGCGACGCAGTAAGTCATGCAGATTCTCCTTGTTGTGACTCCCCACGCCTGGTGTCCGGCCGCCGGGCCCGTCCGCAGGAACGGGCATGGGCAGTAAGCAGCGGCCGGCGCCGCGGGGAACCTGGCTGTTCGCTTTACTGCTCCTGGACCAGCAGCGGCGGCGCGTCGACCTTGGCGTGCATCTGCTCGCCGCCGCCGCCCCGGCGCATGCCGCGCACCGGGCAGGCGTCCAGGTAGTCCAGGCCCACCGCCAGTTTCAGGTGGCGCTCGGGCCGGGCCAGGTTGTTGGTCACATCGAAGCTGTACCAGGCATCCCCCAGCCAGGCCTCGGCCCATGCGTGGCTGGCCAGGTTCTGGTCGTTGCCCTGGTACAGGTAGCCGGATACGAAGCGCGCCGGGATACCCAGGCTGCGGGCGCAGGCGAGGAAGGCGTGGGCGTGGTCCTGGCAGACCCCGGCGCGGCCGGCGAAGGCTTCGGCGGCGGTGCTGTCGACACCGGTCACACCCTTCTTGAAGGGCATTTGCTCATGCAGGGCTTCCATCAGGTCGATCAGGCCATTGCGGTCGCGGCGGTTGCCGCACTGGAGCGCGGCGAATTCGCGCAGGGCCTCGTCGGCGGTGGTCAGGCGTGTGAAGCGCAGAAAGGGAAAGGCCGACTGCTTGTCGTGCTCGGCCTCGCGCTGCTCGTCGATCTCCACCTGGCCGCGGGCGCTGATGACGATGGCCTCGTGGGGCTCGTCCAGGGTCAGTACATGGAAGATATTGCCGAAGGGGTCGATCTGCGCCCGCACCGGGCGCGGCAGGGTCAGCTGCCAGCTGAGCACGCGCTGTCGTTCGCTTTCCTGGGGCGTCAGGCGCAGGTACTGGATGCTGGCACGGACCTGGTCGTCATAGCGGTAGGTGGTGTCGTGGCGGATGGAGAGTTTCATACGGCCTCCAGATACGAGCTGTGGATGGCCCGGGCCAGTTGGCGGACCAACAGGATGAAGTCGGTGAGCCAGGTGTGCAGGCCCCCCTCGAGAATCTCGTTGATGGCGGTGTAGCGCAGGCGCGCGTCCAGCTCGGCGGCCAGGCGCTGGGCGGGCCGGCCGTTGTCGCCTGGCAGGCCGGAGAGGATGAGGTTGAGCTCTTCCATGCAGGCGCGCAGCGAGCGCGGCACGTCGGCGCGCAGCAGCAGCAGTTCGGAAACCTGGCGGGCATCGGGGGAGCCGCGGTACACCTCCGTGTAGGCCTCGTAGGACGACAGGGCGCGGAGCAAGGCGCTCCACTGGTAGTAGCCGCGGGCGGAGCTATCGCTGACCTCCTCGGACTCTTCGCCGAACATTTCGTAGCGCGAGTCCAGCAGTCGCAGGGTGTTGTCCGCACGTTCGATGAAGGTGCCCAGGCGAATGAAGCAGTAGGCCTCGCCACGCATGATGGTGCCGTAGGTAGCACCACGGAACAGGTGCGAGCGCTCCTTCACCCACTCGCAGAAACGGCTGATGCCGTAGCGGCCAAGCCCCTCGTTGGAAATGCTCAGCATCTCCAGCCAGGTGGCGTTGATATTCTCCCAGATATCCGCGGTGATCCGTCCGCGCACTGCGTGGGCGTTGATCCGCGCTGCACGCAGGCAACTGAAGATGCTGGCCTGGTTGTCGGCATCAAGGGCGAAGAAATGCAGCATGCGCGCAGCGTTCAGTTCACCGTGACGTTCCTGGTAAAGCTCCAGGGTGCCGGTGCTGAGCAGGGACATGGCCAGCTCATCCAGGCCATCTCCCCGACCGTCCTGTGGCATCAGCGACAGCGAGTAACTGACGTCGAGCATGCGCGCGAGGTTCTCCGCGCGCTCCAGGTAGCGGGACATCCAGTAGAGTTCGGAGGCAGTTCTACTCAGCATGATCAGTCCTCCACCACCCAGGTGTCCTTGGTGCCGCCGCCCTGGGATGAATTCACCACCAGCGAGCCCTCGCGCAGCGCCACGCGGGTCAGGCCGCCGGGCACCAGGCGGGTCTCCCGGCCGGAGAGCACGAAGGGCCGCAGGTCGATGTGGCGCGGTGCGATGCCCTGCTCGACGAAGGTCGGGCAGGTGGACAGGCAGAGGGTCGGCTGGGCGATATAGGCCTCGGGGCGCGCCTTGAGGCGCTCGCGGAAGCTCTCGATCTCCGCGGCGCTGGCCGCCGGGCCCACCAGCATGCCGTAGCCGCCGGAGCCCTGGGTTTCCTTGACCACCAGCTCGGGCAGCTTGGCCAGCACATGGGACAGGTCCTCGGGCTTGCGGCATTGCCAGGTCGGTACGTTCTTCAGGATGGGTTCCTCGGCCAGGTAGAAGCGGATCATCTCGCCGACATAGGGGTAGATGGACTTGTCGTCCGCCACCCCGGTGCCGATGGCATTGGCCAGCACCACGTTGCCGGAGCGGTAGGCGGCCAGCAGGCCGGGTACGCCGAGCATGGATTCGGGGTTGAAGGCCAACGGATCGAGGAAGGCGTCATCCAGCCGGCGGTAGATCACATCCACCGGCTGCGGACCTGCGGTGGTGCGCATGAACACGCGGTCGTCGCGGACGAAGAGGTCGGCCCCTTCCACCAGCTCCACGCCCATCTCCCGGGCGAGGAAGGCGTGCTCGAAGTAGGCGCTGTTGAAGCGCCCCGGTGTCAGCACCACCACGCTGGGGTTTTCCAGGGGGCTCGAGCTCTTCAGGGTGTCCAGCAGCAGGCTCGGGTAGTGGTCGATGGGGGCGATGCGCTGGGCCGCGAAGAGTTCGGGGAACAGCCGCATCATCATCTTGCGGTCTTCCAGCATGTAGCTGACGCCGCTGGGGGTACGCAGGTTGTCCTCCAGCACGTAGTAGGTGCCATCGCCATCGCGGACCAGGTCGACCCCGGCGATATGGGCGTAGATATCGCGGTGCAGGTCGAGGCCCTGCATGGCGATCTGGTAACCCTCGTTGGCCAGGATCTGTTCGGCGGGAATGATCCCGGCCTTGATGATCCGCTGCTCATGGTAGAGGTCGGCGAGGAACAGGTTCAGCGCCTTGACGCGCTGGATGCAGCCCTTCTCCACCACCCGCCATTCGCTCATGGGAATGGATCGGGGAATGGTGTCGAAAGGGATCAGGCGCTCGGTCCCCTGCTCGTCGCCGTAGAGGGTGAAGGTGATACCGGCGCGGTGGAACAGCAGGTCGGCATCGCGGCGTCGCTGCGCCAGCAATTCCGGCGGCGTTTCAGCCAGCCAGCGTGCGAACTCCCGGTAGTGCGGACGGCATTCGCCACTCGCGTCATACATCTCGTCATAAAAAGTGCGGGACATGCCTAACTCCTTGTCGCCACGGGCTAATGCGCAGTCGCAAGCCCCGTGCCATCGCAACAACTGTTTGCTTTTCAACAACTTGCAGCTCACGCGCAGTCGTCACGCCCCAGACTGGTGCAACTCATGGAGAGGAACAGCCAGCCCCGCCCTGTTTGGCGGCGGTTAAGGGTTTGACGGATTGCAACGGCGAGGTGTTCCACGGGCCAGTGCCCGCAAGCACCGCCATCCCTGGAACTGACAGTCTAGACCGGCCTAACGCAGCCCCTAGGGCTGGATTGTTCTATCCATATGTTGCGATTTGGAATTTAGACTATAGCGATCCGACCTATGGCCATGTATCGCGCACTGCCGGGAAGATGGTCGGGTCGTGTTTCACCGCCTTCGGCGGCCCTCCATACTTGCCTCATTGATGTGCCTGCGTCTGCCCCACGAGGGATTTCCGCCATGCTCACCATCGGAGACAAGCTGCCGGCGTTCGACCTGCTGGCAGTGGACCACGACTCGGAACGTGCCCCCGGCCCGGACACGGCTTTCAAGCGGCTCAACCAGGACAGCTACCCCGGCAAATGGAAGGTGCTGTTCTTCTGGCCCAAGGACTTCACCTTCGTCTGCCCTACCGAGATCAAGGGTTATGGCGACCTGCTGGAGGCGTTCGGCGACCGCGACACCCAACTGATCGGCGCCTCCACCGACAGCGAGTTCGCCCACCTCGCCTGGCGTCGCGACCACCAGGACCTCAAGGGGCAGAGCTTCCCCTGGCTGGCCGACATCAAGCACGAACTGGCGGGGGCGCTGGGCATACTCGACCGCAACGAAGGCGTGGCCCTGCGCGCCACCTTCATCGTCGACCCGGACAACCGCATCCGCCACATCTCGGTCAACGACCTCTCCGTGGGCCGCAACCCGCAGGAAACCCTGCGCCTGCTCGACGCTCTGCAGACCGACGAACTCTGCCCCTGTAACTGGCAAAAGGGCGAGGCCACCATCCGTTTCTGAGCGTGCACGGAGTCCGCTCTATTGTGGGGGCGAATTCATTCGCTGACCGGACCGCAGGTTCGGCCTTCGGTGATGCAGGGGGCGCTTCACGCCCCTTGGCGCATGAATTCGCCCCTACAGGAAAAACGCCCATTTCCCCACCGCCCAGTCGGGCAAAAAACCCACTGGCAGACCGCCACCCGAGCCCTTCCTTGTCAGCCCCAAAGCCCCGAACTACGCTGCTCAATGCAAGCAGCCGCCGTGTTTTTCGGCGTGCTTTCAGCGCACCGCCAACGGCATGCAGTTCCGCCGAACAGGCTCCGCACGTCATGTACAACAGGAGTCGACAATGCCTTCGCTCAAACCCGCGTTCCTCTCGTTCGCCGTCAGTTGCGCCTGCCTCATCGCCTCTGCCCAGGCCGCCGAACCGCTGAAACAGCTCGGCAAGACCGAAGGCGCCCTGGACATCATTGCCTGGCCCGGCTACATCGAGCGCGGCGAATCGGACAAGAACTACGACTGGGTCACCCAGTTCGAGAAAGACACCGGCTGCAAGGTCAACGTGAAGACCGCCGCCACCTCCGACGAGATGGTCAGCCTGATGGCCAAGGGCGGCTACGACCTGGTCACCGCCTCGGGCGACGCCTCCCTGCGCCTGATCTTTGGCAAGCGCGTGCAGCCGATCAATATTGCGCTGATCCCCAACTGGAAGAACCTCGACGAACGCATCCAGGACGCCCCCTGGCACACGGTGAACGGTCAGCACTTCGGCACACCCTACCAATGGGGCCCGAACCTGCTGATGTACAACACCACGCTGTTCAAGGAGGCGCCCAGCAGCTGGGCCGTGGTCTTCGAGCCCCAGAACCTGGCCGACGGCAAGAGCAACAAGGGCCGCGTGCAGGCCTATGACGGCCCTATCTACATCGCCGACGCCGCCCTTTACCTGAAGTCGGCCAGGCCGGACCTGGGCATCCAGGACCCCTACCAGCTCACCGAGCCCCAGTACGCCGCAGCCCTCGACCTGTTGCGCAAGCAGCACGCCCTGGTGCACCGCTACTGGCACGATGCGACCGTGCAGATGAGCGACTTCAAGAACGAGGGCGTGGCCGCCTCCAGTACCTGGGGTTACATGGCCAATACCCTGAAGGCCGAAAAGCAGCCGGTGGAAACCGTGTTCCCGATAGAAGGGGTCACGGGCTGGGCCGACACCACCATGCTGCACGTGGACGCCAAGCACCCGAACTGCGCCTACAAGTGGATGAACTGGTCCCTGGAGCCCAAGCTGCAAGGTGACCTGGCCGCCTGGTTCGGTTCCCTGCCAGTGGTCGCCAAGGGCTGCACCAGCAGCGAACTCCTGGGCTCCGGCGGCTGCGCCACCAACGGCTACGACCAGTTCGACAAGATCGCCTTCTGGAAAACCCCGGAGGCTCAAGGCGGGAAATTCGTGCCGTACAGCCGGTGGACCCAGGATTACATCTCGATCATGGGCGGGCGCTGATATCTCCCCTCTCCCTTTGGGAGAGGGGCCGGGGGAGAGGGTTGCCCAGCCCCGCGCGCTGTTGCCCTCTCCCCAACCCTCTCCCGCAAGCGGGAGAGGGGGCTGGTCCGAATCACCCTGAACCGCCGAGCGGCTGAGGTTTCCCTCACCCCACCCCTCTCCCGAAGGGAGAGGGCTCAAAGCCCTCCGGAGCCCCGCCCATGACCACAGCCGTCCAGTTCACCGATGTCTGCCGCCACTACGGCGAGGTCAAGGCGGTCGACCGGGTATCCATTGAAATCCGCGACGGCGAGTTCTTCTCCATGCTCGGCCCATCCGGCTCTGGCAAGACCACCTGCCTGCGCCTGATCGCCGGCTTCGAGCAACCCACCTCCGGCTCCATCCGCATCCATGGCGCGGAGGCCGCCGGTTTGCCGCCCTACGAGCGCGACGTCAACACCGTGTTCCAGGACTACGCGCTGTTCCCGCACATGAACGTGCGCGACAACGTCGCCTACGGCCTGAAGGTGAAAGGCGTGGCCAAGGCCGAGCGCCTGGGCCGTGCCGAGGAGGCCCTCGGGATGGTCGCCCTGCCCGGCTATGGCGACCGGAAACCCGCGCAGCTCTCCGGCGGGCAGCGCCAGCGCGTGGCCCTGGCCCGTGCCCTGATCAACCGCCCGCGCGTGCTGCTGCTGGACGAGCCGCTGGGCGCGCTGGACCTCAAGCTGCGCGAGCAGATGCAGGTGGAGCTGAAGAAGCTCCAGCGCCAACTGGGCATCACCTTCATCTTCGTCACCCACGACCAGGGCGAGGCGCTGTCGATGTCCGACCGGGTGGCCGTGTTCAACAAGGGTCGCATCGAGCAGGTCGACAGTCCGCAAAACCTCTACCGCCAGCCGCGTACCCGCTTCGTCGCCGAGTTCGTCGGCACCGCCAATGTCCTGCATGGCGACCTGGCCCAGCGCCTCACCGGCAGTGTCGGCGCCTTCTCGCTGCGCCCCGAGCATGTGCGCTTCGGCAGCGCGGCCAATGGCGAGCTGCAGGTCAACGCCACGGTGCACGACGTGCAATACCTCGGCGCCAGCAGCCGCTACGAGCTCACCCTGGACGGCGGAGGGCGCCTGGCGATCAGCCTGCCCAACGGCGAAGAGCAGGACAAGGCGCGCCCACAACCCGGCCAGCAGGTGCAGGCCTGCTGGGCACGCAGCGCGATGGTCGCGCTCAGCGAGTAGGCCATGAACGCCGTCATCGCCAGCCACCGGAGCGGACCGCTGCGCGGGCTCTCCAGCCTGCTTTACCGCCGTTCCACCCTCTACCTGCTGCTGCTCCTGACGCCGCCCCTGCTCTGGTTCGGCGTGGTCTACGTAGGCTCGCTATTCGTCCTGCTCTGGCAGAGCTTCTACACCTTCGACGACTTCACCATGGCGGTGACGCCAGCCCTGACCCTGGCCAACTACGCCGCCCTGTTCAACCCGGCCAACTACGACATCATCCTGCGCACCCTGACCATGGCGATCGCCGTGAGCCTGGCCAGCGCCGTGCTGGCCTTCCCCATCGCGTACTACATGGCGCGCTTTGCCTCCCCTCGGGAGAAGGCCTTTTTCTATATCGCCGTGATGCTGCCCATGTGGGCCAGCTACATCGTCAAGGCCTACGCCTGGACGGTGATTCTGGCCAAGGGCGGGATCTTCTACTGGTTGATCCAGCAACTGCACCTCGAGGGTCTTCTGGGCAGCCTGCTGACCTTGCCGGGCCTGGGCGGCAACACCCTGTCCACCTCGCACCTGGGGCGCTTCCTGGTCTTCACCTACATCTGGCTACCCTTCATGATCCTGCCTATCCAGGCCTCCCTGGAGCGCCTGCCGCCCTCGCTGCTGCAGGCCTCGGCCGACCTTGGCGCCAGGCCTCGGCAGACCTTCGCCCAGGTCATCCTGCCGCTGGCCTTCCCCGGTGTGGTGGCCGGTTCGATCTTCACCTTCAGCCTGACCCTGGGCGACTTCATCATCCCGCAGCTGGTGGGCCCCAGCGGCCTGTTCATCGGCACCATGGTCTACGTGCAGCAAGGCTCGGTGGGCAATATCCCGCTGGCGGCGGCCTTCACCCTGGTACCCATCGTGCTGATCGCCATCTACCTGTCCATCGCCAAACGGCTGGGGGCCTTCGATGCACTCTGAGCGAGCGTCCTGGGGGCTGCGGTTGGCGGCCTGGGGCGGGCTGGTGTTCCTGCACTTCCCGATCCTGGTGATCCTGCTCTACGCCTTCAACACCGAGGAGTCGGCCTACAGCTTCCCGCTGCAGGGTTTCACCCTGGAATGGTTCGCCGTTGTCGGCGGGCGAGAGGACGTGCTGCAGGCCATCATCCTGTCCGTCAAGGTCGCCTGCCTGGCCACCGCGCTGGCCATGGTGCTCGGCACCCTGGCCGCGGCCGCGCTCTATCGCCGCGACTTCTTCGGCAAGGAGAGCATCACCCTGATGCTAATCCTGCCCATCGCCCTGCCCGGGATCATCACCGGCATCGCCCTGCTTTCGGCGTTCAAGACCCTGGGGATCGAGCCCGGCATCTTCACCATAGTGGTGGGCCATGCGACCTTCTGCGTGGTGATCGTCTACAACAACGTGATCGCCCGCTTCCGCCGCACTTCCCACAGCCTGATCGAAGCCTCCATGGACCTGGGCGCCGACGGCTGGCAGACGTTCCGCTACATCATCCTGCCGAACATCGCCACCGCCCTGCTGGCCGGCGGGATGCTCGCCTTCGCGCTGTCCTTCGACGAGATCATCGTCACCACCTTCACCGCCGGCCACGAACAGACCCTGCCCCTCTGGCTGCTCAGCCAGCTCAGCCGCCCCCGCGACGTGCCGGTGACCAACGTCGTGGCGCTGCTGGTGATGCTCGTCACCATGCTGCCCATCCTCGGCGCCTATTACCTGACGCGCGGGACCGAGACGGTGGCGGGAGGTGGGAAGTGATATTCCCCCACTGCAGAACCCACCCCCTCTCCCTTCCAGGGAGAGGGCCGGGGAGAGGGTGACGAGGCTCGGCTTGACCACGCAGCACAGCCCCACTCCGCCACCCTCACCCTAACCCTCTCCCGCAAGCGGGAGAGGGAATCAACGGCATTCAAGCGAGGACCGATCCATGCAAACCAGACTCCTGATCAATGGCCAGCTGATCCCTGGCGAGGGCGAGGCGCTGGACGTGCTCAACCCGGCCACGGGTGCGGTACTGGAGAAAATTCCCGAAGCCAGCGAGGCCCAGGTGGACGCCGCCGTGCGCGCCGCCCATGCCGCCTTCGAAGGCTGGGCCCGGACCTCCCCGAGGGACCGCGCCACCCTGCTGCTGAAACTGGCGGACAAGATCGAAGGCCACGCTGAAGAGCTGGCCAAACTCGAATCGGACAACTGCGGCAAGCCCTATGCCGCCGCGCTGAACGACGAGCTGCCGGCCATCGCCGACGTGTTCCGCTTCTTCGCCGGCGCCAGCCGCTGCCTCACCGGTGCGGCGGCCGGGGAATACCTCCCGGGCTTCACCTCGATGATCCGCCGCGACCCGATTGGGGTGATCGCCTCCATCGCGCCCTGGAACTACCCCTTGATGATGGCCGCCTGGAAACTCGGCCCGGCGCTCGCCGCCGGCAACACCGTGGTGCTCAAGCCCTCCGAGCAGACCCCGCTGACCGCCCTGCGCCTGGCCGACTTCATCAACGAGCTGTTGCCACCGGGAGTGGTCAATATCGTCCTCGGCCGCGGCCCGACCGTGGGCAGCCCGCTGGTGTCGCACCCGCTGGTGCGCATGGTCTCCCTCACCGGCTCGGTGGGCACCGGCAAGGCCATCATCCGCAGCGCCGCCGAGAGCGTGAAACGCACCCATATGGAGCTGGGCGGCAAGGCGCCGGTGCTGGTATTCGATGACGCCGACATCGCCGACGTGGTGGCCGGGATCCGCACCTTCGGTTTCTACAACGCCGGGCAGGACTGCACCGCCGCCTGCCGCATCTACGCCGGCAAGAAGATCTACGACAACTTCGTGGCCGACCTGGCCACTGCGGTGTCCAGCCTCAAGACCGGCCTGCAGAACGACCCGGCGACCGAACTCGGCCCGCTGATCACCCAGAGCCAGCGCGAGCGGGTGGCCGGCTTCGTCGACCGTGCCCGCGCGGAGTCGCACATCCAGATCGCCACCGGCGGCAAGGCGGTAGCCGGCAGTGGCTTCTTCTACGAGCCCACGGTCGTGGCCCATGCGAAACAGGATGACGAGATCGTGCAGCGTGAAGTCTTCGGCCCGGTGGTCACGGTCACGCCTTTCAGCGACGTGGACGAAGCGGTGCGCTGGGCCAACGACTCCGACTACGGCCTGGCCTCATCGGTCTGGACCCGCGACATAGGCCGCGCCGCCGCCGTGGCCTCGCGCCTGCAATACGGCTGTACCTGGATCAACACCCACTTCATGCTCACCAACGAAATGCCCCACGGCGGCTTCAAGCAGTCCGGCTATGGCAAGGACCTGTCCATGTACGGCCTGGAGGACTACACGGTGGTGCGGCATGTGATGATCCGGCACTGAACCCTACACAAGCCTCAGGGGGCCTTGTGGGGGCGAATTCATTCGCTGAGGGCAGCGCAGCTGCCCCCTTGTAACCTCGATGGCCGAACCTTCGGTCCGGTTAGCGAATGAATTCGCCCCCACAGGAAAAGCATCAGGAAAACGCCAGGTCCAACCAGCGCCGGTAAAAACCTTCCGCCACCTGGTTCAAGACCGCCACCTTGGCAGGCAGGTCGTCGAGCATGCGTGCCCTGGCCTGCTGGCTGGGCTGGGTTTCATCCAGCAGGTGGGCCCAGTCGGTCAGCCAGAGGCGCACCAGGTCCTCGGTCATCTCCGGGTGGCCCTGCAGGGCCAGCAGCCGGTCGCCCAATGAGAAGCCCTGGTTGGGGCACCAGGGGCTGTCCATCAGCCACTGGGCGCCATCGGGCAGGTCGAAGGTGTCGCTGTGCCACTGATAAATGGAGAACTCGCTCGGCAGGTGCTCCAGCCAGGGGTTGTCGCTAGCCTGGGCGCGTTTTTCCAGCGGCTGCCAGCCGATCTCGGTATAGGGCATGCGGTGCACCGAGGCGCCCAGGGCGCGGGCCAGCAACTGGCCTCCCAGGCAATGGCCGATCATGGGCACATCGCGCGCGATAAAGTGCCGCAGTGCGTCGATCTCCGCCCCGATCCAGGGCAACGGGTCGTTGACGCTCATGGGCCCGCCCATGATGGCCACGGCCTTGGGCCGGTCCAGGTCATAGCCCTCCAGCTCGCCCTGGTCGGCGCGCAGCACGGTGAAGTCGCGCTGCTCGCGATCCAGCACGGCGGCGAGGTAGCCGGGCGGGCAGAAATCCGCGTGGGTCAATATCAGGATGTCGGTCATGGGTTCCCCTCCGTTGGCGGAGTCTGAGGCAAAGGCCATGCCGAGGTCGAGTAAAGGAAGTCTATGTTTCTGCGTCGGCTCTGCGAGCCAGAGGGGGGAAGGAGAAAGCAGCCGGGAATTTGTCCGGAATGCCCGGTTCGCGGCGGGCCGGCCGCCACGAACCGGGGTTGCTTCAAGGCTGAGTGACGGCGACTTCCTGAGTCACGCCCCAACCGTCGAGCACGCCGCCCAGGGGAACCACCAGGGCCTCCAGGTCGTGCTCGAAATCACCGATTCCAGAATGAGTGGCATACATGACCTTGCTCACCTGCAGGTGCCAGGCCCCATCGGCGCGAACCGATACCTGGGCATTCAAGGACTCGCCACGGAAGTTTTTCGCTGCCATTCGCGCCCGGTCCTCATCGGGGAAAATGGCGTAGAACTCAATCGGATGGACACGGGCAAAATCGAACCCGCCCTCTTTCATGCGGCGCAGGAGATTGCTGCTGACATCATCGTGGAAGGCTGTGCTCATGAAACGACCTCCTCTTAGCGATGGATGATTTTTTCCGCTTGTTCCGCTTTGTTCCGCTTTCCGAGAAGCCGGGGGGTCCGGCTTCGCGACACCATGCAGTGCCGCCCCCGAGCCAGCCCTGAAGACACACAGCGCCAGACTCTGACCGGGCCCCGCGCGGACCCGGCCACTGATTCACTCGTAGAGTGATCGTGCAGCTTTCATTCTGCAGGGTAGCGCCAGAGCGGCAGGTCTGCCGACCGGTTGGACAAATTGACGCAAAAGTGGCGACAGGCGGCGTTCGTGCCTGATCCGCCAGTAAATTGGCCTTTTGCTCGACAAAACCGCCAGGGCGATGGACAGCACCAGCTTGCCGACGGCGATATTGCCGCCGACCAGTAGCCGGGACAGCGCGAGACAAGCATAGGCGAAGAGCGGGGTCATGCGAGCATCCTTGCTGGGTGACGGCTGCGGCCACGCCCAGGTTGTGCCACGTAGTAGCGCCCGCCCCTACATCAAGCTCCCCCCATCCGGGAGACGGCTAAACTCCGCTGAGAGCCTTCATGATCCCCCGGCTCACCCAGGCCGGCGACACCTGCCCGGACCAGTACATCAGCCGGAACAGCCAGCTCACCGGCCGGTGCACTGCCGCGCCCTGCGCCTGCTGCCAGGCGGCCCGGGCTATGTCCTCAGCGTCCAGATTCACCCCGAGGCGGCGCAGCACCGGCGGTTCGAAGCATTGGCTGCTGACCATGGGCGTACGCACGAAGGGCGGCATCAGGTCGCCGACGCGGATGCCATGGCCGCGCCACTCCAGTTCCAGGGCCTCGGTGAAGCCGCGCACGGCGAACTTGGAGGCCGAATAGCTGGCCATGTGCGGCGTGCCATACAGGCCGGATGCCGACCCCATGTTGATGACCTGGGCGCCACGGGTGGCCTTGAGGTAGGCAAAAGCGGCGTGGGTCACCTGCACCAGCCCCAGCACATTGATGTTCAGGATGCGCGCATGCTCGGCCATCCCGATCTCCTCGAAATGGCCGAAACGCAGTACGCCCGCGCAATTGAACAGCAGCCGCAGCTGGCCGCCGTGTCGGCCGCAGAAGTCCGCCAGGGCGGCTTCGACGGCGGCGAGATCGGTGACGTCCAGCGCACGGTGCCACACGCCGCCCAAGGCGGCGGCCTGGGTCGCGAGCGCTTCAGGGTTGAGGTCGATCAGACCCACCTGCCAGCCGCGCTCATGGAACAACCGGGCGGTGGCCGCGCCGATGCCGGAGGCGGCGCCGGTAATCAGGATGTTGTCCATCTCAGGCCCCCTCGTCCACACGCTTGCAGATGAAGTCCGCCGCGCTGGCCAGGGCCTGGTCCGCCGTGCGCAACAGCCCGGCGTGGGCCTGGAACACATGCCAGAGGCCCGGGTAGCGCTCCAGCCGCACCCAGCCGCCGGCCGCGCGCACCCGCTCGGCCAGATGCAGGCTGTCGTCGCGCAGCACCTCGTCCTCTGCCACCTGCACCAGCATCGGTGCCAGGGCGGAAAGGTCGGCGAACAGCGGCGACAGCGCCGGATCGCGGCGATCCAAGCCGGGTGGGCAGTACAGATCCATCGCCTGCTCCACCCAGGCCGGATGGATCAGCGGGTCGCCCGCCGCCGGCCGATGCTGGCGGCTGCCGCTGAGGTCGGTGACCGGCGAGAAGCACAGCAGCGCCGCCGGTTGCGGCAGGCCCTGGCGCTTGATCTCCAGGGCGGTGATCAGGCTCAGGTTGCCGCCTGCCGAGTCGCCGCCGATGACGACTCTCGACGCCGGAAAACCCGCCGCCAGCAGTTCGCGGTAGGCGGCCAGGGCATCCTCCCGCGCGGCGGGGAAGGGGTGCTCCGGCGCCAGCCGGTAGTCCAGCGCGCAAACCGCCACCCCGGCGCGCTTGGCGAGATTCGCGGTAATGGCGCGGTGGGTGGCCGGCGAGCCGGTGATGAAGGCGCCGCCATGCAGGTAGAGCAGCACCACATGGCTACCGCCCTGGGGCCGGTACCACTCGCAGGGTCGCCCGGCCAGCCGCCCCGGTTCGCGCACCAGGCCGCGTGGCGCCAGGGTGCTGGCGGTCAGCGCGCGCAGCACCAGACGCTGCATGGCCACTGGCACGGGCGGCCGCATCAAGCCACGGAACAGCAGGCGCAAGGCGCCGCGCAGGGTCGTGCGCAGCAATTCCTGGCCCGGTTCCGGGGCAGTGAACTCAACGGGTGCATTCATAGTGGTCCAGCTCCAGGCGACGGGTCAGTTGGCGGTAAGTGAAGGTGAAACCGGGCCAGTTGTTGGTGTTTTTTCCATCCGCGGTCTTGTACCAGCTGCTGCAGCCCTGCTCCCAGATGGTGTGGCGCACCTGTCGCTGCAGGTGCTGGTTGTAGGAGCGCTGCACGGCGGGCTTCAGGTCGAGGTAGCGCAGCCCCGGCTCGCCCAGCGCCTTGATGCCGTCCAGGACATAGGGGAACTGGCTCTCCAGCATGTAGATGATCGAGTTGTGGCCCAGGTTGGTGTTCGGTCCGTAGAGGATGAACAGGTTGGGAAAGCCACTGACGCTGATGCCGAGGTAGGCCTCCGCGCCTTCCCGCCAGGCCTGGTTCAGGTCGCGCCCGGCCAGCCCGCGGATGCTCATCGGGGCGAGGAAGTCAGTGGCGGTGAAACCGGTGCCGAGGATGATGGCGTCCACCTCATGGCGCTGGCCGTCGGCGGTGACCAGGGCGTCATCCGTCACTTCGCGTATGCCGCCGTCGATCACCTCCACGTTGGGCCGCGCCAGGGCCGGGTAGAAGTCGTTGGATATCAGGATGCGCTTGCAGCCCAATGGGTAGTCCGGCTGCAGGCGCTTGCGCAGCGCGGCATCCGGGATGCCGCGCGCCAGGTGGCGGTTGAACTTCAGCCGCATCAGCTTCATCAGCAACGGGAACACCGAGAAGGCCAGCACCCGCGTCTCGTGCTGGAAGTACTTGAGCATCCGATCCAGCTTCTGCAGGCCCGGCAGGCGGCGCATGAGCGCCAGTTCCCAGGCCCGATAAGTGCGGTCGGGCTTGGGGATCACATAGGCCGCCGAGCGCTGGAACAGCTGCAGCCGCGCGACCTTCGGGGCGATCTGCGGGACGAACTGGATGGCGCTGGCGCCGGTGCCGATCACCGCCACGCGCTTGCCCTCCAGCGGATAGCCGTGGTTCCAGCGCGCCGAGTGGAACAGCTCGCCCTTGAAACCGTCCAGCCCCGGAATGCGCGGCCAGGCCGGGCGATTCAACTGGCCGCAGGCGCTGACCAGGGCACGCGCGCTGAAGCGTTCGCCGCTCCGCGTGCTCACGTGCCAGAGGCCGCTGGCTTCAATGAACTCGGCGTCCGTCACCTCGCTGCCGAAGCGGATCTTCCGGCGCAGGCCGTACTTGTCCGCGCAATGGCGCTGGTAGGCGAAGATCTCTTCCTGCGGTGCGTACTTGCGTGACCAGTCAACCTTGGGTTCGAAGGAAAAGGAATAGAGGTGCGAAGGCACGTCGCAGGCCGCGCCGGGGTAGCTGTTGTCGCGCCAGGTGCCGCCCACTTCGCTGCCCTTTTCCAGGATCAGGAAGTCTTCGATGCCGGCCTTCTGCAGCTGGATGGCCAGGCCCAGGCCACCGAAGCCGGCGCCGATGATCAGCACGTGCAAAGGCGCGGGATGCTCGGGATTCTTATGCATTGTTCTCTCCCATGGATATGTCCACGCCCTCCCGAAGGATTGCGCGGTAGGGAGAATCCTAGAGCGCCACGCCGCATCGCGTTATGGCATAGTCGGACAGCAAATTGTGAAATTCGGACAGGTTTCCACCCATGCCTCAGCCACCCCACTGGGCCGCGCGACGCAGCGCCATCAGCGTGCAGCTGATGACGCAGTTCGGCCTCGACCACGGCCTGACCGTCGAGCAGTGCCTGGCCGGGACCGGGCTCGACTGGCGGCTGCTCGCCGACCCCGGCGCCGAAGTCGCCGCCAGCCAGGAACTGCAGCTGCTGCGCAATATCGCCCAGGGCCTTGGCCACCTCCCGGGCGCAGGGCTCGAGGCGGGCCAGCGCTACCGCCTCAACACCTATGGCATCTGGGGCTTCGCGCTGCTCAGCAGCCCCAACTACCGCAGCGCCGCGCAACTCGGCCTGCGCTACCTGGACCTGACCTATGCCTTCCACCGCATATACCTGGTGGAGGTCGGGGAAGAGGCGCACCTGGTGTTCGACGATGAGGATGTGCCGGAAGACCTGCGCAGCTTCCTCCTCGAACGCGATGTGGCCGGCGCGCTGAGCGTGCAGCGTGACCTGACCAACGCCAAGCTGCCGCTAATGGGCGCCCGTTTCCGCATAGCGGCACCGGCCGATGCGGCGCCTTACCGGGACCTGCTGGGCCTGACGCCGGAATTCGCTGCCGCGGACAACCGCATCATCATTCCCCGCCGGCTGCTCGACCTTCCCCTACCGGGTGCCAACCCGCAGGTAGCGCAACATTGCGAAGAGCAATGCCGCATCCTCCTGGCACGCCGAAGGGAGCGCGGCGGCTTTGCCGGGCGCGTTCGCGACCTCCTGCTCGCGCGGACCGGGCAAGCGACGGATATGGAGCGGCTGGCTGACGAACTGCACCTGACCTCACGCACCCTGCGGCGCAAGCTCGAGGCGGAGGGGACCAGCTTTCGGCTGCTTCAGGACGAGGTACGGCAGACGCTGGCCGAAGAACTGCTGGCCTCCACGGGGCTGAGCCTGGAGGAGATCGCAGATCGGCTCGGGTACGGCGAGGTGTCCAACTTCCTGCATGCGTTCAAGCGTTGGAGGGGCATGACGCCGGGGCGTTATCGGCGGGAAAGGACTCGGGCTGCCCACCCCTCGCCCTGATGTGGCGAGCGGCAGGCGGCGAGAGCGAGCTTACCGCCCAGCGCGGGATTCACCAATGTAGAAACGGGCCTTCTCGGCCTTCTCGGTGCAACCTTCAAAGCTTTCGAACTGCTGCTGGGTCTTGGCAGCGGTGAGCAGGCTCAGGGCCTTGGAATAGCTCACGGTGCCGGAAAAGCCTTCGACCTTGGCCAGGTCCAGTTCCTTCCAGGCGGCATCAAGTTCCGTGGCGCAACTGTCGCGGTGGGCCGTCTTGCCGGCGCAACCGACGAGCAACAGGGCCATCAGGGGCAGGCTGATCCAGGCTTTCATCGATAAAACTCCCGTGGTGAAGATCGACAGAGTCTAGTGTTTCGATAGACGGTCGGGTACCCGGAAGATTCAACTCCGTGTACTGATCGACAGCCACCGACGACCGGCTCTGGCGCAGGCATGGCGCGCCTTGGCGGCACCCCGCTGGCGGGCGTATCGTCGAAGCTCAGTTGGCGGGGGAAATCGCATGAGCAAACGCGTTGCACTGGTGCTGGGTTCGGGAGGTGCGCGAGGCTACGCGCACATCGGCGTGATCGAAGAGATCGAGGCTCGCGGCTATGACATCGCCTGTATCGCCGGCTGCTCCATGGGCGCTGTGGTGGGTGGCATCTACGCCGCAGGCAAGCTGCACCACTATCGCGAATGGACCGAAAGCCTGGACTATCTGGACGTGCTGCGCCTCCTGGACGTCAGCTTCCGGCTCGGTGCCATCCGCGGCGAGAAGGTCTTCGGGCGCATCCGCGACATAGTCGGCGAGGTGAACATCGAGGACCTGCGCATCCCCTATACCGCCGTTGCCACCGACCTGACCAACCAGCAGGAAATCTGGTTCCAGGAAGGCTGCCTGCACCAGGCCATGCGCGCCTCGGCGGCCATTCCCAGCCTCTTCACCCCAGTGGTCCAGGGCACCCGCATGCTGGTGGACGGCGGCCTGCTGAACCCGCTGCCGATCATCCCGGTGGTCTCCAGCCATTGCGACCTGATCATCGCCGTCAACCTCAACGCCACGACCCAACGCGATTATCAGTTGCCGGTGATCGAGCGGCCGCCCGCGATCAAGAGCCGCGTCGACCTGCTGATGGCTTCCCTCGGCTCGCGGCTGCCCTTCTGGAAGCGCGGCGATGACGAGCCGCACGGCCTTCTCGACCCGGAGAGCCTGCCTGGCGGCAACCCCTGGCTGGAGAACGCCGCACCACAGATGCAGCAACCGGCCGCCGCCCCGCTGGCCGAAGGCGCGCCCAGGTCCGCCAGCGGCTCGCAAGTGATCGCCAGTGTCGGCCCGGCCTCGCTGCTGGACCTGGTCAACCAGAGCTTCGAGGTGATGCAGACGTCCCTGGCCCAATACAAGATCGCCGGCTACCCGCCGGACATCCTGATCAACGTGCCCAAGCGCGTGTGCCGCTTCTTCGAGTTCTACAAGGCGCCGGAGCTGATCCAACTTGGCCGGCAGATTGCCAGTGAAACCCTGGAACGGTACGAGCGGGGAAATTGAAGGGTGGCGCAATCCCTTGTAGGGGCGAATTCATTCGCCAAGGGCAGCGCAGCTGCCCCCTGAGGCCCCGCAGGCCGAACCTGCGGTCCGGTTAGCGAATGAATTCGCCCCCACAATTTCGCGCCACAGGTTCCCTAGAAAATCGACCACCCGATCCGCTCCGAGAGCTTCTCCAGCGCCGCCATGCCCGCCAGGGAGTTGCCGGCCGGATTGAGCTCCGGGGACCAGACGCAGACGGTGAAGCGCCCCGGCACCACGGCCACTATCCCGCCCCCTACCCCGCTCTTGCCCGGCAGGCCCACGCGGTAGGCGAAGTTGCCGGCTTCGTCGTAGAGGCCGCTGGTGGCCATGATGGCGTTGACCTGCTTGGCCTGGCGCGGGCTGAGCACCTGTTCGCCGCTGTGGGGGCTGATGCCTTCGTTGGCCAGGAAACTGAAGGCCAGCGCCAGGTCGGCACAGCTCATGCGGATGGCGCAGTGGTGGAAGTAGCTGTGCAGGACGGCCTCCACGTCGTTGTGGAAGTTGCCGAAGGACTGCATCAGGTACGCCATGGCGGCGTTGCGCGCACGGTGCTGGTACTCGGATCGGGCCACCACCTCGTCGGACACCACATGGCCGTTACCCGAGAGGCGCCGGACGAAATCGCGCATGGACAGCGAAGGCGCCGCGAAGCGCGATTCGTTGATATCGCAGATCACCAGGGCGCCGGCGTTGATGAAGGGGTTGCGCGGCACGCCGCGCTCGAACTCCAGCTGTACCAGGGAGTTGAACGGCTGGCCGGAAGGCTCGTGCCCCAGGCGCTGCCAGATGTCTTCGCCCGAGTGCTGGATGGCCTGCACCAGGCTGAACACCTTGGAAATACTCTGGATGGAGAAAGGCGTGAGGCCGTCACCGGCATAGAAAAGCTCGCCGTCGTTGCTGTAGACGGCGATGCCGAGCTGGTCCGAGCTGACGCAGGACAGCGCGGGGATGTAACTGGCCACCTTGCCCAGGCCTATCAGCGGGCGTACTTCGTCAAGGATTTCGTTCAACAGCTGCTGCATGCCGGTCCTTCCGTTGGGGGAGCGCCTTCGCGCCCATGCAGCACTGGACGCACGCCGTGAGCATGGCGGCACAGCGGCTTTCAGGCCTCCTTCAAACGGTAGCCGACGCCGGCTTCGGTGACGATGAATCGCGGGTCGGCCGGATCGTCATCGAGCTTCTGCCGCAGGTGGCCGACCACCACGCGCAGGTAGTGGCTGTCCTCGACGTGGCTCGGCCCCCAGATGTCCTTGAGCAGCTGTTGCTGGGTGACTACCCGGCCGAGATGCCGGGCCAGCTGGGCGAGCACGGCGTATTCCTTGCGGGTCAAGGAAATTTCCTCACCGTCCAGGGTCACCCGGCGATAGGCGAAGTCCACGCGCAACGGACCACTGCTGACGCTGGCTTCCTGTTGCTCGCCGGGGCCACCCTGGCGCAGCAGCACGCGCACCCGGGCGAGGAACTCCTGAATACTGAAGGGCTTGGTCACGTAGTCGTTGGCCCCGCTGTCCAGCGCCAGCACCTTTTCGCCCTCGCTGGCACGCACCGAGAGCACCAGCACCGGCACCTGCGACCATTCGCGTAGTTCGCGCAGCACGTCCTTGCCGTCCAGGTCCGGCAGGCCGAGGTCGAGCACCACCAGGTCGGGCCTGGCCAGCACCGCCTGGGCCAGGCCTTCACGGCCATTGGCGCCTTCCAGCACCCGGTAGCCCTGGGCGGCCAGGCTGATGCGCAGGAACTTGCGGATCTGCGCTTCGTCGTCGATGACCAGGATGGTCGGTTGGTTGGTTGTCATGGGTGGTTCGTCGTTTCCATTGCCAATGCGGACTGCCCTTTACCTGTGGGGGCGAATTCATTCGCTATGGGGCGCGAAGCGGCCCCCTGGGCTTCGGCGGCCGAACCTTCGGTCCGGTTAGCGAATGAATTCGCCCCCACAAGAGACTGTGCCCTCGATGTCGCCTTTATTCCTCCTCCAACTGCGGCTGCGGGTGCAGCGGCAGGTGCAGGGTCAGGGTGGCGCCGTGGCCATCCAGGCCTTCGCCCACGGTCACGCGGCCGCCATGGGCGCCGACCATGCCCTGGCAGATGGCCAGGCCCAGGCCCGTGCCCTGCCCGCCACGGTCGCCTCGTGCGGCGGTATAGAACATATCGAAGATTTTGTCGCGCTCATCCTGCGGAATGCCCGGCCCCTGGTCGCTGACAGCGAAGCGCAGCTCGGCCTCATCGGCCTCGACGCTGACCTGCAGGCGGCCATTGCCCGGCGAGAAGCGCGCGGCGTTTTCCAGCACGTTCACCAGTGCCTGCTCGATCAGCGCGGCATGCACGAAAAGCAACGGCAGCTGCTGCGGCACGTGGGTTTCGACCAGCAGCGGCGCCAGCACCGGGCGCAGCCGTTGTAGGGCGCTGGCGACTATGTCCACGGGCGCCACCCAGTCGCGCGACAGCTTGAGGCCGCCATGACCGAGACGGGTCATGTCCAGCAGGTTCTGGATGTAGCGGTCGAGCCGTTCGGCTTCGTCGCGGGTGCCTTCCAGCAGCTCGCGACGGTCCTCCATCGGGATGGCCTCGCCCAGGGCCAGCAGGCTGTCGATCGACCCGCGCATGGAGGTAAGCGGCGTGCGCAGGTCGTGGGATACCGACGCCAGCAGCGCGCTGCGCAACTGTTCGGTTTCACCATGCAGGCGTGCCGCCTCCAGGTCCTCGGCCAGTTGCGCGCGGTCCAGGGCCTGGGCCAGGGGTTGGCCGAGGGCGGCGATCAGACGCCGCCGGCCGGCGGGAAGCGGGGTTTCGTCGCGGCGGCTGACGCCGAGCAGCGCCAGCGGCCCCTCCTCGCCGGATAGCGGCAACCACCACCAGCGGCCCCCCGGCAGAGTGTCGGTACCCGGGCCCGCCGGCTGGTCGTGCTGCCAGGACCACTCCGCCGCCGCGCGTTCCTGGTCGCCCAGCAGGCGCTGGGCACCCGCCTCCACCTTCCAGACGCCGTCGCGGCCACGGGCCAGCAGGCAGATCTCTACGTCCGTCCAGGCGCCGAACTGCTGCACGGCCACGTTGAGCACGGCCTGGCGATCGGTGGCTGCGGTGAGCTTGCGCGAGAGGTCGAGCAGCGCGGTGGTTTCCGACTGGGTATCGCGCAGGGCGTCGAGCTGGCGGCGCTGGCGCGATGCAAGGTTGCCGGTGAGCCCGGCCATGAGCAGGAAGAACACCAGCGTCAACACGTCCTCCTGGCGGGCGATGGTCAGGGAGAAGATGGGCGGGATGAACAGGAAATCGTAGGCGAGGAAGGATAGCCCGGCGCAGAGCAGCGCCGGGCCCAGGCTGCTGCGCACCGCCACCAGCAGCACCGCGGCGAGGAACACCATGGAGATGTTCGGCAATTCCAGGGTGTGCGACACACCCCAGGCCAGGGCGGTGGCGGCGATGGCGGCCAGCAGCGCCAGGCCGTAGTCCAGTAGGCGCGTGGGATCGCTGGCACGGGCACTGGGCGGGCGGCGATCAGCCTCGGTGCCCAGCACGCTGACTTCCAGGCCCACGGCATAGCGCAGCAATCGCTCGGCCAGGCCGCGGCCGAGCAGGCGGCGACGCAGGCGCTGGCGGCTGCGGCCCACCAGCAACAGGCTGGCGCGGCGCTCGTCGGCGTGCTGGACCAGGGCCTTGGCCACGGATTCGGCGCGCAAGGTCACCACTTCGCCACCCAGGCGCTCGGCCAGCTGCTGGGCGCCCTGCAGGCGCGCACGGGCCTCTTCCGAGCGCGCTCCGCCGGTGTCCACGTGCACCACCGACCAGGGCAGGTGGCGCCGCTCGGCGACCCGGCTGGCATGGCGCACCAGGCGCTCGGCCTGGTGGTCGCCGTCTATGCCCACCAGCAGTCGGCCGCGCACGGCGGGCGCTTCCAGGCCACGCTGGCGGTAACGGCGATTGAGGTCGGCGTCGACCCGCGCGGCGGCGGTCTGCATGGCCAGCTCGCGCAGCGCGGTGAGGTTGGTCTGGGAGAAAAAAGCATCGATCGCGGCACGTGCCTGCTCGGGCACGTAGACCTTGCCTTCGCGCAGGCGCTCCAGCAGCTCGCGCGGTGGCAGGTCCACCAGGAGGATTTCATCGGCCTCCTGCAGCACCCAGTCGGGCAGTGTCTCGCGCACCTGCACGCCGGTGATGTCGTGCACCTGGTCATTCAGCGCTTCGAGGTGCTGGACGTTGACCGTGGTGTAGACGTCGATGCCGGCGTCGAGCAGCTCCTGCACGTCCTGCCAGCGCTTGGCGTGGCGGCTGCCGGGGGCGTTGGTATGGGCCAGCTCGTCCACCAGCACCAGCTTGGGCGGGTGGGCGAGAATGCCGTCGAGGTCCATCTCGATCAGGTCCATGCCGCGATATTCGAACCGCCGCAGCGGTTGCTGCGGCAGCCCGGCGAGCATGGCTTCGGTTTCCGCGCGGCCGTGGGTTTCCACCACGCCTGCGCGCAGGTCCACGCCCTGGCGCAGTTGCGCCTGGGCGGCCTGGAGCATCGCAAAGGTCTTGCCCACGCCCGGCGCCGCGCCAAGGAAGACTTTCAGGCGGCCACGCCCCTCACGGGGCATATCGGCCAGCAGCGCGTCGGCACGCAGGGCATCACTCATCGAGTCATCTCATTCAACTGTGTGTTCAGGGCCAGGACATTGACCACCGCCGGTCCCACCAGCGGCCGCTCGGTGCTCTGCTCCACCAGGCGCTCCAGCGCATCGGCCGGCATGCCGCGTTCGGCAGAGATGCGAGCGATCTGGAAGCGCGCGGCGGCCGGCGGCAGGTGCGGGTCGAGGCCGCTGCCGGAAGTGGTGACCAGGGCCATGGGCACCTTGCCATGACCTTCGGTGGCCAGACGGGTCGCTTCCTTGTTGATGCGCTCGGCCAGGGCCGGGTTGCTCGGTGCCAGGTTGCTGGCGCCGCTGGCCACGGTGGCGAAGGATGCGGCGGACGGACGCGGCTGGAACCACTCGGCGCCCTCGAAGTTCTGCGCCAGCAGGGCGCTGCCGCGCACGTCACCCTTGTCGTCGTGCACCAGGCTGCCATTGGCTTGCTCGGGGAAGACGGCCTGGGCAATGCCGGTGACGGTCAGGGGGTAGGCGACGCCGGTGATCAGGGTCATCAGGGCCAGGAGGCTCAGGGCTGGGCGGAGTTGGCTAAGCATATTCAGTTCCTCGCAGGAAAGCTAAGGCTGGCCGGGGGCGGCTTCTGCCCTCTCCCCCGGGCCCTCTCCCGCACGCGGAAGAGGGGAGAAAAAGCCGGGTTCAGACCAACCCGACTGCAGTGAGCAGGACATCGATCAGCTTGATGCCGACGAAGGGCGCGACGATGCCGCCAAGGCCGTAGATCAGCAGGTTGCGCCGCAGCAGCTGGGCTGCGTCGCTGGCCTGCACCCGCACCCCGCGCAGGGCCAGCGGGATCAGCGCGACGATGATCAGCGCGTTGAATACGATGGCCGAGAGGATGGCGCTCTGCGGGCTGGCCAGTTGCATGATGTTGAGCACGCCCAGCTGCGGGTAGATGCCGGCGAAGAGCGCGGGAAGAATGGCGAAGTACTTGGCCACGTCGTTGGCCACCGAGAAGGTGGTCAGGGCGCCGCGGGTGACCAGCAACTCCTTGCCCACCTGGACCACGTCCAGCAGCTTGGTGGGGTCGGAATCCAGGTCCACCAGGTTGGCGGCCTCGCGGGCAGCCTGGGTGCCATCGTTCATGGCCAGGCCCACGTCGGCCTGGGCCAGCGCCGGCGCGTCGTTGGCGCCGTCGCCGCACATGGCGACCATCTTGCCTTCGCCCTGCTCCTGGCGGATGCGCGCCAGCTTCTTCTCCGGCGTGGCTTCGGCAATCACGTCGTCCACCCCGGCCTCGGCGGCGATGGCGGCGGCGGTCAGCGGGTTGTCGCCGGTGACCATCACGGTGCGGATGCCCATCTGCCGCAGTTCGGCGAAGCGATCGCGGATGCCCGGTTTGACCACATCCTTGAGGTGGATGGCGCCCAGCAGCTTGCCATCGGCGGCCACCAGCAGCGGAGTGCCGCCGCTCTGGGCGATTTTCTCGATCTCGCGGGCCAGCGGTGCCGGCACGTCCTCGCGGCCCATGCCGACCCAGGCGAGCACGGCGTCCACCGCGCCCTTGCGGTAGCTGCGACCGGCCCAGTCGGCGCCGGACAGGCGGGTCTCGGCGGTGAAGGGGATCACCTCGATCTCGTTGCGAGCCGGCTCCTGCATCGGATGCAGGCCGCGCAGGTACTCGACTATGGACTTGCCTTCCGGGGTCTCGTCGGCGAGGGAGGCCAACAGCGCGGCGTCGGAGAGTTCCTTGCCGGCCACGCCGGGGGCCTTGATCATCGCGCTGCAACGGCGGTTGCCGAAGGTGATGGTGCCGGTCTTGTCCAGCAGCAGCACGTGCACGTCGCCGGCGGCTTCCACCGCCCTGCCCGATTTGGCGATGACATTGAGACGCACCAGGCGGTCCATGCCGGCGATGCCGATGGCGGACAGCAGGCCACCGATGGTGGTGGGGATCAGGGTCACCAGCAGCGCCACCAGGTACACCAGCGGCAGGTCGCCGCCAGCGTAGCGGGCGAAGGGCTGCAGGGTGGCCACCACCAGCAGGAAGATCAGGGTCAGGCCGATCAGCAGGATGTCCAGCGCCACTTCATTGGGGGTCTTCTGGCGCTTGGCGCCTTCCACCAGGGCGATCATCCGGTCCAGGGTGGATTCGCCGGGGTTGGCGGTGATCTTCACCAGCAGCCAGTCGGAAACGATGCGGGTGTTGCCGGTGACGGCGGAGCGGTCGCCACCGGACTCGCGGATCACCGGCGCCGATTCGCCGGTGATGGCCGCTTCGTTGACCGCGGCGATACCTTCGATGACCTCGCCGTCGCTGGGGATCATCTCACCAGCTTCGACGCGGACGATATCGCCACGGCGCAGGCTGGCGGCCGGGACAGATTCGAACTTGCCGTCTGCCTTGCGGCGGCGCGCGGTCAAGCCCTGGCTACCGGCCCGCAGGCTGTCGGCACGGGCCTTGCCGCGGCCTTCGGCGAGGGCTTCGGCGAAGTTGGCGAAGAGCACGGTGAACCAGAGCCAGAGCGCGATCTGCACGGCCAGGCCAGTGCTCACCGCCGGGTTGGGGATGGCGCAGAGGACCGTGGTGACCACGGCCGTCAGCTCGACCACCAGAATCACCGGCGAACGCGCCAGCTGGCGCGGGTCGAGCTTGACGAAGGCCTGGCGCAGCGCTGGTTTCCACAGCGCGGCGAAGGTGGTCTTGGGTTGCTGCTTGGCGCCTTGGAGCGCCTGTATGGGGGCATTCATCATGGATCTCCCTTAGAAGCCCTGGATCAGCGCGAGGTGTTCGGCGATCGGCCCGAGGGCCAGCGCCGGCAGGAAGGTCAGGCCGCCGACCAGCAGGATGGTCAGGGTCAGCAGGGTGACGAACAGCGGGCCATGGGTGGGGAAGCTGTTGGCGCCCAGCGGGGCGCGCTTCTTCATCGCCAGGCTGCCGGCGATCGCCAGTACCGGGATGATGTAGCCGAAGCGGCCGAGGAGCATGGCCAGGCCGATCAGCACGTTGTGGAAAGGCGTGTTGGCGCCGAAGCCGGCAAAGGCCGAACCATTGTTGGCAGTACCCGAGGTATAGGCGTAGAGGGCCTGGCTGAAACCGTGTGCGCCGGGGTTGGTGATGGACGCCGCCGGGCCTTCGAGGCTGATGGCCAGGCCGCAGAACACCAGGACACCTATCGGCATCACCAGGAGGGTGGCCACCAGCAGTCGAACTTCGCGGGCCTCCAGCTTCTTGCCGAGGTACTCCGGGGTGCGGCCGATCATCAGGCCGGCGAGGAACACCGCGATCAGCACGAACACCAGCATGCCGTAGAGACCGGCGCCGACGCCGCCGAAGATGATCTCGCCGAGCATCATGTTGAACATCGGGATCATGCCGCCGATGGCGCTGAAGCTGTCGTGCATGGCGTTGACCGAGCCGTTGGAGGCGGCGGTGGTGGTCACGGCCCAGAGCGCCGAGGCGGTGATGCCGAAGCGGCTTTCCTTGCCTTCCAGGGAACCGGTCTGCTCGATGGGCAGGCCCGCCAGCGCAGGGTTCGGCTGGTACTCGCTGTACAGGGTCACGCCCAGGCCGATGACGAAGAGCACCAGCATGCAGGCCAGCAGCGCGCGGCTCTGGCGCAGGTCCTTGACGTAATGGCCGAAGGTGAACACCAGCGCCGCCGGGATCAGGATGATGGAGGCCATCTCCAGCAGATTGCTCCAGGCCGTGGGGTTCTCGAACGGGTGCGCCGAGTTCACGCCGAAGAAGCCACCGCCGTTGGTGCCCAGTTGCTTGATGGCGATCTGGCTGGCGGCCGGGCCGAGCGGGATGCTCTGGTCCGCGCCCTGCAGGGTCACGGCATGGGCGTATTCGAGGAAAGTCTGCGGAACGCCTTGCCAGACCAGGAACAACGCCAGCAGCAGGCACAGCGGCAGCAGGCCGTAGAGGGTGGCGCGGGTCAGGTCGACCCAGAAGTTGCCCAGGCGGTCGGTGCTGCGTCGGCTGATGCCGCGGGCGAACACCACCAGCACGCAGAGGCCGACAGCAGCGCTGACGAAGTTCTGCACGCCGAGGCCGACCATCTGGCTGAAGTAGCTCAGGCTGGCTTCGCCGCTATAGGCCTGCCAGTTGGTGTTGGTGACGAAGCTGACGGCAGTGTTGAACGCCAGGCTCCATTCCAGGCCCGGCAGTTTCTGCGGGTTCAGCGGCAGCACGCCTTGCAGCATGAGGATGGCGAAGAGCAGCACGAGGCCGGCCAGGTTGAAGGCCAGCAGTGCCGCGCAGTAGGTTTTCCAGTCCTGCTCGCGCTCGGCATCAACGCCGGAGATGCGGTAGCAGAAACGCTCCACGGGCGCGAAAACCGGGGTCAGGAAGGTGCGTTGTCCTTCCATAACCCGGTAGTAGAAGCGCCCGAGGAAGGGTGCCGGCGCCAGCACCAGCACAAAGAAGGCCAGGATGAGGCCGATGTCCTGAAGTTGCATGTGGCCTCCTAGCCGCGCTCGGCGCGCAGCAGCGCGACCAGCAAATAAATGAAAAGCCCCATGGCCATAGCCAGGGACATCCCGTCGAGAATGCTCATTGCTTGTGCTCCTAGATGCGGTCTGTGCCGCTGTGGAGCCATTGTCGGAACGAGGGGCGTAAAGGAACGAGCCGCCCGGGGGCGGCGCGGCATAAAGAAGGTGTAAAGAGTGCAGGGAAATGCCGGATCGATGATTCGGCGAAGGGGGCATGAGGGGTGCGGTTCGGCCCAATGCCGAGCAGGGTTCAAACTCCCTTCAACCGCCGCACGAACAACGCCAGCAATTGCGACTGACTACTGATCTGCAACTTTTCGTTGAGACTGCGCCGGTGCACCTTCACCGTTCACGGGCTGATCCGCAGCCGCTGCGACACCGAAATGTTGGAGTGCCCCTCCAACAACAGCCGCGCCACCTCGCACTCCCGCGCGGTCAGCACACCCCGGCCGAACGGTGAGCGCCTGTAATTGAGAGTGACCGGGACGTTTCGCCAGTGCATCGGCAACGTCCTGGGTCCATTCGGTCAGCTGTCCGTGCATTGGTTCAAGCGGCTTTCACCCCAGCCATGCGAGCCGAGCCATGAACCGGGCCCGCCTGATCGTGATGCTCTAGCCGCCGAAGACTTTCTTGCACATCCTCGGGCTATAGTCCTCTCTAAAGAGGGTTCGCTTCGGGGAAAACGCATTGCGTCCAGCCGGCGCCGGTCAGGCGATTCATGGCGATGGGAGCTAGAGGTGTGCGATGAACTGCATCACGACCCTGGCCGGGAAGTATTTCGACCGCTCGGGGTGTCGCCGGGCCTGCGGGTTGCTGCTGTGCCTTGTCCTCATTCCACCGGCGTTACCGGTCATGGGCGCCGAACCCTCATCCGAACCTCGCACACGTGCCGAATTGCTCATCTGGCTCGAGCCCAAACCGGTTGAGTCAGTCAGATTCGTCGATGGCGACGGCAAGCCGTACACCTTGGACGACTTCAAGGGCAAGGTGGTTCTGCTCAACCTCTGGGCCACTTGGTGCGCCCCTTGCCGTCAGGAGATGCCGACCTTGGATCGCTTACAGGCAAAGCTGGGAGGCGACGACTTCGAGGTGGTGGCGCTCTCGCTCGATCAAGGCGGACTGCAGGTTGTACGGGACTTCTACCGGGAGATTGGTATCCAGCACCTCCAGATCTACGTCGATGAGCAGATGCAAGCCATCCAAAGCCTCGGAGCCTTCGGCTTGCCGGTCACTCTGCTATTGGACCGCGAGGGACAGGAAATCGGCCGCAAAGCAGGTGCGGCCGAGTGGGACAGCCCGGACGTCATTGAGCTTGTGCAGGAAGTGATGGCTTCCACACCGAGGAAATAGTTCGTGATGAGCCTCAGCGTTATTGGCATCCTGAGCGCGTTTGCCGCGGGAATGATCTCCTTCCTGTCACCCTGCGTGCTGCCCTTGGTGCCTGGCTATTTGTCCTACATCGCCGGGCACTCGGTGGACGAACTGCAGGTCCTGGAAAGCCGCCGGGAACGGCTTGCGGTGATCGGCATGAGCCTGAGCTTCGTGCTGGGATTTTCCACCATCTTCATTGCGCTGGGGGCCAGCGCCACCGCCATAAGCCAGGTGCTGATTGCCTATCGGCAGGAAACCAACCTGATTGGCGGCATCATCGTGATTGCCTTCGGCCTGTTCATTACCGGTCTGATCAACCCTCGCTGGCTGAATATGGATGTGCGCTTCGTTCACCAGCTCAAGTCCAGCGGAGGACCGCTGGCCGCTTATGTATTGGGCGTGGCGTTTGCTTTCGGCTGGACGCCTTGTATCGGTCCCATTCTGGGCAGCATCCTGACGCTGAGCGCCTCCACCGGCCGTACGGGTGCCAGTGGCGTTACATTGCTGTCGATCTACTCGCTCGGCCTGGGACTCCCATTCCTGCTGACGGCCTGGTTCACCAATCAATTCCTCGCCCACCTGAAGCGCCTGCGCCGCTGGAGTCGGACCATCCATATCGGGGCGGGCGTGATCCTGATTCTCATGGGGGTGGCCATGGTAACCGGGCGACTGACCGACTTTGCCTGGTGGCTGCTGGAGGTGTTTCCGGTTCTGGGAAGGATCGGTTAGTGATCCACGGATGTCCCCTTCAATCCCTGGCCAGGACCTCGATAATCGGGCAGCCCTCCTTACCTGATCCGGCATCACACTGTCGTACCAGGATGCCCAATGCCTGTTGCATTGCTGCCAGGTCGGCGATCTTCTCTTCGATCAACCTCAACTTTCGAACCGCCAGCGCCTGAGTTTCCGCGCAGGTATGTCCGTGTGCCAACTTTAGGAGATCGCCCACCTCGGCCAAGGTGAATCCAAGCGCTTGGGCACGCTTGATGAAGCGCACCCGCTTGACCTGGTCCGGCGCATAGCGTCGATAGCCGCCGAGCGGCTTGGCCGGCTCCTGCAGGAGGCCGCGCCGCTGGTAATAGCGAATCGTCTCGATGTTTACCTCGGCTGCTTCCGCGAGCTTACCAATGGTCAGTGCGTTGGCCAACACGTTCTCCTTGACTCCGTACTTGAGTACGGAATTTAGAGTAGCACCCAAGCAATCGGGTTCACGGAGAAAAGGTATGGCGCAACTCAGCAGCAAAGGTTCGTTGATCGCCGGGGCGCTGGCTGCTATTGGCGCATCGGTGTGTTGTGTCGGGCCACTCGTGCTGATCATGCTGGGCGTCGGTGGTGCCTGGGTCGGCAGTCTGACGGCCATGGAGCCATACCGGCCTTTCTTCATTGGCCTGACGCTGCTGTTCCTCTGGTTGGCCTTCCGCAAGCTTTACCTGGTGCCTCAAGCCTGCCCAACCGGCAAAACTTGCGACGACTCACGCCAGCTCAGGCGGCAGCGGCTCACGTTCTGGGTCATTGTCGTCCTGTTGCTCGGCCTGCTGGCCGTGCCGTGGCTCGCCCCATGGTTCTATTGAAAGGAAGTCTCATGCGCAAACTGCTGACTGCCGTGCTCGCCGTGCTGGCCCTTGTGGCAATGGCTGCTGAACCGAAAACCGTCACGCTCGATGTGCGAAACATGACCTGCGGGTTATGTCCGATCACGGTCAAAAAGTCGCTGGAACAGGTGTCTGGCGTGAGTGTTGTCGAAGTCGACTTCGAAACGAAAACGGCCACCGTCACTTATGACCCTGACATGGCACAACCGGATACCCTGACCAAGGCGACCACAGCCGCCGGTTACCCATCCACCGTAAAGAAATGAGGCGGCAATGAATTCCATCATTCTTGAGTCAGTGCTGTCCTGCCCGCATTGCGGTTTCTCTAAGCAGGAAACCATGCCCACGAAATCCTGCCAGTACTACTATGAGTGCACCAGTTGCAAGGCGCTATTGCGTCCTAATCCAGGTGATTGCTGCGTGTTCTGCTCGTTCGGATCGGTGAAGTGCCCGCCAGTCCAACAGCAGCGTGGGTGCTGCAATTAGCCTTGTGCCAAGAAGAGCTTGCGAGCGGCCCACAGGGCAGCGATGGTCAAAACCAGCAGCACCGAAGCCTCGCCGGGAAATTCGCTAAGCGCCCCTATCAGACTTACCTTCACGAACGTGCCTTCCACAACACTCCCACCCTTGAACGCTATGTTTTAGGGTACGAAGCGGTACCCCACACCTATTTCAGTAAGCAAATGACGAGGGCGCGTCGGGTCATCCTCGACCTTCTTGCGCAGCCCTGCCATGAACACCCGCAGATAGTGGGTGTCGGCCGCGTGGCCAGGCCCCCAGACCGCCTTGAGCAATTGCTGGTGAGTCAATACGCGATCGGGGTGGGTGCACATATGGACCAGCAACTGGTACTCCAGCCGCGTAAGGTGCAGTTCCTCGCCCTTGCGCTCCACCACGCGACGGACCAGATCGATCTTCACCTCGCCGAACTCCACCACCGAGCTGCCGTTATCGGCGTGCGCGCGGCGGCGCAACTGGCTGCGTACCCGGGCGAGCAGCTCGCCCGTAGCGAAGGGTTTGACCAGGTAATCGTCGGCTCTGGTGTCCAGTGCGGTTATCTTGGCCGACTCGGAACCACGGGCGGACAGCACGATGATGGACACCTCGGACCAGTTGCGCAGTTCGCGGATCAGGTCGACACCGTCACCATCGGGCAGTCCCAGTTCCAGCACGATGAGGTCGGGGTTGCGGGTACCGGAAAGACGATACAGCGGCGTCTCCAGGCGCGTGAGCACCTTGAAGCGCCCATCCATCACATCGGAGAGGTAGAGGGCGAACGGCCACGCCAGCAGCACCAACACACCAAGAAAAACGCCGAGCAGTGTCCAGGCCTGGAGGCTCATAGGAAGTCCACCGGGAACAGGAGTGCGGCAATCAGATACACCAGCAGGAGCAGCGCCACGATGGCGCCGAAGAGATAGAGGCTGGTCATGGACGCCTCCGCTTCAGGGCAGAACAGCCAACCGCCAGGCCGATGATCGCGGCACCGCACACGACAGCCAGAATGAAGAACGCGACGTCCATCACCAGCCCTCCTTTGACGCTTACCATCCTAGGAAGGCGCTTATCAAAATGCTGAAAAGCTTGCCGGTGCCGATATCAAGATCTTGCAAAGGAGGTGAGGGCTAGCGCTAGCCGTACGCTCACCGGCACTGAGAATGTCGAGCTTTTGCGCTCGGCACCGACCCACGGCTACAGCCTGCGCAGCCGTGCCTCAGTTGGACTTGTCCTTCTTTTTCACGAAGTCCAGATAGAAGCTCACCACCGCAAAGAGAAGAATCAGGGAAACCACGAGCAAACCAGCATCAGTGCTGTTCATCACACTCTCCAGTCGAGCATCGGCTGAACGTCCCGCGCCGAATGATCCAGGCGAGGCCTGGTAGAACCCTCTACCGCGCGACCGGAAGCCGCGCATCCCGATAACCGAGGCCTCACGAGAAGACCCTGGTGAAGAAACTCCCGCGCGAGCGTCCCTGCCGACCACCCTCCCCCGCTGCCCCCTGGCGAGCACCGCGGAAGTCCCGGGCCATGCGTTGGAGGAACAACACCATCACCCCGCCCAGCAGCAGCATCGCCAGCACCAGGGCCGGATAGGCCAGCCACCAGGGCACGCCGGCGGTCATCATGCTGAACTCGGACATGCCGCCGATGCTGGCAATCAGGTTCAGGGGCAGGAACACCACGTTGATCAGGGTCAGCTTGCGCAACATCTCGTTCATGGTGTTGTTGGCCAGGTTGCCGCGGGCATCCATCAGCCCGGCGAACACCGTGGAGTAGATCTCCGCCTGTTTGTAGCACTGGGTGTTTTCGATGATCAGGTCGTCGATCAGCCCCAGGACCTCGGCGTCGAAGTGGTGCTTCTCGGCATGGTTGCGCAGGCGCGAGAGCACGGTGCCGTTGCTGTGGATGGCATTGATGTAATAGATCAGGCTCTCGCTGAGGTTGAACATCTGCACCAGATGGTGGTTCTGCATCGAACTGTTGAAGCGCTGCTGCAGCTCGCGGGCGACCATCTTGATCACCTTGAGGTGGCCCAGGTAGTGGTGGATGTTGTGCAGCAGCATGTCCAGTAGCACATCCAGCGGCGTGTGCAGGTCGTGACGGGCCCCCAGTCCGCGCATCTGCGAGTCGTCCGGGGCGATCACCACCAGGCGCTCGGTGCTGAGCAACAGGCCGAAGGACGACACCTCGAAGGAAAAACTGTCGCCCCCGGAGTAGTTTTCCGGGCGTTTCCAGATCAGGAACAGGCTGTCCGGATGGAACTCGATGCGTGAGACCTCGTCGGGGTCCAGCGCCGAGGCCAGGGCGTGCTCGTCAAGGCGGAACCTGCTTTGCAGCAGGTCGCGCTCAGCGGTGTCAGGGTTGACGAAGAGCAGCATCTGGCTGTCCTGGTCTTCGCTGGGATGCAACGCCCCCTGGGCGAGCTGGAAGCTTTTGATCATTGGGACTCCCCCGATCCGGACCGATGTTCTCTACCAGGTCTGTCCCCGGCGCTTCAGTTCCAGCCGGCGGACGAACTCCTCCAGCACCAGGGTGTAGAGGTCGTCCTCCAGGTAGGCGTCCTCGATCCCGGCATCGAGGTTGGGGTTGTCGTTCACTTCGATCACCACCACCCTGTCGCCCGCCTGCTTGAGATCTACGCCATACAGGCCATCGCCGATCAGGTTGGCGGTCTTCACCGCCAGTTCCACCACCGCGCGGGGCGCCTCGTGCACCGCCAGGGTCCGGCACTCGCCGATGACCTCGGCACCTTTGGCCTTGTGGTTGAAGATCTGCCAGTGCCCCTTCGACATGAAGTACTGGCAGGCGAAGATCGGCTTGCGGTTGAGGATGCCGATGCGCCAGTCGTAGTCGGTGTAGAGGAACTCCTGGGCCAGCAACAGCACCGAGTGCTCGAACAGCTGCGCCGTCGCCTTCAGCAGTTGCTCCTGGTTCTCCACCTTGATGACGCCGCGGGAGAAGCAGCCGTCGGGGATTTTCAGCACCAACGGAAAGCCCAGCCGCTCGCCCACCTGCTCCAGCTCCAGCGGGTTTTCCTTGTAGAGAATCTCGCTGGCCGGCATCGCCAGTTTGTTGCTGCGCAATAGATCGGTCAGGTAGACCTAGTTGGTACAGCGCAGGATGGAAGTCGGGTCATCCATCACCACCAGCCCTTCGCTTTCGGCCTTCTTGGCGAAGCGGTAGGTGTGGTTGTCCACACTGGTGGTCTCGCGAATCAGCAGCGCGTCGTATTCGGCCAGTCGCGAGTAGTCCTTCTTCTCGATCAGTTCGACATCGATGCCCATGCTCCGGCCAACGCGGATGAAACTCTCCAGGGCCCTGGCATTCGACGGCGGCAACGATTCGTCAGGGTCGTGCAGGACGGCCAGGTCATAACGCGCCAGGCGTCTCGATCGCGGTACGCGCCAGATCTTGCGGCTGAAGCCGTCCAGTGCGTTGGCGAACTGATCTTCCTGATCCTCACGCAACTTGTGCAGGGCGCCGGACTTTATTCCGGCAATCTGCCAACCATCGGCCTTGCGGAATTCGACCAGCAATATCGGACAGGGAAATGCCTCGAACAACTGACGGGCAATATCCTGCAAGGGCTCCATATCCGTCCGACCAAAGTAAAGGCTTAACGTGAAACCTTCGGTACTTGCATATGGATGATTGTTCAGCGCCTTTTCAAGTGTCTTTTCAAGATCATCCAGCGCCAGGCCATAGAGCGACTTCCGGGTAAGTTCGCTGATGGTCCTGACCGACGGAATCACCTTGTGGCCACGGGCTTCAGCCAGCAGCGAACAATAGTAGCCATGCCCCAGGTACTTGTAATTTCGGCACAGATTGATGACCTGGACGCGCTTGCCGGATTCGTTCTCGCGCGGCTGCTCAAGGTATTCCTGGGCGGTCAGCACATCTTCGCTCGGAAAATACTTCGCCCAGTCCTCCTTGCGCTCGACAATAATCACCAACTGACTTGAACTCTTGCCATCACTCGCAAGATATGTTTTACCGTCTATTGCCGAAGCCGAACTTTTATCCAATACTCCGCGCAAATCAACTTGTGCCGATGCCATCTCTCTGTGACCCGTTGAAGAACAAGTGCCTAACTATTAAGCACGGACTTTCTGAAAAGTCTCGTTCCATTACGAAAGTTTTACGGCGACTCCCATGGACTTTATATTTCGCAATGCCACGCCCGAAGACCTCCCGTCGCTGCTGGGTCTGGAGAACCAGTGTTTCGAACACGACCGGCTATCGCCCCGCAGCTTCCAGTGGATGATCAGCCGCGCCCACGCCAGCCTGATCGTTGCCCAGAGCCAAGGCCGGCTGATGGGGTACGCCCTGCTCCTGTTCCATCGCGGCACCTCCCTGGCCCGGCTCTACTCCATCGCCATTTCGCCCGACGCCCGCAGCCAGGGGCTGGGCAAACGCCTGCTGGCGGAGGCGGAGCAGAGCGCCCGGGAGCACGACTGCGCCTATCTGCGCCTCGAGGTCCGCCCGGACAACCCGGCGGCCATCGGACTCTACGAACGGGTTGGCTATCGGCGCTTCGCCCAGATCAACGACTACTACGAAGACCACGCAGACGCGCTGCGCTATGAAAAGCGCATCATCCAGCGGCCGGCCGGCGAGTCGCGCCAGGTGCCCTATTACCAGCAGACCACCGACTTCACCTGTGGCCCGGCCTGCCTGCTGATGGCCATGGCCGCCCTCCAGCCCGGACGCCCACTGGCCAGACGCGAAGAGGTGCAGCTCTGGCGGGAAGCCACCACCGTGTTCATGACCTCCGGGCACGGCGGCTGCAGCCCGCAGGGACTCGCCCTGGCGGCCTGGCGGCGGGGCTTTCGCGTGCGCTTGCAGGTCAGCGCTGACGGGCCGCTGTTCCTCAACGGCGTACGCAACGAGAACAAGAAGGAAGTGATGCGCCTGGTCCATGAAGAGTTCTGCAATGAACTCCGGCACAGCGATGTGCAGCAGGTACGCACCGGCCCGTTCGACCTGCCGCGCCTGCTGGCCGAAGGTGGCCAGCCCCTGGTGCTGATCAGCAACTACCGCCTGACCCGTACCAAGGCACCACACTGGGTACTGGTGACCGGTTGCGACCAGGACTTCGTCTACCTGCACGACCCGGATATCGACCACAGCAGGCATCGCCAGGCCCTCGACTGCCAGCACCTGCCGGTGAGCCACGGGGAGTTCCAGCGAATGAGCCTGTTCGGCGGCAGCAAGCTGCGCGCCTCGGTAGTTCTCTATGCCAAGGACCAGGTCAGCCATTCGAGCGACAGGTAATCGGAAGGGAGCCTTTCGGGCGTGAGTCGAGTAGCGCTCTGGGAGCCCTTTCAAGTTGTCACGTCTGGCGAGCCATTGTTTTGTCGCCGACAGAAGAGCAGCATCCGCTCCAATTGATTGCCCAGGAGCAGCGCATGCTCGAGACAACTACACCTTCAGCCGAAAATTCTTCCGCCAAGGCATCCGGACTCGGTCTGCTGGTGGCCGCCGCAGGGGTGGTCTACGGCGATATCGGCACCAGCCCGCTGTACACCCTGAAGGAAGTCTTCGCCCCGCACTACGGCGTGCTACCCAATCATGACGGGGTGCTGGGCGCCCTTTCGCTGATCTTCTGGTCGCTGATCTGGGTCGTCTCGATCAAGTACGTGCTGTTCATCCTGCGTGCCGACAACGATGGCGAGGGCGGCGTGATGGCGCTGACCGCCCTGGCACAGCGTGCTTCCAGGCCGTTCCCACGGCTGCAGATGGTCCTGGTGCTGCTGGGGCTGTTCGGCGCCGCGCTGTTCTACGGCGACAGCATGATCACCCCGGCGATCTCGGTGCTCTCGGCCGTCGAGGGCCTGGGCATCGCCTTCGACGGCATTGAGCACTGGGTGGTGCCGCTGTCGCTGATCCTGCTGGTGGGGCTGTTCCTGATCCAGAAGCACGGCACCGCGCGGATCGGCATCCTCTTCGGACCCGTGATGGTGATCTGGTTCAGCGTGCTCGGTGCCCTCGGGGTCTATGGCATCCTTCAGCAGCCCGACGTGCTGAGCGCTCTCAATCCCTACTGGTGCGTCCAGTTCTTCATCGCCCACCCGGGCATTGGCGTGGCCATCCTTGGCGCGGTGGTGCTGGCGTTGACCGGCGCCGAGGCACTCTACGCGGACATGGGCCACTTCGGCCGCAAGCCCATCGCCAGGGCCTGGTTCTTCCTGGTCCTGCCGGGTCTGGTGCTGAACTACTTCGGCCAGGGCGCCACCATCCTCGGCAACCCGGAAGCGGCGCGGAACCCCTTCTACCTGCTGGCGCCGGACTGGGCCCTGCTGCCCATGGTGGCACTGGCTACCCTGGCCACGGTGATTGCCTCCCAGGCGGTGATTTCCGGCGCCTTTTCCCTGACCCACCAGGCCATGCAGCTCGGCTACATCCCGCGCATGTTCGTCCAGCACACTTCCCATGAGGAGCAAGGGCAGATCTATATCGGCACCGTGAACTGGGCGCTGATGGTGGGCGTGGTGCTGCTGGTACTGGGCTTCGAGTCCTCCGGCGCCTTGGCCGCGGCCTACGGCGTGGCGGTAACCGGCACCATGCTGATCACCACCCTGCTGGTGTCGGCGGTGATGCTGCTGCTGTGGAAGACGCCACGCTGGCTGGCCATCCCGGTGCTGCTGGGCTTCCTCTTCGTCGACAGCCTGTTCTTCGCCGCCACCGTGCCGAAGATCTTCCAGGGCGGTGCCTTCCCGGTGCTGGCGGGGATTGCCCTGTTCGTGCTGATGACCACCTGGAAGCGCGGCAAGCTGATCGTGGTCGAGCGCCTCGACGAAACGACGCTGCCGCTCCCTCTGTTCATCGGCAGCATCCGCGCGCAGCCACCGCACCGCGTGCAGGGCAGCGCGGTGTTCCTCACCGCCCGGCCGGACGCCGTGCCCCATGCGCTGCTGCACAACATGCTGCACAACCAGGTGCTGCATGAACGGGTGGTGCTGCTGACCGTGGTCAGCGAAGACACGCCGCGCGTGCCGCTGGAACGGCGTTTCGACGTGGAGGCCTACGGCGAGGGCTTCTTCCGGGTGCTGCTGCATTTCGGCTTCATGGATGAACCGGATGTCCCGGCCGCGCTCAAGCTCTGTCACCTCAGCGAGCTGGACTTCAGTCCGATGAGCACCACCTACTTCCTCAG
>NZ_SSOJ01000115.1 GCF_029871205.1 Pseudomonas sp. BN417 | reverse complement strand
GGGGCAAGTTTTTTGGTTTGTTTTCACGGGGCCGGCCATCCGGCGATTGGAAAAGGGACTCGCCCGGGAGGGCGAAACAGAGACCTGAAGCCCGCTCGGCAATGAGCTGAACACCAGAACCTCAAGCCTCACTCACACCAGATTGCCTATCCGGTCTGAGCAAAATCTCCCCGGTAATCCGCGAAGAACCTTTTTTTCTTTCCAACCGTTGAGCGCCACAAGGGCTGTACATTGCAGCGGAGCTGTTATACTCGGCGCTCCCGTCAGGCATACGCCCGGATGTTCGGCCACCCCTTTGGCCAGCAGGACCGGTCGGGATCGCGTGCCATCGCCGCGATTCGAGCCAGACAGTTCACCCCATCGGGCCAGCCCCTTAGAACTACACAGGATCTCCCATGTCCTTTGCTTCCCTCGGTCTCTCCGAGGCATTGGTCGGCGCCGTCGAAGCCGCCGGCTACGCCCAGCCCACTCCCGTGCAACAGCGGGCCATCCCCGCCGTGTTGCAAGGTCGCGACCTGATGGTTGCGGCCCAGACTGGCACCGGCAAGACCGCCGGTTTCGCGCTGCCGATCCTGGAGCGCCTGTTCCCCAACGGTCACCCCGACAAGTCTCACCGGCACGGCCCGCGCCAGGCGCGCGTGCTGGTCCTGACCCCGACCCGTGAACTCGCGGCCCAGGTGCATGACAGCTTCAAGATCTATGCACGCGACCTGAACCTGATCAGCGCCTGCATCTTCGGCGGCGTCGGCATGAATCCGCAGATCCAGGCCGTGTCCAAGGGCGTAGACCTCCTGGTCGCCTGCCCCGGCCGCCTGCTCGACCTGGTCGGCCAGGGCGCCATCGACCTCTCCCACGTGGAGATCCTGGTGCTCGACGAAGCCGACCGCATGCTCGACATGGGCTTCATCCACGATGTGAAGAAGGTCCTCGCCAAGCTGCCGCCCAAGCGCCAGAACCTGCTGTTCTCGGCAACCTTCTCGAAAGACATCGTCGACCTCGCCAACAAGCTGCTGCACGATCCCGAACGCATCGAAGTGACCCCGCCGAATACCACGGTGGAGCGTATCGAGCAGCGCGTTTTCCACCTCCCCGCCAGCCACAAGCGCGCCCTGCTGGCGCACCTGATCACGGTCGGCGCCTGGGAGCAGGTCCTGGTATTCACCCGCACCAAGCATGGCGCCAACCGCCTGGCCGAATACCTGACCAAGCATGGCCTGGCGGCCATGGCGATCCACGGCAACAAGAGCCAGAACGCCCGCACCAAGGCCCTGGCCGACTTCAAAACCAACGACATCCGCATCCTGGTGGCCACCGATATCGCCGCCCGCGGCCTGGACATCGACCAGTTGCCCCACGTGGTCAACTTCGAGCTGCCCAACGTCGAGGAAGACTACGTGCACCGCATCGGCCGTACCGGCCGTGCCGGGCGCAGCGGCGAGGCCATTTCCCTGGTAGCACCGGATGAAGACAAACTGCTGAAGGCCATCGAGCGCCTGACCAAGCAGAAGATCCCGGCCGGCGACACCCTGGGCTTCGACCCGGCGAGCGTCGAGGTCGAGCGCCCCGAAGCCCGTCCGCCGCGTCCCGAGCGCCAGCCGCGCGCCGACAAGCCCAAGCGCGAGGCCAAGGCCGCCGCGCCGCAAGGCCCCGGCGAGGCCAAGGAAGCCGGCGAAGGCGCCGGAGACAAGCCGCGCAAGAGCCGCAATCGCCGCCGCGGCAAGGGCAAGGGCCAGGAGCAAGGCCAGCAGGCCGCCGGCAGCCAGCCGCAACAGCCGCAACAGCCCAAGCAAGAGCGCCCGCAGCGCCCGCAGCAGCAGACAGCCAATCGCGACCCGGAAGAGTTCCTCGACGACGAAGTGGACAACTTCGGCAACCGCGTCGACTACGTCAGCCCCTACCCGCCCAAGGGCCAGGGCCGCAACCAGCGCCGTGGCGGACCAGGCCAGGGCCAGGCTCCGGCCCAACGCCAGGGTTCAGGTCAGGGCCAAGGCCAGGGTCAAGGCCGCAGCGGCCAGGGGCGCAGCCAGGGACAGGGAGACAACCAGGGCCGACGCCAGGGTGGCGGCCAGGGTGGCAGCCCAGGTAGCGGCCAGAAACAGGGCCAACAGCGCCCGGGCAAGCCGGCCAAGAGCCGCGGCAATGGCCCGCGCCGTGACGACCAACTGGTCTCCCGTGGTCGCGACGAGCCGGCCGTGCAGGATCCGCGCGGCAGCAAGCCGGCGCCGAAGATCATCCACAAGGAGTCTCGCGGCGACCGCTACCCCACGCCCGAGCAGCTGGACGAGCTGCAACAGAGCAATCGCCCGCGCGGCGAGAAACCGGCGCTGCTGACCCGCAACCGCTAGGTTCCCCTGCTCACGAAAACGCCGGCTCGCTGCCGGCGTTTTCGTTTGTGCAGGAAGCAAATCCTCCCACCAGCCCCGTAGGGTGCGCTGTGCGCACCGGAACCTCGGCGCAAGGCCGCTGGCGCGCGGCGCACCCTACCGGTCATTTCGCCGGATGCCCGGACCAAACTGCCTGGAAAGCAAGACACCGGCACTTGGCCGGCGTCTTGTGGAGCCTGTCGCGCTCAGGAACGCACGCCCTCGAAGGAGATGATCAGCTGAACTTCCTGGGAAGCCGGGCCGAGGTCCTTCTGAATGGCGAAGTCCTTCAGCTTGATGGTGGCGGTGCCTTCGAAGCCGGCGCGGTAGCCGCCCCAGGGGTCGTCACCTTCACCAACGAACCTGGCCTTTATCACCAGCGGCCTGGTGACGCCGTTCAGGGTCAGGTTGCCGGTCACGTCGGCAGTGCCCTGGCCAGTGGACTTCACCGAGGTGGACTCGAAGGTGGCGGTGGGGTACTTGCTGACGTTGAGGAGTACGCCCTTGATGTGCTTGTCGCGCTCGGCGTGGTTGGTGTCGACGCTGGCAGTCTTCAGGGTGACCTTGATCTTGCTGGCCTCGGGGTGTTTGTCGTCGAAGCTGAAGGAACCGTCGAAGTCCTTGAAAGTGCCGTAGATGTAGCTGTAGCCCAGGTGGCCGATCTTGAAGTTGACGAATGCATGCTGGCCTTCCCTGTCGATCACGTAATCGGCACCCATAGCCTGGCCGGCGAACAGCGCGGCGCCGAGAGTCAGCGCGGCGAAGGTTTTCTTCAGCATTGGTGAATCTCCTTGTTGATGGGCGGGAGATCCTGTGTAGACCTGGTTGATCGTCTGGGTAGTTCGGTCAGATTCCACAGAAAGCATGCTGCGCGCACGCATCATGGATCGAGCGCGTGGGTGGCCCGCCCAGCAGATTCTCCTGCTTTGACAATGCCGATGCCGAGATATTCCAGGGCTGGCTACGCCTGACGTCGCTCACCCTGAGCCTCGCCCCGCAGCCCGTCCGCCGCGTCCTGAACGCCTGGGCCGGACAGCAAAACGCCGGCTGGAGGCCGGCGTTTTGCTGGAGCAGGAAAGCGTGCTCAGGAACGCACGCCCTCGAAGGAGATGATCAGCTGGGCTTCCTGGGAAGCCGGGCCGAGGTCCTTCTGGATGGCGAAGTCCTTCAACTTGATGGTGGTGGCGCCTTTGAAGCCCGCGCGGTAACCGCCCCAGGGGTCGTCACCTTCACCAACGAACTTGGCCTGGATCACCACCGGCTTGGTCACACCATTCAGGGTCAGGTTGCCGGTCACGTCGGCAGTGCCCTGGCCGGTGGACTTGATTGAGGTGGACTCGAAAGTGGCGGTGGGGTTCTTGCCGACGTTGAGGAAGTCGGCGCTCTTGATGTGCTTGTCACGCTCGGCGTGGTTGGTGTCGACACTGGCGGTATTCAGGGTCACCTTGATCTTGCTCGCCTCGGGGTTCTTGTCGTCGAAGCTGAAGCTGCCGTCGAAGTCCTTGAAGGTGCCATAGATATAGCTGTAGCCCAGGTGGCCGATCTCGAAGTTGACGAAGGCGTGCTGGCCTTCCTTGTCGATCACGTAGTCGGCAGCCATGGCCTGGCCGGCGAAGAGTGCGGCACCGAGGGTCAGTGCAGCGAAGGTTTTCTTCAGCATCGGTGGATCTCCTTGATTAGAGGTTGCAGCGTTACTTGGCGGCGCGACCGAGCATGCGGGTCAGGGTCGCGTCGCGATCGATGAAATGGTGCTTGAGGGCGGCCAGGGCATGGATACCGGCGAAGATCAGCAGGCCCCAGGCGAGGTACTCGTGGATAAGGCCGGCGACATCTTCCTGATCGGGAATGGCGGTCAGGGTGGCCGGCACTTCGAACAAGCCGAACACACTGATGCCACGGCCTTCGGCGGTGGATATCAGGTAGCCGGAGATCATCAGGGCGAAGAGCCCGACATAGAGCACCAGGTGACCCAGCTTGGAGCCCAGGCGGGTCATCGGCCCATGGTTGGGCAGGGCCGGCGGCGGCGGGCTGGCGAAGCGCCAGCCGAGACGCACCAGCATCACCAGGAAGAGCAGGATGCCCACGCCCTTGTGGATATCCGGGGCGGTCTTGTACCAGCTGCTGTAGTAGTTCAGGCCCACCATCCACAGGCCCAGCGCGAACAGCCCGACGAAGACCAGGGCCACCCCCCAATGCAGAACAATGCTGACCAGACCGAAGCGGGACGAGGAGTTACGCCATTGCATGAAATACATCCTTGGAAGAGGCGGACCTAGTAATGCGACGGATAAAGCCTATCGATAAAACTATCGAATTAAAGCGGAATTTTTCGCTTTGAAATATCGAGCAATACGATACTTATAACGAATGGGTCTTTGCAGAACCTGGTCGCGGGAAAGCGCCGGACGTTCGTCGGATGCGGCCGAATGGCGCTGGGGAAGGAAGGGGCCGGCGACGAGAGGGCTCGCCGCCGGCGGCATGGATCAGTTGAACAGGCGCGAGAAAAAGCCCTTCTTCTCTTCCTTGGTAGAGGCCTTGGCTGCCGCTTCGGGCTTGGCTTGGGCCACCGCCTCCACCGGACCCACGGCCTTGCCGTCGCGCAGGTCGGTCACCTGGGCGGCGGCGCGCTGGCCGCTGCGCAGGGCGCCTTCCAGGGTGCCCGGATAGAGCGCGTCGGTATGTTCGCCGGCGAACACGACCCGGCCCAGGGGCTGCTCCCAGAGTCGCCAGTAGCGGCTGATCTCGCCCGGACCGTAGGCCAGGTAGGCGCCGCCGGCCAGGGCATCCTTGCCGTAGCGACGCAGCTCGAAGCCCTTGAACTGCTCGCGAGCGCCAGGATAGAGCTTGTCGAAGCGGATCAGCACCTGGTCGATCAACTGACGGTCACCGAAGGCTTGCATCAGGCGCGCGTTGTCGCCGGACAGGTTGATCAGCAGGTTGGCGCCGCCCTTGAGCGCCGGCTCGACCCAGAGCATGCCCAAGCCCTGGTCGCTGTAGACCTCGCCGGAGAGGCGGCTCTTGCCCCAGACCGGCTTCTTGAACTTGAGCAGCATCTGGTCGCGCCAGCCGTAGTTGATGTCCTTCAGGGCGCGCAGCTGCAGGGCCGAGAGCGAGGGGGTCAGGCTGATCTTGTCGAGCGCCGGCAGCGGCACGGCGAGAACCACGTAGTCGGCGCTGTAGCCGGTGCCGCCAACCTTGACCGTCACGCCGTCCTTCTCCTGCACGATGGCGGACACACGGGCGTTGGTCTTGATGGTCTTGATCTGCTTGGCCATGGCCTGAGCCAGGCCCTGGCTGCCGCCGGGCAGACGCGCGGCGCGCATCTCGCTGTCCGGCAGGCCGCGGTAGACGCGGGCCTGCTGGGCCAGGTAGAGCAGCGACAGGCGCGACGGCTCGTCATAGCGCGAGCGGATGCGCTGATCCACCAGGGCCTTGGCGGCGGGCGACAGGCTCAGCTTCTCCAGCCAGCGTGCGACGCTGATGGAGTCCAGGGTCTGCAGGGTGTGGTTGGCCAGCGGCTTGAGCGGGTCGTCGATGGAGGCGGCCAGGTCGTCCAGGCTCTTGTCGAAGCGCTTCAGGCCCTCCACCGTGCTGGGCGCCTCCTTGAGCAGGTCAGCCTCGGAGTAGTAGCGGCCACCCACCAGATAGCCCGGCTGGCGCACATAATCCGGCGCCGGCACGGCCTTCAGCTTGAACAGGTCGAGGTAGCGGTAGAGGCTGGGCTGCAGCTTGGCGCTGCCGACCCACTCGCTGGTGGCCAGCCCCGAACGGCCGCCGATGCTCGGCTTGGCCTCGAGCAGGGTGACCTGCCAGCCCTTCTGCTGCAATTCGTAGGCGGAGGTCAGGCCGGCCATCCCGCCGCCGATGACGATCGCCGTCGGCTGCTTGTCCTTGGCCAGCGCCGTAACGCTGAGCCCCCCCAATACGATCAGCGCCAAGGCGCGCCAGGCTGCAGGCATGAAGTGTCTCCCCGGTGAAGCAGTGTCGTTCGAAATTGGCGCGCAGGATACGCCAGCCCCAGCGGCCGGGCCAGACGTGTCCTCAGGGCTGCGGACGGCGTCCTGCTTGTTCCGGGTGGATGCTTTGCTTAGGCTTCGCCGAACGCTACAGGAGAACGACTCATGGGCCTCAATGCCGACTGGATGCAACGCGACCTCGCCGTGCTCTGGCACCCCTGCACCCAGATGAAAGATCACGAACGCCTGCCGGTCGTGCCCATCCGCCGCGGCGAAGGGGTCTGGCTGGAAGACTTCGAGGGCAAACGCTACCTGGATGCCGTCAGCTCCTGGTGGGTCAACGTCTTCGGCCACGCCAACCCGCGCATCAACCAGCGCATCAAGGACCAGGTCGATCAGCTGGAACACGTGATCCTTGCCGGCTTCAGCCACCAACCGGTGATCGAGTTGTCCGAGCGCCTGGTGAAGATCACGCCCAAGGGGCTGGACCGAGTGTTCTATGCCGACAACGGCTCCTCCGGCATCGAAGTGGCGCTGAAGATGAGCTACCACTTCTGGCGTAACCAGGGCCTGGAGCGCAAGAAGCGCTTCGTCACCCTGACCAACAGCTACCACGGCGAAACAGTGGCCGCGATGTCGGTGGGCGACGTCGCGCTCTTCACCGAAACCTACAAGTCGCTGTTGCTCGACACCCTCAAGGTGCCCAGCCCGGACTGCTACCTGCGCCCTGAAGGCATGTGCTGGGAGGAACACTCCCGCGCCATGTTCGGCCATATGGAACGCACCCTCGCCGAACACCACGAGGAGGTCGCCGCGGTGATAGTCGAGCCGCTGATCCAGGGTGCCGGCGGCATGCGCATGTACCACCCGGTGTACCTCAAGCTGCTGCGCGAGGCCTGCGACCGCTATGGCGTGCACCTGATCCACGACGAGATCGCTGTCGGTTTCGGCCGTACCGGCACCATGTTCGCCTGCGAGCAGGCCGGCATCGCCCCGGACTTCCTGGTGCTATCCAAGGCCCTCACCGGCGGCTACTTGCCGATGGCCGCGGTGCTCACGTCCGAGGCCGTCTACCAGGGCTTCTACGACGACTATCAGACCCTGCGCGCCTTCCTCCACTCCCACACCTACACCGGCAACCCCCTGGCTTGCGCAGCCGCCCTGGCCACCCTGGATATCTTCGAAGAGGACCGGGTAATCGAGGCCAACCGCAAGCTGTCCATGCGCATGGCCACCGCCACGGCCCACCTGGCCGACCATCCCCATGTCGCCGAGGTACGCCAGACCGGTATGGTGCTGGCCATCGAGATGGTCCAGGACAAGGCCAGCAAGGCGCCCTACCCCTGGCAGGAGCGCCGTGGCCTGAAAGTCTTCCAGCATGCATTGGAGCGCGGCGCGCTGCTGCGGCCGCTGGGCAACGTGGTGTACTTCCTGCCGCCCTACGTGATTACCGAGGAGCAGATCGACTTCCTCGCCGAGGTGGCCAGCGAAGGCATCGACATCGCCACCCGCGAGTCGGTCAGCGTGCAGGTGGCGACGGACCTGCACCCCAACCACCGGGATCCGGGCTAGCAGCTTTTCTTAGGTTGGGCAGAGCTCCGCGAAGCTCAACACGCCCCCGAGGTGTACCTCGTTGGGCCGCGCAGAGCTTGGCCCAACCTACCCGGAGGCAGCGCCAAGCCTTAAACTGCGCGCCTGTCCTCCCTTTGCCCCGAACGCCCATGCGCCTCTCCCGCTTCTTCATCGACGCCCCGCTCTCCCTCGGCCAGCACGAGCTGCCCGAAACCCAGGCCCACTACATCGGCCGCGTGCTGCGCCTGGCAGCGGGCGACGCCGTGCAACTCTTCGACGGCTCGGGCCAGGAGTACCTGGGCGAGTTGGTGGAGGTGGGCAAGAAGACCGTCCGGGTGGAGCTGCGCGATGCCCTTGCCGGCATGGCCGAATCGCCGTTACGGGTGCACCTCGGGCAGGGCCTGTCGCGAGGCGAGCGGATGGATTGGGCGATCCAGAAAGCCACCGAGTTGGGCGTGGCCGAGATCAGTCCCATCGTCAGCGAACGCTGCGAAGTGCGCCTGAAGGACGAACGCGCCGACAAGCGCCTGGCCCACTGGCGCCAGGTCGCCATCAGCGCGTGCGAGCAGTGCGGCCGCTCGGTGCTGCCGGTGATTCATGCACCGGTCGCACTGGCCGATTGGCAGCGGCAGGTGGAAGCTGACCTGCGGCTGGTCCTGCACCCTGTGGCCGAGCCCCTGGCCAACCATGCCCGGCCGGGCAGCCTGGCCTTCCTGATCGGCCCCGAGGGCGGCCTGTCCGACGCCGAGGTGGACGCGGCCAAGGCGGCCGGATTCCATGCGGCACGGCTGGGGCCCCGGGTGTTGCGGACCGAGACGGCCCCGGTGGTGGCACTGACCGTGGCGCAGCAGCTGTGGGGGGATTTCTAAGAGGCTGCCGTGGGCAGACCTGCGGTCTGCTCAGCGAACGAATTCGCCCCCACAGGAAAAGCACCACGGTTTCGACCTGGCACGGACAGCCCCCTCTCCCTTCAGGGAGAGGGAAACCGGAGCCGGCTCGGACGCCGCAGGTCAGGCCTGGGGGCCTGCTTTCGCGAATAAATTCGCTCCTACAAAAACTCCACAAGCGTCAGATCAGGCCGGCATCCGCCAGCATCTGCTCCAGCGCCACCAGGTCGGGGATCTTCGCCACGTCGGTGCCCAGCTGCACGGAATCCAGCTCCAGCGCGGCCAGCGGTGCGTTTGCGCGCGGGAGGTCTTCTTCCAGCTTCAGCGAGCGCGGGATGCCCTGCAGCAGGAGGGCGATGAATTTCACATGGGGACGGCCACCCAGGGCGTTGAGCACAGCCACGCGGGCGCCCGGACCGATCCTGGCCTCACCACCGGCCGCGGCCTCGAAGGACAGCAGCGGCAGGCGCAGGTCGCGCCAGGCCACCTGGCCCAGCAGCCACGCGGGCAGGCCCGGCGTGGCCTGCGGTGCGCGGTAGGGAATGAGTTCGGCCAGGGCCACGTTGGGCACCAGCAGGGTTCGGTCGGTCAGCGGCAGGAGCAGCCCGGTGAGGCTGTTGGCACTGTTCTGAGTGGTAACGGCTTGGCTCATGGGGTTTCCTGGGTTAGCTGCACTGCGCGGCCAGATGCTCGACCAGCTTTGCCGCCAGTTCGCGCGGATCGCCGCTGAAGCTGCTGTAGCCACCTTCGCGCAGGCTGTCGGGCATGCTCGGGCAGGCGCAGCTGTCGGCACGCTGGGTCCAGATCAGGCCGCCCTGGCGGCGCACATAGGCCGCTGCGGCGCTGCCGTCGCTGCCCATGCCGCTGAAGGCGATCACGCCGCACTGGGCGCCGAAATGCTGGGCCAGGTTGAGCATCGCCTGGTCGATGGAAGGGCTGTAGGGCTCGGGCCAGGGGCGCTCGCCCACCAGCATGCGGCCGTCATCGGCGAAGCTCAGCTCGCGGCTGATGGGCACCACCACCACTTCACCGCAACGCACGGCGTCGCCCGGGCGGGCCTGGTTGACGTGCCACTGGCTGTGGCGGCCGACCGCTTGGGGCAATGCGCTTTCAAAACTGGGATCGATGTGCTGGCCGTAGAGGAAGCCGATCGGCAGGCCGCCGGGCAGGGCGTCGAGAAACGCCTTCACCGCCGCCGGGCCGCCCAGGGAGGCCGCCAGCAGCCAGACCTGGCGCGCCGGTTCACCGGCCACCAGCGGGGTATCGGCCAGGGCTCTGGGCAGTTCCAGGCGCGCCGGGCGCTGGGCCTCGGCGAGCAGGGTTTCCAGGCTCGGCCCCACGGCCACCGCCGGGTCGCCTACCAGGTTCTTGAGCTTGCCGAACAGGCGCCGTTCCCAGCGCGGGTAATGCTCGGAATGGCGTTCGGGGGCATGGCCCTCGCCGAACAGCACCGGCGCGCTGGCGTGCTCCAGCAGGTTGTCCACCAGCGGCGAGTCCTCGGACAGCGCCAGGTCCACCAGCCAAAGGTCCGCCTCGCAGGCGGCCAGGGCTTCTTCGTCGAGGCGGGCCGGGTCGCTGTTGAGCACCACCTGGTAACCATTGCCGGTCAGTGCCTGCTGCAGCACATGGCGCTGCAGCGAGGTGTCGGCGAGCACGGCGATGCGTGCGGATGTCTTCTCTGTCATGTCCGTTTGACCAGATGCTGGATGCTTTCGAGCAGCAGCGACTCCTGGTACGGCTTGCCCAGGTAGTCGTTGACGCCGATGGCCATGGCGCGCTCGCGGTGTTTCTCGCCGGTACGCGAGGTGATCATGATGATCGGCAGGTCCTTCAGGCGCTCATCGTGGCGGACCAGGGTGGCTACCTCGAAGCCGTCCATGCGCGGCATCTCGATATCCAGCAGCATGATGTCCGGCCGTTGCTCCTGCAGCAGGGCGATGGCGTCCACCCCGTCCTTGGCGGTGAGCACGTTCATGCCGTTGCGCTCCAGCAGGCGGCTGGTGACCTTGCGTACGGTCACCGAGTCGTCCACCACCATCACCAACGGCGGGCGCTCCAGGTCCGTTTCCGTCGGCAGCAGGTTGGCGCTGGCCGAGCGCAGCTGCGGCTGCACCAGGTGCGCGTGGCGGGTACGGATGGTCGCCAGCAGGTCGAGGATCACCACCACCCGGCCGTCGCCGAGGATGGTCGCGCCGGAAATGCCATGGACCCCGGCGAACTGCGCGCCAAGACTCTTCACCACGATCTCGCGGGAGCCCAACAGGGCGTCCACCTGCACGGCCACGGCGTGCTCGCTGGAGCGCACCAGGATCACCGGCAGCGGCAGGCTCTGGCCTACAAGCTTGGGCTGCTGGCCGTTGTCCAGCAGATCGCCCAGGTACTTCAGCTCGTAGTTCTGCCCGGCGTACTCGAAGCGCGGTGCGTCCGGCTGGTAGTAGGTTTCCAGTTCATAAGGGGAAACCCGCACGATGCCTTCGATGGTGTTCAGCGGGATGGCGTAGAGGTCCTCGCCGGAGAGCACCATCAGCGCGCGGTTCACCGACACGGTGAAGGGCAGGCGGATGAGGAAGCGGCTGCCTGCGCCCGGGGTCGAGTCGATGCTCATGGTGCCGCCGAGCTGTTTAACCTCGGAGTGCACCACATCCATGCCGACGCCACGTCCGGAAATCTGCGTGACCTTGTCGGCGGTGGAGAAGCCCGGTTCGAGGATGAACTGCAGCACCTCGTGGTCCGAGAGGTCGGCATCGGCGTCCATCATGCCGCGTTCGATGGCCTTGCGGCGCACCGCTTCGAGCTTGATGCCGGCACCATCGTCGGCCAGGGTCAGGACGATGTCGCCGCCCTCGCGGCCGAGGTTCAGGCGGATGGTGCCAACCTCCGGTTTGCCGGCGCTGCGGCGTGCCTCGGCGCTTTCGACACCGTGGTCGACGGCATTGCGCAGCATGTGTTCCAACGGTGCCACCATGCGCTCGAGCACAGTGCGGTCCATCTCGCCCTCGGCGTTGCCGACGACGAACTCCACCTGCTTGTCCAGCTCGCTCGCCACCTGCCGGACGATGCGCCGCAGGCGAGGCACGAGGCGGTCGAAGGGCACCATGCGGGTACGCATCAGGCCTTCCTGCAGCTCGGTGTTCACCCGCGCCTGTTGCAGCAGCAGGGTCTCGGCGTCGCGATTGCGCGCGGCCAGGGTTTCCTTGAGGTCGAGAAGGTCGGAAGCCGACTCGAAGAGCGCCCGTGACAGCTGCTGCAGCTGCGAGTGGCGGTCCATTTCCAGCGGATCGAAGTCCTCGTAGCCGGCGCGCTCGGCTTCGGCCTGGTAGCGGCTGAGGATCTGCGCCTGGGTTTCGGTGTCGAGGCGGCGCAGCTGGTCGCGCACCCGCTCGATGGTGGCTTCCATCTCGGTGAGGGTGAAGCTGAAGTCGCTGACCTGCTGCTCGACGCGGCCACGGAAGATGGAGGTCTCGCCGGCCAGGTTGACCAGGCCTTCCAGCAATTCCGCCGGCACCTTGACCAGCTCCTGCGGGGCGCGCCGTGCGGCGGCCTCCTGGGCGGCTTCCTGGGCGCGGCGGACGAAGGGCAGCTCGCGCTCTTCGCTGACCACCAGGGGCTGCACGCTGACGGCCACGATCGGGCTGCTCAACTGCGGCGTTTCCGGCTGGCTCGGCGTGGTCGCCGGCAGGTCATCGACGAGGCTCTGGTCCAGCTGCTGGCGCAGTTCGTCCAGCTCGGCCTGCAGGCCTTCGTAGCCGGACTGCACATCGAGGAACAGGCTTTCCGGCCAGGGCGCGCCCTGTTGCTGGGCCTCGATCAGGTGTTGTTCCAGGTCGTGGGTCAGGTCGCCCAGGCGCTTCTGCCCGGCCAGCCGCGCACCGCCCTTGAGGGTGTGCAGCACGCGCAGCAGGTCGTCGATATGGGCGCCTTCCTCACGCGCCTCCTCCCAGCGGCCGATGGCGGTTTCCATGGCCTCCAGCAGGTCGTCGGCCTCCTCCAGGAAGATGTCGAGGATGTCCGCCTCGGCGACGGCATCCAGGTCATCCTCAGCGGCCGGCTGCAGGTGCACGCTGCTGGGCATGCTCAACTGTTCGTCGGGATTGGCGCGCCAGCGCTGGATGGCCTCGATCAACGCCTGGCCGTCCGGCAATGGACGACGCGCGCGCACCGCTTCGAGCATATCGCTGAGACGGTCCTGGCAGGCCTGGAGCAGCCCGAACAGAGCCGGACTGGCGCGCAGGCGGCCACCGCAGAGGCCTTCGTAGAGGAATTCCAATTCGTGGGAAAGGTCGCCGATGGGGCCGATTTCGGCCATCCGCGCGCCTCCCTTGAGGGTGTGCAGGTCGCGCTGCAGGGCCTCGACTTCGAGACTGTTGTCCGGGTCTTCGGTCCAGCGCTGCAGGGCTGCGCCGGCGCTATCGAGAATATCGAAACCTTCCTCGAGGAAGATTTCCACCAGTTCCGGGTCCTGGCTGCTGTCGAAGGCCTGGGGCTCGGGGACGGCATAGGCGGCCGGTTCTTCTACGGCACGCATTTCCAGCAGCTTGCCCAGGGGCACTTCGGCGAAGCGCTCCGCAACGACGGGCTCGGGCGCTTCGTCCTCGTCCGTCGACGCGTCATTGGCGGCCGACAGGGGAGCGTCGAGGTCGAAGGAGACGTCATCGTCCTCTTCCAGGGCGGGGAACGGCTGCACTACGGCCGCGGACAGGCTCTGCGCGCCGCCCTGGCGGAAGCCGCGGATGTCCTGGATCAGCTGCAGGGGGTCGGCCAGGGCGCGGCGCGCCTGTAATTGCTCCAGCAGCGCGGCAAGGCAGTCATGACTGGTCTGCAGCAGCCCCGCGAGGCGCGGCGAATGGCTGTAGCGGCGGTCGACCAGGCCCTCGTAGAGAGACTCCAGTTCATGGGCGAGGTCGCCTATGGGGCTGATCTCGGCCATGCGCGCACCGCCCTTGAGGGTGTGCAGGTCTCGTTGCAGGGCCAGCAGGGCCGGGTTGTTGTCCGGCTCGCCAAGCCAGCGTTCCAGGGCTTTGCCGGCGCTGTCGAGGATATCCACCGCTTCCTCGAGGAAGATGGCGACCATCTCCTCGTCCAGGGTCGGCGGCAGCTCATCGAGGGGCTCCTGCTCGGGGTCGAAGGCGGCCAGTTCGGGTGGCGCAACTTCCTGCAGCGCCCGGGGCTCTTCCACCCGTTCCGGCAACGGCGGCAGGGTCTCGGCCGGCGCCCAGTCGGCGAGGCCGTCGGCGTCCAGTTCGTCGATTTCCAGAGCGGCTGCGCCATCCGGCCCCAGCAGCGCCAGGGCCGCCGGGTCCACCGCGTCCTGCAGCAGGTCACGCAGGGCCTGGGCCCGCTCGGGCTGGGCGCTGACCTCGAGGGCAGCGGCCACCTGGTCCATCATGCCGATCAGGGCTTCGTGGGCGGCCTCGGCCTCGCTGAAGAAGCGCTCGCTGACCGGCAGGCTGCCTTCGTCCACGGCGCCATACACGTCCAGCAGGGCTTCGCAGAGCTCTTCGATCTGCGGCAACTCGGCCATTTCGGCCCCGCGGCCGAGGGTATTCAGTTCTTCCAGCAGCGCACCCAGCTCCTGGCGCTCGGCAGGATGCTCGCGCCAGCGACGCAGCAGGTCCTCGGCGTCGAGCAGGATGTCCATGCCTTCGGCCAGGAATTGCGAAATCATCAGCGGATCGCGGGTCTCGCCCTTGTCGTCGCGGCGGGCTGCGCTGGCGGCCTCCAGGCGATCCTGGTGCCGGCGGCGGATGCGCTCCAGGAGTTCATCGGTGCCGGCGACGGGCTTGAGCGGGGTGCTGTCCAGCTGGGCCACGCCCTGACGCAGCAAGTCCAGGGCCTCGTGCAGCAACTCGGCCTCGGTGAGGTCGATGCTGAGGAGGTTGGTCTTGAACTCCTTGGCGAGCTTCTCGAGCGGCGTGGCGATCTCGGCGATCGGCAGTATGCCGGCCATGTGCGCGCTGCCCTTGAGGGTGTGCAAGGCACGCTGGAGATCGTCATTGACCGCCTGCGGCAGTTCCTGGTCGCAGGCCTTGACGAAGCCGGCCAGGGTTTCCAGGTGCAGTTCCGCCTCGTTGCGGAAGATCTCCAGCAGCTGAGGGTCCAGCGCTTCGCCGGACTCGGTGATGACGGGGGCTTGCGGCTCGCCCACGGGCTCAATGGCCTGCTCTGAACCCGGGGCTTCAGATTTTGGGAGGATGTGCCCCTTGGCCAGGGCATGGGCGGTGGCGGCCAGCAGGTCGACGTCGTCGCGCTGGCGCTGGGCCTTGGCGGCGTACTCCTCGACCAGGGTCGGCAGCAGCGCGACCACGTCGCGGACCACCTGGTGCACCGGCTCGTCGACTTCGATGCTGCGATCCAGAACGCGGTTGAGCAGGTTTTCCACCGACCAGCTGAGCTCGCCGATGACCAGGGCGCGGACCATGCGGCCGCTGCCCTTGAGGGTATGGAAGGCCCGGCGCACTTCACCCAGGGCTTCGCGGTCATTGCCGTCGGCATGCCAACGCGGCAGGTATTCGGCCAGGGTCTCCTGCACCTCACCGGCTTCTTCGATGAAGACTTCCTGCAGTTCGTCATCCACCAGCTCTTCATCGGCAGGCGGCGGCAGCAAGCTGGGCGGCACTTCGCGTGCCGGCGGGTTGAATGCCGGAACCGGCGCTGCCATGACCTCGGCCAGGGACAGCGGACGCTCGGCAGCGGGCTTTTCCGCCGGCGGTTCGACCGGCGCACTCGGCAGGTCCACTTCCGGCAGGCCGAGTTCGGCCAGGGCGGCTTCGTCCCACTCCAGTGGCGCGGGCAGGTCTTCCAGGTTCAGGGCTTCCAACTCGACCAGCGGCTCGGCGCCGGGGAGCGCGTCCAGCTCGTCGAAATCCAGGCTCGGCAGGGCCTCGGCGGACTTCAGCGGCATCTCCAGGCCGGGAACGTCGCCGGGTAGAGCAGGCGGCAGCTCTTCCAGGTCGGCCAGATCGAAGCTGGGCATCGGCTGCCCGTCGTCGAACTCCAGAGGTGCGTCGAGGCTGAAGTCGAGCAACTCGCCCTCTTCGGCAACCGGCACTTCGGTCTCGGCCGGCAGGCTGTCCAGCTCGGTCAGGTCGAGGCTAGGCAGCGCTTCGCGTTCATCCAGCGACAGGCCTTGCGCCCGAGCTGCCGCGGGCTCCAGTTCCAGTGGCGCATCCAGGCTGAGGTCGATGTTTTCGACCTGCAGTTCGGCTTCCGCCTCGCCCAGGCTCCAATTGTCGTCGGAGACCAGCAGTTCACTCTCGGCGGCCGGCTGTGGCGCCTCGGCGACAGCCAGCTCCAGCGGCGCGTCCAGGCTGAGATCGATGTTTTCGGCAGCAGGTTCGGCGGTCAGTTCGCCCAGGCCCCAGTCTTCGTCCGAGAGCAGCGCATCGCTCTCGGTGGCCGGACGAGGCGCTTCGGCTTCGGCCAGCTCCAGCGGCGCGTCCAGGCTGCGGTCGACGCTTTCGGCAGCAGGCTCGGCGGTCAGTTCACCCAGGCCCCAGTCGTCGTCTGAGAGCAGCGGATCGATCTCGGAGGCCGGACGAGCCGCTTGGGCTTCGGCCAGCTCCAGGGGAGCGTCCAGGCTCAGGTCGATGCTTTCGGCGGCAGGCTCGGCGGCCAGCTCGCCCAGGCTCCAGTTGTCGTCGGAGACCAGCAGTTCGCCCTCGCTGGCCGGCTCCGGCGCATGGGCGTCAGCCAGTTCCAACGGAGCGTCCAGGCTCAGGTCGATGCTCCCGGCGGCAGGTTCGGCCAGCTCGCCCAGGCTCCAGTTGTCGTCCGAGGCCAGCAGCTCGCTTTCGGCGGCCGGCACTCCGGCTGCAGCCGGCTGCTGCAGTGTCTCCGCGAATATCGCCGCGTCGAAGGCCAGGACTTCCGCCAGGGCCACTTCCGGCATGACGGCTTCCGGTTCGTCCTCGGGATCGAGGTGCTGGCTCAGTTCCGATTCCTCGGCGGCCAGCACTTCGATCTCCTGCAGCGGATCGGCCAGGGGCGCCAGCGGCTCCTCCTCTTCCTCCACCCGGTCGAGGATGGACGGCTTCTCCTTGAGCGGGTAGCCCAGGGCTTCCAGGCTTTCTTCCGCCACGTCGAGGATCAGGTCGCCCTGGGCGGCATGGTCCTCGGACAGGCGCTCGAGGTAGTACTCGACGCTGGTGATGGCATCGGCCAGGGTGTCCAGGCTCTGCCAATTCGGCACGGCCTTGCGCGCCAGCAGCTGCTCCTGGATATAGCGGTTGCAGGCTTCCAGCAGGGCCGCGGCACGAGGCAGCGGAATCATCGCCAGGCCGCCGCGGGCCTGGGTCAGCAGCTCCGGCACGCGGGCCAGGTGCTCGTGGTTCCACTGCGAGGCGATGAATTCGATGATGGCGTCCTTGGCCTGTTCCAGGCCATTGCGCGCTTCCTTGATCACCAATTGGTGGATCTGCGCCACATCGGTGGTGGGCAAGTGGCTTTCTTCCGCCGCGCCCTCCTCCGCCGGGCCGACCATGCCGGCCAGGGTGGCTTCCACGTAGAGCAAGGCACCGGCCACGTCCATCAGCACGGCGTCACTGGGCTCGCGTTGGCCGAGGGACAGTCCGTGGATTACATCGATCTGGTCGATGATGACCCTGCGCGGCTGGCCGAAGCCCAGCACAGCCAGGGTGTCGGCGATCTGCTTGAGCGGCGGCAGCAGGGAATCGAGCTCGGTGACGCCACTGCGGTCGCTGCGCACGAAGAGGTCGAGGCTGTCCTTGACCCGCACCAGCTCCTCGCAGAGGGCGGTGACCACCGAGCGCATGGCATCACGGTCGGGGCCGGCGAGTCGCGCGCGCTCCTCGTCCACCACTGCCGTATCCGGCAGCGCTTCGTCGAGGCGGTAGCGTTCCTTGAGGGCACGAATGCGCGGCGACTGGGCCGGGGCCTTGGCGATGTAGAACAGCAGGTTCTTCACCAGTTCTTCCGGGGCCGCCTGGTTGAAGCCGTCCGCGCCCTGCTCCAACAGGCGCTTGAGCTCCTTGTCCACCTGGCGCAGCAGGTTGCGCACCGAGGAGCCATTGACCACGCTGCCGTTGGCCAGGCCTTCCACCAGGCCGGAGGCGATCTGCCAGAGCGGGCCCAGCGGCGCGCCCTGGCAGAGGGATTCGAGGCGGGCGAAGACCCGCGCCATGTAGCCCAGATTGGCGGCCAGGTCCTGGTTGCGGATCACGCCCACCAGGGCGGTCTGCAGCATCTGCCGCAGTTTGCGCAGCAGCACCGGCAATTCGGCGGTACGCATGCGCGCCAGGGTGTCCACGGACAGCGCCGGCAGCATGCTGGAGAGGTCCGGGGCAAACAGGCTGGTTTCCGACAGCAGGTTGTCGCCGCGAGCGGCGCGCAGGTCGTTGAGCAGCGGCAGCAGGACCATCGGCAGGTCGCGGCGGGCGCTCTGGATGCGGTCGAGGTAGGGCGGCAGCTGCAGGATGGCCTGCATCAGCACTTCCAGGGCCTCGCCACGGTTGGCCGCGCGCCCTTCCATCAAGGCCTGGGCCAGCCGCTCCATTTCCTCGGCGAGCAGGGCCGCGCCGTAGAACTCGACCATCTGCAGCGTGCCCTGGACCTGGTGGATATAGGTCAGGCAGAAACGCATGCGCGTCGGGTCCTGCGGGTTCTCGACGAAGGCCTCGAGGGCCTGCCGCGCCTGCTTCAGGGTTTCTGCGATCTCGCCCTTTACCCATTCGAGGGCAACGTAGTCGTGCCGATCAGTCATAGCCGTCTGCTATCCCTTCCGGGTGAATGCCAGTACCTGTTCATTGGCCACCGGCTCCAGGTCCGGATGTTGCCAACCCACCACTTCGCCCACGCCCAGCACCATCAGCCCCCCCGGCGCCAGACGTTCGGCCAGGCGGTTGAGGATTTCGCGGCGGCGCCAGCGGCGGAAGTAGATCAACAGGTTCTGACAGAAAATTACGTCCATGCCGGACATTGGCGCCTTCGCCAGTTCCAGCACATTGAGCCGTGCGCAGCACACCCGTGCGGCCAGGCTCGGCACGATCTTGTAGCGGCCATCGGCCTGGACCTGGAAATAGCGTCCGGCGAGTCCGGCCTCCAGCTGCTCCAGGCGCCGGGCGCCATACAGGCCCTCGCGGGCCTTGGCCAGGGCGCTGAGGCTGATGTCGGTGCCGGTCACGCCGAAGTAATCCGGCTGTGCGGTCCCTTTCAGCGCCTCGGCCGCCAACATGGCCAGGGAATAGGGCTCCTCGCCGCTGGAGCAACCCACGCTCCAGATCTCCAGGGGCCGTACCAGGCCTTGCTCGACTCGCCGGTGCAGGTAGGTGGCGAGCAGGTCGAAGGAAGGGCCATGGCGGAAGAAACGGGTCTCCTGCACGGTCAGGCGGTCCAGCAGGGTCGACCACTCCACGGCGCCTCGCGGCCCATCGGTGACCTGGCGGTAGTAACTGGCGTAGTCCACCACCCCCAGTTCGCGCATGCGCGCGCTGAGGTTGGTCTGGAGGAACGAGCGGCGCTGCTCGTTGAGCACCACGCCGGTGCGCTCCTCGAGCAGCTTGCGCCAGTCGTGAAACTCCGCTGTCGTCATGTCGGCCAGGGGTTTCAAGGCCCAGACGCCGCTCGGCTGCATGCTGTCGTCCCCTTGATTCATGGCCGTCGTGCCGCGGCCTCAGGCCGCGGCGCCTCCCCTGGTCAGGCTATGTCCTGGGTTTCCGGCAGCTTGAAGCCGGAAACCGACTTGCGCATCTCGCTGGCCATCTTCGCCAGGTTGCCGATGCTCTTCGCGGTCGCAGTGGTACCGGCGGAGGTCTGCGAGGTGATCTCCTGGATCACGTTCATGGTGTTGGAGATATGGCCGGCCGAGGATGCTTGCTGACGAGCGGCGTTGGAGATGTTCTGGATCAGCGCCGCGAGGGTCTTGGATACCTTCTCGATCTCTTCCAGGGCCACACCGGCGTCCTGGGCCAGACGGGCACCGCGGACCACTTCGGAGGTGGTCTGCTCCATGGAGATCACCGCCTCGTTGGTGTCGGTCTGGATGGTCTTCACCAGCGCCTCGATCTGCTTGGTCGCGGCGGAGGAACGTTCCGCGAGGCGCTGTACCTCGTCCGCTACCACGGCGAAGCCACGGCCCGCGTCGCCGGCCATGGACGCCTGGATCGCGGCGTTCAGGGCGAGGATGTTGGTCTGGTCGGCGATGTCGTTGATCAGGCTGACGATGTCACCGATCTCCTGGGACGATTCACCGAGGCGCTTGATCCGCTTCGAGGTGTCCTGGATCTGCTCACGGATGTTGTCCATGCCGGTGATGGTGTTGTGCACCACTTCGTTGCCCTTGTTGGCGATGGCTACGGAACGCTCCGCTACCGCCGAGGATTCCGAGGCGTTCGCCGATACCTGGTCAATGGACACGGCCATTTCGTTGATTGCGGCGGAGGCGCCGGCAATTTCCTGGGCCTGGTGCTCGGAAGCCTCGGCCAGGTGCATGGCGGTGGCCTGGGTTTCCTGGGCGGCGGCGGCCACCTGCACGGCAGTCAGGTTGATGGTCTCCACCAGCTCGCGGAGCTGGTCGATGGAGTAGTTGATCGAGTCGGCGATGGCGCCGGTGAAGTCCTCGGTCACTGTCGCGGCCACGGTCAGGTCACCGTCGGCGAGGTCGGCGATTTCGTCGAGCAGACGCAGGATCGCCGCCTGGTTACGTTCGTTCTTCGCGGCGGTCTCGGCCAGCCGGCTGCGGGTGCTCTGCACCATGACCAGGCCGATGAGGATGATCGAGCCCAGGGCCAGCACGCCCAGCACGTAGCCGGCGAAGCTGTTCATGTCACGGCTGGAAGCCAGGTTCTCGAAGCCGTTGGTCAGCGCGGAAGCCTTGTCCAGCAGGGTCTGGGAACCGGTGAAGATGGTGTTGGCGGACTCGCGGACCTGGAAGAGCTCGGGCGAGGTCTCGAGGATCTCGTCCACCGAACCGGAGACGAATTCGAAGAGCTCGGCGATCTCCTGCAGGCGCTCCAGGGCCTCGGTATTGGTGACCTTGGAGATCTCCATGGCCGGATTGCCTTCGCGCATGGCGGTCAGTACGCGGCCGAACAGGCTGGCGTCGCGACCGAACATGTCGGCGGCCTGGACCGAGTCCTCGTCACCGGCCAGCACCTTGTTCACCGAGCCGAGGATACGTTCGGCCAGCAGCGACTGGCGCTGGGCGACCGATACCTGGCTGGCGGGCGCGCCGCTTTCCAGCAGGATGTCCACCACTTCCTCGTACTCGACCTGCAGCTGCGGGATGGTTTCGGCCAGGGTGGCGGCTACCTGGTGCAGGGAGAGTACGGTCTGCTCGCTGGCCAGGATGGCGTCGGCGTTCTTGCGCAGGCTGTCCCAGTCCTTCTGCACCGCGTCCATCTCGACTTTCACGGGGGCCGGCGCGGCCGGCAGACCGGTGGCGCTGTCGCCTTTGACGAGGTGGTTCCAGCGCTGTTCGAAGTCGTTGCGCGCATCCTTCAGCAAGGCAAAGGCCTCGGCCTTGCCCGCCGCGGCCTCGCTGGAGTTCTTGGCGATACGCTGGGAGAGCACACGCAGCTCACCGGCGTGGCTGATGTATTCCTTGTCGTAGTTCGCCTGGGTGTTGAGGTACGCGAAGTTCGCGAACAGCAGCACGATGGCGATGATCAGGACCACAAAGAGTCCGGCGATCAGCGACGTACTGCGCACCCCGGAAAACAGATTGCCTGCGTTCAGTCTTTTCATTATCGGGCCCCCGCCTGGACCAACCACTCAACGATTCCCATGTAACGCCAAAGGGCCGGCGAAGCCGGCCCAACCGTGAAGCCACGACCCCGGCAACCGTGCCCCGGTGGTCGTTGCGGGGCGCCTGACGGCGCTCCGCGTCGAATCTATACCGCCACTTCGAGGAACGCCTGATGCTGCGCCAGCGCGTGAGGACTGAACACCAGCCAGGGTTGCTCGCGGTGGAAGACACCATGGATGAAGGGCTGGATGCTGGCCTCCAGCGGGGGCAATTCCTCGCTGAAGGCGTCGACCAGGAAATGCTGCATGCCGAAGACTTCGTCGACGATGAGCCCGGCGAAGATCTCCTGGTGGTCCACCACCAGGACCCGGCGCTGCTTGCGCAGGGGCGACAGTTCATTGCCGAAGAAACCGCACAGGTCCATGACCGGCAACAGGCGTCCGCGCACGTTGGCGACGCCCTTGACCCAGCTCTTCACGCCCGGCAACAGGGTATGGCGCGGCTCGTGCAGCACTTCGCTGACCTCGCCCATGGGCGCCACGAACAGGCGCTCGCCCATGCGAAAGCCGATGCCGCTCCAGCTCTGCACCACCTGCTGTTGCGCAGGCAGGCCCGCCGCCAGCGCGCGACAGCGCTGGTCGATCTCGTAGAGGAGCTGGAAGGGAGTCTGCGGATCCGACATGGCGACCGGCCTTGGCCTGTTTCTAATAATTATTGGTTCAGGGACCGGCGCGGCATCAGCCGGCCAGTACCGAGTTCAGCGTCTTGATCAGCGTGTCTTCTTCGATCGGCTTGGTCAGGTAGTCGCGCGCGCCCTGGCGCTTGCCCCAGACCTTGTCGGTTTCCTGGTCCTTGGTGGTGACTATGACCACCGGGATATGGCTGGTCTCGCCGTCCTTGGTCAGCTGACGGGTCGCCTGGAAGCCGTTCAGGCCGGGCATGACGATGTCCATCAGGACGGCGTCCGGCTTCTCCTGGCGGGCCAGGGCCACGCCGTCGGCGCCATTCTCGGCCTTGAGCACCTGGTGACCGTGCTTCTCGAGCATCGCGGTCAGCTTGTACATCTCGGTCGGCGAGTCATCAACAATCAGAATACGAGCCATGGTGTTCCCCATACGGAAAGGCTTCACCGGCCATCAGGCCGGACTTCAGGAGACTTGCTCCACCGGGGTGAAATCGGGGACGTGGGTCTTGATCGCGCCGAGCAGCTCTTCCTTGCTGAAGGGCTTGGTGAGGTACTGATCGGAGCCGACGATGCGACCCTTGGCCTTGTCGAACAGGCCGTCCTTGGAGGACAGCATGATCACCGGGGTGGACTTGAAAGCACTGTTGTTCTTGATCAGGGCGCAGGTTTGATACCCGTCCAGGCGCGGCATCATGATGTCGACGAAGATGATGTTCGGGTGGGAATCGGCGATCTTGGCCAGGGCATCGAAACCATCGACCGCGGTGATGACCTCGCAACCCACTTTTTTCAGCAGAGTCTCGGCGGTGCGACGAATCGTTTTCGAATCGTCGATCACCATGACCTTCAAACCCTCGGAATGCTGTTCCATGTTCGCCCTACCATCGCCTCGGTGAGTCGTTATTCTGCTTTATATATGTGCCTGAGGCCCTGCTACCGACGGGCTACGACCCAATCGTCGGGCCTTTTTAGCACAGTCTCCAGACGCAAGCTACACGGCGTCCGCTTCTGCGATTCGTCCCATTCCCGGGAAGGTTTTTTCCTTGACCACAGTCAATGCCGGCGCCACCCTGAGCGCCTCATCCAACCGGCCCGCCGCCATCGGCGCGCCCCTTGAAACCTGTTGCGGAGACCCCCCCATGAGCGTTCGCCTCGGGATCGTCATGGACCCCATTGCGCAAATCTCCTTCAAGAAGGACAGCTCCCTGGCCATGCTTCTGGCCGCCCAGGAGCGCGGCTGGTCGCTGTACTACATGGAGCAGCAGGACCTATACCAGAAAAACGGTGAAGCTCGCGCGCGCATGCGCCCCTTGAAAGTTTTCCTCGACCCGGAGCACTGGTTCGAGCTGGAGGCCGAGACCGACACCCCGCTGGCCGAGCTGGACGTGATCCTGATGCGCAAGGACCCGCCCTTCGACAACGAGTTCGTCTACTCCACCTACCTGCTGGAACAGGCCGAACGGGCCGGCGTGCTGGTGGTCAACCGCCCGCAGAGCCTGCGTGACTGCAACGAGAAGTTCTTCGCCACCCTGTTTCCCCAGTGCGCGCCGCCAACCGTGGTCAGCCGACGAGCGGACATTCTGCGCGAGTTTGCCGAAGAACAGCGTGACATCATTCTCAAACCCCTTGATGGCATGGGCGGTTCCTCGATTTTCCGCCACCGCGCCGGCGACCCGAACCTCTCGGTGATCCTCGAGACCCTCACCGGCCATGGCCGCCACCAGATCATGGCGCAGCGCTATCTGCCGGCGATCAAGGACGGCGACAAGCGCATCCTGATGATCGACGGCGAACCGGTGCCCTACTGCCTGGCACGCATACCCGCCGCGGGTGAAACCCGCGGCAACCTGGCCGCCGGCGGCCGCGGCGTGGCCCAGCCGCTCTCCGACCGCGACCGCGAGATCGCCGCCATCGTCGGCCCCACCCTGCGCGAAAAAGGCCTGCTGTTCGTCGGACTGGACGTGATCGGCGAACACCTCACCGAAATCAACGTCACCAGCCCAACCTGCATCCGCGAGATCGACAAGGCCTATGACACGCGCATCGGCGAGCGCCTGATGGATGCCATCGACGGCAAGCTGAAGGCGACAGGCCGCAAGCGCCAAGCTTGACGCAGCTAACAGCTTGGCGCTTGTCGCTTGCAGCTCGCCGCTCGACTTGGGCAGACTGCGCGGCTATCTGAAGCAAGCTGACTGGCGATGAACGCAGCCGTGAATACTCCCACCCAACTGTCCGCCGGCGTACGCCCGGCGGACCGGCTGGGCTTTACCCTGTTCCTCGCCGCCGTGCTGCACGTCGCGCTGATCCTCGGGGTCGGCTTCACCATTGGCGACCCCCAGCAAATCAGCAAGACCCTGGAAATCACCTTGGCCACCTTCAAGAGCGAAGAGAAGCCGAAGAAGGCCGATTTCCTCGCCCAGGCCAACCAGCAGGGCAGCGGCACCCTCGAACACAAGGCCAAGCCCAAGACCACCGAGAAGGCGCCCTTCCAGGACAAGGAAATCCGCAAGGCCACCCCGCCGGCCGCGCCGCCGCAAGCGCCGAAGAAGGAAGCGCCCAAGGCCGCCGTGGCCAGCAAGAGCCCGCAGCCGCAGAAGACCACGGTCAAGCGCGAGCAGACCAAGCCCCGGCCCGAAAGCAAGCCGGCGCCGACCTTCGACAGTTCGCAGCTCTCCGCCGAAATCGCCAGCCTCGAGGCCGAACTGGACAAGGATCGCCAGCTCTATGCCAAGCGCCCGCGCATCCACCGCCTCAGCGCCGCCTCGACCATGCGTGACAAGGGCGCCTGGTACAAGGAAGAGTGGCGCAAGAAGATCGAGCGCGTCGGCAACCTCAACTACCCGGAAGAAGCCCGCCGCCAGCGGATATACGGCAACCTGCGGCTGCTGGTGTCGATCAACCGCGACGGCACCCTTTACGAGGTGCAGGTGCTGGAATCCTCCGGCCAGCCGGTACTCGACCAGGGCGCCATGCGCATCGTCCGCCTCGCCGCGCCTTTCGCCCCCTTCACCGGCGACCTGGCCGACATCGACCGCCTGGAAATCATCCGCACCTGGCGCTTCGAACGCGGCGACCGCCTGTCGAGCAATTGAAAGCGGCTAGCCGGAATAGGCTCTAGGCTTCTACCAGGGTTGCCGAATCACGCGGTTGCGTTGCCGCTTGAAGCCTGCCGTCTTAAGCCTGAAACTAGCCGACATGAAAAGCGCACCGAGCTACCTCAAGCACCATTTCCTGATCGCCATGCCGCACATGGCCGATCCGAACTTCGCCCAGACCGTCACCTATCTGGTCGAGCACAACGACCAGGGCGCCATGGGGCTGGTGATCAACCGCCCCAACGGCCTGAGCCTGAGCGACGTGCTCGAACAGCTGCGCCCGGAATTCACCCCGCCGGCGCGCTGCCAGGGCCTGCCCATCTATGCCGGCGGCCCGGTCCAGACCGACCGCGGCTTCGTCCTGCATCCCACCGGCTACAGCTACCAGGCCACACTGGAGCTGGGCGAACTGGCGCTGTCCACCTCCCAGGACGTGCTCTTCGCCATCGCTGACGGCAGCGGCCCGCAGAAGAGTTTCGTGGCCCTCGGCTATGCCGGGTGGGACGCCGGCCAGCTCGAGGCCGAGCTCAGCGACAACGCCTGGCTGACCTGCCCGGCGGACCTGACCATTCTCTTCGATACCGCGTCCGACCAGCGCCTGGCCGCTGCGGCTGCGCGCCTGGGGGTCAACCTCAGCCTGCTCACCGCCCAGGCCGGGCACGCCTGATGGCCGAAGCCAAACCCCTGCGCCTGCTGCTCGGCTTCGATTACGGCACCAAACAGATAGGTGTCGCCGTCGGCCAGGCGGTAACCGGCCAGGCCCGCGAACTGCGCGTGCTGAAGGCGCAGAACGGCGTGCCCGACTGGCAACAGGTGGAAGCCCTGGTCCGTGAATGGCAGCCCGATGCCATGGTCGTCGGCCTGCCGCTGAACATGGACGGCAGCCCCAGCGACATGAGCGCCCGCGCGGAAAAATTCGCCCGGCGCCTGAACGGCCGCTTCAACCTGCCGGTCTTCACCCACGACGAACGCCTGACCACCTTCGAAGCCAAGGGCCACCGTCTGGCTCAAGGCCAGCACGGCGGCTACCGCGAGCGCCCGGTGGACGCCCTGGCCGCCGCGCTCCTGCTGGAAGGCTGGCTGGCCGAAAACTCCGCAACTTCCTAAGCGAGGACTGCCGATGACCCTGCCCAACCCCGCCGAACTGCTGCCGCGGATGGCCAGCGACCTGCAAGCCCACCTCAAGGCCCGAGGCATCGCCGAGCCACATTACATCGGCATCCGCACCGGTGGCGTCTGGGTCGCCCAGGCCCTGCTGGAAGCCCTCGGCCAGTCGGTCCCCATGGGCATCCTGGACGTTTCCTTCTATCGCGACGACTTCACCCAGAGCGGCCTGCACCCGCAAGTGCGCCCCTCCGAGCTACCCTTCGAGGTCGAAGGCCAGCACCTGGTGCTGATCGACGACGTGCTGATGAGCGGACGCACCGTGCGCGCGGCCCTCAACGAGCTGTTCGACTATGGCCGCCCCGCCAGTGTGACCCTGGTCTGCCTGCTCGACCTCAACGCCCGCGAACTGCCGATCCGCCCCGACGTGGTCGGCGCAACCCTGTCCCTGGGCGCCACGGAACGGGTAAAATTGCTCGGCCCCGCGCCGCTCACCCTCGAGCGCCAGGACCTCGCTTCGCCAGCCTGATCCTCCCGATTCCTCGTAACCTTTCAGGGCCTGCCCCATGCCGACAGACGCCAAGCGCCCGCTGCAGCTCAACGACCAGGGCCAGCTGCGCCACTTCCTCTCGCTCGACGGTCTGCCCCGCGAGCTGCTGACGGAAATCCTCGACACCGCCGACTCCTTCCTCGAAGTCGGCGCCCGCGCCGTGAAAAAAGTCCCGCTGCTGCGCGGCAAGACGGTGTGCAACGTGTTCTTCGAGAACTCCACCCGCACCCGCACCACCTTCGAGCTGGCGGCCCAGCGCCTGTCTGCCGACGTCATCACCCTCAACGTCTCCACCTCCTCCACCAGCAAGGGCGAGACCCTGTTCGACACCCTGCGCAACCTGGAGGCCATGGCCGCCGACATGTTCGTGGTGCGCCACGCCGACTCCGGCGCTGCCCACTTCATCGCCGAGCACGTCTGCCCGGACGTGGCCATCATCAACGGCGGTGACGGCCGCCACGCGCACCCGACCCAGGGCATGCTCGACATGCTCACCATTCGCCGCCACAAGGGCAGTTTCGAGAACCTCTCGGTGGCCATAGTCGGCGACGTGCTGCATTCGCGCGTGGCCCGCTCCAACATGCTCGCCTTGCGCACCCTGGGCTGCCCGGACATCCGCGTAATCGGACCCAAGACCCTGATCCCGGTGGGCGTCGAGCAGTATGGCGTGAAGGTCTACACCGACCTCGCCGAAGGCCTGAAGGACGTGGACGTCGTGATCATGCTGCGCCTGCAGCGCGAGCGCATGCAGGGCGGCCTGCTGCCCAGCGAGGGCGAGTTCTACAAGCTCTACGGCCTGAACACCCAACGCCTGGCGCTGGCCAAGCCGGACGCCATCGTCATGCACCCGGGCCCGATCAACCGCGGCGTCGAGATCGAGTCCGCCGTGGCCGACGGCGCCCAGTCGGTGATCCTCAACCAGGTCACCTACGGCATCGCCGTGCGCATGGCCGTGCTCTCCATGGCCATGAGCGGCCAGGCCGCACAACGCCAACTGAACCAGGAAGCCGAGGAACTGAACTGATGCGAACCCACATCCTCGGCGCCCGCCTGATCGACCCGGCCAGCGGCCACGACCAGGTCACCGACCTCTTCCTCGAAGGTGGCAAGGTGGTCGCCCTCGGCAAGGCCCCGGCCGGCTTCGAGAGCGACAAGCAGATAGACGCCAAGGGCCTTGTAGCCGCTCCCGGCCTGGTGGACCTCTCCGTCGCCCTGCGCGAGCCCGGTTACAGCCGCAAGGGCAATATCGCCAGCGAAACCCTGGCGGCCGCCAGTGGCGGCGTGACCAGCCTCTGCTGCCCGCCCCTGACCCGCCCGGTGCTGGACACCCCGGCCGTGGCCGAGATGATCCTCGACCGCGCCCAGGAAGCCGGCAATGCCAAGGTCTTCCCCATCGGCGCCCTGACCAAGGGCCTGGCCGGCGAGCAATTGTCCGAGCTGGTGGCCCTGCGCGACGTCGGCTGCGTGGCCTTCGGCAACGGCCTGGCCACCTTCGCCAGCAACCGCATCCAGCGCCGCGCCCTGGAATACGCGGCCACCTTCGACCTGACGGTGGTCTTCCACTCCCAGGACGCCTCCCTGGCCGAAGGCGGCTTGGCCCACGAAGGCCCCACCGCCAGCTTCCTCGGCCTCGCTGGCATCCCGGAAACCGCCGAGACCGTGGCCATGGCCCGCGACCTGCTGCTGGTGGAACAGAGCGGCGTGCGCGCCCACTTCAGCCAGATCTCCAGCGCCCGCGGCGCCCAGATGATCGCCGAAGCCCAGGCCCGCGGCCTGCCGGTCACCGCCGATGTCGCGATGTACCAGCTGATCCTCACCGACGAGGCGCTGATCGACTTCTCCAGCCTCTACCACGTACAGCCGCCGCTGCGCACCCGCGCCGACCGCGACGGCCTGCGCGAGGCGGTGAAGAGCGGCGTGATCTCCGCCATCTCCAGCCACCACCAGCCCCACGAGCCGGACGCCAAGCTCGCGCCCTTCGGCGCCACCGAGCCGGGCATCAGCAGCGTGGAGCTGCTGCTGCCGCTGGCCATGACCCTGGTGCAGGACGGCCTGCTCGACCTGCCCACCCTGCTCGCCCGCCTCACCGCCGGCCCGGCCCGCGCCCTGCGCCTGCCCGCCGGCCGCCTGGCCGTGGGTGCCCCGGCGGACCTGGTGCTGTTCGATCCGCAGGCCTCCACCCTGGCCGGCGAAACCTGGAACTCCAAGGGCGACAACTGCCCCTTCATCGGCCACTGCCTGCCGGGCAAGGTGCGCTACACCCTGGTGGATGGCCGGATCATCTTCCAGGCCTGATTCCGCTTGTTCGACGAAAAAGCCCGCCAACTGGCGGGCTTTTTCTTGATCGCAGCTCTCATCCGATGGCCCCCGGGAGTGAATTCATTCGAGAAACGGTCGGAAAGCTTCCCGTGGGTTGATGTTGAGCGCAGCGAAGCCCAACGATCACACCGTGGCCCGCCATCCCGCCGATCTCCCATAGGGAGATGGGCTGAGGGGCGCGAACCTCACACCCTCGCCAACGCCTGGGCCAGGTCCGCGCGCAGGTCTTCCACGTCCTCCACCCCCACCGACAGCCGCACCAGCGAGTCGCCGATGCCGATCTCGGCGCGGGTCGCGGCCGGGATGCTGGCGTGGGTCATGATCGCCGGGTGCTCGATCAGGCTTTCCACGCCGCCGAGGCTTTCGGCCAAGGTAAAGATGTTCACCGCTTCGAGGAAGCGCCGGGTGCCGGCCAGGTCGCTGGCGAGGTCCATGGAGATCATCCCGCCGTAGCCGTGCATCTGCCGGCGCGCCAGGCCGTGCTGCGGGTGGGACTGCAGGCCGGGGTAGTAGACCCGCGCCACCTGCGGCTGCTGTTCCAGCCAGTAGGCCAGTTCCAGGGCGTTGCTGCAGTGCCGTTCCATGCGCAGGGCCAGGGTCTTGACCCCGCGCAGGGTGAGGAAGGCATCGAAGGGGCCAGCGATGGCACCCACCGCGTTCTGCAGGAAGCCCAGGCGCTCGCGCCATTCACGCTGGCGCTCATCCTTGCCGACTATGGCGATGCCGCCAATCACGTCGGAGTGGCCATTGAGGTACTTGGTGGTGGAATGCACCACCACATCGAAGCCCAGCTCCAGCGGGCGCTGGGTCCAGGGGCTGGCGAAGGTGTTGTCGGCAACGGCCATGATGCCGCGTTGCCGACACAGGCCGGCGATCGCCTCGAGGTCGGCCAGGCGCAGCAGCGGGTTGCTCGGGGTTTCCACCCAGATCATGCGGGTATCGTCCTGGATCGAAGCCTCGATCAGGGCGATGTCGCTGAAATCGACGAAGCTGAAGCGGTGCCCGGCGCTGCGCTGGCGCACCTTGTCGAAGAGTCGGAAGGTCCCGCCATAAAGGTCATTGCTGGAAAGGATGTGGGAACCGCTGTCGAGCAGTTCCAGCACCGTGGAGATGGCCGCGAGCCCGGAAGCGAAGGCGAAGGCCTGGGCCCCGCCCTCCAGGTCCGCGACGCAACGTTCCAGGGCCCAGCGCGTGGGGTTATGCGAACGCCCGTAATCCAGCCCCTTGTGCACACCGGGGCTGTCCTGGGCGTATGTGGAGTTGGCGTAGATCGGCGGCATGATGGCCCCGGTGGAGGGGTCCGGGGCCTGGCCGGCATGGATGACTCGAGTAGCGAAGGCACGCTGGCCGTTGTCGTCCTGCTGGCTCATGCAAGGGTCCTCCGCAGGTGGTTGAGCAGGTCGGAGCGGGTGATCAGTCCGTGGAAGCCGGATGCGTCGGCGATGATGGCCACCAGACCGCGGTCGAGCTCGGCCTGCAATTCCGCCAGGCTGGCGTCCGGCACCAGAGTCTCCAGGCGCGTGGTCATGACGCTCGCCACCGGCTGGCGGAAGTGCGTGGCATCGGCATGCACGCCGAGCAGGATGTCGGATTCGTCGACCACCCCTGCCAGTTGCCCATCCCGCAGCACCGGCAACTGCGAGACATCAGCCAGGCGCATGCGCTGGAAGGCGGTGAGCAGGGTGTCGTCCGGCCCAACGCTGATCACGCGGCCATCCTCGAAGCGCCGCGCGATGATGTCGCGCAGGTCGCCGTAGCGCTTGCGCGCCAGCAGGCCCTGATCGGTCATCCACTGGTCGTTGTAGACCTTGGACAGGTAGCGGGTGCCGGTATCGCAAACGAAGCTGACCACGCGCTTGGGCGTCTTCTGCTCGCGGCAGTAGCGCAGCGCCGCCGCCAGCAGGGTGCCGGTGGACGATCCGCCAGGAATGCCCTCGGCGCGCAGCAGCTCGCGGGCGTGGGCGAAGCTCTCTTCGTCGCTGATGGAGTAGGCGTGGCGCACGCTGGACAAGTCCGCAATGGACGGCACGAAGTCTTCGCCGATGCCCTCCACCGCCCAGGAGCCCACGGTGCCCAGGGTGCCGCTGCGCACGTACTCGGCCATCACTGAACCCACCGGGTCCGCGAGGATCATTTCCAGCTCGGGCTGCACCCGGCGGAAGTAGCGGGTCAAGCCGGTCAGGGTACCGGCGGAGCCGACACCCACCACTATGGCGTCCACGTCCTGTCCGGTCTGCTGCCAGATCTCCGGGCCGGTGGTGGACTCGTGGGCCAGGGGGTTGGCCGGGTTGTTGAACTGGTCGGCGAAGAAGGCGCCGGGAATCCCCGCCGCCAGGCGGCCGGCCAGGTCCTGGTAGTACTCGGGGTGGCCCTTGCCGACGTCGGAGCGGGTGATATGCACTTCGGCGCCCATGGCTTTCAGGTGCAGCACCTTCTCGGTGGACATCTTGTCCGGCACCACCAGCACCACCCGGTAACCCTTGGCCCGCCCCACCAGGGCCAGGCCCAGGCCGGTATTGCCGGCGGTGGCCTCGACTATGGTGCCGCCAGGCTTGAGCCGGCCATCGCGCTCGGCGCTGTTGATCATGGCGACGCCGATGCGGTCCTTGATCGAGCCGCCGGGGTTCTGGGATTCGAGCTTGAGAAACAGGGTGCAGAGACCCGTGTCGAAACGCGTGACCCGCACCAGCGGGGTGTTGCCGATCAGGTCGAGGACCGCGGGACGGACATCTTTGGCGCTGTTCATGGCGTCACCTCCTTGCGCGACCAGGGCGGGTGCGAAGCTGCACCCCTCGCACGAAAATAGGCTGCCCGGCAGAAGCCCGCCACGGGTTCCGACGAAGGGGGAGCAGAGCGGGAAGTCAGCGCGCGTTGAGCACCGAAACCTGGGTGTTCAGGGTCCAGAAGTCGTAGAGCACGCCGAGCAGGAAGAAGCCGCCGGTGAGCAGGTAGAGGATGCCGCTGATCCACTTGCCCTGGTACATGCGGTGCACGCCGAAGACGCCGAGGAAGGTCAGCAGGATCCAGGCGACGTTGTAGTCGTACTGGCCGGGATTGAAGCGCAGGGAAGCTTCGCGGTCCATGGACGGGATCAGGAACAGGTCGATGATCCAGCCGATGAAGAACAGGCCGAGGGTGAAGAACCAGATGGTCCCGGTCACCGGCTTGCCGTAGTAGAAACGGTGGGAACCGAGGAACCCGAAAATCCAGAGCAGGTAGCCGATGACCTTGCTGTGGGTGTCCTGACGTATGTCCATGCTGCCTCCTGCAGGGGTGTGTATATGACGCTGTCTTGCCCGGTTCCACCACCCGCTGGGTCGCGCACGCTCGGTGCCGACCTGCGGAGTGACGCCGCAGCGGAGCGCGCGGTCCGGGCATGAAGAAGCCCGCCGTAGCGGGCTCGTTCGCCGGGCGCGAGCTTAGCGGAATCGGCGCCCCGGGTTTTCTTCCGAAACCTGCAGCGACAGGCCGTCGCTCATGTGCTGCAGGTGCTCACCATCGGTTTCCGAGCCGAGCTTGATCAGCAGGCGCAGGTCGTTGGCCGAGTCGGCGTAGAGAAGCGCGTCTTCGTAGGTGATCTCGCCCTGGGAGTAGAGGTTGAAGAGCGCCTGGTCGAAGGTCTGCATGCCTTGCTCGGTGGAGCGCTTCATCAGGGCCTTGAGCTCGTGCACCTCGCCCTTGCGGATCAGGTCGGCAGCCAGCGGGGTGTTCAGCAGCACCTCGATCACCGCGCGACGGCCCTTGCCGTCGGGGGTCGGCACCAGTTGCTGGGCGACTATCGCCTTGAGGTTGAGCGACAGGTCCATCCAGACCTGCTGCTGCCGGTCGGCGGGGAAGAAGTTGATGATCCGGTCCAGCGCCTGGTTGGCATTGTTGGCGTGCAGGGTGGCCAGGCAGAGGTGGCCGGTTTCGGCGAAGGCGATGGCGTGGTCCATGGTTTCGCGGGTCCGCACCTCACCGATCAGGATCACGTCCGGCGCCTGGCGCAGGGTGTTCTTCAGGGCCACCTCGAAGGACTCGGTGTCGATGCCCACCTCACGCTGGGTGACGATGCAGCTCTGGTGCTGGTGGATGAACTCGATGGGGTCTTCGATGGAGATGATGTGGCCGCTGCTGTTCCTGTTGCGGTGGCCGATCATGGCCGCCAGGGAGGTCGATTTACCCGTACCGGTGGCGCCGACGAAGAGCACCAGGCCGCGCTTGGTCAGCGACAGCTTCTTGAGGACTTCCGGCAGCTTGAGCTCTTCGATGGTGGGGATGGTGGTCTCGATCCGGCGCAGCACCATGCCCACCAGGTTGCGCTGGTAGAAGGCGCTGACGCGGAAGCGGCCGATGCCCCGCGCACTGATGGCGAAGTTGCACTCGTGGCGCTCGGCGAATTCGCGCCGCTGCTGCTCGTTCATCACGCCGACCACCGTTTCCCGGGTCATTTCCGGCGACATGGCGTTCTTGGTCACCGGCATGATCTTGCCATTGACCTTCATAGACGGCGGCACACCTGCCGTGATGAACAGGTCGGAACCACCTTTTTCCACCATCAGGCGCAGCAGTTTCTCGAATTCCATGACGTTCTCGCTGTTCGGTTCCGGCGCCACGCGGGTGGCTTAGAAGTTTTCCGGGCTCTTGGCCTTTTCCCGGGCGCTCTCGCGGCTGACCAGCCCTTTGGCCACCAGCCCCTTGAGGCACATGTCCAGGGTCTGCATGCCGAGGGAGCCGCCGGTCTGGATGGCGGAATACATCTGCGCCACCTTGTCTTCGCGGATCAGGTTACGGATGGCCGGGGTGCCGATCATGATCTCGTGGGCCGCCACCCGGCCGCCGCCGATCTTCTTCAGCAGGGTCTGGGAGATCACCGACTGCAGGGATTCGGAGAGCATGGAGCGGACCATGGACTTTTCCTCGGCGGGGAAGACGTCGACCACCCGGTCGATGGTCTTGGCCGCGGAGGTGGTGTGCAGGGTGCCAAACACCAGGTGGCCGGTTTCCGCGGCGGTCAGCGCCAGGCGGATGGTCTCCAGGTCACGCATCTCGCCGACCAGGATGATGTCCGGGTCTTCCCGCAGTGCCGAGCGCAGCGCTTCGTTGAAACCCAGGGTGTCGCGGTGCACTTCCCGCTGGTTGATCAGGCACTTCTTAGATTCGTGGACGAATTCGATCGGGTCTTCCACCGTGAGGATGTGGTGGTACTTGGTGCTGTTCAGGTAGTCGAGCATGGCCGCCAGGGTGGTGGACTTGCCCGAACCGGTGGGGCCGGTGACCAGCACCAGGCCACGGGGCACGTCGGAGATCTTCTTGAAGATCTCGCCCATCCCCAGGTCTTCCATGGTCAGCACCTTGGAGGGAATGGTCCGGAACACGGCACCGGCGCCGCGGTTCTGGTTGAAGGCGTTGACCCGGAAACGCGCGACGCCAGGCACTTCGAAGGAGAAGTCGGTCTCGAGGAACTCTTCGTAATCCTTGCGTTGCTTGTCGTTCATGATGTCGTAGATCAACGCGTGGACCTGCTTGTGGTCCAGGGCCGGCAGGTTGATCCGGCGCACGTCGCCGTCGACGCGAATCATGGGTGGCAGGCCGGAGGAGAGGTGCAGGTCCGACGCGCCCTGCTTGGCGCTGAAGGCAAGCAGCTCAGTAATGTCCATGGGGGCTCCCCAATTCCAAGCAAACGGGTTGCAGGCCGCTGAAAAACCACTGCGCCGCGCCAAACGGTGTCGAAGCCACCGCGAACTGCACATTCTCCATAGGTAGACTGCGCTTTTTCGCCGGCTTGCGCCCGGACTGGTCGCCGCTCGCTACATTTTTCAACGGCCTGTTAGAATGCCGCAGACCCCACTCAGGCCGGGCTGTAGAGCGCAGGTAATGTCCACGATAGCAGACAATATTGCAAAGGTTCGAGCGCGTATCCGTGAGGCGGCGCAAGCCTCTGGAAGAGATTTTTCAAGTGTCGGCCTGTTGGCCGTGAGCAAGACCAAACCTGCCGACGCCATACGCGAGGCCCATGCCGCCGGCGTCGCCGATTTCGGCGAGAACTACCTGCAGGAAGCCCTGGCCAAGCAGGCCGAGCTCACCGACCTGGGCCTGACCTGGCATTTCATCGGTCCCATCCAGTCGAACAAGACCAAAGCCATTGCAGAACATTTCCACTGGGTGCACTCGGTCGATCGCCTGAAGATCGCCGAACGCCTCTCCGCGCAACGCCCGGCGCAGCTGCCGCCGCTGAACATCTGCCTGCAGGTGAACGTCAGTGGCGAGGACAGCAAGTCCGGCTGCGCCCCCGAAGATCTGCCGGCCCTGGCCGCCGCCGTGGCCGAGCTGCCGAACCTGCGCCTGCGCGGCCTGATGGCCATCCCCGAACCTACCGACGACCGGGCGACGCAGCACGCCGCCTTTGCCCGACTGCGCCAGCTGCAGCAGGCACTGAACCCCTCCCTGGACACCCTGTCCATGGGCATGAGCCACGACCTCGAAGCGGCCATCGCGGAAGGCGCCACCTGGGTGCGCATCGGCACTGCACTGTTCGGCGCCCGCGACTACGGCCAGCCCACGCATTAGATAAGGAAGCATTCATGAGCACTCCCCGCATCGCATTCATCGGCGCCGGCAACATGGCCGCCAGCCTGATCGGTGGCCTGCGCGCCAAGGGCGTCGCCGCCGAGCATATCCGCGCCAGCGACCCGGGCGCCGAACAACGGGCGAAGATCGCCGCCGAGCACGGCATCGAGGTGCTGGAAAGCAACGCCGACGCCGTGCAAGGCGCCGATGTGGTGGTCCTGGCGATCAAGCCGCAAGTCATGAAGACCGTCTGCCAGGCCCTGGCGCCCAGCCTCACGGAAGGCCAGCTGGTGGTGTCCATCGCCGCCGGCATCACCTGCGCCAGCCTGGCCGCCTGGCTCGGCCCGCGCCCGATCGTGCGCTGCATGCCCAACACCCCGGCGCTGGTTGGCCAGGGCGCCAGCGGCCTGTACGCCAACACCGAGGTCAGCGCCGCCCAGCGCGAGCAGGCCGAGCAGCTGCTGTCCGCCGTCGGCATTGCCCTCTGGCTGGATGAGGAAAGACTGATCGACGCGGTGACCGCCGTATCCGGTAGCGGCCCGGCCTACTTCTTCCTGCTGATGGAGGCCATGACCGCTGCCGGCGAGAAACTCGGCCTGCCCCGCGCCACCGCCGAGCAGTTGACCCTGCAGACCGCCCTCGGCGCCGCGCGCATGGCCGTCGCCAGCGACGTCGATGCCGCCGAACTGCGCCGCCGCGTGACCTCGCCCAACGGCACCACCGAAGCGGCGATCAAGACTTTCCAGGCCGGCGGCTTCGAAGCCCTGGTGCAACAGGCCCTGACCGCCGCCGACCGGCGTTCGGCCGAACTGGCCGAACAACTGGGCCAATAAGGAGCTTTCGATGACCGGACTCAACACCGCTGCCATCTACGTGATCCAGACCCTCGGCAGCCTCTATCTGCTGATCGTCCTGCTGCGCTTCATCCTCCAGCTTGTCCGTGCCGACTTCTACAACCCGCTGAGCCAGTTCGTGGTGCGCGCCACCAAGCCGCTGCTCAACCCCCTGCGCAAGATCATCCCCGGCTTCGGCGGCCTCGACCTCGCCTCCCTGGTGCTGGCCATCCTGGTGCAGCTGCTGCTGATGGTCATCACCCTGACCCTGATGGGTTACGGCGTTGGCGGCTACCTGCTGCAGTTGCTGATCTGGTCGATCATCGGCGTCACCTCGCTGTTCCTGAAGGTGTTCTTCTTTGCCCTGATCATCAGCGTGATCCTCTCCTGGGTCGCCCCCGGCAGCTACAACCCCGGTGCGCAACTGGTGAACCAGATCTGCGAACCCCTGCTGATGCCTTTCCGCAAGCTGCTGCCGAACCTTGGCGGCCTGGATATTTCGCCGATCTTCGCCTTCATTGCGCTGAAGCTGCTGGATATGCTGGTGATCGGCAATCTCGCCGCCATGACCGGCATGCCGCAGATCCTCAGCCCCTTCCTCTGATGAGCTGGTACCGCTGGGCAGGCGAGGACCTGATCCTCGACTGCCACCTGCAGCCCAAGGCGAGCCGTGACGAGTTCGCCGGGCTGCACGGCGAACGCCTGAAGATCCGCCTCACCGCGCCGCCGGTGGAAGGCAAGGCCAATGCCCAGCTACGGGCCTTCCTGGCGGCGGCCTTCGGCGTCGCCAAGTCCCAGGTCAGCCTGGAAAGCGGCGAACTCAATCGGCAGAAACGCGTGCGTATCCAGAAGCCTCGAACCCTTCCCGACCTTCCCGGCCTGACCGCTCAGCAGCCCTGACCGACCTTAAGGCGGGCGCCGTCTTCGCGGCAATTGACGACCAATCCCCAAGGCGCATAATGCCGAGCAATGACCAGCTGGCACTGTGCTTTCATTTCGCCGGGGGAATATCTCCGGATGGAGTTGTGCGACCCACCAGCGTCGTCGTAACCGGTTCGAAGTTCGTCAATTCCCGTACGCAGGATGCGTGACCCACGAGGAGAGTCTGAATGAGCATGGAGCGTCTCAGTCAGCAAGTCGACGCCTACGTTGCCTGGAAGCGTGAGCTGCTGCGGGAGATCACGCGCTACAGAAGCTGGCTCGAACGCAATCGGCTCAGCTCCGACGCACTGTCCGCCAAGCTGGAACGAGCCCAGCGCCTCCTGCGTACCGACCAGATCACCCTGGCCTTCGTCGGCGAGTTCTCTCGCGGCAAGACCGAGTTGATCAACAGCCTGTTCTTCTCCGAATTCGGCCAGCGCATGCTGCCGTCCCAGGCCGGGCGCACCACCATGTGCCCCACCGAGCTGTTCTACGACCCGCGTTCCGAACGCTCCTACATCCGCCTCCTGCCCATCGAGTCGCGCATGGCCGAAGCCAGCGTCGCGCAGTTCAAGCGCGCGCCGCGGCACTGGGTGAATATCCCGCTCGACCCGAGCGACCCGGATAACATGGTCCAGGCCTTCACCCAGGTGGCGCGGACCAAGCCCATGCCGGTGGAACAGGCGATCCAGCTGGGTTTCCATCCCGACATGCTCGACTCCACCGGCCGCCCCGGCGAAGTGCTGGTACCCGCCTGGCGGCATGCCATGGTCAATTTCGACCACCCGTTGCTGCGCCAGGGCCTGCGCATCCTGGATACCCCGGGCCTGAACGCCCTCGGCAGCGAGCCTGAGCTGACCCTGTCGATGCTGCCCAATGCCCAGGCCATCGTCTTCCTGCTCTCGGCCGATACCGGCGTCACCGCCAGCGACATGAACATCTGGCAGCAGCACATCCGCCAGCTGGACGAGGACACCCAGGCCCACCTCTTCGCCGTGCTGAACAAGATCGACGTGCTCTGGGACGACCTGGCCGGCGACAGTTTCGTGCAGAACGCCATCCGCCGCATCCAGGAGACCACTGCCCGCCAGCTCGGCATCCGCAGCAAGGAAGTGCTGCCGTTGTCGGCCAAGCAGGCGCTGCTGGCCAAGGTACGCAACGACGGCGAGCTGCTCGCGCGCAGCCAGATCGGCACCCTTGAAGAGCTGCTCTGCGAGCGCATCGTCACGCAGAAGGAACGCCTGATCGAAGACAACGTGGCGAGCCAGATGATGGTGCTGCTGCAGAACAACCTGCACGTGCTCAACCTGCGCCTGGAGAAGGTCCGCGAGCAGCAATCGCTGCTCGACAGCCACCAGCAGGACAACGGCCAGATGCTCTTCGAGCTGACCGCCCGCACCAAGGAAGACCACGCCCAGCATCACCGCCGCCTGCTCGGCCTGAAGACCAACCAGCGCCTGCTCAAGCGCCAGGGCGACATGCTACGCAACGCCGCGCGTCCGGAGCGCCTGGACGAGCACCTGGCGCGCCTGCGCCGCGACCTGACCGGCAGCTGGACCACCCTGGGCATCAACCAGAGCATCCTGCACTTCTTCCGCGCAGTGGAGTACGACCTGCGCAGCCTGGAGCACGAGGCCGACATGGCCAACAAGATGGTTGCGGCCATCTACCGCCGGCACAACGACGAGAATCCCCTGCACGGGGTCGAAGCGCCACAGTTCAACGTGCAACGCTACCTGCGCGAGAGCCGCCAGCTGCGTATCAAGGCCGACCAGTTCCGCCGCCACCCCAAGACCCTGCTGACCGAGCAGCGCCAGCTGGGCAAGCGCTTCTTCGACACCCTGGTGCAGGAGGTGATCGGCATGCACCAGCGCCTTCGCCTGGAGGTCGCCCAATGGGCCAGCGACGCGCTGATGCCGCTGATGCAGCACACCCTGGAGCACAAGCAGCTCCTGGAAACCCACATGCTGCGGCTCAAGGCCCTGGCCCAGGAAACCCAGCTCACCCGCCAGCGCGGCCAGCAGCTGGAACGCTACACAGAGGAACTGGAGCAGCAGATCGCCCAGGCCAACGAGATGCTGCGCACCTTCCGCCTGCCCTCGCCCATGCAGCGAATGGGCAAGGTGGTCAACCTGCCCCAGGCACCCCGCAAGCAGAGTGGCGGCGAATCCGCCTGAACGTCCGCAGAGCCTGAATATTCAACGCCTTAGCCGCCGCCCCCCGCGCTTGCCGCAGGGGGCGGCGCTCTTTAGACTGGCGCCCTTCCCAGATTGAGAGCAGGGTCGCGATGCCCACCGCCATTCCCGCAGATTCCGTCGGCCTGGTCAGTCCCAAGGTGCAACGCTTCAGCGAGCCGCTGGCGCTCGCCTGCGGCCGCAGCCTGACTGACTACGAACTGGTCTATGAGACCTACGGCGAGCTGAACGAGGCCCGCAGCAACGCGGTGCTGATCTGCCACGCGCTGTCCGGCCACCATCACGCCGCCGGCTACCACAGCATGGAAGATCGCAAGCCGGGCTGGTGGGACAGCTGCATCGGCCCGGGCAAGGCCATCGACACCCTGAAGTTCTGCGTGGTCAGCCTGAACAACCTGGGCGGCTGCAACGGTTCCACCGGCCCCTCCAGCCTCAACCCGGCCACCGGCGTGCCCTACGGCGCCGACTTCCCGGTGATGACGGTGGAGGACTGGGTGAACAGCCAGGCGCGTCTCGCCGACGTGCTCGGCATCCAGCAGTGGGCGGCGGTGGTGGGCGGCAGCCTCGGCGGCATGCAGGCGCTGCAGTGGACCATCAGCTACCCGGACCGCGTTCGCCACTGCCTGGCCATCGCCTCGGCGCCCAAGCTGTCGGCGCAGAACATCGCCTTCAACGAGGTGGCGCGCCAGGCCATCCTCACCGACCCGGAATTCCATGGCGGGCACTTCCAGGAGCAGGGCGTGATCCCCAAGCGCGGGCTGATGCTCGCGCGCATGGTGGGCCACATCACCTACCTGTCGGATGACGCCATGGGCGAGAAATTCGGCCGCGGCCTGAAGAGCGAAAAGCTCAACTACGACTTCCACAGCGTGGAATTCCAGGTGGAAAGCTACCTGCGCTACCAGGGCGAGGAGTTTTCCGGGCGCTTCGACGCCAACACCTACCTGCTGATGACCAAGGCCCTGGACTACTTCGACCCGGCCGCGGTCCATGACGGCGACCTGGCGCGCACCCTGGCCTCGGCCAAGGCGGACTTCTGCGTGATGTCCTTCACCACCGACTGGCGCTTCTCCCCGGCCCGTTCGCGGGAGATCGTCGACGCCCTGATCGCCGCGCGGAAGAACGTCAACTACCTGGAGATCGACGCCCCCCAGGGCCACGATGCCTTCCTCATGCCGATTCCGCGCTACCTCCAGGCCTTCAGCAGCTACATGAACAGGATTGCGGTGTAACCCATGCGTGCCGACCTAGAAATCATCCAGGACTGGATCCCCGCGGGCAGCCGGGTGCTCGACCTCGGCTGTGGCAGGGGCGAGCTGCTGGCCTGGCTGCGCGACCACAAGCAGGTCAGCGGCTATGGCCTGGAGATCGACCCGGAAAACATCGCCCACTGCATCGACCATGGCGTGAACGTGATCGAGCAGGACCTGGACAAGGGGCTGGGCAATTTCGCCAGCAACAGCTTCGACGTGGTGGTGATGACCCAGGCGCTGCAGGCCGTACACTACCCCGACCGCATCCTCAAGGAGATGCTGCGGGTCGGCCGCGAGTGCATCATCACCTTCCCCAACTTCGGCCACTGGCGCTGCCGCTGGTACCTGGCGCGCTACGGGCAGATGCCGGTGTCGGAGTTCCTGCCCTACACCTGGTACAACACACCGAACATCCACTTCTGCACCTTCAAGGACTTCGAGGAACTCTGCCGCGAGCAGCAGGTGAAAGTCCTCGACCGCCTGGCGGTGGACCACGAGCACCGGCACAACCTGCCCAGCCGGGTTTGGCCTAATCTGTTGGGTGAGATCGGTATCTATCGCGTCAGTGGCCCGGGCCTTTCGGACCACCGCGTCGCGGTCTGAATCAAGGAGAGCCACCATGCGTCGTCTAGCCCTGTTCCTTTTCGCCCTTTGCCTGGCCCTGCCGGCCGCCGCCGAGCGCAAGCAAACCTTCGGCGACCTGGATGTGCACTACAACGCCTTCAACTCCAGCTTCCTGCAGCCGGACATCGCCGCCGCCGTCGGCCTGACCCGCAGCAAGACCCAGGGCGTGATCAACGTCGCCGTGCTCAAGGCCGGCAAGGCCAGCACCGCCCAGGTCAGCGGCCAGGTGAAGAACCTGCTCGGCCAGGTCACCTCGCTGCAGTTCAAGCAGGTCAGCGAAGGCGAAGCCATCTACTACCTGGCGCAGTTCCCCTTCAGCGACCGTGAAATGCTGAACTTCACCCTCAACGTGCAGCGTGGCGACGAAGCGCCGCACAGCTTCAGCTTCGACCAGGAATTCTTCCCCGACGAATGATGCCTTTCAAAGAACTGGTGCTGGCCAGCCACAACGCCGGCAAACTCAAGGAACTCCAGGCCATGCTCGGCGATAGCGTGAAAGTGCGCTCGATCGCCGAGTTCAGCGAAGTCGAGCCGGAAGAAACCGGCCTCAGCTTCGTCGAGAACGCCATCCTCAAGGCGCGCAACGCCGCCCGGGTCTCCGGCCTGCCGGCGCTCGCCGACGATTCCGGCCTGGCGGTGGACGCCCTGGGCGGTGCGCCCGGCATCTACTCGGCGCGCTACGCGGATGGCCAGGGCGACGCGGCGAACAATGCCAAGCTGCTCGAGGTGCTGCGCGAAGTGCCGGAGGCCGAGCGCGGCGCCCAATTCATCTGCAGCCTGGCCCTGCTGCGGCATGCCGAAGACCCGCTGCCGATCCTCTGTGAAGGCGTCTGGCGTGGCCGCATCCTGTTCGAGGCCCGTGGCGAACATGGCTTCGGCTACGACCCGCTGTTCTGGGTACCCGAGCGCGAGTGCTCCAGCGCCGAACTTTCCCCCATCGAGAAGAACCAGCTCAGCCACCGCGCCCGCGCCATGGCCCTGCTCAAGCAACGGTTGGGCTTATGAAGCAGACGGCTGCAAGCGGCAAGCCGCAAGCCACCAGTGGCGGCGGCAAGGATGGTTTGCAGCTTGCCGCGTCAGGCTTCCAGCTGCCGCCCCTGGCACTGTACGTCCACATCCCCTGGTGCGTGCGCAAGTGTCCTTACTGCGACTTCAATTCCCACGCCGCTGGCTCCGAGCTGCCTGAAGAAGCCTACATCGACGCCCTGCTCGACGACCTGGAGCAGGACCTTGGCCACGTCCACGGCCGCGAGCTGACGTCGATCTTCTTCGGTGGCGGCACCCCCAGCCTGTTCAGCGCCAACGCCATCGGCCGGCTGCTGGACGGCGTCGAGCAGCGGGTGCCCTTCGCCCGCGACATCGAGATCACCCTCGAAGCCAACCCCGGCACTTTCGAGCAGGCCAAGTTCGCCGCCTATCGCCAGCTTGGCATCAACCGCCTGTCCATCGGCGTGCAGAGCTTCCAGGAGGCCAAGCTCAAGGCCCTGGGGCGCATCCACGACGGCGAGGAAGCCATCCGCGCCGCCGACATGGCGCGCCGCGCCGGCTTCGACAACTTCAACCTCGACCTGATGCACGGCCTCCCGGATCAATCCATCGAGGACGCCCTGGACGATCTACGCATCGCCATCGCCCAAGGGCCGACGCACCTCTCCTGGTACCAGCTGACCATGGAACCGAACACGGTGTTCTGGAACCAGCCACCCACGCTTCCGGAGGACGACATCCTCTGGGACATCCAGGAAGCCGGGCAAGCGCTGCTGGCCGAGCACGGCTACGCCCAGTACGAGGTTTCCGCCTATGCCCGGGGCGGCCAGCGCGCACGGCACAACCTCAATTACTGGACCTTCGGCGACTTCCTCGGCATAGGCGCCGGCGCCCACGCCAAGTTGAGCAGCCCGGAAGGCCGCATCATCCGCAGCTGGAAGACCCGCCTGCCGAAGGACTACCTGGACCCGGCCAAGCGCTTCCTGGCCGGCGAGCGCCACCTGGACGAAGGCGAATTGCCCTTCGAATTCCTCATGAACGTGTTGCGCCTCACAGACGGCGTGCCCGCCGAATTGTTCACTCAGCGCACCGGCATGCCGCTGGCCGGCCTCGCCACTGCCCGCGCCGAGGCGGAGACACGCGGCCTGCTGCAGGGCGACCCGCGGCGGCTGGTGGCCACCGCCGAAGGCCAGTTGTTCCTCAATGACCTGCTGCAGCATTTCCTGCCTTGACGGGCAGGCTGCGGATTTGGAATCGTCTGCTCCCGAACCACTTCATCAAGGACCCCGGATGGACGCCGTACTGGACATGATCGCCACCCTGTCGCGCTGGAGCCGCGGCCACCTCCACGATATCGCCCTGGCCATCATGGCCACCCTGCTGGTCTTGTTCGGGCCGACCATCAATGCCTGGGTGCAGCAGCGTATCGGCAGCCTCAATTTCCTCTTCCGCACCCTGCTCTTCGTGCTGCTCTGCGCGGTCGGCTACGGCCTGGCGATGATCTACGTGACGCCCTGGCTGGCCCAGGGCCTGGGTTACTTCAACAACTACACCCTGGCGCCCGTACTGCTACTAGTCTTCTTCGTGATCGGCATCATCGCCGATCGCAACTGAGGCCGGCGGCTCCCCCGGCGGCCACAGGCCGCCAATCCAGGGAGCACGCCCCATGAAGCCGATCAAGCACCTCTACCTGTATTTCCAGGACGGCCAGCGCCTGGCCCTGCGCTTTCCGCAGCAGTCCGCCGACCCGGTGGAGGTCGCCCGCGGCCTGCGTCGCCAGCTGGAGTCACCCTTTCTCAGCATCGAAGTGGATGGCGACCTGCTGATGATTCCGCGGGAAAGCATCAAGTACATGCAGATCAGCCCGGCGCCGCCGTCCCTGCCGGAGTCGACGGTGGTGGGGGCCGAGTTGATCAACTGAGCCCCTGCGCTGCGATCTCGACGGTAGGGTGCGCCGCGCGCACCAATGACTCCCGCGTGGGGCTCCCGGTGCGCACAGCGCACCCTACGACTTCTGGCGTGCCATAAATAAAAAGCCGCCCCGAAGGGCGGCTGGGATGGCCAGGCAGGCCGGAATCAGTTGCCTTCGCGCCGTAGCGCCTGGGGCGTGAAGTCCCTCGGGTGGAGCGGGGCCTTGAAATCATACATGGCTTCGTTGTTGTCGAGGCCATCGACGAAATAACGACCACCGACGAAATCGTAGATGGTTTCCAGCGTGCTGCCGAACATGGGCACATCGTAGTAGTTGATCGGATGGCTTTCCTGCATGCCGATCAGGCGGCCGCCCTTGTCATAGAGGTCGACGGCGAGGATCTGCCAGCTGTCCTCGTCCAGGTAGAAGCGGCGCTTGGCGTAGGGATGGCTGAAGCCCGTGCGCAGGTTCGCCTCCACTACCCAGACGCGATGCTGCTCGTAGCGCAGCAGGTCGGGGTTGACGTAGCCGGCCTTGAGGATCTGCTCGTAGGGGATGCCTTTCTGGTGCACGGCGTAGCTGTTGTAGGGCACCAGCATTTCCTCCTTGCCCAGCAACTGCCACTCGTAGCGGTCCGGCGCGCCGTTGTAGGAGTCCACCATGTCGGCGGTAGCCAGGCCATTGGTGTCGGGCTGCAGCGTGTCGTAGGCCAGCATCGGCAGGCGGCGCACGCGGCGCTCGCCGCGATTGAAGCGCCACGCCTTGCGGATCGACAGCACCTGGTCGAGGGTTTCCTGCACCACCAGGGCCGAGCCTGACAGCTTGGCCGGGGCCACGACCCGGTATTTGTAGAAGAACAGGGTGTTCTCCAGGTTGCCCGGGCTCATGCCGTCACGGCCGTAGACGAAATAGATGTCCCGTTCCAGCTTGAGCAGGTTGTAGCCACCATTGGCGAGGACCGCCGCCTGATTGGTAGTGAAGTGAATCTGCTCGCCGCGATAGCGCAGGATGTGGTTCCAGATGGCTTCCAGGCCATTGGCCGGAATCGGGAAGGGCACACCGGCGGCCACACCTTCCACGCCATTGCCGCCGGCCATCAACGCGCCGTTCTCGGCGTTGAAGCGGGTGGCGTCGTAGATGCGTTGCGGCGCGGCAGCGCTGCGATGGGTCGGATACGCGCGCAGCTTGTAGTCCGGGTGCTGCTCCAGCAGGGCCTTGTGTCCCGGGGTCAGCAGCTTGGCGTACTGGCCGAGGTTCCGGCTGTCGACAATGAAGCGCGGGGCATCGCCTGCATAGGGATCGGGGTGGTGCATGCCCGGCTGGTAGCCGGCCGGCGGGGTGGCGAGGCCGCCATCCCAGGCCGGGATGGTGCCGGCGGCGTTGCCGGCGCGCTCGGCGCCCAGGGGAGTGAGGTCCTGCCCGAGATGGGCGGCCCGGGTAGCGTCGACCTTGGCCTGGGCCTGCAGGGCGCAGCCAGCCAGAAGCAGATATCCGAATGTTCTCAACAACACAGCCTTCTCCTCACGACGCAGCGGCAGCCGCGTCGCTCTTATTCTTATGCCGCCCGGCCAATCGGCAGGCGTTGCTATCGTCGGATCAGGTGAGGTGCCGGGTGGGCCCGGTCTATTCAGGTCTGCCGAGGCGCCGCTGGTGGGCGGCGCCCGGTCAATCGATGCGCTGGAACTTGAGATCCCAGACGCCGTGGCCGAGGCGTTCGCCGCGGCGCTCGAACTTGGTCACCGGCCGCTCTTCGGGGCGCGGGACATAACGGCCGTCCGCAGCCAGGTTGCGGAAGCCAGGTGCCACGCTCATCACTTCCAGCATGTGCTCGGCGTAGTGTTCCCAGTCGGTGGCCATGTGCAATACGCCGCCGACCCTGAGCTTCTGCCGCACCAGCTCGGCGAACGCCGGCTGGACGATGCGCCGCTTGTGGTGACGGGACTTGTGCCAGGGATCGGGGAAGAACAGCAGGACGCGATCCAGGCTGGCGTCGGCCACACAGTCGCGCAGCACTTCCAGAGCGTCGCAACTGTAGACGCGGATATTGTCGAGACCCTGGGTCATGGCGCCATTGAGCAGCGCCCCCACACCGGGGCGATGCACCTCGACACCGATGAAATCCTGCTCAGGCGCTGCAGCGGCCATCTCCAGGGTGGCATGGCCCATGCCGAAGCCGATCTCGAAGGTGCGCGGCGCGCTGCGGCCGAACAGGGCATCGAAATCCTGCGGGCCGTCGGCCAGTTCCAGGCCGAATTTCGGCCAGCCCTGGTCGAGGCCGCGTTGCTGGCCTTCGGTCATGCGGCCGGCGCGCATCACGAAGCTCTTGATGGTGCGGTGGTGACGCGTTTCGTCGGCGGCGGCCGGCGAACCCTGGTGCTCGATCATTCTTGCGAAACCTGTCAGTGGAATTCAGAACCTGCTCACGATCTTGCGAGCTAGAGCCATGCAAGGCAAAAACAAGTGAGGAAGCGGAGTTTACGAGCTGTAAATGAGCATTCCGAACCTGTTTTTAACGCCGCAGGGCCGACGCGCAGCTGATCGTGACCGGTTCTCAGCGAATCAGTCCGTCCAGCGGCGACGAGGCGCTGGCGTAGAGCTTGCGCGGCATACGCCCGGCCAGATAGGCGAGGCGGCCGGCGACTATGGCGTGCTTCATGGCCTCGGCCATCATCACCGGGTTCTGCGCATGGGCGATGGCGGTGTTCATCAGTACGGCCTCGCAGCCCAGCTCCATGGCGATGGTCGCGTCGGACGCGGTGCCCACGCCGGCATCCACCAGCACCGGAACCTTGGCTTCCTCGAGGATGATGCGCAGATTCCAGGGGTTGCAGATGCCCATGCCCGAGCCGATCAGGCCGGCCAGCGGCATCACCGCGATGCAGCCCATCTCGGCCAGCTGGCGGGCGATGATGGGGTCGTCGCTGGTGTAGACCATGACATCGAAGCCGTCCTTGACCAGCTGTTCAGCGGCCTTGAGGGTTTCGACGACGTTGGGGAAGAGAGTCTTCTGGTCGGCCAGCACTTCCAGCTTGACCAGGTTGTGGCCATCCAGCAGTTCGCGGGCCAGGCGGCAGGTACGCACCGCTTCTTCGGCGTTATAGCAACCGGCCGTGTTCGGCAGGATGGTGTATTTGTCCGGGGAGATCACGTCCAGCAGGTTGGGCTCGTCCGGGTTCTGGCCGATGTTGGTGCGGCGCACCGCCACGGTGACGATCTCGGCGCCGGAGGCCTCGATGGCGACGCGGGTCTCTTCGAGGTCCTTGTACTTGCCGGTGCCCACCAACAGACGCGACTGATAGGTGCGGCCCGCAAGGGTAAAGGGCTTGTCGATCGGCGTATGGCTCATGCTGGACTCCTGGCGGGCAGTAGGGAAAGCGCAAGGCGCGAAACTGGGACGGCAGATGGAGCTATTTGGACGGGCGCTGTGCCCGCGCGGCTAGCCGCCGCCTATGGCGTGTACCACCTCGACGCGGTCGCCTTCGCAGAGGGCGGTGGCGGCGTGCTGGCTGCGCGGCACTATGTCGAGGTTGAGTTCGACCGCGACGCGGCGGCCGGCCAGATCCAGGCAGGCGATGAGGTCCGCGACAGTCTGGCCGTCGGGAAGCTCGAAGGATTCACCGTTCAACTGAATGCGCATGACGGAACAGTCACATCTGGAAAGGGGACGGCATTCTAGCCCGTTAGCCGCGCGGGACCAAGGTTAAAGGACGCCATTCGTCCCGCAATTTGACGCCAGGGTCAGGTTAGCGGGCGGTGAGGTTCCAGGCAGAGAGCCCCAGGCACAGCCAACCGGCGAGGAAGGCCAGGCCGCCGAAGGGGGTGATGATGCCGAGCTTGCCGATGCCGGACAGGGTCAGCAGGTAGAGGCTGCCGGAGAACAGCAGGATGCCGAGGGCGAAGCAGCCGCCGGCCAGGTTCAGCAACCGACCCGGTGCGTGCAACGACAGCAGGGCCACGCCGAACAGGGCCAGGGCATGGATCAGCTGGTAGTGGGTGCCGGTCTGGAACACCGCCAGGTACTCGGGGCTCAGCCTGCTCTTCAAGCCATGGGCAGCGAAGGCGCCGAGGGCCACCCCGGTAAAACCGGCGAACGCGGAAAGAAGCAGGAACAGGCGGGCCATGGAGACTCCAGACATGGGACGGGCGGCCGCTATAATGGCGCGCAAATTTTCCCGGGCCAAGCCAGCATGTTCCGCACCATTCGCCAACGCCTGTTCAAACTGCTGCTCTGGTTCGCGGCGGCGTCCGTGTTGCTGGTGATCCTGTTCCGCTGGGTGCCGCCACCGGGATCGATGCTGATGGTGGAGCGCAAGATAGAGTCCTGGTTCGATGGCCAGCCCATCGACCTGAAGCGCGACTGGGTATCCTGGGACGAGCTGCCTGACGACCTCAAGATCGCGGTGATCGCGGCCGAGGACCAGAAATTCGCCGAACATTGGGGCTTCGACGTCCCCGCCATCCGCAAGGCCCTGGCACACAACGAGCGCGGCGGCTCCATCCGCGGCGCTAGCACCCTCAGCCAGCAGGTGGCGAAGAATCTCTTCCTCTGGTCCGGCCGCAACTGGCTGCGCAAGGGACTGGAGGTCTGGTTCACCGGGCTGATCGAACTGCTCTGGCCGAAGCAGCGGATCCTCGAGGTCTACCTGAACAGCGTGGAATGGGGCAACGGCGTATTTGGCGCCGAAGCCGCCGCCCGCCAGCACTTCGGCGTGAGCGCGGCGCGCTTGTCACGCCAGCAGGCGGCGCTGCTGGCGGCGGTGCTGCCCAACCCGCGGCAATGGAGCCCCTCGCGGCCCGGCGGATATGTCGCCCGCCGTGCCGGCTGGATTCGCCGGCAGATGAGCCAACTGGGCGGCAGCGACTACCTGCAGCAACTCTGATCCTGACCGGATTCCGGACCGTAGGTTGCGGCTGAGCGACGCGAAGCCCAACGCTTGGGTGGCGAGCGCCGCAGATACCCGGAACGCTGCATTCGCCTCAGTGCTTCATCGCTTCGCGGGGCACCAGGTGCAGCAGCTGCAGCTTGCCGTCCGCCAGGTGCACGCTCAGCCCCTGCTGCGGATAGACCCAGGCCTCGCCCTCGGCGGTGCGCAGGCGCAGCCGCGGCTGGCCGATACTAGCCGCCAGGCGTGCCGCCGACACTTCAGCCATGGGCACCATGTTCAGCACCGCCACCCGGTGTTCGCCCAACTGCTCCAGCATCTCGGCACTGAGGGGCTGCTCGTCGGTGCCTTTACCCAGCGCCTTGCCCAGGCTGCTGCTCTCGCTATCGCTGAGCAGCAACTCCGCCTCCAGGCGCCAGGCCCCCTCCTCCCGGTCCTGCTCGGCGCGATAGACCAGGCGCGGACCTTCCGTGCGCGGCTGCAGCCAGAGTTCTCCCGGCGCCAGGGCGGCCAGTTGTTCCAGGCTGAGGGTCTCCTCGGCGAGGGGCACGATCACCGTCTCCTGCCAGCTCACCAGCCAAGGCAAAGGTTCGGCGCGCTCGGATTGCCGGCTCATCCACAGTGCCAGGGAGAAGAACAGCACGGCGACCGCGGCGAACAGCAGCCAGTGGCTGGGGCGCAGGGACGGCAAGGGCATGGCGGTTTTCTCCAGAAAGAAAAAAGCCGCACATGCGTGCGGCTTTTCCAGGGTTTGGCACTTACGCCTGAATGAAGCCCTTGAGCTTGTTCATGGCGTTCTTCTCCAGCTGGCGGATACGCTCGGCGGAGACGTTGTACTTGGCTGCCAGGTCGTGCAGGGTCGATTTCTCCTCGGCCAGCCAGCGCTGGTAAAGGATGTCGCGGCTGCGCTCGTCCAGGCCATCCAGGGCCTCGTGCAGGTTGGCCGTGGAACTGTCGCTCCAGTCGGCTTCCTCCAGCTGGCGCGCCGGATCGTAGCGGTGGTCTTCCAGGTAGTGGGCCGGAGCCTGGAAGGCCGCGTCGTCGTCGGCGTCCGCCGCCGGGTCGAAGGCCATGTCCTGGCCGGTCAACCGGCTTTCCATCTCGCGCACTTCATGGGGCTCGACGCCAAGGGTATTGGCCACTGCATGGACTTCATCGTTGTTCAGCCAGGTCAGGCGCTTCTTCTGGCTGCGCAGATTGAAGAACAGCTTGCGCTGTGCCTTGGTGGTGGCGACCTTGACGATGCGCCAGTTGCGCAGGATGAACTCGTGGATCTCGGCCTTGATCCAGTGCACCGCGAAGGACACCAGGCGCACGCCCATCTCGGGGTTGAAGCGCTTGACGGCCTTCATCAGGCCCACGTTGCCTTCCTGGATCAGGTCGGCCTGGGCCAGGCCGTAGCCGGAATAACTCTTGGCGATGTGCACGACGAAGCGCAGGTGCGCCAACACCATTTGCCGTGCCGCTTCCAGATCTTGTTCATAGAAGAGGCGTTCGGCCAGCTCGCGCTCCTGCTCGACAGTCAGCAGCGGGATGCCGTTGACCGCATGCACGTATGCCTCCAGGTTCGCACCGGGGGCAAGGGCATAGACAGGTTGCAGGGAAGTGGTCATGCGAATCCTCCGATTCACTAAAGCTCGCGCAGTGTAGCACTGGCCAATCTGACTGCAAGGGGGCGTAAAAGTTTCGTTACACCACCAGGCAAGACCCGCGAAAACCGGCGCCTCTAGCGTGGCGCGAGCTCGCTCAGGTGACGGGCGACAGCCAGCCAGGCGCCAATGTAACCCAGCAGCACGGCTCCCAGAAGCAGGGATAGACCATCGGCCAGGGGCACCCCGGCCAAGGCGAAATCGCTACCGTAGAGCCCCGCCAGGCGCACCACGGCATCGTTCAACCAGTTCAGGCCGTAGGCCAGCACCAGCCAGGCCAGCAAGCCCGCGCCGGTGCCGTAGAGCGCCCCCATATAGAGGAAGGGACGGCGCACGTAGCTGTCGGTCCCGCCGACCAGCTTGATCACTTCGATCTCGGTGCGGCGGTTCTCGATATGCAGACGAATGGTATTGCCGATCACCAACAGCAGGGCCAGCACCAGCAGCAGGGCCAGACCGAAGACAAAGCGTTCGCCCAGTTTGAGAATGGCCGACAGGCGCTCTACCCAGACCAGGTCCAGCTGTGCCTGCTCGATGCCGGGCAGCTCGGAGAGACGTTGGCGCAGGGCCTCCAGCGTGGCCTTGTCGACTTGCTTGGGCGTCACCAGGACCACCCCCGGCAGCGGGTTCTGCGGCAGCTCCTTGAGCGCTTCGCCAAGGCCCGACTGCTGTTGCAGCTCGGCCAGGGCCTGTTCGCGGCTGATCCACTCGGCTTCGGTAACGTCCGGCATCCGCGCGATCTCGTCGCGCAGCTTCTGCCCCTGGGCTTCGCCGGCATCCATCTTCATGAACAGGGAAATCTGCGCCGCGCGCTGCCAGGAGCCGCCCAGACGCTCGACATTGCCGAGCAGCAGGGAAAGCCCCATGGGCAGGCTCAGGGCGATGGCCATCACCAGGCAGGTGAAGAAGCTGCCGATGGGCTGGCGGCCCAGGCGGCGCAGGCTGTCCGCCAGGCTGGCACGGTGGCTTTCCAGCCAGGCGTGCAGCAGCGTGCGGAAATCAGGGCCTTCGTCAGCCTTCTCCGGCGCTTCGGTGTGCCGCGGTGACGCGCCGACACGCTCGGCGGGTTTGGGCGGCGGCATCTGCTTGGCACTCATCAGACCGCCTCCCCGTCGCCGATCAGGCGGCCGCGTTGCAGGGTGAGCAGGCGGTGGCGCATGCGCGCGATAAGCGCCAGGTCGTGGCTGGCGATCAGCACTGTGGTGCCCAAGCGATTGATGTCCTCGAAAACGCCCATGATCTCAGCGGCCAGGCGCGGGTCCAGGTTACCCGTGGGTTCGTCCGCCAGCAGCAGGGCCGGGCGATGCACCACGGCGCGGGCGATGCCGACGCGCTGCTGTTGGCCGGTGGAAAGGTCGGCCGGGTAGAGCTCGGCCTTGTCCGCCAGGGAGACACGCTCAAGCGCCACGCTCACCCTTTTCGCGATCTCCGGCTTGGACAGGCCGTGGATCTGCATCGGCAGGGCGACGTTGTCGAACACGCTGCGATCGAACAGCAACTGATGGTTCTGGAACACCACACCTATCTGGCGCCGCAGGAAGGGAATCTGCGCGTTGGTGATCTGCGACAAGTCCTGACCGGCCAGCAACAGCTTGCCGGTGGTGGGCCGCTCCATCGCCAGCAGCAGGCGCAGCAGGGTGCTTTTCCCGGCGCCGGAGTGGCCGGTGACGAAGAGGAACTCGCCGCGGCGGACGCGGAAGCTCAGTTCGTGCAGGCCGACGTGGCCATTGGGATAGCGTTTGCCGACCTGCTCGAATCGAATCATGCGGACTCCCGCTCGGCGAAGAGGGCTTTGACGAAGGCATCGGCCTCGAAGGTGCGCAGGTCGTCGATGCCTTCGCCGACACCTATGTAGCGGATCGGCAGGCCGAACTGCTTGGCCAGGGCGAAGATCACCCCGCCCTTGGCGGTGCCGTCCAGCTTGGTCAGCGCCAGGCCGGAGAGGTTGACCGCCTGGTGGAACTGCTTGGCCTGGTTGATGGCGTTCTGGCCGGTGCCGGCATCCAGCACCAGCAGCACTTCGTGGGGAGCCGACTCATCCAGCTTGCCGATCACCCGGCGCACCTTCTTCAGCTCTTCCATCAGGTTGTCCTTGGTGTGCAGGCGCCCGGCGGTATCGGCGATCAGCACGTCGACGCCACGGGACTTGGCGGCCTGCACGGCGTCGAAGATCACCGAAGCCGAATCGGCGCCGGTGTGCTGGGCGATCACGGCGATGTTGTTGCGCTCGCCCCAGACCTGCAGCTGCTCCACGGCGGCGGCGCGGAAGGTGTCGCCGGCGGCCAGCATCACCTTCTTGCCGTCCAGTTGCAGCTTCTTGGCCAGCTTGCCGATGGTGGTGGTCTTGCCGACGCCGTTCACGCCGACGACCAGGATCACGTAGGGCGCGCGGCCGTTCTCGATCTTCAGCGGTTGCTCGACCGGGCGCAGCAGGGCGGCCAGTTCCTCCTGCAGGGCCTTGTACAGGGCACCGCTGTCGGCCAGCTGCTTGCGCGCGACCTTCTGGGTCAGGCTCTGGACGATGGCGCTGGTGGCCTCGACGCCGACGTCGGCGGTCAGCAACCGGGTCTCGATCTCGTCCAGCAGGTCGTCGTCGATGGCCTTGCGCCCGAGGAACAGGCTGGCCATGCCTTCGCCGATACTGGCGCTGGTCTTCGACAGACCCTGCTTGAGTCGGGCGAAGAAACCGGCCTTCGCAGGCTCGGATTCGGCAGCAGGCGCGGGTACGACTGGGGCGGTTTCAGGCGTAGGAACCGGCTGAGGAATAGCCGCTTCAGCTGCGGGAGCTGGCTGAATAGGTGCAGGTGCAGGTGCAGGTGCAGGTGCAGGTGCAGGTGCAGGTGCAGGTGCAGGTGCAACAGGTTCGACCACCACGGCCGTTTCGGCAATCACCGGTGCTGGCTCCGGTGCTGGCTCCGGGGCAGGAGCGGGCTCGGGAGCCTCGGCCTGCGGGCCGGAATAAGGCAGGGGAGCGGGAGCCGGGACCGAAGTCGGCTCGACCCGGGGCTCGGCCGCTGGGACAACCTCGGGCGCAGGCGTGACCGGCGCTTCAGCCGCGACCGGAACCACCGGCTCCGCCGGAGCGGCGGGGACGGTTTCCTGGGGCTTCTTGCGCAGCCAGCCGAACAAGGATTTCTTTTCCCCGGCCTGCGCCGGAGCCTTCTTGTCGTCGTTGGAACCAAACATGAGTCGATTGCATCTCAAGGGAGCGGCCGCGCCGGCTCTATGCCTGGCCAGCTTCGCCGCCCCGGGAAAGGATGGGGTATCCTAGCACCTCTTCGCCCGCAGGCGGTACGACCGCCGGGGCCGTCCGACAGGTCAAAAACATCGATGAAAGCCTTTGCCCGCCAAGCCGCCGGCTTGCTGTACTGCGCTCTCTGTCTGCCTGCTGTGGCACTGGCTGCAGACAACCAACCCACTCACGAGTTCACCCTGGACAATGGCCTGAAGGTCGTGGTCCGCGAAGACCACCGCGCTCCGGTGGTGGTATCCCAGCTCTGGTACAAGGTCGGCTCCAGCTATGAGACGCCCGGCCAGACCGGCCTCTCCCACGCCCTCGAACACATGATGTTCAAGGGCAGCCGCAAGCTCGGCCCCGGCGAGGCCTCGCGTATCCTGCGCGAACTGGGCGCCGAGGAAAACGCCTTCACCAGCGACGACTACACCGCCTACTACCAGGTGCTGGCCCGCGACCGCCTGGGCGTTGCCTTCGAGCTGGAGGCCGACCGCCTGGCCAGCCTCAAGCTGCCGCCCGAGGAGTTCAAGCGCGAGATCGAGGTAATCAAGGAGGAGCGCCGCCTGCGCACCGACGACAAGCCCACCGCCAAGGCCTTCGAGCGCTTCAAGGCCATGGCCTACCCGGCCAGCGGCTACCACATCCCCACCATCGGCTGGATGGCCGACCTCAACCGCATGAAGGTGGAGGAGCTGCGTCACTGGTACGAATCCTGGTACGCACCGAACAACGCCACGTTGGTGGTGGTCGGTGACGTCACTCCGGACGAGGTCAAGGGCCTCGCCGAGCGCCACTTCGCCGGCATTCCGAAGCGCGCCATTCCGCCCGCCAAGAAGCCACTGGAACTGACAGCCCCCGGCGAACGCCGCCTGACCCTGCACGTGCGCACCCAGCTGCCGAGCCTGCTGATGGGCTTCAATGCGCCGGGCCTGGCCACCGCCAAGGACGCCCGCCAGGTTCACGCCCTGCGACTGATCTCCACCCTGCTCGATGGCGGCTACAGCGCGCGCCTGCCCAGCCGCCTGGAGCGTGGCGAGGAGCTGGTCAGCGGCGCCTCCGCCTGGTACGACGGCTTCCCCCGCGGCGACAGCCTGTTCGTCATCAGCGCCACACCCAACGTGCAGAAGGGCAAGACCCTGGAACAGACCGAAGCCGGCATCTGGCGGCAGCTGGAGGACCTGAAGAACACCCCGCCGAGCGCCGAGGAACTCAAGCGCGTACGCGCCCAGGTGATCGCCGAGCTGGTGTACGAGCGCGACTCCATCACCAGCCAGGCCACCACCATCGGCCAGCTGGAAACCGTCGGCCTGTCCTGGAAGTTGATGGACCAGGACCTCAAGGCCCTGGAAGCCGTGACCCCCGCCGACATCCAGGCCGCCGCCAAGACCTTCTTCACCCGCGACCGCCTGAGCGTCGCCCATGTCCTGCCCGAGGAGGCCCGCAATGAGTGAGCGCAATGGCCTGCGTTACGGCCTGCTCGGCCTGGCCCTGATCGCCCTGCTCGGCGTGCTGGGCTTCATCGTCAATCGTCCGGCCGGCATGGCCACGGCCGACACCGCCGCCCCCGCTGCAGGCCTGCAATCCGTGGCCGAGCTGGGTAGCAAGGCCCCCGGCCGCCGAGCCCTGGATATCCACAGTTGGAAAACCGCGGAAGGCGCCAAGGTGCTGTTCGTCGAAGCCCCCGAGCTGCCGATGTTCGACCTGCGCCTGACCTTCGCCGCCGGCAGCAGCCAGGACGGTGACGCCTCGGGCGTCGCCACCCTGACCAACGCCATGCTCAACGAGGGCGTGGCCGGCAAGGACGTCACCGCCATCGCCGAGGGCTTCGAGGGCCTGGGCGCGGAATTCGGCAACGGCGCCTACCGCGACATGGCGATCGCCAGCCTGCGCAGCCTGACCGAAGCCGATCTGCGCCAACCGGCCCTGGACCTCTTCACCCAGGTGATCGGCGCGCCGACCTTTCCCGAGGACTCCCTGGCGCGGATCAAGAACCAGATGCTCTCCGGCTTCGAGTTCCAGAAGCAGAACCCCGGCAAGCTCGCCGGCCTGGAGCTGTTCGAGAAGCTCTACGGCCAGCACCCTTATGCCCATTCCAGCGAGGGCGACGAGAAGTCCATCCCGGGCATCAGCGTGGCCCAGCTGCGCGCCTTCCACCAGAAGGCCTATGCCGCCGGCAACGTGGTGATCGCCCTGGTTGGCGACCTGTCCCGCGCCGAGGCCGAAGCCATCGCCAACCAGGTGTCCAAGGCCCTGCCCCAGGGTCCGGCGCTGCCGAAGCTGCCCGAGCCCGAGGCGCCCAAGCCGGGCCTCAGCCACATCGAGTTCCCGTCCAAGCAGACCCATCTGATGCTGGCCCAGCTCGGCATCGACCGGAACGACCCGGACTACGCCGCCCTTTACCTGGGCAACCAGATCCTCGGCGGCGGCGGCTTCGGCACCCGGCTGATGGAAGAGGTGCGCGAGAAGCGCGGCCTGACCTACGGCGTCAGCTCCGGCTTCACCGCCATGCAGGTGCGCGGCCCCTTCATGATCGGCCTGCAGACCCGCGCCGAAATGAGCCAGGGCACCCTCGAGCTGATCCAGGACATCGTCCGCCAGTACCTGGCCGAAGGGCCGACCCAGAAGGAACTGGACGACGCCAAGCGCGAACTGGCCGGCAGCTTCCCGCTGTCCACCGCGAGCAACGCCGACATAGTCGGCCAACTCGGCGCCATCGGCTTCTACGACCTGCCGCTGACCTACCTGGAAGACTTCATGGCGCAGGTCCAGGCGCTGGACGTCGCCCAGGTCAAGGCCGCCATGGCCAAACACCTCTCTCCGGACCAGTTCGTCATAGTCACCGCCGGCCCGACCGTGACCCAGAAGGAACTGCCGCCGCCCACCGACAAACCCGCCGAAATGCCCAGCGGCGTACCGGAGCACTGATGCGCAAGCCAAACGCCAAACCCGCCAAGCCTGCCCACGGCGGCCAGGGCCAGCTCCGCATCATCGGCGGCGAATGGCGCTCGCGGCGCTTCGCCTTCCCGGACGGCCCCGGCCTGCGGCCGACCCCCGACCGGGTGCGCGAAACCCTGTTCAACTGGCTGGCGCCCCATGTGGAAGGCGCCCGCGTGCTGGACCCCTTTGCCGGCAGCGGCGCGCTCTACCTCGAAGCCCTGTCCCGCGGCGCCGCCGAAGCCCTGGCACTGGACCTCAATCCCGACTCGGTGGCGGCCCTGCGTGGCACCCTGGATGCCTTGCGCTGCGGCCGCGGGCAACTGCTGCAGAGCGACGCCCTGCGCTACCTGGACACCCAGGCACCGAAGGTCTTCGACCTGGTATTCCTCGATCCGCCGTTCAACCAGAACCTCCTGGCGCCGGTCTGCGACCTCCTGGAACAACGCGGCTGGCTCGCCCCCCGTGCCTGGGTCTATACCGAAAGCGAGAACCCGCCCTCCTCACTGGGCCTGCCGGGCAATTGGCGCCTTCACCGGGAAAAGAAGGCCGGCCAGGTGTACTACGCCCTGTGGCAGCGCGAGACGGCGGAGAGTCCTGACGCCTGACTTACGGCAACACCGATGAACCAGTTCCATTCCCCAGCTATTACCAGCCTCGGCTTCCAGCCCGCCTGGTGGCTCCCAAGCCCCCACCTGCAGACCCTCTGGTCGCCCTTCTGCCGCAAGCCGCTCCATCTGGAGCGGCGCCGCGAGCGTCTGTGGCTGGATGATGGCGACTTCCTCGACCTGGACTGGCACGGCCCCCACGAGGCCAGCGCGCCGCTGGTGCTGGTCCTGCATGGCCTCACCGGCTCCTCCAATTCGTTGTACGTCGTCGGTCTGCAGCAGGAAATGGCGACCCGCGGCTGGGCCAGCGTGGCCATCAATTGGCGCGGCTGCTCCGGAGAACCCAACCTGTTGCCGCGCGGCTACCACTCGGGTGTCAGCGAAGACCTGGCGACCACCGTCCGCCACCTGCGTACCAGTCGCCCACTGGCGCCGCTCTATGCGGTCGGTTATTCGCTGGGGGGCAATGTGCTGCTCAAGTACCTGGGCGAGACCGGCGACGACTGCGGCCTCGATGCAGCGGTGGCGGTTTCGGTGCCCTATCGGCTGGACCAGTGTGCTGACCGCATTGCCCTCGGCTTCTCACGGGTCTACCAGGCGCATTTCATGCGCGAGATGGTCGCCTATGTGAAGGGCAAGCAGCGGCTGTTCGAACATCAGGGCCATGCGGAGCACCTGTCCACCCTGGCGAGCCTGGGCTCACTGGACGGCCTGCGCACCTTCTGGGACTTCGACGGCCGCATCACCGCTCCCCTGCACGGTTTCAGCGATGCCCAGGACTACTACCGCCGCGCCTCCAGCCGCTACTACCTGGGCGGCATCCGCATTCCGACCCTGCTGATCCAGGCCGCCGACGACCCCTTCGTCTTCCGCCACAGCCTTCCGGAAGCCCACGAACTCTCGGCCAGCACGCGCATGGAGTTGCATGGACAGGGCGGGCACGTGGGCTTCGTCGAAGGGTCACCGCAGAAACCCGCCTACTACCTGGAGCGGCGGATTCCGGGCTGGCTGGCGAGCGTCCGCTAGCTCGGCACCACCTGCTCCAGCGGTACGTAGAGCTTCTCGTACAGCGCCTTGACCGCCGGCTGCGCCTCGGGCGCGAGGTAGCCACCCTCCAGCGCGAGTACCTGGTAGATGCCGCGGCGAAGCAGCTCCTGGCTGAGGTCGCCGGCCTCCGAACGGGTGGTGCAGAGGAAGCGCACCCATGAAGTGACGATAATCCAGCTGTTGAGGGTCAGGGCTTCGACCTGGGCGGCGTTCATCCGCAGGATGCCGGCCTCGACGAAGCCGCGGTAGATGGCCTGGGCGTGGTCCAGGCAGCGCTGGGCGAACAGGCGGTAGCGCGCGGCCAGTTCCGTGTCGGACTCCAGCAGGTGCTCCAGGTCGCGATGCAGGAAACGGAAGTCCCACATCGCCGCCAGCAGGGACTCCAGGTAGAAGGTCTTGTCCTCCACCGTCACCTCGCGCCCTTCCGGCGGGCGCAGGAAGCTGTCCACCCTGGTTTCGTACTGGCCGAACAGCTCGGCGATGATCTCCTGCTTGTTGCGGAAGTGGTAATAGAGATTGCCCGGCGACATGCCCAGGTGCGCGGCGATGTGGTTGGTGGTGACGTTGCGCTCGCCCTGGGTGTTGAACAGCGCGAGGCTCTCCAGAACGATGCGGTCGCGGGTCTTGGGTCGTTGGGCCATCGGGTGGATCTTCCTGCTATCGGTCGGCACGGCGAGCGCCAAAGGTACACACCGGGAGGGCGTCGGGAAACACCCGTTGTTACCCGCTGGCACCCTGTCCAGCATTTCGTTGGGCTGCCGCCGGGCAGCCCGGCAGGCAAGCTATTTGACAGATTAGAGCATTTGCTCTAACAATCCAGCGACACCACAACAACAGAGCCCGCCGCGTCCGCCCAGCGGATTCGGACGACTCTCCCGGAGCCGCCGAGGAACCGCGCCATGGTCGCCGACATTGCCTACCTGCAACAGAGCCAGCAGCAGATCAGCCAGCTGGAAAGCCTCTTCCAGCGCCAGCGCGAGGCCTTCCGCGCCAACCCCATGCCCAGCGCCGACCAACGCATCCAGTGGCTGACTTCCCTGCGCGAGCTGCTGTTCGCCGAAAAGGACGCCCTGATCGCCGCCATTTCCCAGGACTTCAGCAATCGCTCGGCCAACGAGACGCTGCTGGCCGAGATCATGCCCAGCCTGCACGGCATCCACTACGTCGCCAAGCGCCTGCGCAAATGGATGAAGCCGTCGCGCCGCAGCGTCGGCATGGCCTTCCAGCCGGCCTCGGCCAAGGTGGTCTACCAGCCGCTGGGCGTGGTCGGGGTGATTGTGCCCTGGAACTACCCGCTGTACCTGGCCATCGGCCCCCTGGTGGGCGCCCTGGCCGCCGGCAACCGGGTGATGATCAAGATGAGCGAGTCCACCCCGGCCACCTCGCAACTGCTCAAGGACCTGCTAGCGCGGATCTTCCCCGAGGATCTGGTCGGCGTGGTGCTGGGCGAAGCCGAGGTGGGCGTGGCCTTCTCCCGCCAGCCCTTCGACCACCTGCTGTTCACCGGCGCCACCAGCATCGGCAAGCATGTGATGCGCGCGGCTGCCGAGAACCTGACCCCGGTGACCCTGGAACTGGGCGGCAAATCGCCAGCCATCGTCTCCACCGACGTGCCGCTGGCCGACGCCGCCGAGCGCATCGCCTTCGGCAAGACCATGAATGCCGGCCAGACCTGCGTTGCGCCGGACTACGTGCTGGTGCCCGAGGACCGCGTCGACGGTTTCGTCGAAGCCTACCGCCAGGCTGTGCAGGGCTTCTTCCCGCAGCTCAAGGACAACCCCGACTACACCGCCATCATCAACGAGCGCCAGCTGGGCCGCCTCAATGGCTACCTGGCGGACGCCAAAGCAAAGGGTGCGCGCCTGGTGCCGCTGTTCCCCGAAGCCCAGGGCCGGCGCCTGCCGCATACCCTGGTGCTGAACGCCACCGACGAGATGAAACTGATGCAGGAGGAGATCTTCGGCCCCCTGCTGCCGATCGTCCCCTACCGCCAGTTGGAAGACGCCTTCGCCTACATCAACGACCGCCCGCACCCGCTGGCCCTCTACTATTTCGGCTACAACCGCGGCGAACAGCAGCGCGTGCTGCACGAGACCCACTCCGGCGGCGTGTGCCTCAACGACACGCTGCTGCACGTGGCCCAGGACGACATGCCTTTTGGCGGCATCGGCCCCTCGGGCATGGGCCACTACCACGGCCACGAAGGTTTCCTCACCTTCAGCAAGGCCAAGGGCGTGTTCATCAAGCAGCGCTTCAATGCCGCGAAAATGATCTATCCGCCCTATGGCAAGGCCATCCAGAAGCTGGTCCATAAACTCTTCGTCCGCTGAGGCGGGCTTTCGCAGGCAGATAACAAGAATGAGCGAAACCACCCTCGACGCGCCGGGCCTGTCCCGGCGCAACCTGCTCAAGGTCGGGCTGTTCGGCTCGGCCTTCCTCGCCACTGCCGGGGTCGCCGCCAGCCTCACCGGCTGCTCGGCCAGCGTGCCGGCCGGTGGCTTTGCCGTGCTGCGCGAATCCGACCTGCCCTTCCTCCGTGCCCTGGTGCCGGTGATGCTGGAAGGCGCCGTGCCCAGCGAGAAAGTCCCCCAGGCCATCGAGGACACCCTCGAAAGCCTGGACTACGCCCTGCATCGCCTGTCGCCGGAGATGCTCAAGCTGACCCTGCAGCTCTTCGACGTGCTCGCCCTGCCGCTGACCCGCGGCCCGCTGACCGGCATCTGGGGCAGCTGGGAGAAGGCCGGCGCCCAGGACGTGCGCGAGTTCCTGGCGCGCTGGGAGCACAGCTCCATCGGCCTGTTGAAGATGGGCCACGCCTCCCTGCTGCAACTGGTGATGATGGCCTGGTACGGCCGCCCGGAATCCTGGGCGCATTGCGGTTACCCAGGCCCGCCGACGGTCTGAGCCCCGCGCCACGGCAAGAAAACGACAAGAATTCGCCCGAGACCCTGACATGCCTGTACCCGATCTGTTTGCCGAAGGCCTGGCCCGCGGCTGGAAAACCCACAACGGCTCACGCCTGGAGCAGGACCTGACCCTGGAGGCCGATGTCGCCATAGTCGGCAGCGGCGCCGGTGGCGGCACCACGGCAGAAATCCTCAGTGCCGCCGGATTCAAGGTGCTGCTGATCGAGGAAGGGCCGCTGAAGACCAGCTCCGACTTCAAGATGCAGGAGGCCGAGGCCTACCCCAGCCTCTACCAGGAAGGCATAGGCCGGATGACCAAGGATGGCGCCATCACCATCCTCCAGGGCCGCGCCGTGGGCGGCACCACCCTGGTCAACTGGACCTCGAGCTTCCGCACCCCGGATCCAACCCTGGAACACTGGGCGCGCGAGCATGGAGTCAAAGGCCTCTCCGTGGCCGAGATGGCTCCCTGGTTCGAGAAGATGGAACAGCGCCTGGGCGTGGCGCCCTGGGCCATTCCGCCGAACCCGAACAACGACGTGATCCGCCTGGGCTGCGAGAAGCTCGGGCTGCACTGGAAGGTCATTCCGCGCAACGTGCGCGGCTGCTGGAACCTCGGTTACTGCGGCATGGGCTGCCCGACCAACGCCAAGCAGTCGATGCTGGTCACCACCATCCCCGCCACCCTCGACAAGGGTGGCGAGCTGCTCTACCTGGCCCGCGCCGAGAAGCTGCTGATCGAGGGCGACAAGGTGACCGGCATCGAATGCCTGGGCCTGGACGAGCGCTGCGTGGCGCCGACCGGCCGCAAGATCCGGGTCAAGGCCCGCCACTACGTGCTGGCGGGCGGCGGCATCAACACCCCGGGCCTGCTGCTGCGCTCGGACGCGCCGGACCCGCACGGGCGCACCGGCAAGCGCACCTTCCTGCACGTGGTGAACTTCTCCGCCGCGCAGTTCGAGCGACTGATCAACCCCTTCTACGGCGCGCCGCAATCCATCTATTCCGATCACTTCCAGTGGGACGACGGCGCCACCGGGCGCATGTCCTACAAGCTCGAAGTACCGCCGCTGCATCCCTCTCTCACCAGCACCTTGCTGGGGCGCTTCGGCATCGACAACGCCCTGCGCATGGAGCAGCTGCCCCACACCAACGTGATGCTGGCGCTGATGCGCGACGGCTTCCACCCGGACAGCGCCGAGGGCACGGTGGAACTGCGCGGCGACGGCAGCCCGGTGCTCGACTACCGCATGACCGACTACACCTGGGACGGCATCCGCCGCGCCTATCAGGTGATGGCCGAGGTCCAGTTCGCCGCCGGCGCCCGCGCCGTGCTGCCGATGCACGCCGACGCCGACTACGTCAAAACCCTGAGCGAGGCCCGCAGCCTGATCGACGGCCTGCCGCTGGAGCTCTACCGCGCCCGCCTGGGCAGCGCCCACGTGATGGGCGGCTGCGCCATGGGCGAGGACCCGCAGCAGGCGGTGACCGACAGCCTGGGCCGTCATCACCAGCTGGCCAATCTGTCGATCCACGACGGCTCGCTGTTCCCCACCAGCATCGGCGCCAACCCGCAGCTGTCGATCTACGGCCTGACCGCCAAGCTGGCCAGCGCCCTCGCCGAGCGGCTGGGCCAGGCCTGATGGCCGGCCTGGCGGTGCCGGACCCATCTCCGTGCGCCGCCTGTAGCCCAGCGGGCGCCCTCGTCTTGGCCCATGGGGGTTTGCTGCGCTACCATCCGATTCCCTTACGGACCCCTGCCAGGACGTCGCGATGAACCGAGTGTTGTACCCGGGCACCTTCGACCCCATTACGAAGGGCCACGGCGATCTGATCGAACGCGCCTCTCGTCTGTTCGATAGCGTGGTCATTGCTGTAGCAGCCAGCCCCAAGAAAAATCCGCTGTTCAGCCTGGAGCAGCGTGTGGAACTGGCCCGCGAGGTCACCAAGCACCTGCCGAACGTCGAAGTGGTGGGCTTCTCCACCCTGCTGGCGCACTTCGTCAAGGAGCAGAACGCCAATGTCTTCCTGCGCGGCCTGCGCGCGGTGTCCGACTTCGAGTACGAATTCCAGCTGGCCAACATGAACCGCCAACTGGCGCCGGACGTGGAGAGCATGTTCCTCACCCCGTCGGAAAAGTACTCCTTCATCTCCTCCACCCTGGTGCGCGAAATAGCGGCCCTTGGCGGCGATATCAGCAAGTTCGTCCACCCCGCCGTAGCCCAGGCCCTGGCCGAGCGTTTCAAGCGCTGAAGTCCCTCGGCCGCGATCGGCGCGTGCGTCGATCGCGGCAATCCGGCACAATTCCGCTAATTTCTGTACAAGGCCGTCGCTGCCTGGCGACGGCAGGAGTTGTTCCCATGTCCCTCAAGATCACCGACGACTGCATCAACTGCGACGTCTGCGAACCCGAGTGCCCAAACGGCGCCATTTCCCAGGGCGAGGAGATCTACGTGATCGACCCCAACCTCTGCACCGAGTGCGTCGGTCACTATGACGAGCCCCAGTGCCAGCAGGTCTGCCCCGTCGATTGCATCCCCCTGGACGATGCCCATGTCGAAAGCAAGGATGAGCTGATGCAGAAGTACCTGAAGCTCACCGGCAAGGCCTGACCCGTGGGCCGCCCGGAACGCGGCTCGTACCGCCGTGGCGCGCTCGTCGCGACGCTGCTCCTGCTTTGCGCGGGAACCCTGCAGGCCGCCGAGCCCGGGCGCGCAGCCGTCGCCACACCCAGTCCGTCGGCCACGGTAGCCGGCCTGGAGACCTTGGCCCAGGGCGGTAACGCCTTCGATGCTGCGGTCGCCATCAGCGCCGCCCTGGCCGTGGCCGAGCCTTACGGCTCGGGCCTTGGCGGCGGCGGTTTCTTCCTCCTCCGACAGGCAGGCGACAAGCCCGTCTACCGCTTCCTCGACGCCCGCGAACGTGCGCCCCTGGCCGCCCATCCGCGGCTTTACGTACGCGATGGCAAGGCTGACCCGGGTCTCTCCCTGGACGGCCCGCTGGCCGCCGCCATTCCCGGCCTGCCGGCGGCACTGGCGGATATCGCCGGCCACTATGGCCGCCTGCCGCTGCACGACAGCCTGACCCCGGCCATCCGCCTGGCGCGGGACGGCATCTCGGTGGACCGCATCTACCGCGAACGCGCCAGCTGGCGCCTGGCGGCCCTGCGCGACGACCCCGAGACGGCACGCCTGTTCCTCGACCACAAGGGCGAGATCCCGGAAGAATTCAGCCTGCTGCGCCAACCGGAGCTGGCCAATACCCTCGAGCGCATCGCCCGCTACGGCAAGGCCGGCTTCTACAGCGGACCGACCGCCGAGAAGCTGGTTCAGGAAGTGAACGCCGCCGGTGGCATCTGGAGCCTGCGCGACCTGGCCAGCTACCGCACCGTCGAGCGCCAGCCGATCCGCTTCCGCCTGGCCGAGGGCCGCGAGCTGATCAGCGCACCGCCGCCCTCGGCCGGCGGCATCGCCCTGGCCCAGAGCCTGGCGATGCTGCAGCAGTTGCCCTGGCGCAAGGCCGAACGGGTACAGCGCAGCCATTACATCGTGGAAGTCCTGCGCCGGGCCTACCGCGACCGCGGCCTGCTGGGCGACCCGGACTTCGTCGCCATTCCCCAGGCGAAGCTACTCGACGCGGACTACCTCAAGAATCTCGCCGCCGGCATCGACGCGCGCCGCGCCACCCCCAGCAGCGCCCTGCCGCCAGCCAAACCCTGGCGCGAAGGCGACCACACCACCCACTTCGCGGTGATCGACAAGGACGGCAACGCAGTGGCCGCCACCCTGTCCATCAACCTGCCCTTCGGCGCCGCCTTCACCGTACCCGGCACCGGCGTGCTGCTGAACGACGAGATGGACGACTTCGCCGCCGACCCCAGCGGCGCCAACGCCTATGGGCTGGCCGCCAGCCAGGCCAACGCGGTGGGCTCGGGCAAGCGCCCGCTGTCGTCCATGAGCCCCACCTTCATCGAAAGCGAGCAGGACTTCGCCGCCTTTGGCACGCCGGGCGGCAGCCGGATTCCGAGCATGGTGCTGCTGTCGGTGCTGGAGTACCTGGACGGCCAGCCGGTCAGCCGCTGGCCGGCGGTGGCGCGCTACCACCACCAGTACCTGCCGGACCAGATCGAGCACGAGCCGGGCGCCTTCAGCAGCGCCGAAACCGCCGAACTGCGTTCCCGCGGCTACAGTCTCAAGCCCCTGGAGCGCAACTACGGCAACCAGCAGGTGCTCTACTGGAACAAGGCCAAGGGCAGCCTCGAAGCCGCCAGCGACCCACGCGGCCTGGGCCTTTCCGACGTGCTCGAAGTCGAGAAGATGAAGTAGCTTCGCGAAGGGCCGCGCAGCGGCCCCGAAGGGTGGACCACGCCTCACCGGCTCACCATTGAATCCCCAAATCCCCGACGCGCCACGCTGAAGGACAAGTCGTAGGTTGGGCAGAGCGCCGCGAAGCCCAACAAGGATGGCACGGTGCATGGATCGTTGGGCTTCGCTGCGCTCAGCGCCAACCTACCAAGGGCGACTGCCCAGATTCGCCCTACAGCACATTGCGCAGGCTCTGGAAGATCCGGCCGGCATAACCCAGGTCGTTCATTAGCGAACTGGTCTGCAGGCCATCCAACTCGCCGCTGCGCACCGCATTGAACAGGCGGGTGCGGAAGGCACCGTCGAATGCCGCGGCCTTCGCGTCCACCCGCTGCAGGGCGGCCGCTGACCCAGAACTGCCGGCGTGCCTCGTCCACCGGCAGGTCGAGGCGGCCAGGGCGAACAGGACAACGCGGGAGCAGGCCTTCACGGGCGGTATTCCTTCACCCGGACCAGGCACCAGCTATTACCCGATGCTGTGGCCGTCCGGCAACCCGCGCCCTGCCTGAAAACACCGACGGCCCCATCCCGGAAGGGATGGAGCCGTCGGCCTGGTGAGGGGGGAGGCTCAGTAGCCTTCGCTGGCCCTGTCGTGCCTGTAGCCGCTCATGGTGCAGCCCAGGCAGCGCACAAAGGCTTCCCGGCCCGGCACGCCAATCAGCTCGTTGGCGGCTTCCTCGACGTTACCGCCCAGGGCCGAGAAGGGCAGGCTGATGATGAACAGGCCGGCGCCGATCACAGTGGCGCCGATCAGCAGCGGCCGGGCGATCAGCACGTCGCCGGCCATGCTGTAGCCGGTGGGGGCCTCAACGGTGTACATGGGGTCACCGCTGGCATTCTCCTGCACCACTTCCGCGCCAGCCGGCAGCGCCAGCAGGCCAGTGGTCAGCGCCAGGACAGCAGCGGTGGAGCGGAACAGGTTCATGAGGGCGATCCTTCAACGATGAGTGTGCGAAAAACTATAACAGTGCATGGCAGATTGACACCGTGACGGCCTTCAATCGCCATGGAAAGCGTAGTCGGGTTTTTTCGGCACGTACGGGCGGTAGAAGGCCAGCAGCTGACGCAGGTCGGCCTGCTCGTCGCCACTGGGGAAAAATGGCTGACCTATGACCACGCGGCGGTTGGCGTAGTCCAGGGCGGCCGGAACTATGGGCACTTCGGCGCCTCGGGCGATGTGGTAGAAGCCCATCTTCCAGCGCTCCACCCGCTTGCGCGTGCCTTCCGGCGAGATCACCAGCATGAACTGGCGGCTCTCGCGGAAGCTCTGCACCGCCTGCTCCACCATGTTCAGCCTGAGGTGGCGTTGGATCGGCACCCCGCCCCAGCGCTGCATCAGGCCGGCGAAGGGCCAGCGGAACAGGGTGTGCTTGCCGAACCAACGTGCATTCAAGCGCAGTACGAACTTCACCGCGAGGAAAATCACGAAATCCCAGTTGGAGGTGTGGTGGGCGCCGATCACCACGAACTTGTCGAGGTCCGGCATGCGCCCTTCGATGCGCCAGCCCATCAGCTTGAGCACGCCGTGGCCGACCGCCTCGGCGAAAGGATTGCGGGGCAGGTAGTTACCGTACATGGGGAAGACTTCTTTGTTGCTCTTGGAGGTTGAGAGCTGGATGGCAGACGCCGGACCTCGCGGCCCGGCGCGGATTCAGCGTTGGCAGCGCGGGCAATAGACGCTGGCGCGTTGGCCGAGACGAATTTCCCGCAGGGTCGAGCCGCAGTTCTTGCAGAACTCGCCGCCACGGCCGTAGACGAACAACTCCTGCTGGAAGTAGCCCGGCTTGCCGTCGCCGCCGACGAAGTCCCGTAGGGTGGTGCCGCCGCATTCGATGGCCTGGGCGAGGATGCGCTTGATCTCCTCGCCGAGCGCCAGGTAGCGCGCCCGCGAAATGGAACCGGCTTCGCGGCGCGGATCGATGCCGGCGGCGAACAGCGCCTCGCTGGCGTAGATGTTGCCTACGCCCACCACCACCGCGTTGTCCATGATGAACGGCTTGACCGCCATGCTGCGGCCGCGGGAAAGCTGGTACAGGCGCTCGCCGTCGAAGAGCCCGCCAAGCGGCTCGGGACCGAGGCGGCGCAACAGCTCGTGGTTCAGCGGGTCGTCGCTCCAGAGCATGGCACCGAAGCGGCGCGGGTCGGTGTAGCGCAGGGCCATGCCCGATTCCAGCTCGATATCCACATGCTCGTGCTTGGCCGCCACCAGCCCGGCCTCCACCAGACGCAGGCTGCCGGACATGCCCAGGTGGCTGATCAGGGTGCCGGCCTCGGCCTGCAGCAGCAGGTACTTGGCGCGACGCTCCACCTTGAGGATGCACTGGCCGGAGAGGCGCACGTCGAGGTCCTCGGGAATGGGCCAGCGCAGGCGGCGCTCACGCACTATCACCCGGCTGACGCGCTTGCCTTCCAGGAAGGGGGCGATGCCCCGGCGGGTGGTTTCGACTTCGGGTAGTTCAGGCATGGCGTATCTCGAATGCGTACGGCGGCTCTCGGTCGGTAGCCCGGATGAAATCCGGGGCCTGGCGGCGTCGATGGGCGTGCGTCAGTGGGCGCCCAGCTCGCGGATGCTTTCCTTGAGGTTCTCGAAGTCGTACTCCGAGAGCCCCACATAGTCCAGTACCTGGGCGCGAATGCTCTGCCACTCATGGTCCTCGGCCTGGTTGCCCAGCACCAGGTGCGAGGCGCAGATGTGCTCGGCCATCTTGAGGATCGCCAGCAGGTTTTTCAGCTGCGCGTCGCGGCCGGAGTCGTCGCTGAAGATGGACAGGGCGTTGTGGTGGTTGGCGATGGCTTCGCAGAGGTGCTCGGGCAGGCGCCAGGAGCGCGCGGTGAAGTAGCCGACCACGGCGTGGTTGGTGTTCAGCAGGCGGTTCTCGGTGTCCACCACCCTACGCTCCGGGCCGGCGCTGGCATAGGCCTCTTCCAGCACCGTCATGTAGTCGGGAAAACGCTTGAGCATCAGCGGGATGCCGCAGTTGTGGAACAGGCCGAGGGCATAGGCCTCGTCCGCCGACTGGTAGCCGATGCGCTTGGCCAGGGTCAGGCAGGTCATGGCCACGTCCTGGGCGGTATCCCAGAAGCGGTTCAGGGTGACGATGGTCTCGTCGCTCATCTCGCCCTTGATCGACTGCGCGTTGATCAGGTTGATCACCGTGTTGCAGCCGAGCAGGTTCACCGCCTGCTGGATCGAGGCGATGCGGTTGGTCAGGCCGAAGAACGGCGAGTTGACGATCTTCAGCAGGGCACCGGACAGTCCCGGGTCCTGGCTGATGAGCCGGGCGATGGACTTGAGGTCCGGGCTCGGCATGACCTGCTCCATCTGCAGGTCGACCATGATCTGCGGTTGCGGCGGCACGCTGATGCCCTGCAGGACCTGGCGAATCTGTTCTGCGGAAAGTTCTTGAGCCATGGGGATGAAGAAGAAGGTTGACCGAGGCGACAGTCTACCCGGATGCGCCGGCCTGTAGCGCAGGATTTCTGGCTGCTTCCGTTCGTTCCCACCAGGTCGCCGCGAGCACCGCCGGGCGGCCCCCGGAGCCGGTGCGGGCTAGGGTATAATCCCGGCCTTTTTTCCGGAGAGAGACTCATGTCCCTGCCCAGCCTGCGCCTCAAAGCCAATGCCGATCGACGCCTGCGCGCCGGCCACCTGTGGGTCTACAGCAACGAAGTGGACGTGGTCGCCACCCCGCTGAACGCCTTCCAGCCGGGCGACCAGGCGATTCTCGAAGCCGCCGGCGGCAAGGCGCTGGGGGTGGTCGCCCTCAGCCCGAACAACCTGATCTGCGCCCGCCTGGTCTCCCGCGACGTCAAGCACAGCCTGGACAAGTCGCTGCTGGTGCACCGCATCAACGTCGCCCTGAGCCTGCGCGAACGGCTCTTCGACAAGCCCTTCTACCGCCTGGTCTATGGCGATTCCGACCTGCTTCCCGGCCTGGTGGTGGACCGCTTCGGTGACATTCTGGTGGTGCAGCTCGCCTCCGCGGCCATGGAACGCCACAAGGACGCCGTGCTGGACGCCCTGGTGCAGGTGCTGAAACCTCGCGGCGTGCTCTGGAAAAACGATTCCAGCGCCCGCGACGCCGAAGGCCTGGAGCGCTACGTCGACACCGCGTTCGGCGTGGTGCCCGAGTGGGTCGCCCTGGAGGAGAACGGCGTGAAGTTCGAAGCCCCGGTACTGGAAGGCCAGAAGACCGGCTGGTTCTACGACCACCGCATGAACCGCGCACGCCTGGCGCCCTACGTGAAGGGCAAGCGCGTGCTCGACCTGTTCAGCTACATCGGCGGCTGGGGCGTGCAGGCCGCGGCCTTCGGCGCCACTGAAGTCATGTGCGTGGACGCCTCCGGCTTCGCCCTCGACGGCGTCGAGCGCAACGCCGCACTGAACGGTCTGTCCGAGCAGGTCGCCTGTGTCGAAGGCGACGTCTTCGAAGCCCTGAAGGAGCTCAAGGCCGCCGAAGAGCGCTTCGACGTGGTGATCGCCGACCCGCCGGCCTTCATCAAGCGCAAGAAGGACCTGAAGAACGGCGAGGCCGCCTACCGCCGCCTCAACGAACAGGCCATGCGCCTACTCAACAAGGACGGCATCCTGGTCAGCGCCTCCTGCTCCATGCACCTGCCGGAGGACGACCTGCAGAACATCCTGCTCAACAGCGCCCGCCACCTGGACCGCAACATCCTCCTGCTGGAGCGCGGCGGCCAGGGCCCGGACCACCCGGTGCACCCGGCCATCAGCGAGACTCGCTACATCAAGAGCCTGACCTGCCGCCTGCTGCCCAACAGCTGATCGCGGCGGCGCCAGGGCCGGCGCCTCGCGCCGGCCCGACCGCCAGCCTTTCCCTGCCGGTCGGGCCCGGCGTAGAATCGGGCGATTCCTCGCCAACCATCCTCCGGCGGGCTTGAGTGAGCCTAGGCCGAACGAGCGGTGACCCCGCCTCGTCTCCCGGCCCCTTCCGAACGCACGGCCAACTGCCGTTTGCAACCGGCACAGGCGGCGCTCACCATACGCTTACAACCGATACCTGATTAGCCGCAGGAAACCGTCATGCCCGATTACCGTTCGAAAACCTCCACCCACGGCCGCAACATGGCCGGCGCCCGTGCGCTGTGGCGCGCCACCGGGATGAAGGACGAGGATTTCAAGAAGCCGATCATCGCCATCGCCAACTCCTTCACCCAGTTCGTGCCCGGCCACGTGCACCTCAAGGACCTGGGCCAGCTGGTTGCCCGCGAAATCGAGAAACACGGCGGCGTGGCCAAGGAATTCAACACCATCGCCGTCGACGACGGCATCGCCATGGGCCACGACGGCATGCTCTATTCCCTGCCGAGCCGCGAGATCATCGCCGACTCCGTGGAATACATGGTCAATGCCCACTGCGCCGACGCCATCGTCTGCATTTCCAACTGCGACAAGATCACCCCCGGCATGCTGATGGCCGCCCTGCGCCTGAACATCCCGGTGGTCTTCGTCTCCGGCGGCCCGATGGAAGCCGGCAAGACCAAGCTGGCCAACCACGGCCTGGACCTGGTGGACGCCATGGTCGCCGCCGCCGACGACTCCTGCTCCGACGAGAAGGTCGCCGAATACGAGCGCAGCGCCTGCCCCACCTGCGGCTCCTGCTCCGGCATGTTCACCGCCAACTCGATGAACTGCCTGACCGAGGCCCTCGGCCTCGCGCTGCCGGGCAACGGCTCCACCCTGGCCACCCACAGCGACCGCGAGCAGCTGTTCCTGCGCGCCGGCCGCCTGGCCGTCGAGCTGTGCCAGCGCTACTACGGCGAAGGCGACGAGTCCGTGCTGCCGCGCAACGTCGCCAGCTTCAAGGCCTTCGAGAACGCCATGACCCTGGACATCGCCATGGGCGGCTCGACCAACACCATCCTGCACCTGCTGGCCGCCGCCCAGGAGGCGGAAATCGACTTCGACCTGCGCGACATCGATCGCCTGTCGCGCAAAGTGCCGCAGCTGTGCAAGGTGGCGCCGAACATCCAGAAGTACCACATGGAAGACGTGCACCGCGCCGGCGGCATCTTCAGCATCCTCGGCGAGCTGGCCCGTGGCGGCCTGCTGCACACCGACGTGCCCACCGTGCACAGCCCGAGCATGAGCGATGCCATCGCCCAATGGGACATCACCCAGACCCAGGATGAAGCCGTACACACCTTCTTCAAGGCCGGCCCGGCAGGCATCCCGACCCAGACCGCGTTCAGCCAGAGCACCCGCTGGGCGACCCTGGACGACGACCGCGCCGAAGGCTGCATTCGCAGCGTCGAGCATGCCTACTCCCAGGAAGGCGGCCTGGCCGTGCTCTACGGCAACATCGCCCTCGACGGCTGCGTGGTGAAGACCGCCGGCGTGGACGAGTCCATCCATGTGTTCGAAGGTACCGCGAAGATCTTCGAAAGCCAGGACGCCGCGGTGAAGGGCATCCTCGCCGACGAAGTGAAGGCCGGCGACGTGGTGATCATCCGCTACGAAGGTCCGAAAGGTGGCCCGGGCATGCAGGAAATGCTCTACCCCACCAGCTACCTGAAGTCCAAGGGCCTGGGCAAGCAGTGCGCCCTGCTCACCGACGGCCGCTTCTCCGGCGGCACCTCGGGCTTGTCCATCGGCCACGCCTCGCCTGAAGCCGCTGCCGGCGGCGCCATCGGCCTGGTGGAGGACGGCGACAGGATCCACATCGACATCCACAACCGCACCATCCAGCTGCTGGTCAGCGATGAAGAGCTGTCCCACCGCCGCCACGCGCAGGACAAGAAAGGCTGGAAACCGGCCGCGCCGCGCGCGCGCAAGGTGACCACCGCGCTCAAGGCCTACGCCCTGTTGGCCACCAGCGCCGACAAGGGTGCGGTGCGCAACAAGGCGATGCTGGACCACCTGTAAGCTCCAGCAACAAGAAAGCCCGGCCTCCGCGCCGGGCTTTCTGCTTTCTTGTGGGAGCGAATTCATTCGCGATGCCCCCTGGGACGAGCCTTCGGCCCGTTTCGCGATTGAAATCGCTCCTACAGGTTCGCGTTCGACAGGTATCGCTTCGCCCAACCCATCCTACGCAGTAGAATCGCCGCTTTTTTGCGGTCGATCGTCATGACTTCACTGGAAAAGCCTCCCGTCATCGAGGCCAGCAACGAACTGCTCTACGGCCTGGAAGACAAGCCGCGCCCGCTGGCAGCGCTGCTCGCCGCGCTGCAGCACCTGCTGGCGATCATCGTCCCCATCGTCACGCCGGGCCTGCTGATCTGCCAGGCACTGGGCGTATCGGCACGGGACACCAACCTGATCGTCTCCATGTCCCTGGTGGTCTCCGGCATCGCCACCTTCGTCCAGTGCAAGCGTTTCGGACCCTTCGGCGCGGGGCTGCTGATCGTCCAGGGCACCAGCTTCAACTTCGTCGGCCCGCTGATCGCCGGCGGCGCTCTGATGGTCAAGCAGGGCACGCCGGTGGAAGGGGTGATGGCGGCGATCTTCGGCGTGGTGATGGCCGGTGCCTTCGTCGAGATGGGCATCTCCCGCGTGTTGCCCTTCATCAAGCGCCTGATCAATCCACTGGTGACCGGCATCGTAGTCCTGATGATCGGCCTGACCCTGATCAAGGTGGGCCTGATCAGCATGGGCGGCGGCTTCTCCGCCATGGGCGACGGCAGCTTCGCCAACGGCGAGAACCTGCTGCTGTCCGGCACCGTGCTCGGCGTGATCCTGCTGCTCAACCGCATCCCGCTGGTATGGATGCGCAGCGGCGCCATCGTCATCGCCCTGCTGGTGGGCTACGCCCTGGCCGCCTGGCTCGGCCGCCTGGACTTCAGCGGCATGCATGAGGCCCCGCTGGTGCAGGTGCCGGTGCCGCTGCACTTCGGCCTGGGCTTCTCCTGGTCGTTGTTCGTGCCGATGCTGGTGATCTACCTGGTGACCTCCCTGGAAGCCATCGGCGACGTCACCGCGACCAGCAAGGTTTCACGCCAGCCGGTGGAAGGCCCGCTGTGGATGCAGCGGATCAAGGGCGGCGTGCTGGTGAATGGCGCCAACTCCCTGCTGGCCGGCCTGTTCAACACCTTTCCCAGCTCGGTCTTCGCGCAGAACAACGGCGTGATTCAACTGACCGGCATCGCCAGCCGCCATATCGGCCTGTGGATCGCCCTGATGCTGGTGCTGCTGGGCCTGTTCCCGGCGGTGGCCGGTGTGCTCCAAGCCATTCCCGAGCCGGTGCTGGGTGGCGCCGCCATGGTGATGTTCGGCGCGGTGGCCGCATCCGGCATCAACATCCTCGCCGGCACCACCCTGGACCGCCGCGCGCTGCTGATCATCGCCGTATCCCTGGCCCTGGGGCTGGGTGTGTCCCAGGTGCCTGAGTTCCTCGCGCACATGCCGGCGGCGCTGCGCAACATCCTCGAATCCGGCGTCGCCACCGGCGGCCTCTGCGCCCTGCTGCTCAACTGGTTCCTGCCGGAAACCCCGGTGCAAACCCGCTAAGTGGCAGAATGGGCCTCGCTCCCCGACGAGGCCCTTCACCATGACGACCCTGCGCATCGGCCTGATCTCCGACACCCACGGCCTGCTGCGGCCCGAGGCCCTGGCCGCACTGCAGGGCTGCGACCACATCCTCCATGGCGGGGACATCGGCAAGCCGGAAATCCTCCATTCCTTGCGCGGACTGGCGCCGCTGACCGCCGTACGCGGCAACAACGACCGAGACGCCTGGGCGGACGGCATCCGGGACGTTGAAGAGCTGCACCTGGGAGAAGTGGGCATCTACCTGGTGCACGACCAGGCCGACATCCCCGACGACCTGGCTGCGCGTGGCATCGAGGTGGTAGTCACCGGGCACTCCCACAAGCCACTGATCACCCGGCGCGGAGAGCTGCTGCACGTCAACCCCGGCAGCGCGGGGCCGCGGCGCTTCAAGTTGCCGGTGTCGGTGGGATTGCTGGTGATCGAGGGGCGTCGGGTGCGGGCGGAGCTGGTGGAGCTGCAGGTCTGATACGACGCGAGGGCAATCTTTCCTGTGGGGGCGAATTCATTCGCTAAGGACTGCGCAGCAGTCCCTTGTGTTCATCAGGCAGGCCTTCGGCCTGCATAGCGAATGAATTCGCCCCCACAACAAGAGCAAACGGCGCAGCGGCCAGAAGCTCAGCGCTTCTCCCACACCTCGAAGGCATAGGCCGGCGTCTCGGCCGTCGCCTCATGCTCGATGCTGGAAGCCAGTCGCCAATCCTGCTCCGGCACTTCGGGGAACCAGGCATCACCTTCCGGGGCCAGTTCCACGCGGGTCAGGTAGAGGCGGTCGGCCTGGGCCAGGCCCTGCGCATAAAGCTGGGCGCCGCCGATCAGCATCACTTCCTCGGCCTCTTCCTCGCGGGCCCAGGCTTCGGCGCGCTCGATCGCGGCGTCCAGGCTGGGAAAGACTTCGGCCCCCTCCAGCGCGAGGCCCTCCTGGCGGCTGACCACCAGGTTGAGGCGCCCCGGCAGCGGGCGGCCGAGGGAGTCCCAGGTCTTGCGGCCCATGATGATCGGCTTGCCGAGGGTCATGGCCTTGAAATGTTTGAGGTCCGCCGGCAGGTGCCAGGGCATTTGGTTGTCGCGGCCGATCACGCGGTTCTGCGCAAGGGCGGCAATCAGGCAGAGGGGCAGAGTCTTGTTCATGGCGGCGAGGATACCGGCTGCCGCAGTCGAGAGAAAGCCAAGGCTCGATGGGTCTTCGACCGCCTTATCCCCGGCCTCCGGGCCAGGTCGCGATGCCGTCCGGCGCGTGGCCAACCGGGAGGTTCTTCCCGGGCGCATCCTGTCTTTTCCCAGCGCCATTCGTCGCCCCGTATTTATTGACCAATAGGTCAGATCACGTTTACCCGAATATCACCGAAGCTGATGGCTCTATCCCTGCAAACTGGCGAAAAACAGCGAGAATAAAAATGTATACAATCCACTAGCCAGTTGAGCGATAAATTGTCTACAGTGTTCGGCACAAGAACAAAAGCGAGAGCCCACCCATGACAGTCCCATCCGCAAGTCCGTCTTCGGTGCAACGTCCGGAAGACGAAAACCTCGGCATCGGCGCAAACATTGCCTACGGCCTGCAACATGTACTGACCATGTACGGCGGCATAGTCGCGGTACCCCTGATCATAGGCCAGGCCGCCGGGCTGTCGCCGGCGGACATCGGTCTGCTGATCGCGGCCTCACTGTTCGCCGGTGGCCTGGCAACCCTGCTGCAAACCATCGGCCTGCCCTTCTTCGGCTGTCAGCTGCCACTGGTGCAAGGCGTGTCCTTCGCCGGCGTGGCAACCATGATCGCCATCATCGGCGGCAACGGTCAGGGCGGTATCCCCGTGGTGTTGGGCGCGGTGATTTCCGCCTCGCTGATCGGCCTGCTGATCACCCCGGTATTCTCACGCATCACCAAGTTCTTCCCACCGCTGGTGACTGGCATCGTCATCACCACCATCGGCCTCACCCTGATGCCCGTGGCCGCACGCTGGGCCATGGGCGGCAACAGCCAGTCGCCGGAATTCGGCAGCGTCGCCAACGTCAGCCTGGCCGCCTTCACCCTCGCCACCGTGCTGCTGCTGAGCAAGCTGGGCAGCGCCAGCATCTCGCGCCTGTCGATCCTGCTGGCCATGGTGATCGGTACCCTGGCGGCGGTGTTCTTCGGCATGGCGGACTTCTCCAAGGTGCTCGAAGGACCGCTGGTGGCAATGCCCACCCCGCTGCACTTCGGTATGCCGGAGTTCCAGATCGCGGCGATCCTGTCGATGCTGATCGTGATCATCGTGACCCTGGTTGAAACCTCGGCGGACATCCTCGCCGTGGGCGAAATCATCGGCACCAAGGTCGATTCCAAGCGCCTGGGCAACGGCCTGCGCGCCGACATGATCTCCAGCTCCCTGGCACCGCTGTTCGGTTCCTTCACCCAGAGCGCCTTCGCCCAGAACGTCGGCCTGGTGGCCGTGACCGGCGTGAAGAGCCGCTACGTGGTGGCCACCGCCGGCCTGATCCTGGTGACCCTCGGCCTGCTGCCGGTGATGGGCCGCCTGATCGCCGCGGTCCCCACCTCGGTGCTGGGCGGCGCCGGCGTCGTGTTGTTCGGCACCGTGGCCGCCTCGGGCATCCGCACCCTGGCCCAGGTGGACTACCGCAACAACATGAACCTGATCATCGTCGCCACCTCCATCGGCTTCGGCATGATCCCGATCGCCGCGCCGACCTTCTACCACCACTTCCCGGCCTGGTTCGAAACCATCTTCCATTCCGGCATCAGCTCGGCCGCCATCATGGCGATCCTGCTGAACCTCATCTTCAACCACCTGAAGGCCGGCAACTCCGACCAGCAGTCGGTGTTCGTCGCCGCCAGCGAGCGCACCCTGCGCTACCAGGACATCGCCGCCCTGAACGAGGGCGACTATTTCCGCGACGGCAAGCTCTTCGACTGCGATGGCAATGAGGTGAAGGTCGCCGATCCGGATGACCATCACGGCGGGGCCTCGGCTCCCAGGGTCAAGGTGGCGGCCAGCTCCCACAGCCACTGACAGGAAAAGGCCGGCGCCATGCGCCGGCCTTTTCGCTTATTCTCTGGGCTCACCCTTGGCCAAGAGGCCCTTCGTGAGCCAACCCGTTCCCCCTCCCCTCTCCTCTCTCGACCGCCTCTGGCTGACCGAGGCGATCCGCCTGCGTGAAGACCACGCCGGCCCCCTGGAAGACGCCGAAGCCAATCGCCGCGCCAATGCGGCTGGCGGCGACCTGGCGCAACGCATCCAGGCCCGCGCACTCTGGCTCGCCGAGCGCGACGGCCAGTTGCAGGCGCTGCAGCACTGGCGCCAGGGCGCGCAATGGGCCGGCCTGCTTCTGGTACTGCTGGCCCTGCTGGGCGGCGCCGGGCTGGCCTTCGCCGCCCTGGGCGATGGCCAACGCCCGGTCAACCTGTTCTGGGCCCTGGGCAGCCTGCTCGGCCTGCACCTGCTGACCCTGCTGGGCTGGGCCCTTTCCTTCGGACTCGGCGGCAGCGCCAGCCTGCTTGGCCGCACCTGGCTCTGGCTCAGCGCCAGGCTGGCCCGCGACGCCCAGGCCGCACACCTGGCCCCCGCCCTGCTCCTGCTGCTGCAACGCCGGGGCCTGACCCGCTGGGGGCTGGGCGCCCTGGTCCACGGTACCTGGGTCCTGACCCTCGGCAGCGCCCTGCTGGTCCTGCTGCTGTTGCTCGCCACCCGGCGCTACGGCTTCGTCTGGGAAACCACCATCCTCGGCAGCGACACTTTCGTCTTCCTCACCCGGGCCCTGGGCGCCCTGCCCGCGCTGCTCGGCTTCAGCCTGCCGGACGCGGCGACCATCCGCGCCAGCAGCAGCGTGCTGGCCGACGATTCCGCGCGCCAGGCCTGGTCGGGCTGGCTGCTGGGCGTCACCTTCACCTACGGCCTGTTGCCGCGCCTGGTGCTCGGGCTCTTCTGCCTGTGGCGCTGGTTGCAAGGGCGGGCAAGCCTCGGCCTGGATCTCGGCCTGCCCGGCTTCAGCCTGCTGCGCGAACGCCTGCAGCCGGCCAGCGAGCGCCTGGGCGTCTGCGATGCCGCCCCCACTGAATTGGTCGAACCACGTGCCGGCAGTCAGAACGGCCGCAGCGAGGGCGCGCTGCTAGTGGCCATCGAGCTGGATGACCGGCGCCACTGGCCGCCCGCCCTGCCCAAGGGCGTGGCCGACGCCGGTGTGCTCGATAGCCGTGAACAGCGCCAACGCCTGCTCGACCAACTCAGCCGCTTTCCGCCGGAGCGCCTGGCGGTGGCCTGCGATCCCCGCCGCTCGCCGGACCGCGGCACCCTGGCGCTGATCGGCGAGCTTTCCCGCAGCGCCACGCAGACCCGCGTCTGGCTGCTGCCCGCTCCGCCCGGCGAAGCCCTGGATGGCCAGCGCCTGGAGGACTGGCACCAGGCCCTGGATCGCCTCGCGCTGCCCCATGCCCAAGGAGCGCCCATGACCTGGCTGGAGACCGGCCATGACTAAGCCGCTGAAACTGGCCGTGGTCGGCCACACCAATGTCGGCAAGACCTCCCTGCTGCGCACCCTGCTGCGCGACCGCGATTTCGGCGAGGTGTCCCACCGTCCCAGCACCACCCGCCATGTGGAAGGCGCGCGGCTGTCGGTGGACGGCGAGCCGCTGCTGGAGCTCTACGACACCCCCGGACTGGAAGACGCCATTGCCCTGCTCGACCATCTTGAGCGCCTGGAACGCCCCGGTGAGCGAATGGACGGCCCGGCCCGCCTCGCCCGCTTTCTCGACGGCAGCGAGGCGCGCCAGCGCTTCGAGCAGGAAGCCAAGGTGCTGCGCCAGCTGCTGGCGTCGGATGCCGGGCTTTACGTGATCGACGCCCGCGAACCGGTACTGGCCAAGTACCGCGACGAGCTGGCGGTGCTGGCCATGTGCGGCCGGCCGCTGCTGCCAGTGCTGAACTTCGTCGCCAGCGAGGGCCATCGCGAGGCGGACTGGCGCGAGGCCCTGGCCCGTCTGGGCCTGCACGCCCTGGTGCGTTTCGACAGCGTGGCGCCGCCACTGGATGGCGAGCAACGCCTCTATGACAGCCTGGCCCTGCTACTGGAGCGGGCGCGCCCGCAACTGCAGCGGCTGGTGGAGGATCACCAGGCGCAACGGCGCCTGCGCCTGGAGACGGGTAGCCGGCTGATCGCCGAGCTCCTGCTCGACGTGGCCGCCTGCCGGCGCAGCGTGCCGGCCCAGGATGCCGCCCTGCAGGCCGCCACCGAGGCGCTGCGCCAGCAGGTGCGCCAGCGCGAGCAACGCTGCGTGGAAGCCCTGCTGCGGCTCTACGCCTTCAGCCGCGAGGATGCCGCCGCCGGCGAACTGCCCCTGTTGGGCGGCCGCTGGGGCGATGACCTGTTCAACCCGGAAACCATCAAGCAACTGGGCGTACGCCTGGGCGGTGGCATGGCGGCGGGCGCGGCGGCCGGCGCCGGCGTCGACCTGCTGGTGGGTGGCCTCACCCTGGGCGCGGCGGCAGCCCTGGGCGCCCTGGCCGGCGGCGCCTGGCAGACCGTCGGCCACTATGGCGAACGCTTGCTGGGCAAGATCAAGGGGCAGCGGGAGCTGACCGTGGACGACGCCATCCTGCGCCTGCTGGCCCTGCGCCAACGCAAGCTGCTGGCGGCGCTGGACGCCCGTGGGCATGCGGCGTTCGAAGCGATCCGGGTGGATACGCCGGAAGAGAAGCAGTGGCGCGAAGGCAAGCTGCCGGCAGTCCTGGCCAGGGCCCGCGCGCATCCGGAATGGTCGTCGCTCAATCCCGGGGCCGAGCTGGAACAGGCTGAGCGCCAGGGCTGGGTGGCAAGCCTGGCGAAGGGGCTGGAGCCTTAGTCCCGGCGGGATGAATCCTGTAGGGGCGAATTCATTCGCCGAGCAGGCCGAAGGCCTGCCCCCGCGACACCCTGCCACCGGAGATTACCCTCGCCCTGAAGGGAGAGGGGGCAGTCCGCGCAGGCGCTTGGTTCGGCGCTTTTCCTGTGGGGGCGATTTCAATCGCGAAGCAGGCCGAAGGCCTGCCCGCCTAACTCAAACCGCTACCGGCGCCTTGATATGCGGGTGCGACTGGTAGCCCACCAACTCGAAGTCCTCGAACGTGAAGGCGAACAGGTCCTTCACCGCCGGGTTGAGCTTCATGGTCGGCAGCGGCAGCGGCTCGCGCGACAGCTGCAGGTCGGTCTGCTCGATGTGGTTGGCGTAGAGGTGGCAGTCGCCGCCGGTCCAGATGAACTCGCCCGGCTGCAGGTCGCAGACCTGGGCCACCATCAGGGTCAGCAGTGCATAGCTGGCGATATTGAAGGGCACGCCGAGGAAGATGTCCGCCGAACGCTGGTAGAGCTGGCAGCTCAGCTTGCCGTCGGCCACGTAGAACTGGAACAGGGCATGGCAGGGCGGCAGGGCCATCTCGTCCACCAGGGCTGGGTTCCAGGCGGAGACGATCAGCCGGCGCGAGTCCGGGTTCTTCTTGATCATGTCCACGACCTTGGTGATCTGGTCGATGGATTCGCCGTTCGGGGCCGGCCAGGAGCGCCACTGGTATCCGTAGACCGGACCCAGGTTGCCCTCTTCGTCAGCCCACTCGTCCCAGATCGAGACGCCGTTGTCCTTCAGGTACTTGATGTTGGTGTCGCCCTGCAGGAACCACAGCAGCTCATGGATGATGGACTTCAGGTGGCACTTCTTGGTGGTCACCATGGGGAAGCCGTCGGCCAGGTCGAAACGCATCTGGTGGCCGAACACGCTGTAGGTGCCGGTGCCGGTGCGGTCGCTCTTGAAGGTGCCGGTTTCGCGCACCCGGCGCATCAGCTCGAGATACTGTTTCATCAGATGGCTCCTTGGGCGGCGTGACGGCGGTGGGCCCAGACGATCATGGCGATGCCGCCGATGATCATCGGCAGGCAGAGGACCTGGCCCATGGTCAACCAACCGAAGGCCAGGTAACCGAGCTGGGCGTCAGGTACACGGACGAATTCCACCGCAAAGCGGAAAATGCCGTAAAACAACGCGAACATGCCGGAAACGGCCATGGTCGGGCGGGGTTTGCGCGAGTAGAACCAGAGGATGGCAAACAGCGCCACACCCTCCAGGGCGAACTGGTACAGCTGCGACGGGTGGCGCGGCAGCTGGGCCGGATCAGTGGGGAAGATCATCGCCCAGGGCAGGTCGGTGGCCTTGCCCCAGAGCTCGGCGTTGATGAAGTTGCCGATGCGCCCGGCGCCCAGGCCGATCGGGACCAGGGGCGCGATGAAATCCATGAGCTGGAAGAAGCTCTTGTTGTTGCGCCTGCCGAACCAGAAGGTGGCCAGCATCACGCCGATCAGGCCGCCGTGGAAGGACATGCCGCCCTTCCAGACCTCGAGGATCAGCAGCGGATTGGCGATGTAGGCCGACAGGTCGTAGAACAGCACGTAACCGAGGCGGCCACCAGCGATCACGCCAAGGGCGACCCAGAACACCAGGTCGGAGAGTTTCTCGCGGCTCCAGGTGGGGTCGAAGGCCTTGAGCCGGCGCGAGGCCAGCCACCAGGCGCCACCGATGCCGATCAGGTACATCAGGCCATACCAGTGGATCTTCAGCGGGCCGATGGCCAGGGCCACCGGGTCGATCTGGGGATAAGCCAGCATCACAGCTCCTTAGATCAGGAAGTTCAGGCCCACTACCAGCAGCAGCAGGGCGAACAGGCGTTTCAGCAGGCGCGGCGACAGCCGATGGGCCAGGCGCGCGCCGAAACGGGCGAAAAACATGCTGGTGACGGCGATGCCCACCAGCGCCGGAAGGTAGACGAACCCCAGGCTCCAGGGCGGCAGGTGGGTTTCGTTCCAGCCCAGCACCATGAAGGACAGCGCGCTCGCCGCGGCGATCGGCAGCCCGCAGGCTGCGGACGTGGCCACCGCCTGCTGGATCGGTACGCTGCGCCAGGTCAGGAAGGGCACGGTCAGTGAACCGCCGCCGATACCGAAGATGGCCGAGGCCCAGCCGATCACCGCTCCCGCAAGGGTCAGCCCCGGCTTGCCGGGCACGTCGCGGCTCGCCTTGGGCTTCAGGTCCAGCCCCATCTGCAAGGCTACCAGTATGGCGAAAACCCCGATGATCCTTTGCAGCATCGGACCCTGGATCGCCGCCGCCGTGAGGGAGCCGAGGCCGGCACCGAGAAGGATGCCCACGGCCATCCAGGCGAAGATCGGCCAGCGCACGGCGCCCTTGCGATGATGCTCGCGCACCGAGTTGATCGAGGTGAAGATGATGGTCGCCAGCGAGGTGCCGACGGCCAGGTGGGTGAGGATGCTGGAATCGAACCCCTGCGCCGTGAAGCTGAACACCAGCACCGGCACGATGATCATGCCGCCACCGACGCCGAACAGCCCGGCCAGTACTCCAGCGCAGGCGCCGAGCACCAGATAGAGCAGGAATTCCATGGACACCCCCGAAAACAAAGCGGCATGTTAACGGAAGGCCGTTCTACGCTCCACTTGGGACGATGGACGCTTGCCAAAACCTGCCGATAACCCAGAGGAAATCCTTTTGCAGCTGATGTAGTTTTCCTACAGGCTGCTACACTCCGGCTCATAAAAAGGAGACGACTCCATGTGCTTGATCGTATTCGCATGGCGCCCCGGACACGAAGTCCCGCTGGTGCTCGCTGCAAACCGCGATGAATTCTACGCACGTCCCACCCTCCCCCTTGCGAAGTGGGAAGACGCGCCCGGTGTACTCGCAGGCCGAGACCTGGAAGCCGGAGGTACCTGGCTCGGCGCAGGATCCAAAGGCCGCTTCGCCGCCCTCACCAATATCCGCGACCCGCGAACGCCTCCGGTCGGTCGTACCCGCGGCGAACTCTGCGTGCAGTTCCTGCGCGGCGAGATGGGGCCAGGCGAGTTCCTCGCCGATGCGCTGCGACGGGCGGGCGACTATTCAGGCTTCAACCTGCTGGTGGGCGACGACCGCGAACTCTGGTTCCTCAACCCGCGCAGCGGTGGGCCGATCAACCTCAAGGCGGGTATCTACGGCATCTCCAATGCCGACCTGGACACGCCCTGGCCCAAGGTGGAACGCGGCAAGGCGGCCCTCGCCGAATGCCTGGACCCGCCGTCCACCGACTCCCTGTTGAACCTGCTGCATGACCCGGAGCAGGCTCCAGACCACATCCTGCCGGAGACCGGCGTGGGGCTGAACACCGAGCGCATGCTCTCCAGCGTGTTCATCGCCACCCGCACCTACGGAACCCGCGCCAGCTCGGCACTGATCGTCCGCGCCGACGGCAGCCGCGAACTGGTGGAGCGCAGCTATGGCCCCTATGGCGCCAAGCTGGGGGATGTACGCATGGAGCTGCGCGACTGATCTGTCGCCCGGGGCGGGGCGGGCGACGCTCCGCCCTGCCTCCTGACGGTTTTTCCTGGCAAGGCTCGATGCAGTTGCGCTATTGCTTGGCGCGATAGAGCTGCTTCCAACCATGAGCACAGCACATGCGCTGGCCAGCTGCCTGCCGGCGGCTCAGGCCTGGATGGTAGCCGCCGGGTTGATCACTCGGCCGAGGCCGAGGTTGCGCAGGGCGAGATGCAGCGAACTGTGGATGACCTGCGGGTTGTCGATGGCGAGCAGCTGCGCCAGCAGCTCCCTGGCCTTGCTCATGGTCACCTGGCGCAGCAGCCACTTCACCTTGGGCAGGTTGGTGGCGTTCATCGACAGGCTGTCGAAGCCCATGGCCAGCAACAGCACGGCGGCAGCCGGGTCGCCCGCCATCTCGCCGCAGATGCTCACCGGCTTGCCTTCGGCGTGGGCGTCGTCCACCACCTTCTTCAGGGCCTGGAGCACCGCGGGGTGCAGGTAGTCGTAGAGGTCGGCCACGCGCGGGTTGTTACGGTCCACGGCCAGCAGGTATTGGGTCAGGTCGTTGGACCCCACCGAGAGGAAGTCGACCTGGCGCGACAGCTCCTTGGTCTGGTACACCGCCGCCGGAATCTCGATCATCACGCCGACAGGCGGCATGGGGATGTCCACGCCTTCGTCGCGCACCTCGCCCCAGGCGCGGTGGATCAGGTGCAGCGCCTCTTCCAATTCATGGATGCCGGAGATCATCGGCAGCAGGATTTTCAGGTTGTCCAGGCCTTCACTGGCCTTGAGCATGGCGCGCACCTGGACCAGGAATATCTCCGGGTGGTCAAGGGTGACGCGGATGCCGCGCCAGCCGAGGAAGGGGTTGCTTTCCTTGATCGGGAAGTAGGACAGCGCCTTGTCGCCGCCGATATCCAGGGTGCGCATTGTCACCGGCAGCGGATGGAAGGCGGCGAGTTGCTCGCGGTAGATGGCGAGCTGCTCCTTTTCGCTGGGGAAGCGCTCGTTGATCATGAACGGCACTTCGGTGCGGTACAGACCCACGCCCTCGGCGCCACGCTCCTGGGCGCGGGTCACGTCGGCCAGCAGGCCGGTGTTGACCCAGAGTGGCATGCGGTAACCGTCGAGGGTTTCGCAGGGCAGGCTGCGCAGGGCCTCCAGGCCCTTGACCAACTGGCGGTCTTCCTCCACCACGTCGCTGTACTGCTTGCGCAGCTCGACCGAGGGGTTGGTGAAGACTTCACCGTGGTAGCCGTCGACGATCATTTCGATGCCGTCGACCTTGGAATACGGCAAGTCGACCACGCCCATCACGGTGGGGATGCCCATGGCGCGGGCGAGGATGGCGACGTGGGAGTTGCCCGAACCCAGCACCGAGACCAGGCCCACCAGCTTGCCTTCCGGCACTTCGCCGAGCATGGCCGGGGACAGCTCCTCGCTGACCAGGATGGTGTTCTCCTGGTAGACCAGGTTCTGCTTGCGCTCTTCCTGCAGGTAGGCGAGCAGGCGACGGCCGAGGTCCCTGACGTCGGAGGCACGCTCGCGCAGGTAGGCGTCGTCCATCAGCTCGAAGCGGGTGACGTGCTCCAACACCACCTGGCGCAACGCACCCTGAGCCCATTGGCCGGTACGGATCACGCGCTTGACCTCCAAGCCCATGGAGGCGTCGTCGAGCATCATCAGGTAGACGTCGAACAGCGCGCGTTCCTCGGGGCGCAGCTGGGTCTCGAGCTTGCTCGAGAGTCGACGCATGTCCGCGCGCACGGCTTCCAGGGCCTGTTTGAAACGTTCAACCTCGGCCTCGATGTCGTCGACCGTGCGATCAGGCACCACATCGAGATCAGCTGGCGGCAGCACCACCACGGCCTTGCCCACGGCCGCACCGGGAGAACCCGGTACGCCGACGAACTTGGCTTCCTGGATGCCCTTGCCCTGGCGACCCAGGCCGCGAATGGAACCCGTGGCCTCGGCATGGGCGATGACGCCGGCGAGTTGCGCGCTCATGGTGACGAGGAAGGCTTCTTCGCCCTCGTCGAACTGACGACGCTCCTTTTGCTGCACCACCAGTACACCCATCACCCGGCGGTGGTGGATGATCGGCGCACCGAGGAAGGAGGCGAAGCGCTCTTCACCGGTTTCGGCGAAGTAGCGATAACGGGGGTGATCGGCGGCGTGCTCGAGGTTCAGCGGCTCTTCGCGGGTGCCCACCAGACCCACCAGACCTTCATTGGGGGCCATGCTGACCTTGCCGATGGAGCGCTTGTTCAGGCCCTCGGTGGCCATGAGCACGAAACGGTTGGTCTCTGGATCCAGCAGGTAGACCGAGCAGACCTGGCTGCCCATGGCCTCCTTGACCCGCTGCACAATGATCGCCAACGCCGCCTTCAGGTCCTTGGCGGCGTTCACTTCCTGGACGATCTTGCGCAGGGTATTGAGCATGGCTAGGCAGCCTTTCTCCGGTCAGTCTTGCGCCAGCAGGCGCGGTGCTAGTTCCTTGAGGGCTCGGCGATAGACTTCACGCTTGAACGTCACCACCTGACCCAAGGGGTACCAGTAACTGACCCAGCGCCAGCCGTCGAACTCGGGCTTGCCGGTCAGGTCCATCCGTACCTTGTTCTCGTCCGACTGCAAACGCAGCAGGAACCACTTCTGTTTCTGGCCGATGCATAGCGGCTGGCTGTTGGTACGCACCAGGCGCTGGGGCAGACGATAGCGCAACCAGCCGCGAGTGCAGGCAAGAATCTTCACATCCTGCTGTTCCAGGCCGACTTCTTCGTTCAACTCCCGGTAAAGGGCCTCTTCGGGTGTTTCCCGCGGATTGATCCCGCCCTGCGGGAACTGCCAGGCATCCTGATTGATACGCCGCGCCCAAAGCACCTGCCCGGCATCATTGGCGAGAATGATGCCGACATTCGGGCGGAAACCATCGGAATCGATCACGGCACACAACCTCGCAAACGCATGTTCCGGCATTGTTCCATAAAGCCCGTAAATGCGGCAATGCGAGCATTTCGCGCAATGGGCAGCCCTGGTAAAAGCCGCTATTCTGGCCGCCTTCCGAAGCTCTGCTGCAAGGTAAACGACGTGCGTTTGGCTCTTTTCGATCTCGACAACACCCTGCTGGCCGGCGACAGCGACCACGCCTGGGGAGACTACCTGTGCGAACGCGGCATCCTCGACGGGATCGCCTACAAGGCACGCAACGACGAGTTCTATCAGGATTACCTGGCCGGCCGCCTGGACATCCAGGACTACCTCAACTTCAGCCTGGAAATCCTCGGGCGCACCGAAATAGCGCAACTCGACCAATGGCATCGCGAGTTCATGCGCGACTGCATCGAGCCGATCATCCTGACCAAGGGCGAGGCCCTGCTGGCCGAACACCGCGCCGCCGGCGACAGGCTGCTGATCATCACCGCCACCAACCGTTTCGTCACCGGCCCCATCGCCAGGCGCCTGGGTGTCGAGACCCTGCTCGCCACCGAATGCGAGATGCAAGACGGGCGCTACACCGGCCGCACCACTGACGTACCCTGCTTCCGCGAAGGCAAGGTGACACGCCTCGCGCGCTGGCTCGAAGAAAGCGGCCTGAGCCTGGAGGACAGCAGCTTCTATAGCGACTCGCTGAACGACCTGCCGCTGCTGGAGCAGGTAACTCGCCCGGTCGCGGTGGACCCGGACCCGAAACTGCGCGCCGAAGCGGAAAAGCGCGGCTGGCCGGTCGTCTCCCTGCGCTAAGACATGACGGTAGGGTGCGCCATGCGCACCATGGGCCTCGCGCCCGGATTTCGGTGCGCGCAGCGCACCCTACGGTTGACGTCAGAGCGGCTTGACCACCATCAGCGCGTACACCGCCACCAGCAGCGCCAACGCCAGCACCGCCAGCCAGCTACGCAGCGCCACCTGGCGGGCCACCTGCGAAGCGAGAGGCCTGCCGTCCCGCAATGCCTGGCGCGCCTGGTTGCGGATGCGCACCTGCAGCCAGAACAGCAGCAGCCAGCAGAGCGCCGCCAGCAGGTAGATCCCGGCACTCCACAACAGCCAGAGCTGGCCCAGCGGCCACCCGCCCACCTTGGCCAGGGCCAGGCCACTGAGCGGCAACAGCAGGGCGGAGCTGGCGACGAACCAGAGTTCCAGTCGCACCAGTGAAGAGAAAGTGGCGGCTATTTGCTGGAGATCGCCGCTTTTCCATGCACGAAGCACGAAGAACAGCCCGCCCAACGCTGTGCCGACAAGCACTGCGGCGAGCAGGCCATGGAAGGTCTTGAGCAGGAAGTAGAGGGTCATGCCAGGAGCGGCAGCCGCATCAGAGCGGTTTGGCCAGCATCAGCGCCAGCACCGACAGGAACAGCAGCAGGCCGACCAGGCCATAGGCGGCGCCGAACTTGAGGCTGCGCCGGACCTGGGCCGAGCCCGGCCCACCTTCGGCCTGGGCCTGCTCGCGCAGCCGTGACAGGCGGCCAAACAGCAGCAACCAGGCGATGCAGCCGAACAGGTAGAGGATGGCGCCGCCCAGCAGCCAGGTCTGGCCCAGGGGCAGGCCGGCCATATCCACCATCCACCAGCCACTGACCGGCAGCGCCACGGCACTGAGAATCAGCAGCGGCACACCGAACAGGAGGATGCGCCGCAAGCTCAGGCCGACCAGCGCGGCATCGCCGGCGCGAAAGTTGCGCCAGCCATACCAGCCGAGCCCCGCCAGCCCGCCGAAGAACAGCAGGGTGGCAGCGCCATGGAGGATTCGGAACAGGAGGTAGTTTTCCATCGAACGCGTCCTTGTCAGCGTGGGCGGCTGAGTCCAAGCCTAGCAGCCGCCACTCCGGAGCTCTCAGCCGAGGAAGAGCTGGTAGGCCGGGTTATCGCTCTCATCCCAGTGGGGGTAGCCGATCTCTTCCAGGGCTGCGTGCACCAGGGCGCGCTCCCCGGCCGGCACCTGCAGGCCGGCAACCACGCGACCGTCGGCGGCGCCGTGGTTGCGGTAGTGGAACATGGTGATGTTCCAGCGCCCGCCGAGCTTGTTGAGGAAGTTGAACAGCGCCCCGGGGCGCTCGGGGAACTCGAAGCGGAACACCATCTCGTCGCTGATGCGCACGGCATGGCCGCCGACCATGTGACGGATGTGCAACTTGGCCAGCTCGTTGTCGGTCAGGTCCAGCACCGGGAAGCCCTGGCTGCGCAGGTTCTCCACCAGCGCCGCACGCGGGTCGGTGTCCGGGTGGGTCTGCACGCCGACGAAGATGTGCGCCTCGGCATCGGTGTTGTAGCGGTAGTTGAACTCGGTGATCTGGCGCTTGCCGATGGCCTCGCAGAAGGCCTTGAAGCTCCCCGGCCGCTCCGGGATGGTGACGGCGATGATGGCTTCGCGCTTCTCGCCCAGCTCGGCGCGCTCGGCCACATGGCGCAGGCGGTCGAAGTTGATGTTGGCGCCGGAATCGATGGCCACCAGGGTCTGGTCGCGCGCGCCCTCGCGCTCCACGTACTTCTTGATCCCGGCCACCGCGAGGGCGCCGGCGGGCTCGGTGATGGAGCGGGTGTCGTCGTAGATGTCCTTGATCGCCGCGCAGATCTCGTCGGTGCTGACGGTGATGACTTCATCGACATGGTGTTTGCAGATATCGAAGGTGTGCTGGCCGATCTGGGCCACGGCGACGCCGTCGGCAAACAGCCCGACCTGGTTCAGCACCACACGCTCGCCGGCGGCCATGGCGGCCTGCAGGCAATTGGAGTCGTCGGGCTCGACGCCGATCACCTTCACCTCGGGGCGCAGGTATTTGACGAAGGCGGCGATCCCGGCCACCAGGCCGCCACCGCCGACCGGGACGAAGATGGCGTCCAGCCGGCCCGGGTGCTGGCGCAGGATCTCCATGGCCACGGTGCCCTGGCCGGCGATCACTTCCGGGTCGTCATAGGGATGGATGTAGACGAAGCCTTTCTCTTCCACCAGCTTCAGCGAATAGGCCAGGGCCTCGGGGAAGGCGTCGCCGTGCAGCACCACTTTGCCGCCGCGGGCGCGCACGCCCTGCACCTTGAGATCGGGGGTGGTGCGCGGCATCACGATGGTGGCCTTGATCCCCAGCTCGCGGGCCGCCAGGGCCACGCCCTGGGCATGGTTGCCGGCCGAGGCGGTGACCACGCCGCGGGCCAGTTCCTCGGGGGACAGCTGAGCGATCTTGTTGTAGGCGCCGCGAATCTTGAAGGAGTAGACCGGCTGCATGTCCTCGCGCTTGAGGAGGATCTGGTTGCCCAGGCGCTCGGTGAGCTGGCGGGCGAGCTGCAGCGGGGTTTCCACGGCGACGTCGTAGACGCGCGAGGTCAGGGTCTTCTTCACATATTCTTCGAGCATCTGGGCTTCACTGGCGGGCATTTCACGGGTGGGCGGAGTCTACCCCAGGGATTCGTCGGGCGACCACATGGATTGCGGGGTTTAGCGGCTATAATCCGCGCCCTCGACACTCCTCCATTCGGACCCCCAGCATGACCCAGGACCAGCTCAAGCAGGCCGTCGCCCAGGCCGCCATCGACTTCATCCTCCCCAAGCTCGATGAGAAGAGCATCGTCGGCGTCGGCACCGGCTCCACCGCGAATTTCTTCATCGACCTGCTGGCCCAGCACAAGATGGCCTTCGACGGCGCCGTGGCCAGCTCCGAAGCCACCGCCCAGCGCCTGAAGGCCCACGGCATCCCGGTGTACGACCTGAACAGCGTCAGCGACCTCGAGTTCTACGTGGATGGTGCTGACGAGAGCAACGAGCGTCTCGAACTGATCAAAGGCGGCGGCGCCGCGCTGACCCGCGAGAAGATAGTCGCGGCCGTGGCCAAGACCTTCATCTGCATCGCCGACGAGAGCAAGCTGGTACCGCTGCTCGGCGCCTTCCCGCTGCCGGTGGAAGTCATCCCCATGGCCCGCAGCCACGTGGCCCGCCAGCTGGTCAAGCTGGGCGGCGACCCGGTCTACCGCGAAGGGGTGCTGACCGACAACGGCAACATCATCCTCGACGTGCACAACATGCGCATCGACAGCCCGGTACAACTGGAAGAGCAGATCAACAACATCGTCGGCGTAGTCACCAACGGCCTGTTCGCCGCCCGCCCGGCCGACCTGCTGCTGCTCGGCACCAAGGACGGCGTGAAGAGCATCAGCCTCTGAGGGCCGCCTCCCGGCCTGCGGTAAACCGTCTAGATTTGATGGCTACGGCGCCCCATGCGGTGCCGTCTTCCGCCACTGAATCAGGAGAAACCCCATGGCCGGGAAATTCCATCTGAAGAAGGCCAACGATGGCCAGTTCCATTTCAACCTGAACGCCGGCAACGGCGAGACCATCCTTACCAGCGAACTGTACAAGGCCAAGGATTCCGCCTTGAACGGCATCGACTCGGTGCGCAAGAACGCCATTCGCGAAGGCGCCTTCGAAAGCAAGACGGCCAGCAATGGCAAGTTCTACTTCGTGCTCAAGGCCAGCAACGGCCAGGTCATCGGCCAGAGCCAGATGTACGCCAGCGCCGCCAGCGCCACTGCGGGCATCCAGTCGGTGAAGAGCAACGCCCCGGACGCCACCCTCGACGACGACAGCTGATCAATCGCGGGGCTGTTTGCGGAACGCGTAGAACAGGTTCGGTTCGCTGACGACGTAGAGATTGCCGTCGTTGTCCATCGCCACGCCCTCGGCCTGCGGCACTGTCTGCTGCAGGCCGTGCATGCCGCGCAGCAGCGACAGGGTGCTGATCGGCCGGCCATCGGCGTTCAGCTCCAGCACCAGCCGCGATTCGTCCGACAGCGCCAGCAGGTGGCCGCTGCGATCGTCGTACTGCAGGCTGGAAAGGTCGCGGAGGAAGAGCCGGGCATCGCGCTTCGGGTCATCCACCACATGCACGGCGAACGGCTTGTCCGGGTTGGTGTGGGGGAAGCCGTGGATCTCGTAGATGCGCACCGGGTCGCGCTCCTTGGCAACGAACAGCCGTTGCCCGGCCGTGTCGTAGGCCAGCCCCTCGAAACCCTTGTTGCCGGAAAGGCCGATGCCCAGGGACAGCTGCTGGGCTTCGTCGGCATCGATGGACCTGGTGTTCTCATCCAGGCGCACCTTGATCAGGCGCTGCCGGCGCTCGTCGGTGATGACGTAGACGCCCTTGCTGATGTACTCGATGGCCTCGGGATCGCCGAAGCCCACCAGCGGGATGCGGCGAATCAGATGGCCGTCCAGGGACAGCTCGATGAGTTCCGGGCGCTGGTTGGTGACGGTGAAGAGGCTGTGGCGGTCCGGATCATAGGTCAGGGCGGAAACATCGTCCGACAGGCCTTCGATGGGTTTGGCCTCGATGACCACCTGGTAGTCGGGCAGCCAGATGGAACGATCCCGCCACTCCGACGCATGGCGCCATTCTTGCAGGTTGAAGAAGCCCCGCTCGAACAACCGGAACTGCTGGGCGGCGACGCCAAGCAGCGCCAGCACCAGGAGCAGGAGAGAGATGACCAGCCGCCACGGGGTCAGAAGTGAACGCATCGATAGGGACTCTGGGGTTCAGGGCGCAACGAGGATACAGAGCGCGCAGGGCTTCTACCTGAATTGAAGCTTAATGCCCGGAAACCGGACATCACGGGCGTTACAAAAGGGGACGGAAATGGCCACTGCACTGCTACCGGAAGAGCGCGCGCTCACCACCTTGCACACCATTGCCCTGGCGGTGGCGACCCTGGCCAGCAGCGGCATTCCCCGCGAGTGCCTGCTGGAGGGCAGCGGCGTCGCTTGTACCGACCTCGATACCCCCGACAAGCTGATCAGCCATGCCCAGGAACTGCGCGTCTTCGCCAATGCCCTGGCCTGCACCCAGGATGCGGCCCTCGGCCTGTCCCTCGGCCTGCGCATGCATGTCTCGGCCTACGGCATCCTCGGCTACACCATGCTCGCCAGCCGTACCCTGCGCGATGCCCTGACCCTGGCCCTGGGTCATTCGGCACTGCTGGGCACCTACTTCAAGCTGAGCCTGGAAGAGGACGGAGAAGAGGCGCGCCTGGTGGCCGGCGGCTACCGCTACGCACCGGAACTGACGGTATTCAACAGCGAGCTCTGCCTGACCTCGCTGCTGACCGTGGTGAAGGACCTGCTGGGCATGGCCATAGGCCCGACGCGGGTCTGCCTGTCCTACCGGCCACCGCTGCATGCCGCCGGCTACGAACAGCTGCTGGGTTGCCCGGTGGAATTCGGCGCATCCGGCAATGCCCTCTGCTTCGATGCCGGGCTGCTCGACCGCCCCCTGCCCCTGGCCGACCCGGTGACCTGCCACTACGGCCTGCAGCAATGCCTGAAACTGGACGCCCAGCTCAACAGCCGCCACGACGTGCTCGACCAGATCCGCCAGCACCTGGCCGGCAACCTGCGCGAGGCCCGCGACCTGGACAGCGTGGCGCGCCAGCTGCACCGTTCCGAGCGAACCCTGCGCCGCCACCTGCAGCAGCTGAACACCAGCTTCCAGCGCCTGCTGGACGAAGTGCGCTACGACAAGGCGCGCCAGTTGCTGATCCAGACCGACCTGCCCATCTACCTGATCGCCGAGCAGCTCGGCTACAGCGAGACCGCCAGCTTCCGCCACGCCTTCCAGCGCTGGAGCGGGCAGTCGCCGAGCCTGTATCGGCGGTAGGGTTGCCCCGGGGTCAGAATCCCTTATGGGGGCGAATTCATTCGCGAAGGGCGGCGAAGCTGCCCCTGCGATGCCGAAGGGCAGACCTGCGGTCTGCTTAGCGAATGAATTCGCCCCCACAGGTGTTTCCCGTCCTCTCTGCAAGCTTCACCAGGGTTCACAACTTGGCCGAAAATATCCCCTTTTGACCTGAACTATCGTTCTGCACCAACTAGGCTGCTGACAGAATCGGGACAAACAAGCGCCGCTTCACCAGCAGAAAAATAAAAGCCCAATAAGAACAAATCCTTAGAGCTTGTGATAAGCATGACCAGCGCGATCAGTGTCGACCGTGTGTGCATGGAGTTCGGTGATCCGGGGCAGGGCGTGAAAGCCCTCGACGATGTTTCCCTGGAGATCCGCGCCAACGAGTTCTTCACCCTCCTCGGCCCGTCCGGCTGCGGCAAGACCACCCTGTTGCGGCTCATCGCCGGCTTCGAGCAGCCCAGCTCGGGGGCCATCCGCCTCTATGGCGAACCCATGCAGGGCTTGCCGCCCTTCCGCCGGCCGGTCAACACCGTATTCCAGAGCTACGCCCTGTTCCCCCATATGACGGTGGCGCAGAACATCGCCTTCGGCCTGGAAATGCGCGGCCTGAGCCGCAGCGAAATCGACGCGACGGTGCAGCGCATGCTGGAGCTGGTGAAGCTGCCGGATGTCGGCCGGCGCCGCGCCGACCAACTCTCCGGCGGCCAGCAGCAACGCATCGCCCTGGCCCGCGCCCTGGCCAACCAGCCCAAGGTGCTGCTGCTCGACGAATCCCTCTCGGCGCTCGACCAGAAGCTGCGCAAGGACATGCAGATCGAGCTCAAGCGCCTGCAGCACGAGACCGGCATCACCTTCATCTTCGTCACCCACGACCAGGAAGAAGCCCTGACCATGTCCGACCGCATCGCGGTGATGAGCCGCGGCCGCATCCTCCAGGTCGGTACACCGACGGAAATCTACGAGGCGCCGCTGAACCGCACGGTGGCGGACTTCATCGGCGAGACCAACTTCCTCGAGGGCGAGGCCCTGGAGCGCGGCGTGCTGCTGCCCGACGGCCAGTTGCTCAGCGCCTTCAGCCCCAGGCGCGGCGCCGTCACCCTGGCGATCCGCCCGGAACGCACCAGCCTCGACGAGCAAGGCAACCTCGCCGGCGAGATCGAGAACGTGGTCTATGTCGGCACCGACACCGTCTACCACCTGAATATCGCCGGACAGAGCGGCTTCCGCGTGCGCCAGCAGAACCGTAACGGCGCGCTGAACGCCTACGCCGCCGGCGAACGGGTGCGGGTGCAGGTGCCCAGCGAAGCCATCCGGGTCCTGACCGAATGAGCACCCTGCGCATCCAGGCGGAACGCCGCCAGCTGCGCCGGCGCCTGCTGCTCACCAGCCCGGCCATGCTCGCCCTGCTGGTGTTCCTGGTGCTGCCGCTGGGGATCATGTTCCTGGTCTCGGTGCTCGCACCCGGCGACTACGGCGGCGTGAAGTGGGACCAATATTCGCTGGAGGCCTACATCAACTTCCTCTACGAACGCGACCTGGACGACAGCCTGGTGTTCAATACCGACTACCTGCAGATCTTCCAGCGCTCCTTCTGGCTCTCGGTACTGACCACCTTCGGCTGCCTGCTGATCGGCTTCCCCACCGCGCTCTACCTGGCGCTGCAGAGCGAGCGCAAGCGCAACCTGCTGCTGTTCCTGGTCACAGTACCCTTCTGGACCAACCTGCTGGTGCGGGTCTATGCCTGGATTCTGCTGCTGCGCAACGGTGGCCTGGTGGACAGCGGCCTCGGCGTGTTCGGCCTCTCCGACGGCGCCCTCGGCCTGCTCTACACCGATGTCGCAGTGGTGATCGGCCTGCTCTACACCTTCCTGCCGTTCATGGTGCTGCCCATCTACACCAGCCTGGAGAAGCTCGACTGGCGCCTGGTGGAGGCGGCCTTCGACCTGGGCGCCAACCGCTTCCAGGCCCTGCGCCGGGTGATAGTCCCGCTGGCCATGCCAGGCATAGTGGCCGGCGCGATCCTGGTGTTCATTCCCTCGCTCGGCAACTACATCATCCCCGAGCTACTGGGGGGCGGTAAGGCGCTGATGATCGGCAACCTGATCCAGCTGCAGTTCGGCGCCTCGCACAACTGGCCGCTGGGGGCGGCGCTGTCCTTCGCCCTGCTCGGCTTCGTGCTGCTGGCGATGCTGCTCTACAGCCTGCGCTTCAAGCAGCCCACCGCAGGGGGCCATCCATGAACCTGCAGAACCCGCTCTGGCGCTTCACCGGCGTGCGGCCGACCGCCTGGTTGTTCTTCGCCTTCCTCTATGTGCCGATCCTGGTGCTGGTGGTGCTCAGCTTCAACGGCGGACAGTCGGCGACCATCTGGGAAAGCTTCAGCCTGAAGTGGTACGCGGTGGTGGCCAACGACCCGGAGATCGTCCGCGCGGCGAAGAACTCGCTGATAGTCGCCACCTTCGCAACCCTGATCGCCACCTCCCTGGCCACTCTCGCGGCGCTGGGCATGCGCGGCCGCGCCTTCCGTGGCCAGACGCTGATGAACGGGGTGCTCGGCCTGCCGCTGCTGGTGCCGGAGATCGTCACGGCGGTGGCCACCCTGATGTTCTTCGCCTTCATCGGCCTGAAGCTCTCGCTCTTCACCATCCTCATCGCCCACGTGGTGTTCTGCATCCCCTTCGCCTACCTGCCGATCCGCGCCCGGCTGGAGGGCATGGACCCGCGTCTGGCCGAAGCCGCCGCCGACCTCTACGCCTCGCCCTGGAAGGCCTTCTGGAAGGTGACCTTCCCGCTGCTGATGCCCGGCATCCTTTCCGGCGCCATGCTCGCCTTCATCATCTCGATGGATGACTTCGTCATCACCTACTTCGTCGCCGGCGCCGGCGCCACCACCCTGCCGGTGTACATCTTCAGTTCGATACGGATGGGCATTTCGCCGAAGATCAACGCCATCTCCTCGATCATCCTCGTTATTTCCATAGCATTCGTTGCATTGTCCTACTACGTCGGGCAGCGCAAGCGCTGACCCGTCACGACCAGCAAGGAGCTTGACCATGACCCGCCGTACCCCGCTTGCGCTCGCCATCCTGCTCGCCGCCGGCCTGGCCGGTTCCGCCCAGGCTGCAGGCACCCTGCATTTCGCCAACTGGTCGGACTACTACCCGCCGGAGCTGCTGAAGAAGTTCGAGCAGGACACCGGCATCAAGGCCACCCTGGACGCCTACGACAGCAACGAGACCCTGCTGGCCAAGCTCAAGGCCGGCGGCGGTGCCTATGACGTGGTGGTGCCGTCGGACAGTTTCATCCAGATCATGGCCGGCGACGGCCTGCTGCAGAAGCTGGACAAGAGCAAGCTGCCCAACCTGAAGAACCTCAAGCCCAACTTCCAGACCCTGGGCTTCGACCCCGGCCACGACTACAGCGTGCCCTACCTCTGGGGCACCACCGGCTACAGTTACGACGGCAAGCAGGTGCCGGGCGGCACGCTCGACGAGAGCTGGAAACCCTTCTTCGAGCCACCGGCCGAGCTGAAGGGCAAGGTGGTGGCGCTGAACTCGATCGAAGACCTGTACATCGCCGCGTCCCACTACCTGTCCATCGACCAGTGCACCGAGGACCCGAAGGACGCGAAGAAGATCCAGGACCTGCTGCTGGCGCAGAAGCCGCTGCTGGCCATGTACAACAGCGACGGCACCATCGAGCGCATGGCCGCTGGCGAAGTGGCCATGCACCAGCAGTGGAACGGCGCCTTCCACCGCGCCCACGCCCAGCGCGAGAGCCTGGTCTACGTCTATCCGAAGGAAGGCATCCACGTCTTCATCGACAACCTGGTGATCCCCAAGGACGCGGTGAACGTCGAGGAGGCCCACGCCTTCATCAACTGGATGATGCTGCCGGAAAACATCGCCGCCGCCTCCAACTTCGCCAAGTACAACAACGCCATCGAAGGCTCGGACAAGTTCATGGAGAAGGAGCTGTTCGACGACCCCGCGATCAATACCCCGCAGGACAAGCTGGACCGCCTGAAGACCTTCAAGCTCTGCTCGCCCAAGGCCCTGTCCCTGCGCAGCAAGGTCTGGACCAAGCTGAAGAAATAAGTACCGCGCCTCTGCTCCTGTAGGTTGGCGCAGAGCGCAGCGAAGCCCAACGCTTGGTGGCTCGCCCCGCTGATGGGTATCGCTGCGCTCCACCCATCCTACGAAGCTGGCCACGCTCACCCTGCGAGTCGCTGTCGACCCGTAGGGTGCGCCGTGCGCACCAGCCGGTCCGCGCGCAATCCACGGTGCGCACAGCGCACCCTACCCCATCAACCGGCCATTCAAGTTGGCCACTTCGATCCCTTTTTGACCCTTTGCAGGGTTCTGCCCCCGGTGCGGCGCTGACAGAATCGAAGCGCCAGGCGAACCACGGCCCGCTCGAACGAGGCCGATCGAACAAGAACAATCGCTAGAGAGATATGAAGATGTCCCGCGCACTTCCGATCCGCACCGCCTTCCCCTCTTCCGCCCAGCGGACGCCCATGCTCCCCCCTTACTGACTGCCCGCGCACAGCCGGATGCGCAACGGACCCGGCCCTGCACGCGCACGGATGGCTTGCAACGCGAACCAGACGCCGCCCAGTAAACCGGAGAGAACAATAATGGCTACCCCTTCCGCCAACCTCAGCACCAGCGGCAGCCTGCCGAACGACTACACCCACAGCGCCCAGGGCACGGCCCTGCGGCGGATACTCGGACTGCCCGCCCTGGTGTTCTTCGGCCTGGTCTACATGGTGCCGCTGACCATCTTCACCACCTACGGCGTGGTCACCGAGATGACCGGCGGGCGCACCGCCCCGGCCTACCTGGTCACCCTGCTGGCGATGATCTTCACCGCCTTGTCCTACAGCTTCATGGTCCGCCGCTATCCCATTGCCGGCTCGGCCTACTCCTACACCAGCCTGAGCTTCGGTCCCGGCGTGGGCTTCCTTGCCGGCTGGTCGCTGCTGCTGGATTACCTCTTCCTGCCGATGATCAATTACCTGGTGATCGGCCTGTTCCTCAATATCGCCTTTCCCGAAGTGCCGGCCTGGGTCTTCGTGGTCGGCTCCATCGCCCTGGTTACGGTGCTGAACATCCTCGGCATCAGCTCGGTGTCAGGGATGAGCAACCTGATCGTCACCGCCCAGGTGGTCTTCGTCCTGGTGTTCCTGGCCATGGCCGGCAAGAGCCTGATGGCCGGACCCATCGATTTCGCCGCGCCCTTCGTCGGCGACGGCAGCCAGCCTGGGCTGGCGCCGCTGATGGCCGGCGCTGCGGTGCTCTGCCTGTCCTTCCTCGGTTTCGACGCCGTCTCCACCCTGGCCGAGGAAGCCCGCGACCCGAGACGCGACATCCCTCGCGCCATCGTCATCACCACCCTGGGTGCCGGCGTGCTTTTCTTCGTGCTGGCCGTCGCCAGTCAGCTGGTGTTCCCCGGCAGCAGCTTCCAGGACGTGGACGCCGCCGCCAACGAGGTGATGCTGAAGGCCGGCGGCCAGTTCCTCGCCGCCTTCTTCACCGCCACCTATGTGGCCGGCGCGGCAGGTTCGGCCCTGGCCTCCCAGGCCTCGGTATCGCGCATTCTCTACAGCATGGGCCGCGACGGCATCCTGCCACGGAGCCTGTTCGGCACCCTCTCCGAGCGCTTCAAGACGCCCACCATCGCCATCCTGATCGTCTCCCTGGTGTCGCTGCTGGCAGTGGTCATCGACCTCGCCACCCTGGCTTCGATGATCAGCTTCGGCGCCCTGGTGGCCTTCTCCGCGGTGAACCTGGCGGTGATCCGCACCTACCTGTTCGACGGCCGCCCGCGCACTGGCGCCGACCTCCTGCGCTACGGGCTGATCCCGCTGATCGGCTTCGCCTTGATCGCCTGGCTCTGGACCAGCCTCTCCGCCCTGACCCTGGGCATCGGGCTCGGCTGGTTCGCCATCGGCCTGGCCTACCTGGCCGTGCAGACCGGCGGCTTCCGCCGCAAGGCGCCAGAAGTGCAATTCTCCGAATTCGAATGAACCCGATTGACCGCTAGCCGCGAGGAGACGCTGATGCTGACGATCTATTCCGACGACCACCACCTGCACCACGGCAAGCACGAGCTGATCGGTGGCCAGTTCACCCCCTGCTTCGAGAAGCCGAGCCGCGCCGACATGGTGCTGGACCGCGCCAAGGCGGTGAAGCTGGGCGCCATCCAGGCACCGGCGGACTTTGGCCTGTCACCCATCCTGCGGGTGCACAGCGAGGGGTTCGTCAATTTCCTGAAGAATGCCTGGAGCGACTGGCAGGCCAAGGGCCGCAGCCACGACATGCTGCCCATCGCCTGGCCGACCCGACGCCTGCGCCAGGTGGAACCTACCGATATCGACGGCCGTCTCGGCTACTACTCCTTCGACGCCGGCGCACCCATCACCGCCGGCACCTGGCAGGCCATCACCAGCTCGGCCAACGTCGCCCTCAGCGGCCAGGCCGAGTTGCGCAAGGGCGCGCGCGGCATCTTCTCCCTGTGCCGCCCGCCGGGCCACCACGCCGCCGCCGACTACATGGGCGGCTACTGCTACCTGAACAACGCGGCCATCGCCGTGCAGGCCATGCTGGATGCCGGCGCCAAACGGATTGCCGTGCTGGACGTGGACTACCACCACGGCAACGGCACCCAGGACATCTTCTACGACCGCGCCGACGTGCTCTTCACCTCGATCCACGGCGACCCGCGCTTCGAGTACCCCTACTTCCTCGGCTTCGCCGACGAGAAGGGCGCGGGCGCGGGAGCCGGGTTCAACTTCAACTACCCGCTCGCCGAGGGCAGCGACTGGGCGGTATGGAGCCTGGCCCTGCAGGACGCCTGCCGGCAGATAGCCGAATACGCCCCGGACGCGCTGGTGGTGTCGCTGGGTGTGGATACCTTCAAGGAAGACCCCATCTCGCAGTTCAAGCTGGACAGCCCGGACTACCTGCGCATGGGCGAGATCATCGGCAAGCTCGGCCTGCAGACGCTGTTCGTGATGGAGGGGGGTTACGCGGTGGAGGAGATCGGCATCAACGCGATCAATGTGCTGCAGGGGTTCGAAAGCGTGGCGTGACGCCAACTGAGGGCCCAATGAATGTGGGGGCGAATTCATTCGCTGAGCAGGCCGAAGGCTTGCCCTTCAGCATGTCAGGGGGGCAGCTGCGCTGCCCTTTGCGAATGAATTCGCCCCCACAGGATTTCGTCGCAGTGGATCAGTTCACCCGCTCGACGAACTCCACATCCACCTCGCGGCCCATCAGGTCGCGGTCCACTTCGCCGGTCAGCTTGACGGTGTCCTTCTCGCCGATGGCCTGGGGCGGCCAGTCTTCGTCGTCGATTTCCACCTTCATGGTGCCGGTGGCGTCCTTGAACTCGTAGATATCGCCTTTCACGCGGCGGACGATCTGGCCCTGCAGCACCACCGGGGCGTCGTCGGCGGCTTCCAGGGCGGCAGCGACGGTACTGATCTGGGCGGTGGCGCCGGGGCCGGTGTAGCTGCTGGCCATGACGGCGGTGGAGAACAGCGGGGCGGCCAGCAGGGCGAGGTATTTGGCTTTCATGGTGATGATCCCGTTTCGTTGTGAAGATGGGATCAGGCTAGGGCGGCTGGCTGAATCCAGGCTTAAAAGCGCCTTAAGCGAAACTTAACGGCGAAGCCGTCCCTTCCGCGACGCACCCTACCGAACCCCGACCTCAGCCGTTGTCGGCACGGGCTACCACGTCCTTGCGGAACACATAGAACAGGTTCGGCTCGCTGACGACGTAGATATCGCCACTCTCGTCCATGGCCACGCCTTCGGCGCGCGGGATATTGCGCTCCAGGCCGTTGAGGCCGGCCATCAGGCTGATGAAGCTGACCGGCTGGCCCTGCTCGTCCAGCTCCAGAAGCAGGTTGGATTGCGCCGAAAGCACCAGGATATGGCCGGTGCGCGGGTCGATGCTGAGGGCCGAGAGGTTGCGCATACCCAGACCGTAGCTGGGCAGCGGGCGCAGGGCGGCGCCCAGGCCCTGGTTGCCGTCGCTGCCAAGGCTGAACATGGCAGTAGGGCCACGCTCCTTGCCCAGCAGCAGGCGACCCTGGGCCGGGTCCCAGGCGATGCCTTCGAAGCCCTTGTTGCCGGAGTCGGGGAAGCCCAGGTCGAACTCGGGCACGCTGTCTGCGCTCAGCTCGCGGGTTTCCGGGTCCAGTTCGAAGATCGACAGGGTCCGCCGGCGCTCGTCGGTCACCGCCACGTGGCCGCCTTCCAGTACCGCCACACCTTCGGGGTTGGAGAACCCCTTCAGCGGAATCCTGCGCAGCACCTCGCCGTCGCGGCTCAGCTCCACCAGGGTCGGCGACTTGCCGGTGACGGTGAACAGGGTTCCGGTGACGGGGTTGTAGGCGAGGTCGGAGGTCTCGTCGTTTTCCAGGCCGGCCAGGGGCTTGCCCTGCAGGACGGCCTTGTAACCCGGCAGCCAGATGCTGGCGGCGCGCTGCTCCTGGCTCAGCTGCTGCTCGCCAAACCAGACCAGGGCGCGGTCATCCCAGTGCATGTAGCGGGTCAGCGCGGTAGCGCCTGCAATGACGGCAGCCACCCCCAGCAGCAGTCGGCGGCGACGAATGAATGGCAAGAGGCGGAATGGCATCGGCTACTACTCGATGAAGGAAGCAGGCAAGAGATAGCAAAATGCCACGAAAGTTCCGCGACATGTCGCGCCGCCGGTCGGACGAATCAGATGACCCGGCTTTCGAAGGCGCTGTGGCCCACCAGCTCCAGCACCAACTCGTCGCCCGGGTTGAGCGGGCCGACGCCCACCGGGGTTCCGGTGAGGATGACATCGCCCGGCTGCAGGCTGAAGTGCCCGGCCATGTGCTGGACCAGCGGCAGGATGGGGTTGAGCATGTCGCGGCTGTTGCCGTCCTGGCGTACCTCGCCGTTGATGGTCAGGCGGATGCCGATATCGTCCAGCTGCTCGGGCGCGTCACCCGGTACGAAGGGCGCCAGCACGCAGGCGCCATCGAAGGACTTGGAGATTTCCCAGGGCAGGCCCTTTTCCTTGAGCCTGGCCTGTACGTCGCGCAGGGTCAGGTCCAGCGCCGGGGCGAACCCGGAGATGGCATCGCGCACTTCCTCGTCGTCCGGATGGCGCGACAGCGGCTTGCCGATCAGCACGGCGATCTCCGCCTCGAAATGCACTGCGCCGCGGTCCTGGGGAATGCTGAAGCCACCGACCAGGGGCACCACGCAGGAACCCGGCTTGATGAACAGCAGAGGCTCAGTGGGCACGGGGTTGTTCAGTTCCTTGGCGTGCTCGGCGTAGTTGCGGCCGACGCAGACCACCTTGCCCAGGGAAAAGTGGATCGGGGTGCCATCGACATACTGGTGCTGGTAGCTCATTGACCGACTCCTGAACGATTCCATGCGAAACAGGCGGTGGATTGCTCCACCGCCTGCCTGCTCAATTGAAGATCTTGCCGGGGTTCATGATGCCGTTGGGATCGAACACCGCCTTGATCGCCTTCATCACGGCGATCTCCGGCTCCGAGCGGCTGTAGCCGAGGTAGTCACGCTTGGTCATGCCCACGCCGTGCTCGGCAGAGATGGAGCCGTTGTACTTCTCGACGGTCTCGAACACCCACTTGTTGACGGTGGCGCACTTGGCGAAGAACTCGTCCTTGGACAGGTTTTCCGGCTTGAGGATGTTCAGGTGCAGGTTGCCGTCGCCGATGTGGCCGAACCAGACCACTTCGAAGTCCGGGTAGTTGGCTTCGACAATGGCGTCGATGTCGTGCAGGAAGGCCGGCACCCTGGAAACCGTGACCGAAATGTCGTTCTTGTACGGCGTCCAGTGGGAGATGGTCTCGGAGATGTACTCGCGCAGCTTCCAGAGGTTCTGCAGCTGCTGCTCGCTCTGGCTCATCACGCCGTCCAGCACCCAGCCCTGCTCGACGCAATGCTCGAAGGTGGCCAGGGCGTCGTTGGCGATCTCCTCGCTGGCGGCTTCGAACTCCAGCAGCGCGTAGAAGGGGCAATCGGTCTCGAAGGGCGCCGGCACGTCGCCACGGGCGAGGACTTTGGCCATGGCCTTGTCGGAGAAGAATTCGAAGGCGGTCAGATCGAGCTTGCTCTGGAAGGCGTGCAGCACCGGCATGATCGAATCCAGGTCCGGCGACCCCAGCACCATGGCGGTGAGGTTCTTCGGCGCGCGATCCAGGCGCATGGTGGCCTCGACCACGAAGCCCAGGGTGCCTTCCGCGCCGATGAACAGCTGGCGCAGGTCGTAGCCAGTGGCGTTCTTGATCAGGTCCTTGTTCAGCTCCAGCAGCTCGCCAGCGCCGGTGACGACCTTCAGGCCAGCCACCCAGTTGCGGGTCATGCCGTAGCGAATCACCTTGATCCCCCCGGCATTGGTGCCGATATTGCCGCCAATCTGGCTGGAACCGGCGGAGGCGAAGTCCACCGGGTAGTACAGGCCCTTGTCCTCGGCGAAGTTCTGCAGCTGCTCGGTGACCACGCCCGGCTGGCAGACCACGGTGCGGTCGAACTCGTTGAACCCGAGGATCTGGTTCATGTAGTCGAAGGCGACCACTACCTCGCCGTTGGCCGCAACCGCCGCGGCGGACAGGCCGGTACGGCCGCCGGAGGGGACCAGCGCGACCTTGTGCTGGTTGGCCCAGCGGACGATGGCCTGCACCTGCTCGATGCTCTTGGGGAAGACGATGGCGCTGGGCGCAGGGGCGAAATGCTTGGTCCAGTCCTTGCCGTAAGCCTCCAGGGATGCGGCGTCGGTCAGTACCTTGCCGGGTTCAACCAGGGTCTTCAGCTCTTCGATCAGGGCAGCGTTGGTCATCAGCGGAACTCTCAAATCATTCATGGTCGCCCTGAGAACGATTCAGGTCGCAACCGAGCAAGGAAAAAGGAGTTCATGCTAGCATACGCACCCCGCGAATCGTGCTCTCCAGGCGATTTTCCGGGTAGCAGCCCGCTTCCCCCACGGCCCGCTTCTGTCATTTTTACCGGGATACATAGGTACGCAGATGAGCAAGACCTCTCTCGAAAAGAGCAAGATCAAGTTCCTTCTCCTCGAAGGCGTCCACCAGAACGCCGTGGACACCCTGAAGGCCGCCGGTTACACGAACATCGAGTACCTCAAGGGCGCCCTCTCGGGTGACGAACTGAAGGAAAAGATCGCCGACGCCCACTTCATCGGCATCCGCTCGCGCACCCAGCTCACCGAAGAGGTGTTCGACTGCGCCAAGAAGCTCATCGCTGTCGGCTGCTTCTGCATCGGTACCAACCAGGTCAACCTGGCTGCCGCCCGCGAACGCGGCATCGCGGTGTTCAACGCGCCCTACTCCAACACCCGCTCGGTAGCCGAGCTGGTCCTGGCCGAGGCCATCCTGCTGCTGCGCGGCATTCCGGAGAAGAACGCCTCCTGCCACCGCGGCGGCTGGATCAAGTCCGCGGCCAACTCCTTCGAGATTCGCGGCAAGAAGCTCGGCATCGTCGGCTATGGCTCCATCGGCACCCAGCTGTCGGTACTGGCCGAAGCCTTGGGGATGCAGGTGTTCTTCTATGACACCGTGACCAAGCTGCCGCTGGGCAACGCCACCCAGGTAGGCAACCTGCACGAGCTGCTGGGCATGTCCGACATCGTCTCCCTGCACGTGCCCGAGCTGCCGTCCACCCAGTGGATGATGGGCGAGAAGGAAATCCGCGCGATCAAGAAGGGCGGCATCCTGATCAACGCCGCCCGTGGCACCGTGGTCAAGCTGGACGCCCTGGCCGAAGCCATCAAGGACGAGCACCTGATCGGCGCTGCCATCGACGTGTTCCCGGTCGAGCCCAAGTCCAACGACGAGGAGTTCGAGAGCCCGCTGCGTGGCCTGGATCGCGTGATCCTGACCCCGCACATCGGCGGCTCCACCGCCGAGGCCCAGGCAAACATCGGCCTGGAAGTGGCCGAGAAGCTGGTCAAGTACAGCGACAACGGCACCTCGGTGTCCTCGGTCAACTTCCCGGAAGTGGCTCTGCCGTCCCACCCGGGCAAGCACCGCCTGCTGCACATCCACCAGAACGTGCCGGGCGTGATGAGCGAGATCAACAAGGTGTTCGCCGACAACGGCATCAACATCTCCGGCCAGTACCTGCAGACCGACGAGAAGGTCGGCTACGTGGTAATCGACGTCGACGCCGAGTACTCGGACCTGGCGCTGGAGAAGCTGCAGCACGTGAACGGCACCATCCGTAGCCGCGTCCTCTTCTAAGCAAGGACTGCTGCGCGTCGGCGATACTGCGTTGGAAACAGCCTCGGAGTGCTCATTTACAGTCGTAAACTCCGCGCTCCTCGGCTGTTCCCGCCTTGTCTCGCTCTAGCTCGCGAGCCCTTGGAAGACACCTGCTGGATATGAAAAAGGGAGGCCGAGGCCTCCCTTTTTCTTTTTCGCACGTCTTTACTGGACGATCACCGTGATCTCTTTCGAGACCACCGGAGCATCCAGCGGAACATGGTTCTTGTCGCCCACCAGCAGTTGCAGCTTGTGCTTGCCGGGCGGCAGGTTCAGCTGGGTCTCGGTCTGGCCCTTGCCGAAGTGGCGGATGCCGTCGGTCATGGGCAGCGGCATGTTCATCGCCGGCTGCTCGTCCTGGTCGATCAGCAGGTGGTGGTGGCCGGTGGCGGGCGCATCGACGCCAGCCGGCGCGACGCCCATGCCCTTGAGACCGAACTTGACGGTGAAGGTCTGGCCGACGGTGGCGCCGTCAGCCGGTTCGATGAAGTACACCTGCGCGCCTTCGGGCGCCGGGGTACGTGGAATGGCCGCCAGGGTGGCGGTGGCGGCGCCGAGCAGCAGGGCGCCAAGGCTCAGGCAAGACAAAGTCCTCATGACACTTCTCCATGTTTTTGTGAGCCAGACACCAGACCTCATGCAACCAGATAGGTTCATCTGCTGTCCGAGCAAGGCGTTGCACCCGCGCCCGCCGAAGAACCGATAACGAAACGAGGAAGTCCCCATGCGTTTGCTGTACTGCCTGCCCGCCCTGTTCGCCCTGCTGAGCCCCCTGGCCCAGGCCGAACTGCTCGACGATATCTGGGAACGCGGCAGCCTGCGCATCGCCCTGGCGGACAACAGCCCGCCCTACAGCTACCGCGCGGACGGCAAGCTGACCGGCTTCGAGGTGGAGGTAGGCCGGGCCCTCGCGGCGGCGCTGAATGTGGATGCGGAATTCGTGGTGGAAGAGGACGGCAAGCTGCTCGACGGCCTCAAGGCCGGACGCTACGACATCGCCCTGGATCAGTTCGCGGCGCCAGCCCAGGGTCGGGACGGGCTGGAGTTCAGCGAACCCTATGCCTTCCCCCTGGCCGAGGCCGAAGGCGATATCGGCGTCGCCCAGCCCATGGCGATTCCCTTCCAGCAAGGCAGCCCGGCCTTCCGCGACACCCTCAACCGCGCCCTGGACAAGCTCAGGACCGACGGCCAGCTGGGCACCCTCTCCGAGCAATGGCTGGGCAAGGACCTCAGTCAGCCGCCGGCGGCCGCCTCGCGCTGACCCTTCAGAGGCCTTCCAGTTCGGCCAGGCGCGCCGCCGCCTCGGCCAGCTCTTCCTCGCTGAACACTTCGACACCCGCGCGGCGCAAGGCCGCCGCGGTCACGCCCTCGCCGGCAACCCGGGTGCCGCTGAAACTGCCGTCATAGTTCTCGCGGTTGCCGCAGGACGGGCTGCGCGCCTTGAGCAGGGCGATGCGGATGCCGTGGGCAGCTACCAGCTCCAGGGCGATGCGCGCCCCGGCGACGAACTCGGCAGTGACATCCTCCCCGTCGTCGGTGAGCACCGGCAGCTCCCCATCCAGCACGCCGGCGCCGCGGCCGCCGGAAATCTCCGCCGGCGCCCGTGGCGTCGGCAGGCCGCCAGCCACCTCGGGACAGAGCGGTACGATGCGGCCCTCGGCCTGCCAGCGCTCCAGCAGGTGGAACGGTCCATGGGCGCCGCCGTCATAGCGCACCCGTTGCCCCAGGAGGCAACGGCTGACCAGGATCTTCTGCATCTTCATCTCCTCGTAGGGCGCCGCTAGCAGTCACCCCGGGTAATACGGCGGGCACTGGCGGCGACCGCGCCCTGATCGAAGGTAGGGCAGCAGGCCGGCAATTGCCAAGCCGTTCGCGGCGCGGCCGGCCGCCGCCCCATCCTTAGGCGGGAAGCGCCGCGCGCCACTGGCCGCCTCCCGCGCCACGCTCCAGACTCAGCGCGCCAAACGCACAGGAGCGTGCCATGCCCATGACAACAAACAACCTCCGCCTTGCCCTGGCCTGCTGCACCGCGCTGCTCAGCGGTCCCGGCCAGGCCGCCCTCGAATCCCTGGACAACCAGGCGCTGAGCCAGATCACCGGCCAGTCCGGGATCAACCTGCGCCTGGACGTGATGGCTCGCATCGACAGCCTGAGCTGGAACGACGACGGCGGCAGCCTGTCGCTGCGCAACATCCGCATCGACAACGGCTGCGGCAAGCCTGGCGACTGCCCCAACGGCAGCGGCGGCAGCTTCGCCCTGGGTCCGGCGCAACTCGGCCTGACCGTGCCGATACTCGGCGTCGACCAGCCGACCCTGAAGCTCGACGTGACAAAATCCGCCTCCGGCACCCAGCAGGTCCGCCTGGAGCTGCCGGACCTCACCACCATCAACGACCAGCTACTGGGCAGCGGCATTCCGGCCCAACGCATCCGCGTGCGGGTCGGCGCCGACATGCACATTGGTGACAGTCGCATCGGCAGCCTGGAAATCCGTGATATCACCGACCTGCGCGGCACCTTCAAGGTCTGGGGCCACTGAGGCCCGCCGGATCAGAGCGGACCGCTACCGCGGCGGCGGAACCAGCCGGTCAGGGACAGGCGCTCGCGGCTGGCCGGCAGTACCTCGTGGGGCAGTTCGGCGGAGAGGAAGACCACCAGGCTGCCGCCTTCGGGCAGCACATCATGCTCTCCCTCGGCCAGGTGGAGGCGCAGGGCGCCGCCCTGCTCCGGCCGCCAGTCGGCATTGAGGTAGGCCACCACTGAAACCGCGCGACGGTCGTCATCGCGGAAGCGATCCAGGTGCTTCTGGTAGAAGGCGCCGGGCGGATAGAGGGCGAAGTGGCACTCGAAGTCCTCCAGCCCCAGGTACAGCTCGCGGTTGAGCCGCTCGCGCAGTTCATCCATCAATCCCAGGTAGGCATCGCTGGCCACCGACTGGCCGGGCTCCAGCCAGTGGATGCGATCGCCGCGTATGCCTTCGCGGAGCTGCTGGCCATCGCCGCGTCCCACCGAGGCCGGCTCCAGGCTTCCGGCGGCGGCACGGGCACGGCACTCCCCGGCCAAAGCAGCGGTGAGTTCGGCGGGCAGCGCCAGGCTCTGATGGGACCAGCCCTGGCTGGCCAGGTCGTCGACGATCGGAGCAAGTTGTGGGAAATCGGCGGGGGCATTCATGCGGCGCATTCTACCAGTGCGCAGGATTGTTCCCACATGAATTGAGGCCGTTTCCGAAGCCTCGACAATAAAGCCCGAGTCCGCAGAGAATAGCCGCACGCTCAACCCCGCCCTGCCCGACCGCCACCGCCTTCCCCCGCCGAACCGATGCCGTACGAGTGGGTCCGATACGAACAGCGGACTGCGTCACCAAGGAGATTCCATGCGCCTGCTCTTCGCCGTCACCCTCCTGCTCCTCGGCCTGCCGGCCCTGGCCGACGACCATGCCAGCCTTTACCAGGCGGCCGGTTGGCCGGAACAGCGGGCGCATTTCAACGATGCCCTCACGGCAGCCCAGCAGCGCTACCAGCAGACCCTGCCGCCGGCGGTCTACCAGGCGCTGGTGGAGAACAGCAATCGTCGCTTCCAGCCCCAGGCCATCGACCAGCGCGCCCAGACCGCCCTGCGCGGCCAGCTCAACGACCCGCGTCCGGCCCTGGCGTTCTTCCAGTCGCCGCTGGGACGCAAGATCATCGCCGCGGAAACCCTGGCCACCCGCCGTGACCAATTGGCGAAGCACACCAATGGCTTGCCGCGCATCGAAGCGGATGCCACCCGCCGGCTGCTGATTCGCCACCTGGCCCAGGCCATCCCGGCGCGCGAAGCCGGCGCCGAAGTCAGTCTGGCCCTGGCTGGCGTCGCCGCGGACAGCCTGAGCCAGATGCTTCCCGGCCTGCTCGGTGGCGGGCAGGCCCAGGGCATGATCGACGGCCAGCGCCAGCGCCTGATGGAACAGATCGGCAACGACCTGGACAACACCCTGCTCTATGTCTATCGCGATCTGTCCGATCCGGAGCTGGAAGAGTTCGTCACCTTCGCCGAGTCGGCTGACGGCAAGGCCTACTACCAGGCCGCCCTCGCCGCCGTGCGCGCCGGCCTGGCCGTGGGCCAGGACGCCTCCGCGCAGCAGGGCCTCTGAGCCGTCGCGCAACGACGCCTACGAACGCCTCTCCCCCGCCTTTTCGCTACCCCAGCCTCTCCCGCAGGAAGCCGAAGTAGCGGGCCCGATAGGCCGGCAGCTCGTTCACCAGATGGTGCCCGGCCCCTTCCAGCATCAGCACCTCGGGCCGATCGAACTTGTCGGCCAGCACCCCAAGGTTGTGCTTCCAGTCCACCGTCATGTCGCCATCGCCCTGGATCACCAGCGGCCGGCGGCTGCAGCGCGGCGCGGATTCGATGCGCGGCACCCAGCGCGCCAGCGCGCCGACCCAGGCGGTGGGCAAGGTCTGCGGCTGCAGGGGGTCATGGTGCTGGACGAACTCGATGAACTCGGCGTCGCCCGAGTTGACGCTGAAGCGCCGCGGAATGCCCTCGACGAAGGGGCGCAGCAGCCGGTAGCTGAACTTCGACCAGCCCCAGGCGCGCGGGCGCACCAACGGCGCGAAGAGCAGGGTTTCGCCCAGCCCCGGGCGCGGCGTGCCGGTCAGCAGGTAGTCCAGCAGGATGGCGCCACCGGTACTCTGCCCGGCCAGGTGCCAGGGCTGCGGCAGGTCCAGGACCGCGGCCTCGCCCAGCAGGGCGTCGAGGGCGGCCTGGTACTCGGCGAAGTCGCCGATGCTGGCCCGCGCGCCACTGGATAGGCCGTGGCCGGGCAGGTCGCAGGCGATCACCGCGAAGCCCATGCCCAGCGCCCAGTCCACCAGGTGTCCATAGAGGCCCATGTGGTCGTAGTAGCCGTGCAACATCACCAGGCTGGCGCGCGGCTCGGGCGGCAGCCAGAGCTGGGTGGCCAGGGTATGGCCGGCCGCCTCGACGCAGCCCAGGCGAGTCGAAAGACCCGGGTAGCGCGTGGAGAAGTCCATCCGGTAGAACGCGCGATAATTCTGCGCCAGCCGCAGGTCGGGGGCGCCTGCGGCCAAGGGTCGCAACAGCGAGCGCAGGAGATCGGGCTGGAAGTGGTCTGGCATCGGGCTTTCCCTGGGTGCAGCGTGAATATCCACAGGACCGCCTGGGTCCCTGGCCGGCTGCCGATATTCAGCTGCCCGGCGCAACGTGGCAAGCTACGCGCCTTCGCAAAGGCCCCCTTTCCATGCGCGCACCCCGACTCAAGACCCTGTTGACCAGCCTCTTCCTCCTGGCCTGCGTCAGCGCCATCCTGCTGGCCTTGCGCTGGTACGAAACGCGCTACGTCCGTCCCTTCAACGACCAGGCCACGGTCTTCTCCGGCGAGCACCTGCGCCTGCCGGCGAGCCTCGCCGGACAGGGACCGATTCGCCTGGTGCACTTCTGGGACCCGGCCTGCCCCTGCAACGCCGGCAACCAGCAGCACCTGGCCGAGCTGATCCAGCGCTTCGCACCCCAAGGCGTGGCCTTCTACGCGGTACAGAAGCCCGGCAGCAAGGGCCGGCTGCCGCCTGGCCTGGAGGCCCTGCAGCCGCTGTCCGAGCTGCCTGGCGCCGAGCAGCTGCCGGCGGTCCCCGCCGTCGGCATCTGGGATAGCGACGGCCGCCTGGCCTACTTCGGCCCCTATAGCGAGGGGGCGGTGTGCAACTCGGCCAACAGCTTCATCGAACCCATACTCGAAGCCCTGATCGACAAGCGCCCGGTGAGTGCTGGCAGCACCCTGGCGGCTGGGTGTTTCTGCGCCTGGCGCGAGCCCTCCTAGCCTGTGCTCAGGCGCGCCCGGTAGGCCTCCGGCGGCGCACCGTACCAGCGCCGGAAGGCGCGGTAGAAGGGCGACAGCTCGGCGAAGCCACAAGCCTTGGCCACCTCCCGCACCGCCCGGCCCTCGCGCAGCAGCTCCAGGGCGCGCGCCTGTTGTACCGCTTCACGCACCCGCCGCAGGTTGCTGCCCTGCTCGGCCAGGGCGCGCTGCAGCGCGCCGGCGCCAAGACCCAGCTCGGCACCGCAGGCTGCCAGCGAGCAGTCCACCTGGCCCAGGCGCACGCCCAGCAGGTAGCGCAGACGGTTGAGCAGGTCATTGCCCTCCAGCGCGACCAGCTGCTCCTCGGCGTGTCGCCAGAGTAGCTGGTGCAGCTCGGGATTGGCCGTCCGCGAGGGGCGTTTCAGCAAGGCTGCGGGGAACAGCAGCACATCGTGCTCGCAGCCGAACTCGGGCAACAGGCCGAACAGCCGCTTGTGTTCGACCACCCGCGCCGGCCGGGCATGGCGGAAATGCACCCCGTCCAGGCGGAACTCGCCATCGGTGACCGAACCCAGCAGCTTGATCAGCAGCAGCGCCAGGCATTCCATCTGCTGGCGCAGGGAAGCGAAGCCCAGGTAGTTGAGGTCGATCACCAGCCGCGCCTGCCCGGTGTCCTCCTGCAGCTGGGCGACGAAACCACCGGACAGGATGTGCTGGAAACGCAGGAAACTCGCCAGCGCCTCGCCCAGGTCGCGGCTGGCCAGCAGCAGGTAACCCACGACGTCGAGCAGGCGCGGCTTCATCACCTCGCCCAGGTGCAGGCCGATATCGGGGTCGCCGGTCAGGCCCTCGGCAGCCATCCAGAACTGTGGCGCATCATCGTGGCGCAAGCGCCCGTCCACTGGCGGCGGGCGCAGGCGGCGGTGCTGATTGACGCCGCGGTAGATCTCCGCCGGGTCCAGGCCGAGGTCCGCCAGGGCCTCGTAGAGCAGGCGGCGCAGGGTGGCGGAATGGGTCAGCGGCGCACTGGGTGCGGAGTCGGGATGGACATCGGACATGGCGGGCTCCACGGAATTGACCGAAGACTTCCAGCTCGCACGTCGCAGGTCAATGCCTGGGCGGCCCGCTCTTGAGCAGAATGCGCCGACTACAACAAGGAGAGCCGTGCATGAAACGCACCCTGACCGCCCTGGCTGTCATCATCGCCGCTGCCGCCGCCGGCGCCACCTGGTATAGCGAAAGCAGCAAGCCGCAACGCAGTGGCGAACTGGCCCTGGAGCACCTCTCGGCGCCCGTCACGGTGCGCTACGACGAGCGTGGCGTACCGCATATCCAGGCCGCCAACGAGGCGGACATGTACCGCGCTCTCGGCTTCGTCCACGCCCAGGACCGCCTGTTCCAGATGGAGATGCTGCGCCGCCTGGCCCGCGGCGAACTTGCCGAAATCCTCGGCGCCCGCCTGGTCGATACCGACCGCCTGTTCCGCACCTTGGGGATCCGCGCCCACGCGGACGAATACGCACGCAAGCTGGACCGGGACAGTCCGGCAGCCAAGGCCCTCCTGGCCTACCTGGATGGCGTGAACCAGTTCCAGGACAGCCGTCCCGCGCCGGTGGAGTTCGACCTGCTGGGCATCGAGAAGCGCCCCTTCACGGTCGAGGACACCCTCTCCGTGGTGGGCTACATGGCCTACAGCTTCGCCGCCGCCTTCCGTACCGAACCGGTGCTGACCTACGTGCGCGACGAACTGGGCGCCGACTACCTGAAGGCCTTCGATCTCGACTGGCATCCTGAAGGCGTGGTCGGCCAGCCGTTGGCCAGCACCGACTGGCAGGACCTCAACCGCCTGGCCCACCTCAGCCAGCAGGCCCTGGTCGAGGCCGGCCTGCCGCAGTTCGAAGGCAGCAACGCCTGGGCCGTGTCCGGCAGCCGCACCGCCAGCGGCAAACCGCTGCTGGCCGGCGACCCGCACATTCGCTTCGCCGTACCCGCGGTCTGGTACGAGGCGCAGCTGAGCTATCCCGGCTTCAACCTCTACGGCCATCACCAGGCGCTCAACCCGGTCGCGTCGCTGGGGCACAACGAGCAGTTCGCCTGGAGCCTGACCATGTTCCAGAACGACGACCTCGACCTGGTCGCCGAGAAGACCAACCCGGACAACCCCAACCAGGTCTGGTACCAGGGCCGCTGGGTGGACATGGAAAGCCGCGAAGAGGCCATCCAGGTCAAGGACGGCGAGCCGGTGCGGCTGACCCTGCGCCGCTCGCCCCACGGCCCGATCATCAACGATGCCCTCGGCGCCGCCGCCGGCAAGACGCCGATCGCCATGTGGTGGGCCTTCCTCGAAACCGAAAACCCCATCCTCGACGCCTTCTACCAACTCAACCGCGCCGACAGTCTGGGCAAGGCCCGCGCCGCCGCCGAGAAGATCCACGCGCCGGGGCTGAACGTGGTCTGGGCCAATGCCGGCGGCGACATCGGCTGGTGGGCCTCCGCCCGGCTGCCGCAGCGCCCCGACGGGGTGAACCCCTACTTCATCCTCGACGGCAGCACGGGCGAGGCGGACAAGCCCGGCTTCCAGCCCTTCAGCGCCAACCCGCAGGAGGAGAACCCGCCACGCGGCTATATCGTCTCCGCCAACTACCAGCCGCAGTCGCCCACCGGCGTCGCCATCCCCGGCTACTACAACCTGCCGGACCGCGGCCAGCGCCTGGACCAGAAGCTGGCCCAGCCCGGCGTGAAGTGGGACCTGAGCAACAGCCAGGCGCTGCAACTGGACCCGGGAAGCGGCTACGCCCCGCGCCTGCTCGCCCCCATTCTCGATGAGCTGCGGGCGGCTGCCACGAACCAGGAGGAGCAGCAACTGGTCGAGCGACTGGCGGACTGGAACGGCGACCACGAACTGGACTCCATCCCCGCGACCTTGTTCAACCAGCTGGCCTATGAGCTGACCCGCGTCGCGATGCAGGACGAACTGGGCGACGCCTTCTTCGACAGCCTGCTGCAGACCCGCGTACTCGACGTCGCCCTGCCGCGCCTGACCGCGGACGACCAGTCGCCCTGGTGGGACCGACGCGGCACCGCGCCCGTCGAGAGCCGGGCCGAGATCGTCAAGGCAGCCTGGCAGGCGAGCCTCGCCCACCTGCGCACGACCCTCGGCGCGGACAGCGCCAAATGGGACTGGGGGAAGGCGCACACCCTGACCCACAACCACCCGCTGGGCCAGCAGCAGCCGCTGGACCGGCTGTTCAACGTCGGCCCCTTCGCCGCACCGGGCGGACACGAGACGCCGAACAACCTCTCCCACCGCGTCGGCCCGGCACCCTGGCAGGTGGTTTACGGCCCCTCGACGCGCCGCCTGATCGACCTCGCCGACGGCGCCCACGGCCTGGGCATCAACCCGGTCGGCCAGAGCGGCGTGCCCTTCGACCGTCATTACGCCGACCAGGCCGAGGCCTACATCAAGGGCGAGTACCTGCCGATGCACTTCAACGAGGAAGAGGTGAAGGCCAACAGCCGGGAAACCCTGGTGCTCAAACCCGCCAACTGAGGCAGGCATCCTGCAGGGGGCCAAGCCTACCCTCGCATTCGACGTACCACTCCGGCGCTTGGCCCACTGTAGGGTGCGCTGCGCGCACCGATTGCGCGATCGGCTCCCGCGCGACGCTCAACCACTGGTGCGCACGGCGCACCCTACCGGCCGGCTACGTCGCTCAATCCAAACCACTTGAGTCGTGACAGGCAGAGCCGGTTGCTCATGGCCACGTCTCAAGGGCGTGGTCTCCCAAGTTCAAATGAATCAGCTTGCCCACAGCCCCTCCTTGCACCGCCGAATTGCCCACAACGACAAAGGCCACCCGAAGATGGCCTTTGTCTTTTGCAGCGCTGGATCAGGCGGCCTGGGTGGAGGTCGGCTTCCAGGTGGAGGCGGAGGCTTCCTCGGCCATGGTTTCCATCGCCTGCTGGATCGCGCGCTTGCGACGTTCCTCGGCCTGGCGGGTGAAGAACCAGGCGAAGAAGGTGAAGAGCGAGACGGTCAGCAGGATCAGGCTGGCCACGGCGTTGATCTCCGGTTTCACGCCCAGGCGCACGGCGGAGAAGACCTCCATCGGCAGGGTGGTGGAGCCGGGACCGGAGACGAAGCTGGCCAGGACCAGGTCGTCCAGGGACAGGGCGAAGGACATCATGCCGCCCGCCGCCAGCGACGGTGCGATCATCGGGATGGTGATCAGCAGGAACACCTTCCACGGCCGCGCGCCCAGGTCCATGGCCGCCTCTTCGATGGACAGGTCCAGCTCGCGCAGGCGCGCCGACACCACGATGGCCACGTAGGCCGAACAGAAGGTGGTGTGGGCGATCCAGATGGTGACGATGCCACGCTCCTGGGGCCAGCCGATCAGTTGCGCCATGGCCACGAAGAGCAGCAGCAGCGACAGACCGGTGATCACCTCGGGCATGACCAGCGGCGCGGTGACCATGCCGCCGAATACGGTACGGCCACGGAAGCGCGGGATGCGGGTCAGCACGAAGGCGGCCAGGGTACCCAGGGCCACCGCGGCGATCGCGGTGTAGCAGGCGATCTCCAGGGAACGGCCCACCGAGTTCATCAGCTGGGTGTTGTCCAAGAGGCCCACGTACCACTTCACCGACCAGCCGCCCCAGACAGTCACCAGCTTGGAGGCGTTGAAGGAGTAGATGACCAGGATGACCATCGGCAGGTAAATGAACAGCAGACCCACCCACAGCATCAGGGTGGAGAAACTGAAGCGCTTCATACCTTGCCCTCCAGTTCTTTCGCCTGATTCTTGTTGAAGAGGGAAGAAGTGGGGGCGATCAACAGAGTGATGCTCATACCTTGCCCTCCAGCTCTTTCGCCTGGTTCTTGTTGAAGAGGATGATGGGCACCAGGAGGATCGCCAGCATCACCACCGCCAGGGCGGACGCCACCGGCCAGTCGCGGTTGTTGAAGAACTCCTGCCAGAGCACCTTGCCGATCATCAGCGTCTCGGGGCCACCGAGCAGTTCCGGAATCACGAACTCGCCCACCACTGGGATGAACACCAGCATGCTGCCGGCGATGATGCCGTTCTTCGACAGCGGCACGGTGATCTTCCAGAAGTTGTTGAAGTTGCTCGAACCGAGGTCGGAGGCAGCCTCCAGCAGGCTCGGGTCGTGCTTCACCAGGTTGGCGAAGAGCGGGAGGATCATGAACGGCAGGTACGAATAGACCACGCCTATGTACACCGCGATGTTGGTGTTGAGGATCTGCAGCGGCTCACTGATCAGCCCCATGCTCATCAGGAAACCGTTGAGCAGGCCGTTGTTGCTGAGGATGCCCATCCAGGCGTAGACGCGGATCAGGATCGCGGTCCAGGTCGGCATCATGATCAGCAGCAGCAGCACCGTCTGGGCTTCCTTGCTGGCGCGGGCGATGGCGTAGGCCATCGGGTAGCCGATCAGCAGGCACATCAGGGTGCTGAAGAAGGCGATCTTCAGCGAGCCGAAATAGGCCGCCAGGTACAGCTCGTCCTCGTTGAGCAGCAGGTAGTTGCCCAGGTTGAGGATGAGTTGGAACTGGTTGTCCGCCCAGGTGTAGATATCCGTGTAGGGCGGGATCGCCACGTCGGCTTCGGCGAAGCTGATCTTCAGCACGATGGCGAAAGGCAGCAGGAAGAACAGGAACAGCCAGAAGAACGGAACCCCGATGACGAGGTGCCGGCCAGTCGGCAACAGGTTTTTCAGTTTGGGGATTCTCATGACCGCAGTACCACGCCGCTGTCGTCTTCCCACCAGACAAAGACTTCGTCATCCCAGGTCGGACGGGCGCCACGGCGCTCGGCATTGGCGACGAAGGACTGGACGACGGTGCCGTTGGGCAGCTTGACGTAGAACACCGAGTGACCGCCCAGGTAGGCGATGTCGTGGACCCGGCCGCGCGACCAGTTGTACTCGCAGGTGGGCTGCTCGGTGGTGACCAGCAGTTTCTCCGGACGCAGGGCGTAGGTGATGCGCTTGTCCTGCACCGAGGTGGTCACGCCGTGGCCGACGTAGATCGGCCGCTCCAGTTGCGGGCAGGCGATCAGCGCATGGGCCTCGGCATCCTCTACCACTTCACCTTCGAACAGGTTGACGTTGCCGATGAACTCGCAGACCTGCCGGCTGATCGGCGTTTCGTAGATGTCCACCGGGCTGCCGATCTGCTCGATGCAGCCCAGGTGCATGATGGCGATGCGCTGGGCCATGGTCATGGCCTCTTCCTGGTCGTGGGTCACCATCACGCAGGTCACGCCCACGCGCTCGATGATCTCCACCAGTTCCAGCTGCATCTGCGAACGCAGTTTCTTGTCCAGGGCACCCATGGGCTCGTCGAGCAGCAGCAGCTTCGGACTCTTGGCCAGGGAACGGGCCAGGGCAACCCGCTGGCGCTGACCACCGGACAGCTGGTGCGGCTTGCGCCTGGCGTACTGGGTCATCTGTACCAGCTTGAGCATCTCGTTGACGCGCGCGTCGATTTCAGCGGCTGGCAGCTTGTCCTGTTTAAGTCCGAAGGCGATGTTCTGCGCAACAGTCATATGCGGGAAGAGCGCATAGGACTGGAACATCATGTTGATCGGGCGCTCGTAGGGGGGCATGTCGGTGATGTCGACGCCATCGAGGAAGATGCGCCCCTCGGACGGCCGCTCGAAGCCCGCGAGCATCCGCAGCAAGGTTGATTTACCCGAACCGGAGCCGCCGAGCAAGGCGAAGATCTCACCCTTCTTGATGTCCAGGGACACGCTGTCCACGGCCACCGTCTCGTCGAACTTCTTGGTCACCCGGTCGATTTTCACCAGCACCTCTTTGGGTTGCTGGTTGCCCTCGAGGGCTTTCTTGTAGGCACCGGAGGCTATTGCCATTACCACAACTCCCAGAATTTGCTACCCGACCACCGCGGACGGGCGCGTCTATACAGCATGGGCGCGAGCTGGGCATCCTGCCTGCTTCCGCCTGGTTGATCCGGCGGGCCCGCCACACGGCGAGCGCCACCGGCCTTGCGTCATTTGCCCGACTTGACCTTGGTCCAGCTGCGGGTCATCAGCCGCTGGACCTTCGGCGGCAGCTCCGCCGAAACGTAGAGCTTGTCCAGCACCGCTTGTGGCGGGTAGACGGACTCGTCGGTGCGTACTTCCTGATCCATGAACTCTCCAGCCTTGAGGTTGGGGTTCGCGTAGCCAACGTAGTCGCTGACCTTGGCGATCACCTCGGGCTTGAGCAGATAGTTGATGAAGGTATGGGCTTGCTTGGCGTTCGCCGCGTCGACCGGAATGGCCAGCATGTCGAACCAGAGGTTGCCGCCTTCCTTCGGGATCGCGTAGGCGATCTGGATACCCTTGCCGGCTTCCTCGGCGCGCGAGGCGGCCTGGAAGATGTCACCGGAGAAGCCGGCCGCGACGCAGATGTCGCCATTGGCCAGGTCGCCGATGTACTTGGAAGAGTGGAAATAGGTGACGTAGGGGCGTACCGCCAGCAGCTTCTCCTCGGCTTTCTTGTAGTCGTCGGGATTGGTGCTGTTGGGGTCCAGGCCCATGTAGTTGAGAACGGCCGGGATCATCTCGTCGGCCGAGTCGAGGAAGGCCACGCCGCACTGGCTGAGCTTCTTGATGTTCTCGGGCTCGAAGATCATCGCCCAGGAGTCGATGCTGTCGACGCCCAGCACGGCCTTGACCTTCTCGACGTTGTAGCCGATGCCGTTGGTGCCCCACAGGTAGGGGACGGCGTACTGGTTGTCCGCATCGTTGCGCTGGAGCTGCTTGAGCAGGTTGGGGTCCAGGTTCTGCCAGTTGGGCAGCTGGCTGCGGTCGAGTTTCTGGAACGCGCCCGCCTTGATCTGCTTGCCGAGGAAATGGTTGGACGGCACGACGACGTCATAGCCGGTGTGGCCCGCCAGCAACTTGCCTTCCAGGGTCTCGTTGGAGTCGAAGACGTCATACACCGGCTTGATGCCGGTGTCCTTCTGGAAATCCGCCAGGGTGGTCTCGCCGATGTAGTCCGACCAGTTGTAGATATGCACCGTCTGGTCCGCCTGGGCCTGGCTGGCCAGGGTCAAGGTGGCGGCGACAGTGATCATCATCTTGCGGCTGGGGAAGTGCACAGATTCGTCCTCTTGATGTGTCCGGCCCTGCCGGAAGGAGCCCGGGTCTATCCCGCAACCCGGGCAACTGAACTCGCGGTTCGCTGCAGCGCGGTCCGGGCACCGGCGGGGCTCCCCGCCGGGCACGGCAGCCGTACTTACTTGCCCGACTTGATGGTGGTCCAGGTACGAGTCATGGCGCGCTGCACCTTGGCCGGCAGGTCCGGGAAGGCGTAGAGCTTGGCCATGGTCTCCGAGGTCGGGTAAATGCCCGGGTCCTTGCGGATCGCCTCGTCCACCAGTTCGGTCGCGGCGGCGTTGCCGTTCGGGAACTGCACGGAGTTGGTGATCTCGGCCATGATTTCCGGCTTCATCAGGAAGTTCATGAAGGCGTAGGCGCCTGCCGGGTTCGCGGCATCGGCCGGAATGGCGACCATGTCGAAGAAGGTGCCAGCGCCTTCCTTCGGAATGTTGTAGGCGACTTTCACGCCAGCCTTGGCCTCTTCGGCGCGGGACTTGGCCTGGTAGACGTCACCCGAGTAGCCGACCGCCACGCAGATGTTGCCGTTGGCCAGGTCGCCGATGTACTTCGAGGAGTGGAAGTAGGTCACGTACGGACGGATCTTCAGGAACAGCGCCTCGGCTTCCTTCAGCTCCTTGGGATCCTGGCTCAAAGGGTTGTAGCCCAGGTAATGCAGGCCGATCGGCAGGATCTCGGTCGGCGAGTCGAGGAAGGACACGCCGCAGGACTTCAGCTTCTCGATGTTTTCCGGCTTGAACAGCAGGTCCCAGGAATTGACCGGAGCGTTGTCTCCCAGCGCGGCCTTGACCTTGTCGGGGTTGTAGCCGATGCCGATGGAGCCCCACATGTAGGGGAACGCGTACTGGTTGCCCGGATCGGAGACCTCGACGGTCTTCAGCAGGTTGGTGTCCAGGTTCTTCCAGTTCGGCAGCTTGGACTTGTCCAGCGGCTGATAGACCTTGGCCTTGATCTGCTTGGCCAGGAAGTTGTTGGACGGCACCACGATGTCGTAACCCGACTTGCCCGCCAGAAGCTTGGCTTCGAGGGTCTCGTTGGAGTCGAAGACGTCGTAGACGACCTTGATGCCGGTTTCCTTGGTGAATTTCTCGACGGTGTCCGGAGCGATGTAGTCCGACCAGTTGTAGACGTGCAGCACCTTGTCGTCAGCCTGGGCCATGCCGGCCACGGCAGTCGCCAGGGTCATGGCGAGCAGGGTCTTGCCGAAGGTTTTGATCATGCGGGTAGCTCCATTTTTGTTGAAGTGTCCGAGTGGCGTCGTACCGAATACGCCACCACTCGGTGAGCCTGGCCAACGCACCAGCGAAGTCTGGCAAGGTAGAGGGCTTGCTTACAACAGGCGGCATCTCGAAATGCCACCACCCAGCCCTCTTTTTCTCAGCCTTTTACTTCAGCCAGGGTGAGGTCGAGGCACTTGCGCGCCTTGGTCACCAGTTCGTCGACTTCGTCTTTGCTGATCACCAGCGGCGGCGAAATAATCATAGTGTCGCCAACCGCGCGCATGATCAGGCCGTTACGGAAGCAGTGCTCTCGGCACAGCATCCCCACGCCACCCTCGAAACGCTCACGGGTCTTCTTGTTCTTGACCAGTTCCAGGGCGGCGACCATGCCGACCCCACGCGCCTCGCCAACCAACGGGTGGTCGGCCAGCTCCTGCCAGCGCTGCTGCAAATAAGGTGCCGTTTCGGCCTTGACCTTCTCGACGATCTTCTCTTCCCGCAGGATGCGGATGTTCTCCAGGGCCACCGCCGCCGCTACCGGATGACCAGAGTAGGTGAAGCCGTGGTAGAACTCACCACCCTCATTCAGGGTATGGACGATCTCGTCACGCACGATCACGCCGCCCATGGGGACGTAGCCGGAGGTCAGGCCCTTGGCGATCGGCATCAGATCCGGGGCATTGCCGTAGTACTGGCTGCCGAACCACTCGCCGGTACGGCCGAAGCCGCAGATCACTTCGTCGGCGATGAAGAGGATGTCGTACTTGGCGAGGATCTCGCGGATCTTCGGCCAGTAGGTTTCCGGCGGAACTATCACGCCGCCGGCGCCCTGGATGGGTTCGGCGATGAAGGCGGCGACCTTGTCTTCGCCGACTTCGAGGATCTTCTTCTCCAGCTGCTCGGCGGCCCAGACGCCGAACTCGGCCGGCGCCATGTCGCCGCCCTCACCGAACCAGTAAGGCTGGGCGATGTGCTCGATGCCGGGAATCGGCAGGTCGCCCTGACCGTGCAGGGCCTTCATGCCGCCCAGGCTGACACCAGCGACGGTGGAGCCGTGGTAGCCGTTCCAGCGGCCGATGATGACTTTCTTCTGCGGCTGCCCCTTGATCGCCCAGTAGTGGCGGACCATGCGCAGCACGGTGTCGTTGGCTTCCGAGCCGGAGCCGGTGAAGAACACGTGGTTCATGCCTTCCGGCGCGATCTCGGCGATCGCCTTGGAGAGTTCCACCGCCGGCGGGTGCGCGGTCTGGAAGAACAGGTTGTAGAAAGGCAGTTCACGCATCTGCCGGGTCGCCGCCTGCACCAGCTCCTCGCGGCCGTAGCCGACGTTGACGCACCAGAGGCCGGCCATGCCGTCGAGGATCTTGTTGCCCTCGCTGTCCCAGATGTACACGCCTTCGGCCTTGGTGATGATCCGCGCACCCTTGGCGTTCAGCGCCTTGTAGTCGGTGAACGGCGGCAGGTGGTGGTCACGACCGAGCGCTTGCCATTCAAGGGTCTTGGGGTTGGTCACTTGGCTATTCATATCCTTACCTCAATCAACACACATCTGGAGGGCCGGCCGGGGCGGCCGGCCTTCCGTTTCTGATCAGACGGAGAGCAGCAGGAACTCGCGTTCCCAGGAGCTGATCACCCGTTTGAAGTTCTCATGCTCGGCACGCTTGACCGCCACATAGGCCGTCACGAACTTGCCGCCCAGGTATTCCTCGATATCCCGGCAGGCCTCCATCCGCTCCAGCGCCGCCTCGATGGTGATCGGCAGGCGCAGGTTGCGGCGCTCATAGCCACGGCCCTTGACCGGTGCACTGGGCGTCAGGCCTTGTGTCATGCCGATGTAGCCGCACAGCAGACTGGCGGCGATGGCCAGGTAGGGGTTGGCGTCGGCGCCGGCGAGGCGGTTCTCCACGCGGCGGTTTTCCGGACCGGCATCCGGAACACGCAGGCCCACGGTGCGGTTCTCCTCGCCCCATTCCACGTTCACCGGCGCGGAGGTGTCCGGCAGGAAACGGCGGAAGGAGTTCACGTTCGGCGCGAACAGCGGCAGCACTTCGGGGATGTATTTCTGCAGGCCGCCGATGTGGTGCAGGAACAGCTCGCTCATGGAACCGTCATCGTTGGAGAAGATGTTCTTCCCGGTCTTGATGTCGATCACGCTCTGGTGCAGGTGCATGGCGCTGCCCGGCTCGTCGGTGATCGGCTTGGCCATGAAGGTCGCCGCCACGTTGTGCTTGAGCGCGGCCTCGCGCATGGTGCGCTTGAACACCAGAATCTGGTCGGCCAGCTCCAGGGCGTCGCCGTGACGGAAGTTGATTTCCATCTGCGCCGGGCCTTCCTCGTGGATCAGGGTGTCGAGGTCCAGGTCCTGCATCTCGCACCAGTCGTACATGTCCTCGAACAGCGGGTCGAACTCGTTCGCCGCGTCGATGGAGAAGGACTGGCGGCCGGTTTCCGGACGGCCCGAGCGGCCCAGCGGAGCCTGCAGCGGGAAGTCCGGATCGTCGCAACGCTTGGTCAGGTAGAACTCCATCTCCGGCGCCACGATGGGTTTCCAGCCCTTGTCGGCGTATAGCTTGAGTACACGCTTGAGCAGGTTGCGCGGAGACAGCTCGATGGGGTTGCCCTGCTTGTCGAAGGTGTCGTGGATCACCATCGCAGTGGGCTCGATGGCCCAGGGCACCAGGTAGACGGCGTTCTCGTCCGGTCGGCAGAACATGTCGATGTCGGCCGGGTCGAGCAGCTCGTAATAGATGTCGTCTTCGACATAGTCGCCGGTAACGGTCTGCAGCAGCACACTCTCGGGGAGGCGCATGCCCTTCTCGTCCAGGAACTTGTTGGTCGGCGAGATCTTACCGCGGGCAATGCCGGTAAGGTCACTGATCATGCATTCAACTTCGGTGATTTTGCGTTCTTTCAGCCAGCTGGTCAGCTGGTCGAGCTTGGTAGTCATAAAGACCTCAGGGTTGAGAGCTTCACTAGGAGGCTTCTGCAGGTTCGCGCCGAACGCGCCCGATGAGGCGGCCCATCGCGGTCAGTACAGTCCGAACTCCGCGACACGGCAACTTCGTTGGTTTCCTGCAGTTGGGTCTCCCGCTCAGCGTTGCCCCGCCTTCTTCCTGCAAGCCTCACCAAAGGCCTGAAAGATGGCGAGATAGTTCGGGTTGGTCCGCACTTGCCACTCGGGGTGCCACTGCACGCCTAAAGCAAAATTCCTGGCGCCTTCGACCGAAAAGGCCTCGACCAACCCATCTGGCGCCAGAGCCTCTACACGCAGGCCCGGCGCCAGACGTTCAACGCCCTGGCCATGAATGGAGTTGACCTGGATCTCGGACGGCAAGCCGATGCCGTCGAGAACGCCACCCGGCTGCACCCGCAGCAGGTGGCGGGGAGCGTATTGCACCTCGAGGGGCTGGTCGCCCGGCTCGCGGTGGTCCATCAATCCTTCTATCTCATGTACGCGCTGGTGCAGGGAACCGCCGAAGGCCACGTTCATTTCCTGGAAACCACGGCAGATGCCCAGGACCGGGATACCAGCGGCCACGGCCGCACGGACCAGCGGCAGAGTGGTGCGGTCACGTTCGGGATCGTGCTTGGTGCCGGGCGCGGAAGCGGGCCCTAGATAATGATGGGGCTCCACATTGGACGGGGAGCCGGTAAAGAGAAGACCGTCCAGACTGGCCAGGAGGGTCGTCTGGTCCATCAGTTCAGCCAGGGCCGGAATCACCAGCGGCACACCGCCAGCTCCGACCGCCACCGCACGAACATACTTGTCACCAGCTATATGATAGGTCTGAGGACCAATCTCTCTGGTGCAAGCGGTTACGCCGATCAACGGCAGGCGAGACATGAGACACCCGTTTTATTTGTCTGTTATGGGTTTCGGCCGAGCTTAGCGTTGTTCATTTTATTACACAATAGGGCTGTAAAAAATTGAACACGCCCCACTGAGCACCGCAGCCGATATGGTTTAGAGAGGGATTCAAAGGCCCCGGAACGCCCCAAAACTGGCCATCGAGCCCATTTTTAGGGCATAATAGGCGTCACTTGACAGCTAGGGGTGTTTCAGATTGACTCACACCTTAGCTAGAACGTGATTGATATTTTTAACAATAAAGGTGTTGCATCATGTCGGTACCCCCGCGTGCCGTTCAGCTTCAAGAAGCGAACGAGTTCCTTAAGGAGCATCCTGAGGTCCAGTTCGTCGACCTACTGATTGCAGATATGAATGGAGTCGTACGAGGCAAGCGAATAGAGCGTGCCAGCCTCCACAAAGTCTACGAAAAAGGCATCAACCTCCCCGCTTCGCTCTTCGCCCTCGACATCAATGGTGCCACCGTCGAAAGCACCGGCCTCGGCCTGGACATCGGTGACGCGGACCGTATCTGCTACCCCATCCCCGGTACCCTCAGCGACGAGCCCTGGCAGAAGCGCCCCACCGCTCAGCTGCTGATGACCATGCACGAGATCGAAGGCGAGCCGTTCTTCGCCGACCCGCGCGAGGTCCTGCGCCAGGTGGTGGAGAAGTTCGACGCCCTCGGCCTGACCATCTGCGCAGCATTCGAACTGGAGTTCTACCTGATCGACCAGGAGAACATTAATGGCCGTCCGCAGCCGCCACGTTCCCCTATCTCCGGCAAACGCCCGCAGTCCACCCAGGTCTACCTGATCGACGACCTGGACGAGTATGCCGACTGCCTGCAGGACATCCTCGAAGGCGCCAAGGTCCAGGGCATCCCGGCCGACGCCATCGTCAAGGAAAGCGCCCCGGCGCAGTTCGAGGTCAACCTGCACCACGTCGAGGACGCTATCGAGGCCTGCGACTACGCAGTCCTGCTCAAGCGCCTGATCAAGAACATCGCCTACGACCATGAGATGGACACCACCTTCATGGCCAAGCCCTACCCGGGCCAGGCGGGCAACGGCCTGCACGTGCACATTTCGCTCATCGACAAGAAGACCGGCAAGAACATCTTCACCTCCGATGATCCCGAGCAGAACGCCGCCCTGCGCCACGCGGTCGGCGGTGTGCTCGAGACCATGCCTGCTTCCATGGCGTTCCTCTGCCCGAACGTGAACTCCTATCGCCGCTTCGGCGCGCAGTTCTATGTGCCGAACGCACCGAGCTGGGGCCTGGACAACCGTACCGTCGCCCTGCGCGTGCCCACCGGCAGCGCGGACGCCGTGCGCCTGGAACACCGCGTGGCCGGTGCCGACGCCAACCCCTACCTGATGATGTCGGCCATCCTGGCCGGTATTCACCACGGTCTGACCAACAAGATAGAACCGGGTGTGCCCATCGAAGGCAACTCCTACGAGCAACTGGAACAGAGCCTGCCGAACAACCTGCGCGATGCCCTGCGCGAGCTGGACGACAACGAAGTTCTGAACAAGTACATCAGCCCGGATTACATCGACATCTTCGTCGCCTGTAAGGAAAGCGAGCTGGAGGAGTTCGAGCACTCGATCTCCGACCTCGAGTACAACTGGTACCTGCATACCGTGTAAGCGAGTCCACAACGCCGGCCCCAGGGCCGGCGTTGTCGTATCTGCACCTTGGCAATACCCGGCACGGCGGTCCATTCCGGCCCTCCGCGGCCTCGCTGTACCCGAATAACAACAACCAGAAACCGCATGCTCATACCAGGGAGGACGTCATGCCCCGCTTGCTCGCCCCGCTGTTGCTCGCATTGCTGCCCGCGCTGGCCCAGGCCGAAGACCTGATCCACGTGTACAACTGGAACGACTACATCGCCCCGCAGGTGCTCGAGGACTTCCAGAAGGAAACCGGCATCCGCGTCGAGTACCACACCTTCAGCAGCGCGGAGGAGCTCCACAAGGCGCTCGCCGGCGGCGAACCGATCGATATCGCCGTGCCCTCCCACAACGACCTGCCCCGGCTGATCAAGGACGGTCGCCTGCAACCCCTGGACTTCACCCGCCTGCCCAATCGCCAGCACCTGGACAAGCAGCTGCTGAGCAAGCTGGCCGCCATGGACCCGAACAACCAGCATGCGGTGCCCTACCTCTGGGGCGCCGTCGGCCTGGCGGTGAACACCCCACAGGCAGAGAAAGCCTTCGGCGGCCCGCTGCCCCACAGCTGGAGCCTGCTGTTCGACGCCGAACAGAGCGCGCGCCTCGGCCAGTGCGGCATCAGCCTGCTGGACGCCCCCGACGAAACCCTGGCCGTGCTGCTCAACTACCAGGGCCACAACCTCGCCCGCAGCGCGCCGAGTCGGCTCAAGCGCAGCGCCGAAGCCCTCACCACCCTGCGCCCGCACCTGCGCTACATCGACAGCGAGCGCTACATCGCCGACCTCAACGCGGGCAATCTCTGCGTCGCCATGGCCTGGGTCGGCGACGCCCTGAACGCCGCCGCGGCGGGCCAGCCGGTGACCTTCATGGTGCCGGACGAAGGCTCGGTGCTGTTCATCGACAACCTGGTAATCCCCAGCAGCGCCAAGCGCTCCGACCTGGCCCACAGGTTCATCGACTACATGCTGCAGCCCCAGGTGGCGGCAAAGATCACCAGCGCGACGCTCTACCCGAACGGCAACGCCGACGCCCGCCAGTACCTGGACGACGCCCTGCGCAACCAGCCGGGCCTCTACCTGGACAAGGACACCAAGCGCCGCCTGTTCCCGGTCGAGCCCGTGCCGGAAAAGCTCAGCGCCACCCGCGACGAAGTGTGGACCGCCTTCCGCGAAGGAAAATGACCCGTAGGGTGCGCTGCGCGCACCGGAACTCCTGCGCAAGCGCCCTGGTGCGCACGGCGCACCCTACGACCAGACCCTGTGGGCGAATTCATCCGCGATGGCGGCCCACGGGCCTGCCTCTCTCTCTTGCTCCGACCCCACCGCCTGACGTCCAATAGCGGCTCTTCGGAAAGGAGCCGCCCATGTCACGCCCCGCCACCGCCCGCAAGCCGCGCGCCAGCAGCCAGCTGCGTATCGCCGGGATTCTCGATGCCGCCCGCGCCCTGCTGGCCGAACAGGGCGTGGCCAACCTGTCCATCTACAGCGTCGCCGAGCGCGCGGAGATGCCGCCCTCCTCCGTCTACCACTTTTTCTCCAGCGTGCCGGCGATCCTCGAAGCCCTGACCGCCGACATCCACGCCGCCTTTCGCGCCTGCCTGCAGCAGCCCATCGAGCATGACGGCCTGCGCCACTGGCACGATCTTTCGCGGCTGGTGGAAGAACGCATGCTGTCGATCTACGCCGCCGACGCCGCTGCGCGCCAGCTGATCCTCGCCCAGCACGGCCTCACCGAAGTCACCCAGGCCGATCGCCAGCACGACATCGAACTGGGCCGGCTGATGCACGTCCTCTTCGAGCGCCACTTCGAGCTGCCGGTGCTGCCCGACGATATCGACGTCTTCGCCCTGGCCATGGAGCTGGGCGACCGCGTCTACGCCCGCTCGGTGCAGATGCACGGCGAAATCACCCCGCGCCTGGCCGAGGAAGGCATGCGCGTATTCGATGCCTACCTCGGCCTCTACCTGCCGCCCTACCTGCCGAAGCGGACGACTGCCCTGGCGATCTGAGACGACAGAAACCCGATATTTATCTGCAAATAAATCAGAATTCACCTTCTGATAGAAAAATCACGCTTCAAATACAGATTTTTATCGGATATAAAGTCGCCATCCGCACGGCGGCCCGCTTCCCGCCAGCACGGAAATACCCCGATTGCCGATAGATATCCGGCAATCGGCCCGAATTCGTCTGACGAGGTGTCTCCATGTCCCGCATCGTTACCGTCGCCGCCACCCAGATGGCCTGCTCCTGGAATCGCGCCGCGAATATCGCCAACGCCGAAAAACTGGTCCGTCAGGCCGCCGCCAAGGGCGCGCAGATCATCCTGATCCAGGAACTCTTCGAGACCCCCTACTTCTGCCAGAAGCCGAACCCGGACTACCTGCAGCTGGCGACCCCGACCGAGACCAACGAAGCCATCGCGCACTTCCAGAACCTCGCCCGCGAACTGCAGGTGGTGCTGCCCATCAGCTTCTTCGAGCAGGCCGGCCGCGCGCGTTTCAACAGCATCGCCATCATCGATGCCGACGGCAGCAACCTCGGCGTGTACCGCAAGAGCCATATCCCGGACGGCCCCGGCTACCACGAGAAGTACTACTTCAATCCGGGCGACACCGGCTTCAAGGTATGGAACACCCGCTACGCCAAGATCGGCGTGGGCATCTGCTGGGACCAGTGGTTCCCGGAAGCCGCCCGCAGCATGGCCCTGCTGGGTGCCGAGATCCTCTTCTACCCGACCGCCATCGGCAGCGAGCCGCACGACCCGAACATCACCTCCCGTGACCACTGGCAACGCGTGCAGCAGGGCCATGCCGGTGCCAACCTGATGCCGCTGGTGGCTTCCAACCGCATTGGCAAGGAAGAGCAGGACGGCTACGACATCACCTTCTATGGCTCCTCCTTCATCGCCGACCAGTTCGGCGCCAAGGTCGAGGAACTGAACCAGACCGAGGAAGGCATCCTGGTGCACAGCTTCGACCTGGAAAAGCTGGAGCATGTGCGCAGCGCCTGGGGTGTGTTCCGCGATCGCCGCCCGAATCTATACTCCCCGATCAAGACTCTGGACGGCTTCCTCGAGTCGTAATGCTCGAATTCAGGGGCCAGCCCGATGGCGATGCACTGTTCGCCAGCGGGTTGGCCCCTGCCCCTTTTCAGATCGATGGTGGATCAATGAACACTCTCAATACCCTTCCGCGCGACGACGGCTTCCACATGCCGGCCGAGTGGGAAACGCATACCCAGACCTGGATGGTCTGGCCCGAGCGCCCCGACAACTGGCGCCTGGGCGGCAAGCCCGCGCAGGTCGCCTTCACCGCCGTGGCCAAGGCCATCGCGCGTTTCGAACCGGTGACCGTCTGCGTCTCCGCCGGCCAGTACGAGAACGCCCGCGCGCGCCTCGACGAGCCGAACATCCGCGTGGTGGAGATCAGCACCGACGACGCCTGGGTCCGTGATACCGGCCCGACCTTCGTGGTCAACGACCAGGGCGACGTGCGCGGTGTGGACTGGACCTTCAACGCCTGGGGCGGCTTCGACGGCGGCCTCTACTTCCCCTGGAACCGCGACGACCAGGTGGCACGCAAGATCCTCGAGATCGAGCACAGCAAGCGCTACCGCACCGATGGTTTCGTACTGGAAGGCGGCTCCATCCACGTCGATGGCGAAGGCACCCTGATCACCACCGAAGAGTGCCTGCTGAACAAGAACCGCAACCCGCACCTGTCCCGCGAGCAGATCGAAGCGGTGCTGCGCGAGCAGCTGGCCGTGGAGACCGTGATCTGGCTGCCGGATGGCCTCTACAACGACGAGACCGACGGCCATGTGGACAACTTCTGTTGCTACGTGCGTCCGGGTGAAGTGCTGCTGGCCTGGACCGACGACCCGCAGGACCCGAACTACCCGCGCTGCCAGGCGGCCATGAAGGTGCTGGAAAGCGCCCGTGACGCCAAGGGCCGCCAGCTGGTGGTGCACAAGATGCCGATCCCCGGCCCGATCTACGCCACCGAGGAAGAATGCGCGGGCGTGGACCTGGTGGAAGGCACCCAGGAACGCGATCCCTCGATCCGCCTGGCCGGCTCCTACGTCAACTTCCTGATCGTCAACGGCGGCATCGTCGCGCCCAGGTTCGACGACGCGAAGGACGCCGCGGCCGAAGCCATCCTCAAGCGGGTCTTCCCGCAACACGAAGTGGTGATGGTGCCCGGCCGCGAGATCCTCCTCGGCGGCGGCAACATCCACTGCATCACCCAGCAGCAGCCGGCGCCGCAAAAGCGCTGAGGCTGAGCTGAAAAAACGAACCCCCGCGAATGCGGGGGTTTGTTTTTGGGGCGGGTACAGAATTGCAGGGTGGCCTTGCTCTTGTGGGGGCGAATTCATTCGCTGAGGACCGCGTAGCGGTCCCCGACCCAGCCGGGCAGTCCCGCGGACTGCTTAGCGAATGAATTCGCCCCCACAGGAAAAGCAGCCCAACCTCCCTGGAGCCTCACAGCTTGGCGATGGACACCTCCGTGGACTTCACGAAGGCGATCACTTCGGAACCGACCCCCAGCTCCAACTCGCGCACGGAGCGGGTGGTGATGACCGAGGTGACGATTCCGGCGGCGGTCTGCACGTCGATCTCGGAGAGCACCGGGCCCTCGACGATTTCCTTGATGGTGCCCTTGAACTGGTTGCGGACGTTGATGGCTTTGATGGTCATGGCGGTTCTTCCTTTGCTCGGGATATGGGGTTTAGGTCAGAGCGCCCAACGCAATTGCGTGGGCAGGGGGGAAAGGGGTTCGGGTTCCGGAGGCGCGGCCGGGAGCGCCAGCACCCGGTCCAGCACTTCCGCTTCCAGTGCGGCCAGGCGCGCCGAGCCACGGGCGCGGGGGCGCGCCAGCTCCACCGGCAGGTCGAGGCCGATGGCGCCGTCCTCGATCAGGATCACCCGGTCGGCGACGGCCACCGCCTCGTTCACGTCGTGAGTCACCAGCAGCACGGTGAAGCCATGCTGCTGCCAGAGACGCTCGAGCAGCTGCTGCATCTCGATGCGGGTCAGGGCATCCAGCGCGCCCAGGGGCTCGTCCAGCAGCAACAGGCGCGGCTGGTGGATCAGCGCACGGGCCAAGGCCACGCGCTGCTTCTGCCCGCCGGACAGCGCCGCCGGCCACTCCTTGGCGCGGTCGGCCAGACCCACAGCTTCCAGCGCTTCCAGGGCGTGCGGGCGCCAGTCGCCGGAAAGGCCCAGGCCAACGTTGTCGATCACCCGTTTCCAGGGCAGCAGGCGTGCGTCCTGGAACATCAGGCGGGTGTCCTCGCGGGCATCCTCCAGCGGTGCCGAGCCGGCCAGCAGGTCGCCACGGGACGGCTGGTCCAGGCCCGCCAGCAGACGCAGCAGGGTGCTCTTGCCGCAACCGCTGCGGCCCACCACGGCGACAAACTGGCCGGCGGGGATCAGCAGATCGATGCCCTTGAGCACCTCGCGCTCGCCGAAGGATTTGCCGATGTCACGCAGCGCCAGCGGGGTGCCGCCCAGCGAGATACCGCGCTTCAGGCGTTGTGGCGTCTGCAGGGCGGTCATGCGGCACCTCCCTTGGCCTGGTAGGCCGGGTGCCAGCGCAGCCAGACACGCTCCAGGCCACGGGCAGCGACGTCCGCGAGCTTGCCGAGCACGGCATAGAGCAGGATCGCCAGCACGACGACGTCTGTCTGCAGGAATTCGCGGGCGTTCATCGCCAGGTAGCCGATGCCGGAACTGGCGGAAATGGTCTCGGCGACGATCAGGGTCAGCCACATGAAGCCGAGGGCGAAGCGCACGCCGACCAGGATCGAGGGCAGCGCGCCGGGCAGGATCACCTGGCGGAACAGCGAGAAGCCGGACAGGCCGTAGCTGCGAGCCATCTCCACCAGCGTCGGGTCGACGTTGCGGATGCCGTGGTAGGTGTTGAGGTAGATGGGGAACAGGGTGCCGAGGGCGACCAGGAAGATTTTCGCCGACTCGTCGATGCCGAACCACAGGATTACCAGCGGGATCAGCGCCAGGTGCGGCACGTTGCGGATCATCTGCACCGAGCTGTCGAGCAGGCGTTCGCCCCACTTCGACAGGCCGGTGATGAAGCCCAGCAACAGGCCCAAGCCGCCGCCAATGGCGAAGCCGATGCCGGCGCGCCAGCCGCTGATGGCCAGGTGGGTCCAGATCTCGCCGCTGGCGAGCAGGTCCCAGCCCGCCTCCAGCACGGCGCTCGGCGCCGGCAGGATGCGGGTGGAGAGCAGGCCGGTCGCCACCGCGCCCTGCCAGATCGCCAGCAGCGCCACGGGCAGTGCCCAGGGCGCCAGGCGCAGGAGTATCGAATCGAGCTTCATCCCCGCGTCCTCAGCTCTGCGATGCGACGTTGTGCAGCTTGGGTTCGGGCAGCGCCTCGTTGGCCACCATCTCGCCAAAGGGGCTGACGAAGGCCAGGCCGTCGTTGTTCTGCGGCCGCGCCACATCCAGGTGCGGGAACAGCAGTTCGGCGACGCGGTAGGACTCTTCCAGGTGCGGGTAGCCGGAGAAGATGAAGGTGTCGATGCCCAGATCGGCATATTCCTTCACCCGTGCGGCCACGGTCGGGCCGTCGCCCACCAGCGCGGTACCGGCGCCGCCGCGTACCAGGCCGACGCCGGCCCAGAGGTTGGGGCTGACTTCCAGCTGGTCTCGCCTGCCGTTGTGCAGGGCGGCCATGCGCTGCTGGCCCACCGAGTCGAAGCGGGCGAAGGCGGCCTGGGCCTTGGCGATGGTCGCGTCGTCGAGGTTCTCGATCAGGCGGTCGGCAGCGGCCCAGGCGGCCTCAACGGTTTCCCGCACAATCACGTGCAGACGGATGCCGAAGCGGACAGTGCGGCCCTGCTTGGCGGCCTTGGCGCGTACCTGTTCGATCTTCTCCTTCACCGCCGAGGGCGGCTCGCCCCAGGTCAGGTACAGCTCGACCTGCTCGGCCGCCAGGTCCTGGGCTGCTTCGGAAGAGCCGCCGAAGTACAGCGGCGGGCGCGGCTGCTGCAACGGCGGGTAGAACAGCTTGGCGCCCTTCACCTGGATGTGCTTGCCGTCGTAGTCGACGGTTTCGCCTTCCAGCACGCGGCGCCAGATACGGGTGAACTCGACCGAGGCTTCGTAACGTTCTTCATGATTCAGGTGCAGGCCGTCGGCGGCCAGCTCGTCCGGGTCGCCGCCGGTCACCAGGTTGAACAGGGCGCGGCCGCCGGACAGGCGATCCAGTGTGGCCGCCTGGCGCGCGGCCACGGTCGGCGAAATGATCCCGGGGCGCAGGGCCACCAGGAACTTCAGGCGCTGGGTCACGGGAATCAGCGAGGCGGCCACCAGCCAGGAGTCCTCGCAGGAGCGCCCGGTGGGGATCAATACGCCGCCGAAGCCGAGGCGGTCTGCGGCCTGGGCGATCTGTTGCAGGTAGCCGTGGTCGACGGCGCGGGCGCCCTCGGATGTACCGAGGTAGTGGCCGTCGCCGTGGGTCGGCAGGAACCAGAAGATGTTCAAGCTCATGGAGTGGTCTCCTTAAATACTCCCCTCTCCTCTTCAGGGAGAGGGGCCGGGGGAGAGGGAAGCACCAGACGGCACCGCCCTCACCCAGTGCTTCGGAATTACTGCTGCGCGACCTTGGCCGGCGGACTCCAGATCACGTCGGCGATGCTGAGTTTTTTCGGGATCAGCTTCAGCGCGGTGAAGGTATCGGCAATCTTCTGTTGCGCGGCGATCACCTCCGGGGTCAACGGCTGGGCGCCGTAGCCCTGGCGTTTCACCGCGATGGAGGTGATGTCCGCAGGCAAGCCCAGCAGCGGCGCGACCTGTTCGGTGACCTTGTCCGGATCGGCCCTGGAGTCCTCGCCCACGGCGCGCACTTCCTCGATCAGGGTGCTGATCACCTGCGGGTGCTTCTGGGCGTAGTGGCGGGTGGCAAGGTAGAACTGGTGGTTATCCACAAGCCCCTCGCCATTGCGCAGGGTGCGCGCTTCAAGCTGTTGCTCGGCGGCGGCCTGGAAGGGGTCCCAGATCACCCAGGCGTCCACGCTGCCGCGCTCGAAGGCGGCGCGGGCATCGGCCGGCGGCAGGTAGACGGGCTGGATGTCGCCGTACTTCAGGCCGGCCTCTTCCAGGGCGCGCACCAGCAGGTAGTGGACGTTGGAGCCCTTGTTCAGGGCGACCTTCTTGCCGGCCAGCTCCTTGACCGACTGGATGGGCGAGCCCTTGGGCACCAGGATCGCCTCGCTCAGCGGCGCCGGCGGCTCATAGGCCACGTAGAGCAGATCGGCACCGGCGGCCTGGGCGAACACCGGCGGGGTTTCGCCCGTCACGCCGAAGTCGATGGAGCCGACGTTCAGGCCCTCCAGCAGCTGCGGCCCGCCAGGGAACTCGGTCCACTTCACCTCGATGCCCTGGTCCGCCAGGCGCTTCTCCAGCGAGCCCTTGGCCTTGAGCAGCACCAGGGTGCCGTATTTCTGGTAGCCGATTCGCAGGGTCTCGGCCTGTGCCTGGGTGATGGCGCCGAAAGCCAGGGCAGCCGCGAACAGGGCAGCCAGGCTCCGACGCAAAGTGATGGTGCGCATGGCGCTCTCCTCATGACTTTGCTTGTGGTGTCGTTGCCTGCTGGCCCGTTGGCGGGTGAGTAAGGCGGGGTCGTTCTGTGCGCGGAATGCGCCGAGTGGATCAGCGGTTGGGTTGCGGGGTCAGGCGCAGGTAGGGCCGGACCGCCTTGTAGCCACGCGGGAAGCGCTGGCGGATTTCGTCCTCGTCCTTGAGCGAGGGCACGATCACCACGTCATCGCCGTCCTGCCAGTTGGCCGGGGTGGCGACCTTGTGGTTGTCGGTCAGCTGCAGGGAGTCGATCACCCGCAGGATCTCGTTGAAGTTGCGCCCGGTGCTCGCCGGGTAGGTGATGATCAGGCGCACCTTCTTGTTCGGGTCGATGATGAACAGCGAACGCACGGTGAGGGTGTCGTTGGCGTTCGGGTGGATCAGGTCGTAGAGGTCGGAAACCTGGCGGTCGGCGTCGGCGATGATCGGGAAGTTGACCAGGGTGACCTGGGTCTCGTTGATGTCCTCAATCCAGCGCTGGTGGGAGTCCACCGGGTCCACGGAGAGGGCGATGACCTTGACCCCGCGGGCGGCGAATTCATCCTTCAGCTTGGCGGTAAAGCCGAGCTCGGTGGTGCACACCGGGGTGAAGTCGGCCGGGTGCGAGAAGAGCACGCCCCAGCTGTGGCCCAGCCATTCATGGAAGCGAATGCGACCTTCGCTGGAGTCCTGTTCGAAGTCGGGGGCGATGTCGCCGAGGCGGATACTCATGGTGCTGCTCCTGTGTACTGGTGTCGTTCCGTGGGGCTCACTATGCGCAGCGGCGCTGAAAATTAAAAAGAATAAATAACGATTTATTTATTACTTATTGAGCTATTGAATTTCACCCGTGAAAACGCCGGGAAACCGTCTGGAATGAGGTTCCCGGCACATATCTGTGGGAGCGAATTCATTCGCGAAGGGGCCGCCACCCTCTCCCCAACCCTCTCCCTGAAGGGAGAGGGGGCTGTCCGTGCCTCGGGGCGCTCTTCCTGTAGGGGCGAATTCATTCGCCAAGCAGGCCGCAGGCCTGCCCAATACGCCCTTACAGCAGCGTCAGGGTGTAACTGAGGATCAACCGGTTCTCGTCCTGGTCGCGCACCGCATCGCTGCGCAGCGATGCGTTGCGCCAGGACACGCCCAGGCCCTTCAGCGGGCCGCTCTGCAGCACGTAGTCGAGGCGCAAATCGCGCTCCCACTCGCCCTGGTCATCGCCCTGGGTCTCGATGTTGCTGCCCCTGAGGTAGGTCGCCTGGGCCTTCAGCCCCGGCACCCCGAGCTTGGCGAAGTCGTAGCCGTACTCGGCCACCCAGGTGCGCTCGCCCGCGCTGAGGAACTTGCCGATCTGGCGGTCGGTGATCAGGTAGGCGGTGGCGCCGTCGCCCTGGTTGAGGAAGGGGAAGGCGCTGTCGCCGGAGAGCTGCTGGTAGCCCAGGCTCGCCGCGTGGCCGGCCAGGCTGTAGGTGAACAAGGCGCTCCAGGTGCGGTTGTCGACTTCGCCGCGGTGCGGGTCGTTGGCCGCCCAGTTGCCGCTGCTGACAAAGCCTTCGCGACGCCCGGCGGCGCTGCCGTTCTGGCCGTCGGCGCTGTTGTGGAAGTAGCGCAGGTCGGACTTCAACGCGCCCACTGGCAGCGCCCAGGTGTGGGTCAGGCCGAGGAAGTGCTGCTGATAGAAGTCTTCCAGGTTGCCGTAGTAGTACTGCGCGAGCAGGGCGTCGCTGACCTTGTAGTCGCCGCCGGCGAAGTAGAACTTGTTGACGAACTGGCCGCTGCGGGCGTTGTTCGCACCGGCGATGGAGAGGCCGCGGGCGTCGCTGGAGTTACGCCCCTTGGCGTGTTCCAGCTGGCCGCCGACCAGGGTCAGCCCGGCGATCTCGTTGGCGGTGATCTGCCCGCCCTCGAAGGTCTGCGGCAGCAGGCGGCCATCGTTGTAGGTCACCACCGGCAGCTTCGGCAGCAGGGTGCCCAGGCGCGCCTCGGTCTTGGAGAAGCGCAGCTTGCCGGTCACCCCGAGGCTGCCGAAATCGTCCTTGGCGCGGCCGTCGTTGTCGGTGGGGAACACCGTACCGCCGTAGTTGGCGCTGGTCGGGTTGTAGTGGCGGCCCTTGCCGGAGTCCAGTTTGACGCCGAGCAGACCGAGGGCGTCGACGCCGACGCCGACCGTGCCCTCGGTGAAGCCCGAGGCGTAGTTGAACAGGAAGCCCTGGCCCCACTCCTCCTGTTTGGAGGGCGCGGCGGTGCCTTCGCGGTTGTCCGAGTTGATGTAGAAGTTGCGCAGGGCGAGGCTGGCCTTGCTGTCCTCGATGAAGCCGCCGGCGGCGGCCTGCTGGGCCAGGACACCCAGGGC